>JAUYKV010000070.1 GCA_030699825.1 Pseudomonas sp. | reverse complement strand
CGGCGCATTCTACACAGCTTTCGCTGCTTTGCAACCCCTCTTTTTAAGCTAACTTCTTGTTTTGCAAGAGGTTTTCCGAGAGGTCTGCGCCGGAAGAGGTGCGCATTATAGGCCCAGCAGAAACTGCGTCAAGGCTTTATTTAACACTTATTGAACTTTGGCTTATGGTCTTCCAAATCCCCGCTTAACAGACTGGCCAGCCATTGATCGCCCTCTCCACTTGAACCGCCACTGGGCAAGCGCTTACTCCACAGAGCGATGGCCCATTAGGACCTCGGACATCTCCACTGCTGGTGATTAGCCTACCCAGCAGTAGCAGCACTAATCCGTGGGATTTCGAAGCTTCCGGACGAAATCCCACGGAGCGCGATGACGACGCTGACGAATGCAGTTACGCCATACAAAAGATAGCGGCCTGGCCGTCTGGCAGTGCTTTGCTCAAAACCTCAGGAACTACACCTGAGGAAACCAATGCAGGCCAGCCTATTGGCCTATTGAAAGCGATCACCTGCACGGGCTTCTGAAACTCTGACTACTTCTGTCTGACGCTCAAGACCGCTTTCCGCAAAAAACGCACTATGGAGCAGAAAAACCGTCGGTGTTTCTGCGCAGCAGATTCTGGCCGACTTCGCGTATTCAGATATCAGTGACTACGCTACTGGCAACAACCACACCCGACTCAGCAATAGGCACAGGCAATCCATCTTCGGCCGCTACCACCTCACGCACCATATCCCAGTCCAGTCGCAGGCTGCCCAGGTCTTCACGCTTGAGTAACGCATTGATGACGGCTGCGTGCCTGTCTACAACAGAAGATTCGCCGGTATCGTCAAGCGGCGCATGCGCCTCCAGATAGACCTTGCCGTTACTCAAACCAAACTTGTATGGCTCGTTAACGATGCGCACAGCCGTGCCAACCGGCACCATGTCAGCCAGTTGCAATACGTTATGGTTGAGCATGCGGAAACAACCGTGACTGACACGCATGCCAATACCGAACTTCTTGTTCGTGCCGTGGATCAGGTAGCCGGGCACCGACAATGCCATTTTGTAGGGCCCCAGCGGGTTATTCGGCCCCGGCGGTACATAAGCCGGCAGCGGGTCGCCATTGGCGGCATGCTCCTCGAGAATTGATTTCGGCGGAGTCCAGCCGGGATTCGGTGTTTTGACGGTGATACGTGCATCGGCCACCGGCGAACTCCAACCTTCCCGACCGATTCCCAGCGGATAGGTGTGCACCACGTTCTGCCCTTTCGGGAAGTAATACAGGCGGTACTCGGCGAGATTGATCACAATCCCCTCGCGCGGCCCCGACGGCAGAATAAAGCGCGTGGGCAGGATGATTTCCGTGCCTTCACCGGGCAGCCAAGCATCGACACCCGGGTTGGCCGCGATCATTTCCAGATAGCCCAAATCGTTGGCCACCCCGAGATCGGCAAAGGTGTCTTCGTATTTGGCTTTGATTACCTGCACTTGGCCGACAACGTCTTCACCGGCTGGAGGCAAAGGCCATTCCATGGCAACCACAGAACTGGCGCCGAACAACGCGCAGAGTGACAAGCAACGGGCGACGGCAGGAACGCGCGACAACATCCGGAAATCCTTGGCGAAATGGCTGACAATTCAACTGGGTAATTGTACATCGGCGGTGGAAATATCCAACGCTGTATCGGGGTGACTTTGTGCTAGACAAAGCAGGACGACCGTTATTTCACCGCCTCTCAGGCCAGAGCGAACGCTGCCCGCGGCGCTGCGCGTCGAGGTTCGCGCGACACGCCGAACACAGGCGAGTATCGCGCAACATGCCTTTGTCGAGCTCGCGCCAGAGCGGCTGCCCCGGTAACAAGCCGCCACACAGGGTGCGATCGGCAAAGCCGCCCAGCTCGAGCTGACGCGCGACCAGATGCACGCGCACCTCTCGGCAGGCGAACAGGTCAAGCTGCTCGTCCGGCTCGATCAATTGATAGGCGTACAAGGACCAGGCAGAACGCGGCATCGATGGCTCCTAGGCGGGGCCGCCACATTAGCCGAAAGACCGCTCGCGGAAAAGCCTGTCAAAGCAGCGGCAGCAGGGCCGGCCAGAGGTTTTCCAAGAGTACTGGCTGGGCCGCGGCGGCTGGATGAATACCATCGTGCTGCATCATTTCGGGAACGCCTCCCACCCCTTCAAGAAAGAAGGGGACAAAGGCCACCTGTTTCTCCTCCGCCAAGGTGGCAAACACCTGGGCAAAGGCTGTCGTGTAGCGCACACCGTAATTGGGTGGCAGGCGCATCCCTAAAAGCAGCACCTTGGCCTCCGCCTTCTGCGCCTGCTGAATCATCGACGCAAGATTCTGTTGCAATTGAGCCGGTGCCTGGCCGCGCAAACCATCATTGCCGCCAAGCTCTAGAATCACCAGGTTCGGCTGATGCTCGATAAGCAGCCCAGGCAGCCGTGCGGCGCCGCCTGCACTGGTGTCGCCACTGATCGAGGCATTCACCACCTGGTGTTCATAACCCTGCTCGGCCAGACGTTTTTCCAGCAAAGCGACCCAGCCCTGACGGGTATCCAGGCCGAAAGCCGCGCTGATACTATCGCCAACGACCAGCACGGTGTCCGCCAGCGCGACCTGTCCCCAGCACAACAGGGTAAAAATCGCACTTATTAACCCTGCACGCATTGGATTCCCCATGAGCTCAAGCATTCTTACCGCCCGCAACCTTAGCAAAGTGGTTGCCAGCGCGGAAGGCGAGTTGACCATACTGCATGATCTGTCCCTGGGGCTGAACAAGGGCGATAGCCTGGCCATTGTCGGCAGCTCGGGTTCGGGCAAGTCGACCCTGCTCGGTCTGCTCGCCGGTCTCGATCTGCCGAGTGGCGGCAGTGTCGCCTTGGCCGGGCACGACCTCGACACTCTGGATGAAGATCAGCGTGCCCGGGTGCGCGCCGAGCATGTCGGCTTCGTGTTTCAGTCCTTCCAGTTGCTCGACAGCCTCAATGCCCTGGAAAACGTCATGCTGCCGCTCGAGCTGGAAGGCCATGCCGATGCCCGCCAGCGAGCCCGCGCCCTGCTCGAACGGGTCGGCCTGGGCCAGCGTCTGACCCATTACCCGCGCCAGCTCTCCGGCGGCGAACAGCAGCGCGTGGCCATTGCCCGCGCCTTTGTGGGCGAGCCCGACGTGCTGTTCGCCGACGAACCCACCGGTAACCTCGACAGCCACACGGGTGAGCGCATCAGCGACCTGCTCTTCGAACTTAACCGGGAGCGCGGCGCGACCCTGGTTCTGGTCACCCACGACGAGCGTCTGGCCCATCGCTGCCAGCGTCTGATCCGCCTAGAAGGCGGCCATCTGGTCGACCACGTGGAACCCTGATGACGCACTTGCCGTTTGCCCGACTGCTCTCGCTGGCGACCCGCCAACTGCTGCGCGACGCCCGCGCCGGCGAGTTACGCGTGTTGTTTTTCGCCCTGTTGATCGCAGTCGCAGCCAGCACTGCGATCGGCTACTTCAGCGCGAGATTGAATGACGGCATGTTGATGCGGGCGACCGAGTTTCTCGGCGCAGACCTGCTGCTCAGCGGCAGTTCGCCCGCCGCGCCGGAACAGATCAACCGTGGCAAACAGCTGGGCCTGGACCATTCCCAAGTGGTCGAGTTTTCCAGCGTGATCGCCAGCGATGCCGGCATCCAACTGGCCAGCGTCAAAGCGGCCGACAATGCCTACCCCCTGCGCGGCGAGCTGAAAAGCGCCGCTGCACCCTACGCAGCCGAGCAAGCCGGCCCCGGTCCGCAACCCGGTGAGGCCTGGGCCGAGGCACGCTTGTTCGCCGCACTCGAACTGAGCGTCGGCGACACCATCGAAGTCGGCTCGAAAAACCTGATCCTGAGCCGGGTCCTGACCTACGAACCGGATCGTGCCGGCGACTTCTACAGCCTGACCCCGCGCGTGCTGATGCACCTGGATGACCTGGCCGCCACCGGCGTGGTGCAGCCCGGCAGCCGGGTGCGTTACCGCGAGCTCTGGCGTGGCACGCCGGAGGCGCTGGCTGCTTACCGCCAGGCAGTCAGCACGAATCTGGCGGCCAACCAGCGCCTCGAAGATGCCCGCGACGGCAATCGGCAAATCGGCAACGCCCTGGGCCGCGCCGAACGCTACCTGAATCTCGCCAGCCTGGCGGCCGTGCTGCTCGCCGGGGTGGCGGTGGCCCTTTCGGCCGCGCGCTTCGCCGCCAGGCGCTTCGATGCCAGTGCCTTGCTGCGTTGCTTGGGGCTGTCGCGCAACCAGGCGCTGGGACTGTTCAGCCTGCAACTGGCCCTGCTCGGGCTTGGCGCCAGCCTGATCGGCGCCCTGCTTGGCTGGCTGGCCCAGCATGGCCTGTTCTACCTGCTGCAAGACTTGCTCCCGGCGCAGATCCCGGCGGGCGGTTTATGGCCCGCCCTCGCCGGCATCGCCACCGGCCTGGTCGCTCTCGCTGGCTTCGCCCTGCCCCCGTTGGCGGCCCTCGGCCGAGTGCCGCCGCTACGCGTGCTGCGCCGCGACCTGCTACCCGTACCCGCCAGCTCCTGGCTGGTGTACGGCGCCGCCCTGTTCGCCCTCGGTTTGATCATGTGGCGCCTGAGCCTGGATCTGCAACTGACCTTCGCCCTGCTCGGCGGTGGTCTGGTCGCCGCCCTGCTGCTCGGCGGCCTGCTCCTGCTCGGTCTGCAAAGCCTGCGTCGCCTGCTCGCCCGCTCGTCACTGCACTGGCGCCTGGGGCTCGGCCAGTTGCTCCGTCACCCCTTGGCCGCCGCCGGACAAGCCCTGGCATTCGGCCTGATTCTCCTGGCCATGTCCTTGATCGCCCTGCTGCGCGGCGAACTGCTCGATACCTGGCAGGATCAATTACCCGAGCAGGCGCCCAATCATTTCGCCCTGAATGTCTTACCGGCCGACAAGGATGCATTCGCCGCGCGCCTGGCCGAACTCTCGCCCCACCCAGCCCCGCTCTATCCGGTGGTGCCCGGACGCCTGACCATGATCAATGACGAGCCGGTGCGGCAGATCGTCAGCAAGGAGTCCCAGGGCGAGCGTGCCGTGCGCCGTGACCTCAGCCTGACCTGGGCGGCCGATCTGCCCGAGGGCAATCAGTTGCTCGCTGGCACTTGGTGGAGCGCGTCCACAACCGACGACTTGCCGGGTGTCTCGGTCGAGTCGGAGCTGGCCGAAAGCCTGCAGCTCAAGCTGGGCGACCGCTTGCGTTTCAATGTCGGCGGACTCGACCGCGACGCCCGGGTCAGTAACCTGCGAGAAGTCGACTGGAACAGCTTCCAGCCCAACTTCTACATGATCTTCGAGCCTGGCACCCTGCAGGACCTGCCGGTCACCTACCTGACCAGCTTCTACCTGCCCGCCCAGCAGGAACGACAGTTGGTCGAACTGTCACGCGCCTTCCCCGCGGTCACCCTGCTGCAAGTCGAAGCCCTGCTCGCACAACTGCGCAGCATCCTGGCCCAGGTCACCCTGGCCATCGAATTCGTCTTGCTGTTCGTGCTCGCCGCCGGCCTGGCCGTGCTGTTCGCCGGCTTGCAGGCCACCCTGGACGAGCGCATTCGCCAGGGCGCCTTGCTCCGCGCCCTGGGTGCCGAACGCAAATTGCTGGTCAAGGCGCGTCGGACCGAGTTCGCCCTGCTTGGGGCCATCAGCGGCCTGCTGGCGGCCATCGGCTGCGAACTGATCAGCTTCCTGCTCTATCGCTTCGCCTTCGATCTGACCTGGCACGCCCATCCCTGGCTATTACTGCTGCCCGCGATCGGCGCGCTGCTGGTGGGTGGTGCCGGCGTGCTCGGCACCCGTCGCGCTTTGAATGTCAGTCCGCTGACGGTGCTGCGCGAGGGCTGATAGACTCGCGTTTTATCGGCCAGACAGCAGTCAAATGAGTCGCTATCGCCCACCCCGCTCCGCCGGTACACCTCTGATCACCCCCGAAGGCGAGGCGCGCCTGCGCGCCGAGTTGCACGAGCTCTGGCACGTACGCCGGCCCCAGGTTACCCAGTCGGTCAGCGAAGCAGCGGCGCAAGGTGATCGTTCGGAGAACGCCGAATACACCTATGGCAAGAAAATGCTGCGTGAGATCGACAGTCGCGTGCGCTTTCTCACTAAACGCCTGGAAAGCCTGAAAGTGGTCAGCAGTCGCCCCAGCGATGCCGACAAGGTGTATTTCGGCGCCTGGGTCACCCTCGAAGACGAGGACGGCAACGAGTCACGCTATCGGATCGTCGGCCCGGATGAGCTGGAGTTGAAACTCAACCTGATCAGCATCGACTCGCCTCTGGCCCGCGCCCTGATCGGCAAAGCCCTGGATGCCGAAGTGCGGGTAGCAACTCCGACCGGCGAGAAGACCTGGTATGTGATCGCCATCGATTACCCGTAAGACGTGCTTCAGCGCCGGGTAATCAGACCCTGCCTGGCGACCCGCGTCAGCTCACGCACGCTGGCGTGCAGATGCTCGGCACTGGGTGCTTGCAGCACCGCCATATCGAAGCTATCGCTGGCGAAACGCGCCAGCGCCTGATGGTCATCGACGAAATGGATCAGAAAGGCGCGCGGCCCGCCCCAGCGCTTGGGCCAGCCGTCGAGATAGCGCAGCAGGGTCGGCTGGTGATTGCCGCCGAGGAGAATTTTCGGGTTGCGCTGGCTCAGCCCGGACGTGATCGGGGCCAAACGAATCAGTGGTTGGGGGCAACTCATGCTCATGTCTCCGCCTCATGAATCCCGCCGGGCAGGTGAGAGGCGACACCGAACCAGCGCTTTAGCGGTATTTCGAAGCCTCCGCAGAGTACTTCTCAGAGCCTTGCAATCTGCAAGTGACTCGGCGCCCCGCAAGTAGCTGTTTAAATCGGCGCATGGGTCAGCATCCTAGAGAAGCCTGCGCAATACTGTCAAGACAGCGCACCGCATGAGAATCGAACGCCATGCAAGACGATGTTCTGCGCCTGTTCTTTGCCCTGGGCTGCCCACCTGAACTGGCCGAGGCCATCGCCACCTGGCGCAGCAGCCTGCACCTGCACGGTCACCCGGTTTTCCCTGTTCGCCTCTGAGCAGAGCACCCGCGACACCCGTTATCGGCCGTTGCATACCTCGCCATTGCGGCGCGACGACCTGGACTGACGTTTCACACCGCCCCTCGTGAACCGCACCTGGTGTCTGGCTACTCACTCAAGAAAAATCTTAATAAAAATGCCGCTTTCCCTTGGCAGGAAAGCGGCATTTATCTGGCTTGGCAGCGCAGAACGGATAGCGTCCGTGCTGCTTAGCGATGTTGTTTAACCGGCGATTTGCCTGTCCAGCGACAGCTTGCCCGCCCCTTCGACCAGTACGGCCAGGCTTATCGCCAGCAAGGCCAAGGCGAATTCATAACCGTTGTCGCTCATGAAGAAGCCGTTGCTCAAATGCACGGTGACAATCGCCACCAGCATGGTCACCGCCAACACTGCCGCCGCCGGGCGCGCCAACAGACCGATGACCAGCGCCAGGCCGCCGAAAAACTCGGCACTACCAGCCAGCAATGCCATCAGATAGCCCGGCGCCAGGCCAATGCTCTCCATCCACTGACCCACGCCCACCAGACCATAACCGCCGAACCAGCCGAACAACTTCTGCGAACCATGCGCAGCGAAGGTCAGGCCAGCGATGATGCGCACAATGGTCAGGCCGTAACCGGCTTGAGTCGCGACGACAGATTTGATCAGAGTATTCATGGGCTGCAATCCTTGTGTGGAGGGGGAGATGAAGCCAAGACTAAACCAATTAGCAGATATTAAAATCCGATAAAATCGCTAATTAATATCGTATAAACAGATCACTCCCGCGCACTAACCACTGTTTCCTGCGGCTCCAGCAAATAACGCTCGCGGTCATAAGCAAGGTAGTACTTGTTCACGCTATTTACATAACTGACCACGCCCATGCCGACCTGCTCCATGGCGATCCGCTCGACCTGAAAGAACCACTGATTGGCATTCAGGCCACGCCGGCGAGCCTCGGCGCGCATGCTCTGCACCCGCTGCGGCCCCATGTTGTAACCCGCCAGGACGAAGGCCATGCGCTCGCGCTCATTGAGCTGCGGGCTGTTGAAGAAGTTGCGCCGAATCATCGCCAGGTACTTGGCGCTGGCCTGCACGTTGTTCTCCAGCACACCGATATTGCCAACCCCGACACTGCGCGCGGCAGCCGGGGTTATCTGCATCAAGCCGGTGGCGCCACCGGCACCCCGGGCAGCCGGATCGAGAGTGGACTCCTTGAACGCCAGCGCCGCCAGGGTCAGCCAATCGAAGCCCTGCAGCGCGGCATGCCGTTGCAGCACAGGGCGCACTTTCTCCAGGCGCTGGCGTTCGGTTCGCCCAAGCGGGTAATGCACCTTGTAGAGACGCCGGTAGACCCGTTGAAACGCGCCATCCAGGTCGGCCGGGGCGCGGTAGGCCGCCAGGAAGCGGTCGATACTGGCGCCGAGCATCGGTGTTTCACGACGCATGTACCAACGCATGTCGCCGTCGTTAGCCAGCACCAGGTGCGGCTCCAGGCGCAGCTTGGGCATGACCTTGACCCAGCGCTCGGCAATCGGCTGCTCCACTGCGGTGACGCTGAAGATACCGGCCTGCACCATCTCCAGCACATCCTCGACGGCCAGGCTGGGGTCGACCCACTCGATGATGATCGGCGGTCGCTTGGCCTGTAGCAGCTTCTGGTTGAACGTTTGCACGGCGGCACCCGCAGCGCTACCTGACGCCAAGGCCAGGCTACGCCCGGACATCTGCTCGAGACTCTGGTAGCGCCGATCGCCCTGGCGCGCCACTATGATCAAGGGGACATTGCTACTGATAGCGACACTGGCGCTGACGCTGCCGCCACCGCGCAGGTTGAGCAGCTCCCCCGGCGCGACAAGATCGCCCTCGCCACGTTGCAAGGCCGCGAGCAACTGGTCCTTGGCGGTGGGAATGATTTTCAGCTTGAGGACGCGGCCATCGCGACCAGTGCGATTGAGGTACTGCTCGAATGCGCGCAGGCGGTGGTATTCCACCCCGATGCTCTGGCCTTTGATTTCACCGGAGCTATTGCGGCTCTGGTTGACCAGCACACGCAACTCCCCGCTGCGACGAATACTCGCCAGATCACGCGCCTGGCTCGGCTGCCGCACCTCGAGCGGCCCAGCCACGCGTGCCGCGGCCGACAACGGCAGCAAGACTAATAGACAGAATACAAGCAGCAGGCGCGACATCGAGTCTCCACGGCGAGGGCGGCCACCAGGCATCATGGGCCGAGTGATACTACCGCAGCGCTCGCCAAGTTCCAGGAATGCGTGGGGCGCGGAGATTCGCACAGCTCGCATTCGGACGCCAGCCCGATGATTCATTTCACATTACAAACAATCGTTAAATTACTGTAATTTATGACTTTTTAAAAAACAAAAAAGCTCTGTTATGCTGCCAACCCCAACTCATAGGTCGCACCATGCAACTCGTCGACATAGGCGTCAACCTGACTCATCCAAGTCTCGCCGAACAGCGTGAAGCCCTGCTCGCCCGCGCCTATGCCGCCGGGGTCTGCCAGCTGTTGCTGACCGGTACCAGCCTCGAACAGAGTGAACAGGCCCTGGAACTGTGCTGCCAACTGGATGGGAGCGGCCAGCGCCTGTTCAGCACCGCCGGCGTCCATCCGCACGATGCCAGCAGCTGGAACAGCGACAGCGCCAGCCAACTGCAGGCCTTGCTGCGCCAGCCGCAGGTGCGCGCCGTGGGTGAATGCGGGCTCGACTTCAACCGTGATTTTTCGCCGCGCCCACAACAGGAAAAAGTACTCGAAGAACACCTGGCCCTGGCCGTCGACCTGCAGATGCCGGTTTTCCTCCATGAACGCGACGCCGACCAGCGTCTGCTGGAGATCCTGCGCGACTACCGCGACCGCTTGCCGGCGGCGGTGGTGCACTGCTTTACCGGAGAAAAGCGCGCCCTGTTCAACTACCTCGACCTCGACCTGCACATCGGTATCACCGGCTGGATCTGCGACGAGCGGCGCGGCACCCACCTGCACCCGCTGGTGCGGGAAGTCCCGGTCGGCCGGCTGATGCTGGAAACCGACTCCCCGTTTCTGCTGCCGCGCAGCCTGCGCCCGAAACCGAAAAACGGCCGCAACGAACCGGCCTTCCTGACCGAGGTGCTCCGAGAGGTGGCGCTGCACCGCAACGAAAGTCTGGAAACCCTGGCGGCGCACAGCAGCGCCTGCGCCCGGCAGTTCTTCAGCCTGCCGACCGTCGCCGAGACAGCCGCCGAGAGCGAGCACGACTGAAAGTCCGCGGTTGCCGCCCGACGCAACACTTATGACGCAACATAAACGCAACACCTATAAATAATCGCGACAAAGCCTTTTCTAAAGTCCGCAGCAAAGCGGTCGTTAACCTGGACGGACCGTCCTGTTGATAGAGATCAACAGGCGCTATGCAGTTTCGCGAGACAGTAATGGCACTTTGCCAAATTGCTTTCACCGCCAGCAGAAGAAGACATCTATGGGCTCTTGGGTTCGCGATCTTTCACTCAAATACAAGTTCTGGGCCGTCAACGCCGTGGCCTTCTTTACCACCCTGCTGCTGGTGCTGTATGCCCTGCAACTCGAACAGCAGGTACGCGTCGACGCAGCCAAGAGTGCCGCGCAAGCGCAGGCCAGGCTCCTGAGTGCCTGGCCGGCAGGTCAGCCGCTGCCTGGCGGCGCGCAACTGCTGGCGTTTGCCGATGGCCAGACGCTGCCGCTGGCCAACAACCAGGGCGCCAGCCTGAGCCGCGCGCGCGGCTGGGTAGCCCTGGAGCATGACCCGCTGTCGACCCAGGATGGCTTGATTGGTGCCGAGGTCATCGACCTGGGCCAGGGCCAGCGCCTCGCCGTACTGGCCCACGCGCCCAGCCTGACGCAGGTGATCGCCGAGCGCGCACTGAGCTATGCACTGGTTGTCGCCCTGTTGATGCTGGTCCTCCTGGCGGCCTCGCAACTGCTGATCCACTTCCTGCTGAGCCACCTCAACACCCTCAAGGATGTGATGCTGCAGGTCGAGAAAAGCGGCGACCTGGCGGCACGCGTGCCCCTCGACTGCCGTGACGAAGTCGGTCAGATGGCCACGGCCTTCAATGCCATGCAGGCCGGTTACCAACGTGTGGTCGGCATTGTTGCGCAGACCGCCGCACGCCTGGACGAAGGCGCCGAACGCATGGCCCTGAGCATGCGCGACGTGCGCCAGGGCATGCTCGACCAGCAAAGCGAGACCGAGCAGGCCGCCACCGCGATCAACGAGATGTCCACCACCGTCCACCATATCGCCCAACACACGGCGGATACCCGCGATCAGTCAAAAACCGCCGAGCAACTGGCTGGCAGCGGTCAGCACGTGGTCGACCGTGTCGGTCAGTCGATCGCCGGGCTATCCAGCGGCGTGCAACAGACCGCGCAAATGATCCAGCAACTGGCCGTCGACAGTCAGAAAATCAGCGGCGTGGTCAGCGAGATTCACGGCATCGCCGAACAGACCAACCTGCTCGCCCTCAACGCCGCCATCGAGGCTGCCCGTGCAGGTGAAATGGGCCGTGGCTTTGCCGTGGTGGCCGACGAGGTGCGCAATCTGGCCAAACGCGTGCAGGTCTCTACCGATCAAATCACCCTGATGATCTCCTCCCTGCAAAGCGGCACCCGCGATGCCGTCGAGTTCATGCAGGAAAGCTCGCTCAAGGCCGACGACTGCGTGCAACAGGCCCACGAAGCCGGCCAGGCACTGCTCGCCATTACCGGTTCGGTGGCGCAGATGCGCGAGAGCAATACCCAGATTGCCGTGGCCGCCGAGCAGCAGAGCCAGGTGGCCGAAGAAATGAATCGCTCCATCGTCAGCATTCGCGACGTCACCGAGCAAACGGTTCAGCAAACCACCGGCTCCGCCACCACCAGCTCCGAGCTGGCGGCCTTGGCCGGCGAACTGAACCGGGCCATCCGCCAGCTCAAGCTGTAGCAGCAGGAACAGGGTTGAAACGCGACAAGACTCCGTAACCCGGATAAACCGCGGCACGCGGTGCAATCCGGGAATCAGCTGCGAATTGCGCTGGCGCGTGGGCAGGCTACGGTGCTTTTTGCTGCTTAACCGAATACAACGACCGTCTGCCGACTGATTGCCAGCAACTCACCGCGCGGGCTCCACAAGGCGGCGGCGACATGCCCGTAGCCGTCGCGGGCATGCTCGATCTGCGCACGATAGAGACACCAGTCGCGGGTACTCAACTCGGCAACCGGCTGGATGAACTCGATGGTCCAGGTCAACGAACTGCCCGGTGCCGGCTGGCTTAAGTGCGGCAGCACTGCCGGAGGCCAGGCATCGACCAGGGCCAGCAGATGTGCCTCGTTGACAGGCTGAGCCTCGCCCTCCTCGCGCAAGCGCACCCAACCGCCCATTTCCCGCGAGGGGTTGTTGCTGAAGGGCATGCCGCCGATGCCCCAGCGCATTGCCAGGAATCGAGTGAACGCCGGTGTCACATTGCGCACATAGGCAAGTTCCTGGCAGTCCTCGACCGGCTTGATCTGCGGCGCAGGCTCGGCAGCGACCTCTATCGCCGACTGGCGCGGCGCACCGAAACTGCCCTGCACCAGGGTCACCACCTGGCCGTTCTGCACCGCGCGGCCCAGCACCTGACTGACCGCCTTGCCTTCACGCAGCACCTCGACCTGAAAGCTCACCGGCACATCCGGCTCGGCCGGGCCGACGAAGGTGATCGCCAGCGAACGCGGAGGACGCCCCGCAGGGACATGGGCGCGCATGGCTTCATACACCAGCGCCGCCATCAAACCGCCGAAACTGGCCCGCCCCTGCGCCCAATCGGGCGGGATTACCACGGCCTGCGGGTTGCCGCGTACGGCCTGGAGCAACTCGGAAAAATCCATAACCACCTCAAAACATCGATAGCAGGTGATCTTAGGGGAAATACACAACAGGGCGACACGGCATTTCGGCCAATTGACGCGGGCAAGTGACGCGTCGAGCGCGTGACCTACTGCGCCGTAGTGAAATCCTCTTGCAACACCAGTAACGCGAGATCCGCTGCCTCCTCGGCGGCCTGCAGTGCCGTGCGCCAGACGCCGACACAAGCCGCCAAATCCGCTTCCTCCTCGGCCCGCTGCAACCACTGCAAGCGATCATGCCAATCACCCAGCGCCGACTGCGCAGCCTTCAAACGCGCCAGGGTCTTGGCCGACAATCCGCTGCGCTTTGGATAGGCCTCGGCGCCGTAGCGCACACGCTTGATCAACAAGCGCAGGCGATGGCGATCATGTGCCGGGTCGATCAAGGCCTCGGCCAGACGTCGTTGCTGCTTGGCCAGGCGGCGTTTGACCCGTTTAGGCAGCTCACCCAGTTCGGCGTCCGCCGCGGCCTGGCGCCATAACTGCGGCCACTGATCCAATGCCTCGAACAGTGCTGGCAGCGCGCCGTCAGCCAACAACGCTCGATAACCATCGAGCAGCCGCAACTGACGCCGGTTGGCCGCATCACGCATGTCCATACTTTGCAAATGGGCGATCAGCACTTCGAGATCACGCAACGGCCCGCTGATTCGCCCAAGCTCGGCCGCCTGTTGCTGCAGCGCATCACACGCATCCACACCGCGTAGTGGCTGCAACAGGCTGCGCAGTTTGCGCAGGGCAATGCGCAGATCATGCAACGCTTCAGGGTCGGTCGCCGCCAGCAAACGTTCGCGGCAGGCAAACAGAGTGATCTGCAGCCGCAGAACCTGCTGCAACTCGCCCTCGATAAAACGCCCCATGGCATCCTCCTTTCCAGCCGGTTAGAACCGCCAGCTTAGCAGGGCGCTGGAAAACTGATGTGCACGGGGGTAATACCAACAATGTCCGGCGCACTAGCTGCGGTCTACGGATCGCCAGTTGCTCCCGAGCTTAGAGCGGCCCGCCAGGGCAACGCCCGGCGCAATACTCTCAGGTGCGCGCGCAACACTGCCGAACACGCCTCATCCCCGGCATAGCGCTGCGCCTCGAAGGCGGCAGCGAAATCATGGATGGCCTGCGCCTGAGCCGGCAAGGCCAGCGCCGCGCGCTCGGCATAGGCGCGCGCGCCTTCGCCCGGCTGACGCCGCACGGCATGCCGTGCCAGCAAGCGCTCGAAGCGCCTGAACAGACGCTGCTGCGGGTCATGCTCGCGCTGCCAGGGTTTGAATAGCCAGAGCGCCAGCAGCCCCAGCAACAACCCACCACCGCCCACCAGGCTGAGTGCCAGAACCCGAGCGTCGATACGGCCGAACCAGCGTTGCAGCAACTCCAGCTGCTGCGCCCCCTGATAGCCGAGCACCAGGCGCTGCCAGCCATGGTTGAGGTTGTCCCAGCCCAGGCGCAGCTGGTTCAGCCAAGTCAGCTGGCGGTAACGCAACGGCGAGAAGGGCGAGCCTTCGAGAAAGCTCTGCTCATCGACCAGCGCCTCCTCCAGGCCCAGCTCGATGCGCTCCGGGGCCACCTGGAAGGTCGGGTCGACACTCACCCAGCCCTTGCCTGCCTGCCAGTATTCGACCCAGGCGTGGGCATCGAACTGGCGCACCTGGACGTAGTCGCCGCCGGGGTTGTACTCACCGCCCTGGTAGCCGGCCACCACCCGCGCCGGAATGCCGGCCGCGCGCAGGACGAAGGTCATGGCGCCAGCGTAATGGGCGCAGAAGCCGTTGCGGCTGTCGAAGAGGAAATCATCGATGCTGTTCAACCCCAACCGTGGCGGGCGCAAGGTATAGCCGAAGGGCTCGCGGTTGAAATGGCTGAGCAGGGCCTGCACCAACTGCTCGGGTTGCGGATATTGCCGCTTGAGTTCGACGCCCCAGGCGCGGCTGCGTGGATCGCCGTCCTCCGGCAGTTGCAGGGCGCGGCGCAAGTTGTCGCTGGAGCCTGCCGGCTCGCGCACTGCCGCCGGCCAGGACGTCACCTGGTAGAGCAAGGTGCGTTCGACCGGCCGCCCGCGCTGCAGGCGGTAATCGCTCATCTGCCGGGTGTTTTCCAGACTGGTTTCGGCGACGTCCAGGGCGAACAGCCAGGACTGCGAACTGGGCTGCATGACGATGCTGTAGCGCAGCGGCTCGCCCTGTTTCTCCCAGGTCGGCGCCAGCGGCAACCGGGCGAAGGCGGACTGCGACCAACGCCGGCCGTCGAAGTGTTCAAAGGTCAACGCCCGCCAGTAGAGCTGGTCGCGTGGCGGCACCGCGCCGGCGAAACTGGCGCGGAAGGCCAACTCGCCCGAGCGGCTCAATTCGGCAATATCCGCCGGCGCCATGCTCTCGGCCAAGCCGCTGACCGCGCGCTCGCTCGGCAGCGGCAGTGACCACAGCGGCCCCAGGCGCGGGAAGAACACGAACAGCAGGAGCATCAGAGGCACGGCCTGCAGCAGCAAGCCGGCAGCCAGGCGTGCGGTTGCCCAGGGCTGTGCGGCGACGCCGCTCTGCTGCAGACCGATCAGGGCCGCCAGCAGGGCGGTGATCGGCAGCAGGCTGAACAGCGCGGCAAGCAGGCTGTCGTCGAACAGATAGGCGCTGACCACCACGAAGAAACCGAGAAAGATCACCACCAGGGCATCGCGGCGCGTGCGCATTTCCAGCAACTTGAGGATAAAGGCGGCAACCAGCAACACCACCCCGGCATCCAGGCCGATCAGGCTGCCGCGGGAAAGGAACACGCCGACGGCCGTGCCGAGCATCAAGCCGGCCTTGACCCAGGCATTCGGATAACCGGCACGCATGCGCAAGATCTGGATGCGCCAGGCTGCGCAGCCCAACCACAAGCCGACAATCCACAGCGGCAGATGGCTCAGGTGCGGCACGATCACCAGCAGCTGGGCAACCAGCAACCAGGTCAGGCTGATCCGTGGAATGTCCGCCCGCCCGCTCACGCCGGCGTACCGAACAGCGCCAATGCGCGCAGGCAGGCATCGCGATGCTGCTCACCGCTGGCGGGCGCCAACAGCTGACCCGGCAAGCACAGGGCAAAGGGCTGCTGGCGCTCGGACAATTGCAGCACCCAATAACAGAGCAGCGACAGGCGCAGCTCGACATCGCCCGCCAGCGCCTCGAAATCCAGGCACGGCTCGCGCCCGCTGAGCGCGACGAAGTCCTTGACCAGCAAGCCCTGGCCGCGGGAATAGGCCTTCCAGTGCAGACGTCGTTTGGAGTCGCCAGGCTGGTAGCTCTTCAGCCCCTGGAAATCCTCGCTGCCCTGACTCTGGGCACGCATGCCCTGCTCGTCCAGCGCGTCATCAGCGCCTGCGGCCAGCGGCAACTCGCCCGCAAGCGGTCGCGGATAGACCAGTAACGCCTGATCCAGGTCGACCCAGCTCCAGGCCACCAGGATACCCAGCGGGAAGCGACTCTCGACCCGCAAGCGTCCCGGTCGCAACCAGCCACGGCGTAACGCCGGCAGGCTCAGCTCGCACTCGCTGACGCCCTGCGCCGGCACATCCTGAGTCTGATACGCCGCGCGCGACCAGCCCAGGGCGATCGCCTGGTGCGCCCGCGCGCTGCTTTCCAGACGCAGGCGAAACTGCCCCTGTTCGCCGACGAACACCGACCTTGCCCCGGCGGCCTTGAGCACCAGACCCGCCAGGTTACGGTAGGTATGCAGGATGGCGACGATAAACACCGACGCCAGCAGAAACGTCAGGGCATAGGCCAGGCTGTTCTGGTAATTGATCGCGGTCAGCAACATCAACAGCAGCGCCACGGCGAATGCCACCCCGACCCGGGTCGGCACGATGAAGATCCGCCGCTGGGTCAGGCGCATGCTGGCGGCGGGGGGAATCCGCCGGGCCAGCCAGCGCTGCCAACACTGTTTGAGCTGCTGCCTCAAAGCGCCGGCACCTCACGCAGCAACCACTGCACCAGGGCGCCGCCGCCATGCCCGGTCGGATCGGCGCGCTCACGCAGGCGGTGACCGACCACCGCCGGCAACACCGCCTGCACATCCTCGGGGATCACATAATCGCGGCCGTCGAGAAAGGCCCAGGCGCGGGCGGCGGCGAGCAAGGCCAGGCTGGCGCGCGGCGACAGGCCCCAGGCGAACTGCGGCTGGCTGCGGGTGGCATCGACCAGGCGCAGTACATAGTCGATCAGCGCGTCGCTGGCGCGCACCTTGGGCACTTCGGCCTGGATCAGCGCCAGCTCGGCATGGTCGAGAATGGCCTCCAGACGCGGCAGCAGCGAGCGCCGCGAATCACCGAGGAGCAAGGCTTTTTCCGCGGCCTTGGCCGGGTAACCGAGCGACAGGCGCATGAGAAAACGATCGAGCTGCGACTCCGGCAGAGCGAAGGTGCCACCCTGGCTCACCGGGTTCTGCGTGGCTATGACAAAGAAGGATTCCGGCAGCGGCCGGGTCGCGCCCTCGATGGTCACCTGGCCTTCCTCCATGGCTTCGAGCAGCGCGCTCTGACTTTTCGGTGTGGCCCGGTTGATCTCGTCGGCCAGCACCAGCTCGGCGAAGATCGGCCCGGGGTGGAAGAGGAACTGCCCGCTTTCGCGGTCGAACACCGAGGTGCCGAGAATGTCGCCGGGCAACAGGTCGGAGGTGAACTGGATGCGCTGAAAGCTCAGGCCCAAGACCCTGGCCAGCGCGTGGCTGAGGGTGGTCTTGCCCATGCCCGGCAAGTCCTCGATCAGCAGATGGCCGCGGGCCAACAGGCAGGCCAGGGCCAGGCGCACCTGCGGCTCCTTGCCCAGCAGCACCTGATTCACCGCGTCCAGGCAGGCATTCAGTCTTGTGCGCATCGTTCGCTCCGGCCTTTATCCAAGTGCGTCGATGCTACTGGCCGGCATCCGGTGGGCAAAGCACCCTGTAACCTTTGCTGACGAAACTGTCAGCGCGGTTCTCACTTTACGGCGAACTCTACAAGCGAAAATGCCCGGCCATGCCCTGCAGCTCGCGGCCCAACTGCGCCAACCGGGTGCTTGAGTCAGCCGTTTCGTCCATCGCCAGCGAGGACTGATCGGCGATGTCGCGAATCGAGGTCACGCTGCGGCTGATCTCTTCGGCCACCGCCGTCTGCTGTTCCGCGGCCGCGGCAATCTGCTGGTTCATCTCGAAGATCAGGGTCACTGCCTCGGCAATCCCGGCCAGGGCACCTTCGGTCTGATTGGCATCCTCGACCACATGGGCGACCAGGGCACCGCTCTGCTGCATGTCGGCCACCGAACGGCGCGCACCCTCGCGCAACGTGGCGATCAGCCCTTCGATTTCCGCAGTGGACTGCTGGGTGCGCTGGGCCAACGCGCGCACCTCATCGGCCACCACGGCAAAGCCGCGACCCTGTTCGCCGGCGCGGGCGGCCTCGATGGCGGCGTTGAGGGCCAGCAGGTTGGTTTGTTCGGCCACGCTCTTGATCACATCCAGCACCGAATCGATGCGCTGGGTGTCCTGACTGAGGCGCTCGATGCTCTGGGTGGTGGTGGCCATCGCCGCCGCCAGCTGGTCGATCCGCACCAGGGTCTGGCGCACCACCTCGGCGCCGCGACCGACCCGGTTGTCGGCGTCCTCGGTGGACGCTGCGGCAGCCTCGGCGTTACGCGCCACTTCATGCACGGTGGCGGTCATCTCGCTCATGGCGGTCGCCACCTGATCGGTTTCCACGCGCTGACCATTGACGCCCAGGCGGGTCTGCTCGGTAATCGCCGACAACGACTGCGCCGAAGCGGAAATCTGGCTCACCCCACCCTGCAACTGGCCGACCATCTCGCGCAGATTGTCCGACATGCCCTGCATGGCGGCCTGCAACTGGCCCACTTCGTCGCTGCGCTGCACCTCGATACGCACACTGAGATCGCCCTCGGCGATCTGCCGAGCCTGCTCGATCACCTGCTTGAGCGGGCGCACGATCAGCAGGGTGATCGCCAGGGTCGCCAGCAGACCTATCACCAGGGCCAGCGCCGCGGCCAGCACAATCAGCCAGCCACTGGCCTGCAGTTGCGCCTGCATGGCGCTCTTCTGGCGGGAGTAGGCCTGCTCCACCAGTTCGACGATGCGCTCGGCCTGCGTCACCAACAGGGAATATTCCTGCTTCTGCTGGCGCAAGTGGCCGTTGTACTCCTTGAGCCGGTCATTGAACGAGTCGACGTTGCCGATGACTTCAGCCAGCACCGAGGCATAGCCCGGGCTATTCATGGCATCGCGCAGCTCGCCGGCCAGGGTCTGTGCATCCAGAGCCTGCTGGATTTCGCCCTGGGCGACTTCAGCCGTAGTGCGGCTCTGCTGCAGGCGCACGCGGGCCTGGTCGAGCGCCTGCAGCAGCAACTGATGAACCTTGCTGATCTGTCCGGCCTGCAACACCGACTCGGCGCCTTGGGTACCCTGGCTACTCGCGAGCAGATCGACGCCATCCTCGGCCAGGCCCTCCGCGATCAGGTCAAGGCTGTTGGCGGCGCTCACCACCAGCCAATTGGCCGCCTCCAGGGACAGGCTCATGTTATCGGTCAGCTCGACAAAACGGTCGAAGGCTGCGCGGTACTGGTCGATGGCAGCGTCGACCTCGCCCAGCAGCTGTCCCTCGGCAGCCGGCAGCTCGGTCTGCAGGGCTGCGCTGCTCGCCAGCAGCGTCTGCGCCTGTTCATGCAGGCGCTGGACATGAGCGGCGTCGCTAGTCAGGGCGAAATCCTGCTCGCTGCGGCGGATCTGCAGGACCTGGGTGTTGATCGAGCTCATGCGTTCAAGCAACGCCGAGCGGACACCGACCTCGCGCAGCGCCGAATAGCCGGTGGCGGCAACCACCGCTGTGAGCGCCAGCACCACGCCAAAGCCCAGGGCCAGTTTCTTCGCCGTACTCAAGCTGGCGACGTGCCGCTGCAGATCAGTCCACATATATCCCACTCCACCCCGGCCGCTGACGAACCCGGCTCGCCAGCTGAACACGCAACATATAAAGCGCAAGGCTGCTGGCGACAAGCCAGCAGCCGGGGCAATTGTGTTTTTAGCTATGTGCGGGTCGTTTTCAGAGCGGATTGGCGGGCCAGCTTCAGGGGTGCTGCATCTCGACGCTATCGCAGGTACGGGGGCAGGCCATGCCGCCGTGGCCACACGCGGCAAGTCAACCGACAGTAGGCACCCACAGGCGCCAGGCTGGCGAAATCGAGTTGCATCAGCGCCCGGCTCGCGACTCGCGGATGTAGAAGCGCGCCCGTTCGGACTTGCTGGTGCAGCCCTCGTAGCTTTCGAATTGCTGCTGGGTTTTCGCTGCAGTCAGCAGCGACAGGGCTTTGGAGTAGCTCACTGTGCCAGCAAAGCCTTCGGCCTTGGCCAGATCCAGCTCGGCCCAGGCCGCATTCAGTTGGTTGGCGCAGCTATCGCGGTAGGCGGTTTTGCCGGCGCAACCGGCCAGCAGCAAGGCGATCATCGGTAGCAAGATCCAGGCTTTCATGGTGCGCACTCCTTGAGACGGGGAAATAACCAGATGGTCATGATGCGAATATGACGGCCGCAGGGCGAAAAAGTGCCGGCACTCCTCAAGAATGGGCGCGCTGGCGGAGAAACGCCACTACGTCCGCCTGCTCGCCCACGAACTCGATCCGTCCGGCCTTGCTCTCGCGCTGGAAGGCGTACATGGGGTCGTAATACTCCACCAGCAGCGCCTCGATCCAACCCCGGTGCAGATCCACCACGCCCTGGCTCTGCTGCTCGAGCAGGGCCTGATCCATGATCGCCGCCAGGCGCTGGTAACGTTCCCCGCCCAGACGCTTGAGGATGTTCGCCAGGCTCTGCTGCAGGCGCTCGGCGAAGGCTTTGAAGCCCTCCTGCGCACCGTACAGGGCGACGAACTCGGCGCACAGGTCGATCACGTAATCCTTGAGAATGCGCTCGACCCGGCCCGCCAGGCTGTCTTCCAGCCAGACCAGGGGGAACTCCTGCATGCCCTGGAAGAGCTCCAGCGGCAAGGCGCTCTTGCCGATGATGCGGCCCTCATCCTCGAGCACGAACTGCTGGATGCCCGCCGCGCGTTTTTTCAGGATGTCGATGGCCAGGGCATTCTCGAAATCGATCTGCGTCGGCTGAACCGTGGCGCGCTTGCCGAAACTGGAGCCGCGGTGATTGGCATGCCCTTCCAGGTCCAGGCTGTTGTCGAGTTGCGCGATCACCTCGGTCTTGCCGGTGCCGGTCATGCCGCCGACCAGGATGAAGTCGCACTGCGTCGTCGCCTGCTCGGTGGTCTCCAGGAGAAAGCTGCGCATTGCCTTGTAGCCGCCGATCACCCTTGGGTAGTCGATGTCCGCCTCGCTTTTCAGCCATTGCTGGACGATTTGCGAACGCAGGCCGCCGCGAAAGCAATACAGATAGCCCTGCGGATTGGCCCTGGCGAAGGCCGCCCAGGCCTCGATGCGCTCGGCCTTGAGCGCTCCGCTGACCAGTTGCTGACCCAGTTCGATGGCCGCTTGCTGGCCGCGCTGCTTGTAGCAGGTGCCCACCTTCTGCCGCTCGCCGTCGTCCATCAGCGGCAGGTTGATCACTCCGGGAAACGCGCCCTTGGCGAACTCCAGCGGGGCGCGGGCATCCATCATCGGCACGTCGTTGAGAAACAGCTGGCGGTAGTCCTGGGTATTGTCGCGCATCACAGCACCTCGACCGCGTGAGTCTGGCGCTCGAGCAACTGGCCGATCGGCTCGAGTGTCAGGCCCAGTTCGGCGGCGACCGCGAGAAATTCCGCCTCGCCCTCGACTGTCACCGCGATCAGCAGACCGCCGCTGGTCTGCGGGTCACACAGCAGGAGTTTGTGCGCTTCGGCCAGTGGCGCGATCTTCTCGCCATAACTGTCGAAGTTGCGCTGAGTACCGCCGGGCACACAGCCCTGCTCCAGGTAGTAGTCGACGCTGGCCAGGCGCGGCACCTTGGCGAACTCGATGCGCGCGGTCAGACCGCTGCCGTCGGCCATCTCGACCAGGTGGCCGAGCAGGCCGAAACCGGTGACGTCGGTCATCGCGGTCACCCCGGCGAGCTTGCCGAAACGGCTGCCCGGCTTGTTCAGGGTGCACATCCAGTCGCGCGCCAGGCCGACATCCTCGGCGCGCAGCTTGGCCTGCTTCTCCGCGGTGGTGAGGATGCCGATGCCCAGGGGCTTGCTCAGGTACAGCTGGCAGCCCGCCGTGGCGGTGTCGTTGCGCTTCATGTGACGCTTTTCCACCAGGCCGGTAACGGCCAGGCCGAAGATCGGCTCGGGCGCATCGATCGAGTGCCCGCCGGCCAGCGGGATTCCCGCCTGGTCGCACACCGAGCGGGCACCGCGAATCACCTCGCGGGCCACTTCCGGGGCCAACAGATTGACCGGCCAGCCGAGAATGGCGATGGCCATCAGCGGGTCGGCACCCATGGCGTAGATGTCGCTGATCGCATTGGTCGCGGCGATCCGGCCAAAATCGAAGGGATCGTCGACGATCGGCATGAAGAAGTCGGTGGTCGACACCACCCCGCGCTCTGCGTCGATGGCGTAGACCGCCGCATCGTCACGCGAGGCATTGCCGACCCACAGATTCGGGTCGAGATTCTGTGCGCCACTGCCGGCCAGGATCACTTCCAGCACCTTGGGGGAAATCTTGCAGCCGCAGCCAGCGCCGTGGCTGTACTGGGTCAAACGGATCGGCTCGCTCATGCAATCTCACTCATATCGTCGACAGGCGGCGGCATTCTAGCAAATGTCGCCTTGGCGCCAGTGATCGGCACGCGTATGTTGATAAAACAATGCCTTACGGAGGTTGAAAGATGGCTAAGCGAGTAGCCTTGGTCCTAGGCTCCGGCGGCGCGCGGGGCTATGCGCATATCGGCGTGATCGAAGAGCTGGAAGCGCGCGGCTATGACATTGCCTGCATCGCCGGCTGCTCCATGGGCGCGGTGATCGGCGGCATCTACGCCGCCGGCAAGCTCAAGGAGTACCGTGACTGGACCCAGAGCCTGGATTACCTGGACGTGCTGCGCCTGCTCGACGTGAGCTTCCGCCTGGGCGCCATTCGCGGCGAGAAGGTGTTCGGCAAGATCCGCGAAATCGTCGGCGAGATCAATATCGAGGACCTGTCGATTCCCTTCACCGCAGTCGCCACCGACCTCACCAACCAGCAGGAAATCTGGTTCCAGGAAGGTTGCCTGCACCAGGCCATGCGCGCCTCGGCGGCGACTCCCAGTCTGTTCACCCCGGTGATCCAGGGCAAACGCATGCTGGTCGACGGCGGCCTGATCAATCCGCTACCGATAGTGCCGGTGGTGTCCAGCCACTGCGACCTGATCATCGCGGTCAACCTCAACTCGACCAACCAGCAACATTACCAGTTACCGGTGATCGAACGACCGCCGGCACTGAAAAACCGTTTCGACCTGGTGATGAACTCGCTCGGCTCGCGGCTGCCCTCGTTCCGCCGCAAGCAGGGCGAAGACGACGAGTTGTTGCTGCAGGACGAGGAACCTGCGCAGGAGCCGTTGAATCCCTGGCTGCAACAAGCTGCCACGCCCAAACCCGCGCGGCCCGAGGGGCAAAGCGCAGGCGCCACCAAGTCCGCCAGCGGGTCGCGGGTCGCCGACCTGAGCGGGCCGGCCTCTCTGCTGGAGCTGATCAACCAGAGCTTCGAGGTCATGCAGACCTCACTGGCGCAGTACAAGATCGCCGGTTACCCGCCGGACATCCTGATCAACGTACCCAGGCGCGCCTGCCGCTTCTTCGAGTTCTACAAGGCTCCAGAACTGATCATGCTCGGCAGGCAGATCGCCCGCGACACCCTGGACAGATACGAAAAAGAGAACTAGCCGCCCGCCTCGACGGCCTGTCCGCGAACAGCAATCGACGTCAACTGCAGGTCGAGCCTGCGCGGCCCGACCTACGCGGCCCGACCCAAGCAACAAAACCGGTGAGCTCGGACAGGCTGCTAGCCCGCTTGGGCGGATGACGAGCTGTCCGTGGGTGGCGCGGGTGGCGGCGCCTTGTTCGCCACCCAATCGCTGAGCAGGCTGTAGGCCAGGGCGAGCAGGGTCGGACCGAGGAACAGGCCCATGAAGCCGAAGGCCAGGATGCCGCCGAACACCCCGAGCAACACCACCACCAAGGGCAGGTTGCCGCCGCGACTGATCAGGTAGGGCTTGAGGATGTTGTCCACACCGCTGATGACGAACATGCCCCAGATCCCGAGAAAAATGGCAAAGCCATAGTCACCCTGGGTGAACAGCCAGGCAGTGGCAGGCACCCAGACCAGCGGCGGCCCCATGGGGATCAGGCTGAGCACGAAGGTGAGGATGCCGAGGATCAGCGCCCCCGGGACACCGGCGATATAAAAGCCGATCAGAGCCAACAGCGCCTGCGCCGCCGCCGTGCCGATAACGCCGTTGACCACCCGTTGCACGGTGCTGGCAACCAGTTCCAGGTAGTGCTCGGCGCGTTCGCCGATCAGGCGTTCGAGCAGGCTGTGGGCGAACTCCGCCAGACGCGGCCCATCACGGTAGAAAAAGAACAGCAGCACCAGGCTCAGGGCCAACTCCAGCACGCCACCGCCAATTTGTGCACTACGCGCCAGCAACCAATTGCCGACCTGACCAAGATACGGCTTGAGGGTGCCGAAAAACGCCGAGCCCTGCTGGTCGATGGTCTGCCAGAGCCCCAGCAGGCTCTCGCCTACCAGCGGGATATCACCCAGCCAGTCCGGCGCTGACGGCAGGCCGGCGACCTGGTAACCCTTGAATAGCGCCATGGCATCGCCGACGTGCTCGGCCAGGTTGAACCCCAGCATCACCAGGGGCACCGCTACCAGGCCAATCCAGCCCAGGGTCAGCAGCCCGGCGGCGGCGGTTTGCCGGCCATTGAGCAAACGGGTCAGCCCACGCATCAGCGGCCAGCTGGCAAAGGACAGAACTGCCGCCCAGAACAGCGCCGAACCGAACGGCGCGAGCACCCACAGGCTCGCGCCGAGTAGCCCGAGGAGCAAAATCTGCACCAGCAAGCGGTCGTTATTGAGCATGCTTGCAACTCCGCAAGAGTAAGAAACGACGCTGGGCCCTGCACCTCGGGTGCAGGGCCCGGTCAACAGGCCATTACAGGATGGCTAAAGCACGGGCAACATGTACCTTCGCGGCGGGCTTGGCGGGCGCTTAGCGCAGCACGTTGATGCGCAGGCCTTCAACGGCGGTATCGCCCAACTCCAGCCGCGCGGCCCTGACCCGCTGCTCGACCAGCGCCTGGCGCCAGGCTTCGGCCTGGACGCCGGACAGGCTGACGCGCAAGGTGCTGTCGAGGTTGAGGCTACGCGCCAACAATGTCACCCAGGCTTCGCTGGGCTCGGCCTGCTGCGGCAGGCGCAGCTCGCCGCCGTCTCGCAACTGGCGCAACAAGGTGGCCGGCGTTGGCAGCACGTCGGCCAGTGGCGCATTGGCGGCCAGCAGCTCGACATGCAGATAGGCACGCTTATTACCGCGGGTGATGCTGTAGAGCGCCAGCAAACTGTCCTGGCGCGGCTCGGCCAGGCGCATCAACACATAGGCCTGCTGGTCATCGGAGCCATACAAGATGCGATTGTCGAATACCGCATTGGCCCACAGGCTGCTCGAACCGCAGTCACGCCCCTGACACCAGTAGAGCAGCTCGGCGTCCTGCGCCTGCAACGCTTCGCGGGCGGCGGTGAACACGTCATCGGCGGTATGGGTGCGCGGCAACTCGTAGGTCAGCGAGGTCAGTTGTCCCTGCGCCGCCACTTCGCGCTCATAGCGCAGACGGCCACTGATCCGCCGAATCGCACCTTGCGGGTAGATCCGCTCCTGCTCGGCGGCTTCGCTGAAAGCGACGATCTGGCTACCGGGAAAACGCGGCAGCACCTCGAGATCGCGACTGCCAGCGACATCCGCGGCCGACACCGCAGCGCTTGCCACTACCCCAGCCAACAGACTGAACCAACGCATATGAGCCCTCATTGGATCAGCATCGACTGGGCGGCTTTTACTGCCGAGTCATCAAGCACTTCGCGGCGCGGCAAAAGAATACCGCGCTGCACCGCCGGACGGCTCTCGAGCACATCGATCCAGCGCTGCAAGTGCTCCAGGCCTTCGATCGAGACACCCGACCAGTCATGAATGCGCACCCAGGGGTAGGTGGCGATATCAGCGATGCTGTAGTCGCCGGCCAGGTATTCGGCCTCACCCAGGCGGCGATCCAGGACCTCATAGAGGCGTCGGGTTTCGTGCTGGTAACGGTCGATGGGGCCTTGCAACTTCTCCGGGAAGTAGCGGAAGAACACATTGGCCTGGCCCTGCATCGGACCGACACCGCCCATTTGGAACATCAGCCATTGCAACACCAGCGAGCGACCCTTGAGATCCTGCGGCAGCAGTTGCCCGGTCAGCTCGGCGAGGTAGATCAGGATGGCGCCGGACTCGAACACGGCAAAGTCGCCGTTATCACGGTCGACGATGGCCGGAATCCGGCCATTGGGGTTGATCTTGAGAAATGCCGGGGTTTTCTGCTCTTTCCTGTCGAAACTCAGCGCATGCAGGCTGTAGGGCAACTGCAACTCCTCGAGCGCGATGGACACCTTGTGGCCATTGGGGGTCGCGGCGGTATAAAGGTCGATCATGCGATTCTCCATTGCAATCGGCCACACCTTCCCCAGTTGCCTTTGGCAAGTCAAGACGAGCGTAAGAAAGGATTGAAACAGTCTGCTACGAGCTGCGCACCCGCCTCGTCATCCAGATGCAGATGATGCCCGCCGGGCAGATGAGTCATGTCGATCGGCAAACCGTTCAACAGCTCGGCCAAGCCCGGCTGCGTCACGAGCATGCCCTGCTCGGCCAGCAGCAGGCTGACCGGACATTGCAGGTGCCGGACGAAGGCCATGGCATGGGCCTGGGTCAGGCGCAGCGGCGATGGCAGGGTCAGGCGGCTGTCGGTGCGCCAGGTGTACCCCCCCGGCACCGGCATCAACCCGCGCTGGGCCAGCAACTCGGCGGCGTCGCGACTGACTGCGGCGGTTCCGCGCATGCGCGCCTGGACCGCACGCTCGAACTCGGCGTACACCGGCTTGCGCTTGCCAGCCAGGGCCATCTGCGCCTTGAGCGCCTCGGCCAGCTTCTGCGGCGCCGTGTCGGCCTCGCCGGTGTAGGGGATCAAACCGTCGATCAGCGCCAGACGTTCGACGCGCTCGGGCAGTGCACCGGCCAGCAACACCGAGACGATGGCGCCCATGGAGTGACCGAGCAGGGAAAAACGCTGCCAACCGAACTGTTCGGCGACCTGCAGAACATCGTGCACGTAATCCCAGATCGCATAGCTGGCGCCCAGGGGACGATGATCGGAATGGCCATGACCGGCGAAATCCAGGGCGACGATGCGCAGCCCCGGCAACTTGGGCGCCAGCCGGGCGAAACTCGCGGCATTGTCCAGCCAACCGTGCAGGGCAATCACCGGCTGGCCATCCGCCGGGCCATACAGATGGGCCGCCAGCTCGATATGCGGCAGGCTCAGGCGTACTTCCTCGAACGGCAGATTCATGCGGATGCCTCGACCGGGGCTTGACCGGACCAGCGCCTGAACAGCGAGCGCAACAGCTCGGCCGTGTCCTGCGGCCGCTCCAGGGGGAACATGTGCCCGCCCGGCAGGGTCAGGTATTCGCCCTTGGCCATGCGCCGAATCAGGCGCGCGTGATGCGGCAGCACCACGCGGCTGTGACGCCCGCGAATCATGGCCAGCGGCACTTGCAGCTGCTGCGGGCGCCCCGGGCTGGTGTGCGGCACGCTGCGATAGATACTGATCTCGGTGGCCGGGTCGAAACGCAGGCGCAGGCTCTGCCCATCACCGTGCAGGCCATGCTGCAGATAGGCATCCAGGCATTCCGGATCGAACCGGCGAAACAGGCTCTTGGCGGCAAAGTAACTGCGCGCCTCGCTCAGGTCGGCGAACTCTTCGCGCCGCCCCAGGGTGCGCCCGGCCGGGGTGATGCGGTCGATAAAGCCAAAGCGCTTGGCCGCACGGATGACGAGGCGGTCGGCCAGGGTCAGCACCGGCGAATCGAGCATCACCACCCCGCGGTACAACTCCGGGCGCTGCAGCGCCGCGTGGTAATGCAGCACCCCACCAAGCGAGTGGCCGACGCCCCACACCGGTTCGCCGCGCAGCTCGAGGTGGTGCAACAACTCATCGACCAGATTTCCCCAGTTGTCATTCACCGGAAAGCGCGGGTCGTGGCCGTGTTGCGGCAGATGCAACACCCCATACTCGGGAGCCAGGGCGGCGAACAGCTTGCCGTAGGTGGCCGAGGGAAACCCATTGGCATGGGCGAAGAACACGGGCTGAGTCATGGCGGCAGGCTTAGGCGAAATGATCCGAAGATTGTCCGGCAGCCACGCCGACACGGCAATGACGAAACGGCCAATGAATGACGGCACTATGGCCAAACGCAAGGGGAGGCACGCCAGCACGCCCACGCGGGCCTGCGGCTGCACCGCTCAGCGCTGCGCCGTTCTCGGCCAACGGCACTATGGCCATGGTCAGCCGTGAGATGCAGCTGACTTTGCCATCCTCGCCGCTCAGGTGCATGTCCAACTGCTCGCCGATGGTGTTGTGCAAGGTCGCGTTGAGCTGGTCGAGATTCGGGGTTTGCCGCCACAGGCTCATGGGAAATCCATTTTTGCGGTTTAAGGAAAGCGGCTGGTGTCGCGTCACAGATCAACCTGCGGGTGAAACGGCTTCTCGTAGGGTGGGTTAGGCGCGAGCCGCCGATAGCGATGAACCAGCAAGATCCGTTGCGCCGTAACCCACCATCGGCGCAACGCAGCCCAGTTTCGAGGCGAGGCGCTTGGTGGGTTACGCGGCGCACCACGATGGCGGTGTCTGATCGTTCGGAGGTTGGCGCCGCTAACCTGCGCGGCCCGACCCACCCTACAGTGATCCGACATTTCAGAGTTGACGCGACACTCGCAACCCGTCACTCATGCCACAGCACCGTTTCGCGGCGCTCGACCCAGTCGGCGAAGTGTGGCCCGTAAGTGCCTTCGACCACGGTCCGCTTGATCTTCAGGGTCGGCGTGAGGAAGCCGTTGTCCACCGCCCAGACGTCCTTGACCAACACCAGACCCTGCAGACGCTCATGCTTGTCGAGCGCCAGGTTGACCTGTTCGAGCAGGCTCTTGAGGCTGTCTTCCAGGTCGCCGCGGCTGCCGTTGGCGATCTCCTGGCGGCCGACGTCGGAAAGCACGCACAGCGCCATGGGCTGGGCCATGCCATCGCCGACCACGCACACCTGCTCGATGCGCGCATGCACGGCCAGACGGTTTTCGATCGGCGCCGGGGCGACATATTTGCCCTTGCTGGTCTTGAAGATTTCCTTGATCCGTCCGGTCAGGCGCAGGTTGCCTTCGGCATCCTGTTCGCCCTTGTCGCCGGTGCGCAGAAAGCCGTCGGCGGTGATGGTTTCCGCGGTTTTCTGCGGATCCTTGTAGTAACCCTGCATGGTCGCGCCACTGCGCACCTGCACCTCGCCATCCTCGGCGATGCGCACCTCGACACCGGGGCTGTTCTGGCCGATCCAGCCCTGCTTGAACTTGCCCGGCCGGCCGACATGGGAATAGCCGCAGTTCTCGGTCATGCCGTAGACCTCGAGTACTTCCAGCCCCAGGCGCTGGTACCAGTTGAGCAAGGTTTCAGGCACGGGCGCGGCACCAGACAAGGCATAGCGCACCGCGTCCAGGCCAAGACCGGCGAGCACCTTGTTGCCGACCAGGCGCCCGATCAGCGGCAGCTTGAGCAGGAAGTCGAGCCTTGCAGCCGACATTTTGCTGTACACCCCCATCTGGAATTTGGTCCAGATCCGCGGCACGCCGAAGATCACCGTCGGCCGGGCGCGCTTGAGATCGTCGAGGAAGGTCTCCAGGCTCTCGGCGAAGAAGACCGTCTGCCCGGAATAGATCGACGCCAACTCGACGAACATGCGCTCGGCCACATGACACAGCGGCAGGTAAGACAGGACCCGATCGTCTTCACCGACGCCGAACAGCTCGGTGGCCTGGCTGGCGGCAAAGCCCAGGTTGCTGAAGCTGTGCATCACCCCTTTCGGCGTGCCGGTGGTGCCGGAGGTATAAATGATGGTGGCCAGTTGCTTGGCCGCCGGGGTGGGGCCGTCCTGAATCGGCGCGCAGGCTTGCAGCTCGTCCCACAGGTAGCTGAACGGCCCTGGCGGTCGCAGCGGCAAGCCGATGGTCGGCAGGTCGGCAGGCACCCCCGCCGTCATGCCCGGCCAGTCGTCCAGCTTGCCGATGAATACCAGCGCCGCCTCGGAATGCTGCAGAACCTGGCCCACCGACTCGGCAGTCAGGTTCGGGTACAGCGGCACCGAAACGTGCCCGGCCATCCAGATCGCCAGGTCGGCGATGATCCAGTGCGCACAGTTCTTGGAAATGATCGCGATGCGGCTGCCTTGCGGCAGTTCCCGGCTGCGCAGCCAGTTGGCGCTGCGACGGGCCTGCTCGCCGACATCGGCCCAACTCAATTCCTGCAGCTGACCGTCGGGCAACGGCTGCACCATATAGCGCTTATTCGGGTGTCGGGCTTCACGCTGGTAAAACATTTGCAGCGGCAAACGGATAGCATCGGCCACAAGGCTTCCTCCTTTGTTGTTGTTGTGGAGCCAACCAAGCAATTGCTTGGTTCGACTATTCCACGCACAAAGGCATGCCGCAAGTGGAGAAATGTTTCGCTGTGTAGTCCCGCTTCAGCCGTGCTGCGGATGCACCAGGGCCAGCAATTCCATCAGGCCGGCGGCGAGCACATCGCCTTCCAGCTCGGCCAGGCTGGCGGTGTGCATGGGCACTGCCTGCTGGCGGTGACCATGGATCAACAAGCCGGCCAGGGCGCCGACCAGCGGCTGGTGGGTTACCAGCAACAACTCGTCATCGCCGTAGCGATCGAGCTGGCGAAGGACTTCGCGCGGATCGCTATCCGGCGTCAACCAGGGCACGCTATGGATACCGCCGGTGAAACCCAGGGCTTCGCGGACCAACGCGGCACTTTGTTGTGCACGCACATAGGGGCTGGCCAGGATTGCGCCGAGCGCACGCCCCTGCAGCTGCACCGCCGCCTGGCGCACCTCCTGGCAACCACGCGCCGTCAAGGCGCGCTCGGCATCGCTGCGCGCCTGTGCTTCGGCCTCGCCATGGCGCAGTAACCACAGTCTCATTGGCTATCCCTCACAATTTAGGCTCTTCGTCACGCACCGGATGCGGCGCCGGTGGCACGCTATGCGGCGCTTGACCTTGTGGGGCTTGCGGGGTCGGCCAGTCGGCGAATGGCCAGGGCTTTTCTTCAGTATTGAAGGTGCCGAAGCGGCCGATCTGCGCCAGGTATTGACTCAGGCTGTCACCAAAACCGAGCAGACTGGCACTTGGCGCAGCATAAAACAGCCGGTAGCCCAGCTGCAGCAAGACCACGCCAGCGAGCACCAGCTCGGCCAGTTGCCAAACGATGACGAACACCACCATCCACAGAATACGCAGCAGAATGGACTCGCGTTCCAGCTCTTTAGGCGCTTCGCTCATGAAAATCTCCTTGTGAAGTAGCGGGTCAGAAACCCGTGGCGGGAATGAAATCGACGTCGGTCTTGGGCTCGGCGAGCATCAGCGCCTCGATCACCTGATTCAGCGTGCGGCCCTCGAACAGAATGGCATGCAAACCCGCGACCAGCGGCATGTAGATCTGCAAATCCTCGGCCTTGGCCTTGAGCACCTTGATGGTGTTGACCCCTTCCGCCACCTCGCCCAAGCGCTCCACCGCGTCCTCGAGGCTCAAACCCTCGCCCAGGGCGAAGCCGACCTGATAATTACGGCTTTTCGCTGACGAACAGGTGACGATCAGATCGCCGACCCCGGCCAGACCGAGGAAGGTCATCGGGTTGGCCCCCAATTGCACGGCAAAGCGGGTCATCTCTGCCAGTGCCCGGGTAATCAGCATGCTCCGGGTGTTTTCGCCCATGCCCATGGCCGAGGCCATCCCGGCCATGATCGCGTAGACATTCTTCAGCGCGCCGCCCAGCTCCACACCGAAGCGGTCGCCGCTGGCATAGACGCGGAAGGTGGGGCCGTGCAGCGCCTCCTGAACCCGCAGACACAACTCCTCATCCTCACTGGCGATCACCGAGGCAGTCAGCGCGTGTTCGGCGACCTCCCGGGCCAGGTTCGGCCCCGACAGCACGCCGATACGTGCCTGCGGGACGATCTCTTCGAGAACCTGACTCATCAGTTTGAAACCATTCGCCTCGATACCCTTGGTGGTGCTGACCAGCAGCTTGCCACTGAGTTGCTCGGCCACCGGCAGTAGCGCCTGACGCAGGGCGCTGGAGGGCAAAGCGACAAATACCAGGTGGCAAGCACTCAGGGCCGCGGGCAGATCGGTGAGCGGCTCGACACCGGGGTGAATTTTCACCCCCTTGAGATAACGCGGATTTTCACGAGTCGCGAGGATCGCCTCGACCTGATCCGGGTCGCGCATCCAGTGCAATACATGCTGACCATTTTCCGCCAGCAAGTTCGCAATTGCGGTGCCGAAGCTACCGCCGCCAAGCACGGCTATGGGTTGCTGTTCAGTCATAAAGGTATCCGTTTTGGGCCAAGCGCAATGGCAATCTGGATTGCATTATACGGGCCGAGGGGACAGCGACCAGCTTTTAGCTGGCGCCCAAGCCTCGCGCGGCCTGGCAGAAAGGCACTCAAGCATGCGCATGTCGACTGAAAAAGCCGTTTGGCTCGGTTAATATGCCGCACTTTCACCATGAACAAGGCTGCTGCGTGGCTATCCATACCCGAGCCTCACTCCCCCTGTCGTTGCTGGCATCGTTGGCATCGTTGGCATCGTTGGCCACTGGCGAAGTGCTGGGCGATGATCTGTTCGACAATGGTCAAACCATGCCGGAAGTATTGACCGCTACGCGCTTGAAGCAGTCGCCGGCAGCAGTTCCCGGCAGCGTCACGGTACTCGACAGCGCCTTGATCAAAGCCAGCGGGGCACGCAGCCTCCCGGAGTTGCTGCGTCTGGTGCCGGGCATGCTGGTGGTGCCACAAAGCGGTAACTTGAGCACAGTCAATTACCACGGGAGCAGCGCCAACCAAGCCCGGCGCATGCAAGTACTGGTGGATGGCCGCTCGGTGTATCGCGCAGGTTTCGCCCAGGTCGACTGGGACGACATTCCCGTGGCCATCGAAGATATCGAACGCATCGAGGTATTCCGCGGCCCCAACACCGTCAGCTACGGCGCCAACGCGCTGATGGCCGTGATCAACGTCCTCACCCGCGCGCCGCGCGATAGCCATGGCACACGCCTGAAACACACACGTGGCCAACGCGGCATCAACGACTGGTATGCCAGCAACGGCCAGGGCTGGGAGAACGGTGACATGCGCCTGTCACTTTCCGGCCTACAGGATGATGGTTTTGACCATGACGGCGAAGACAACGACTTTCGCGACAGCAAACGCCTCAATCGTCTCAACCTGAGCATCAGCCAGGAACTCGACGCGACCCAGTCACTGGACTGGCAATTGGCTCTCAAGGAAGGCACCAACCAGGTCGACAATCGCTACGAGCCGATCTTCCCGATCGCCGTGCAACCCTGGGAGCAGGACAGCGACTCCGACGTACGCGCCCGTGACTTCGCCACCAGTCTGCGCTGGAATCTCGACTTCAACCCTGAGCACAGCCTGTATGTACAGAGCAACCTGCAGCAATGGGAGCGCCTGCGCCAATGGCGGGCTTGTGAGGGTCAACTGGCTTTCAGTCCACAACTCGGCCGACTGTGGGCACGCTCACCGTCCTATACCAATCGACTGAGCCAGCATCTAGAAGCTGGAAACTTTACTCCCCCGGCAGGTACGCCCGAGCAGATGACGCTCGCAGCCCAAGTGCTGCAGCAGGCGGCAGCCACATACGACCCAACCACGGGCACACTCGCTCACTCCTGCGGCCTGATCAATGAGGATGCCCGCGAGAGCCGCTTCGATCTGGAAATCCAGGACACCTACAGCGTCTCCGACGACCTACGCCTGGTCAGCGGGCTGAGCTACCGCCACGACCGCGCCGACTCCGAGGTCTATCTCAACGGCGAACTCAGCCGGGACACCTGGAGTTTGTTCAGTCAGTTCGAGTGGCGCATCGACCAACATTGGCTGCTGCAGGGCGGCGCGATGCTCGAGGACGCCAGCACCCACAGCCCCTCGCTGTCGCCACGCCTCGCGCTCAACTACCTGATCACTCCGGCCCACGGCCTGCGTGCGGTGTATTCCGAAGCAGTGCGCACCCCGGACATGTTCGAGAACCACGCAGACTGGCAGTACCGCGTGCGCGACCTGCGCCCGGCAGCCCTCGGCCAAAGCGAGGCCTACTATTTCGCCACGGCGGCAGGGCCTGGCAATCTTGAGCAAGAGTTCATGCGCTCGCGCGAACTTGGCTACAACGGCCACTTCAGCGATATAGGACTAACCCTCGACGTCAAATTGTTCTATGACGAAATCGACAACATGATCAGCGAACCCCTCAGGGTTTATCAATTCGCACCAACCAACAACAATCATCTGCGTCTGAAGGGTGCCGAGAGCGAGTTGAACTGGCAGCTGGGCATACGCGACCGCCTGCGCCTCGGCTACGCCTACATTGATTACGACGCCAGCCACCGCATCGATCGGCGCCTTACGCCACGCAACAGCGGGTCCGCCGGCTGGTTGCGCGACTGGGGCCAAGGCTGGTCGAGCGCGCTGTTCTATTACGGCGCCGACCAACTCAATGAATACCGTTTCGAACGACTGGATTTGCGTGTGGCCAAACGCATTGCCATTGGCAGCGCTGCCCTGGAACTGGCAGGGGTCATGCAACAGCGCCTCGACGATGAGCCACTGAGCTGGCAAGAAAATAACCACGACGAACGACACCTGCTGTATTTCAGCGCGGAGCTAGAATTTTAGGATGCAGTACCCCCCCTCACGGATGAGCCCCATGCGGTATTCATGGATGCGTCACTGGTTCTTGTTCTGCTGCTTGCTGTGCAGCAGTCCGTTGCGCGCGGCCGATATCCTCCTCAGCGGTGCCGATGACAACCCGGCCATCCGCGCATTCAGCGCTGCGCTGGCCGAGCTGCGACCGCAGGATCGGGTGCAGTTCCAGCCGCTGGCACAACTGCCAAGCCCCGAACAGATCCCCGCCGACACGCGCCTGATCCTGCTCGACCTGCAAGCCCTCGACTGGCGCCTGAGCACATCCGCAGGCCCACCGACCCTGATGCTACGCATCAGCCGGGTGCACGCCCAAGAGCGCCTCGGCAATCGCCGCCCGGCGCAGCTCAGCCTGCTCTGGAGCGACCCGGAACCCGACCGCCAGTTGCGCCTGATCCGCTTGCTCATGCCCCAGGCGCAACGAATCGGCGTGCTCTACGACCAGCACAGCGAGTTCCTGCTCGACGAACTGCGCCACGCCGCCACGCCCCTGGGGCTGGAGATCGTCGGCCAAACCTGGCCGGAGAGCCGTGACAATCGTCCCCTGCTGACCCTGCTGCAAAGCAGTGACCTGTTGTTCGGGGTCAACGATGACGATCTGTTCAATCCACGCACCGCGAAAAACCTGCTGCTTACCAGCTACGCCCAACAGCGCGCCATGATCGGTCCCAGCGCCAGCTTCGTGCGCGCCGGCAGCCTGGCGAGCGTTTACAGCGACCAGCAAGACTGGCTGAACAGCCTCGACCAACTGCTCGATCAGCCACCACAGAGCTGGCCGCGTAGCGCCTACCCCGCCTATTTCAAAGTACTCGGCAACCGTCAGGTGGCACGCGCCCTGGCTATTGAACTGGCCGATGACGCCAGCCTGGCGCAACAAGTGGCTGAAGGAGAAACCCCATGAAGCTGAGCCGTGGCTGGGACATCCATACCCGCACGCAATTGATCAGTGTCGGTCCGGCGCTGTTGATGACCCTGCTGTTGACTGGTTTTTTCACCTTCGTGCGCCTACAGGATCTGCGCCAAGAACTCGACCACACCGGCCAGTTGATTGCCAGCCAATTGGCCCCGGCAACCGAATACGGGGTTATTTCCGGCAACCTGGAGGTGCTCGACGCCCTGTTGCAGGCCACCCTGAAAACCCCGCATGTGCGCTTTCTCGAAGTGCGTGACCACGCCGACAACATCCTGGTATATGTCGAAAAGCCCAGCAGCAATGGCCATGGCAACGCGCAGGTGGAAATTTTCCATGCGCCCATTCGTCTGCAGCGGATCGCCCTGGACAGCGACTTTCTGCAAACGCCCACTGCCAGCCTCGGGCAAGCGGCCGAGCACGACCTCGGTCGTGTCGTGGTCGGCATGTCGAATGACGCCTTCAACACCCGCCAGCAGGAAATCCTCCTTATCGCGGCAGCCCTGGCGCTGCTCGCCCTGTTCCTGACCTTTATCCTGGCCCGTCGCCTGGCAAGACAACTGTCACACCCACTCAGCGCGATGAGCACTGCGGTCACGGCGATTCAGGGCGGCGATTACCGCACCACCCTGCCCGAGCCCGAAGATGGCGAGCTGGGTGCCCTGGCGCGGCACATCAACAACCTGGCCAATGGCCTGAATCGCGCCAGCCTCGAGCAGGAGCAAGCCATGGCGCTGCTGATCAAGGCACGCGAAGAATCGGAGCAGGCCAACAGTGCCAAATCCGACTTCCTGGCCATGATGAGCCACGAACTGCGCACCCCGATGAATGGCGTACTGGGCATGCTGCAACTGCTGGAAACCACCGCGATGACCGAGGAACAGGCGGAGTATGCGACGCTGGCCACCGAGTCGACCGAGCACCTGCTGAAAGTCATCAACGACATTCTCGACTTCTCGCGTATCGAACGCGGTGCACTGGAACTGGAATGCATTCCCTTCAACCTGCTGGAACTGTTGCAGGCCTGCATCCAGGTGTTCCAGCACAGCGCCCTGCAGCGCGGCCTGGAGCTGCAACTGGACACCCAGGGCGGGCTGGAGTCGCTTGAAGTTCAAGGCGACCCGACACGTATCCGGCAGATCCTGGTCAACCTGATCGGCAATGCGCTGAAGTTCACCGAAGCCGGCAGTATCCGCGTGCAAATCCGCTGGCAAGCGCTGGACGACCAGGTGCTGTGGCTCACCTGTGCGGTGCACGACAGTGGCATAGGCATCTCGGCCGAACGCCTGGAACACATGTTCGACGCCTTCCAACAGGCCGACACCTCGATCTCCCGGCGCTATGGCGGTACCGGCCTGGGCTTGCCGATCGCCCGTACTCTGGCCGAGCGCATGGGCGGCACCTTGCGCGGCGAGAGCCAGGAACAACGCGGCTCGGTATTCACCCTGGAAATACCCTTGCCCTTCTCCCGCCAGCTCCGCCAGATCAGCGCGAACGCCCCGGTACAAGAGCACCAGGGACGAGATCAGGTTGTCCTCCTGGTCGAGGACAACCCGGTCAACCAGACCGTGATCGAGGCCATGCTGCGCAGCCTCGGCTACCAGGTCTGCCTGGTCGGCGACGGCGCCCAGGCAGTGCAGAGCGTCGAGCGCCAGAACTATGCGGCCATCCTGATGGATTGCCGCCTGCCGATCATGGACGGCTATGAAGCCACCCGCCAAATTCGCCGCCTCACCGGCCGGGTCGATATGCCGATCATCGCCCTCACTGCCAATGCCCTGCAGGGCGACCGCGAGACCTGCCTGGAGGCAGGCATGAACGATTACCTGGCCAAACCTTTCAAGCGCGCCGACCTGCAACGGCTACTGCTACGCTGGCTGCCACCCCGACCTTCGACCAGTGGCCAAGACAGTTAAAGTGTTGCAGGCTTGACCTGCATGGGCTTACCCAGGCGCCCCTCTGTGGCAAGATGTCGGGGACGGAGCACTGCTGTACTCGGCAGTGCTGTGACTTTCACCACAACGCAACAGTCTATGACTAGGCTACCGGTAGACGCACAATAGCAGCGTGACCGGCCAGGACGATTCACCCAGCCTTGGCGCATGGGAAATATTGAGGAGCTCGCATGACCAAACAAAACGCCTTCACCCGGGAAGACCTGTTGCGCTGCAGCCGCGGTGAACTGTTCGGCCCGGGTAATGCGCAATTGCCCGCCCCTAACATGCTGATGATCGACCGCATCACCCATATCAGCGACACCGGCGGCAAGTATGGCAAGGGCGAAATAGTCGCCGAGCTCGATATCACCCCGGATCTGTGGTTTTTCGCCTGCCATTTCGAAGGCGACCCGGTTATGCCCGGCTGCCTCGGCCTCGACGCCATGTGGCAGCTGGTTGGTTTCCACCTCGGCTGGCAGGGCAACCCGGGCCGCGGCCGCGCCCTGGGTTCCGGCGAAGTGAAGTTCTTTGGTCAGGTTCTGCCAACCGCCAAGAAAGTTACCTATAACATTCATATCAAGCGCACCATCGCCCGCTCGCTGGTTCTGGCCATCGCCGACGGCAACGTGAGTGTCGATGGCCGCGAGATCTACAGTGCCGAAGGCTTGCGCGTTGGCCTGTTCACTTCTACCGACAGTTTCTAAAGGACTCTCCCCATGCGTCGCGTCGTGATTACCGGTCTGGGCATCGTTTCCTGCCTGGGCAATGATAAAGAAACCGTCTCCGCCAGCCTGCGCGCCGGCCGACCCGGTATCCGTTTCAATCCGGAATACGCCGAGATGGGCCTGCGCAGCCAGGTATCCGGCTCCGTCGACCTGAAACTGGAAGAGCTGATAGACCGCAAGGTCTACCGTTTCATGGGCGATGCGGCGGCCTTCGCCTACCTGTCCATGGAACAGGCGATCAAGGATTCCGGGCTGAGCGCCGAAGAGGTTTCCAACCCGCGCGTCGGTTTGATCGCCGGTTCCGGTGGTGCTTCGACCTTCAATCAGATGGAAGCCCTGGATATCATGCGCGAGAAGGGCGTCAAGCGGGTCGGCCCCTACCGTGTGCCGCGCACCATGGGCAGCACCGTATCGGCCTGCCTGGCGACTCCGTTCAAGATCAAGGGCGTCAACTACTCGATCTCCTCTGCCTGCGCCACCAGTGCTCATTGCATCGGCAGCGCCATGGAGCAGATCCAGATGGGCAAGCAGGACATGGTGTTTGCCGGCGGCGGCGAAGAAGAACACTGGACCCAGAGCTTCCTGTTCGATGCCATGGGCGCCCTCTCCACCCAGTACAACGACACCCCGGAAAAAGCCTCGCGGGCCTACGATGCCAAGCGTGACGGTTTCGTCATCGCCGGTGGCGGCGGCATGGTGGTAGTCGAAGAGCTGGAGCATGCACTCAAGCGCGGCGCCAAGATCTACGCGGAAATCGTCGGCTACGGCGCCACTTCCGACGGCTACGACATGGTCGCTCCGAGCGGCGAAGGCGCGGTGCGCTGCATGCAGCAAGCCCTGGCCACCGTGGACACACCGATCGACTACCTGAACACCCACGGCACCTCGACTCCGGTCGGCGACGTCGCGGAAAGCCGCGCGGTACGTGAAGTGTTCGGCGCCAAGGCCCCGGCCATCAGCTCGACCAAGAGCCTGACCGGCCACTCCCTGGGCGCTGCCGGTGTGCAGGAAGCGATCTATTGCATGCTGATGATGGAAGGCAACTTCATTGCCGGCTCGATCAATATCGACGAAATCGATCCTGAAATCGCCGATCTGCCGATCCAGCGCAGCACCGTCGAAAATGCCAAGATCGACACCGTGATGAGCAACAGCTTCGGCTTCGGCGGCACCAACGCCACCTTGGTGCTCAAGCGCTGGACCGGCAAGTAGGTCGGATCGAACGCAAAGGCCCGCAGGGCAAGGTGCATGGACGCACCTTACGCAACCGAGTAACCGCACACGACAAAGGGCGCCCAATTGGGCGCCCTTTGTTTTGGCTCTGTCCCAGTTACGTGTTGCATGAGGTCGCGCTGTTGTAGGAGCGGCTTTAGCCGCGAAGCTTTATCAGCATTTCGAAGATTTTCGCGGATAAATCCGCTCCTACGAGGTTGCGATATGGCTCAACACGCTATTGGGACATAGCCCTTGTTTTGCCTGGCCTTCAGGCCGCCTCTTCAACCTCTTCAACTCGTTTGGCCTTCCTGACGCGCGGCAGCAGCATAGGCACGCGCTGGCGGTAGGCCGCATATTCCGGGTGAGCCTGGATCAGGTCGCGCTCTTCTAAATAGATGCCGATCAGGATATAGACGCTGGTCAGCACGGCGAACAACAGGTGCGCCGCCGTCATCTGCGGGGTGCACCAGAAGGCGAAGAACCAGCCCAGGTAGAGCGGGTGACGCACCAGCTTGTAGGCCGCCGGGGTCTTGAACGGCAGCGCGGTGTAAGGCCTGCCCAGCAGTTGCAGCCAGACCTGACGCAAGCCGAACAGGTCGAAGTGGTTGATCAGGAAGGTGCTGTACAACACCAGCGCCCAGCCGAAGCCGAAGCCCGCCAACAACGGCAACTGGCCACCGCGACTCTCCACCTGCCAGATGACGCCGCCCATGGGTTGCCAGAAGTAGAACAACGCGATCAGCGCCAGGCTGGAAAGCAGCACATAGGTGCTACGTTCCGCCGCCTGGGGAATGATCCGCGTCCACCAGATTTTGAAGGCCGGCCTCCTGGTGGCCATACAGCGGCTTGACAGTGGTATCGGTGTCGAGTATCCAGGCGGGGCGCAGGGCTTCGTGGGTACTCTCGTCCAACGCGGCATCCATCCAGGCCGTACCCTTCTCCAGTTGAGCCATACGGCTGAGCCGTTCTTCTTCGTTGCAACGCTTGGGTTGGTTCGGCGCCAGATGCGCCAAGGCGCGGCGCAGACTTTCATCGCTGACGATCTTGTTCATGCCCAGTATCTGCGGGGCGACCTGATCGCCGTGTAACCCGGTGACGTGCGCTTAGCGACGCTGGCCATAGAGAATCGACAGCAGCCAGGCACCCAATACGTCGATCACCGCGGGGCCTATTGCTAGTCCTGCGGTCACTCCTGACATGCCTTGGTGCGGATGATCTGCGGTTTGTTCGGCTCCGGCTCGAGCTTGCGACGCAAGCGGGCGATGCGGATATCGATGGAATGATCGAAGGGATTCCAGTCACGGTTATGGGTCAGATTGAGCAGTTAATCGCGCGACAGCGGCCGGTTCGGGCGCTGGGCGAAGGCCTGCAGCAGGTCGAACTCCATCGCCGTCAGGGGAATCTCGGCGCCCTCGCCATCGAACAGCTGACGACGCTCGACATCCAGGCGGCAGCGCCCCAGCTGCAGGTAGCGGTGCGCGTCCTCGACTGCCGCTGCCGGCGGGGCTCGCCGGTAGCGGCGCAACACGGTTTTCACCCGCGCCAGCAGCTCGCGCAGATCGAAGGGCTTGGCCAGGTAGTCGTCGGCGCCCGCCTCCAGGCCGATGATCCGGTCGAGCGCACTGCCGGCCCCGGAAATCATGATCACCGGCAGGTCGTGGTGTTCGCGCAGAAAGCGCGCCAGGCTCAGGCCATCCTCACCGGGCAGGCCGACAACCAGCAGCACCAGGTCGGGCATCCCGCTTTGCAGGGCCTGGCGCAGGGCCGCGCTGTCGGCGCAGGTGCGCACCCGATAACCCTGTCCGCCGAGGTAGTCCTGGAGCAACTGGCGCACCTCGCCATCGTCGTCCACCACCAGGATCTGTGTGCCCTCCTGCATGCCCGTCACCCTCGCCGATCCGCCGCGCCTCACGGCGCCGCTCCTCACAGCATAGTCAGCCGCAGGCGCGGCGCGTCAGGCCAATGGCCGAACGGGCATTGCGCCTTGCTTGACCAGGATCAAAGCCTCGGCCGCAGGCCGTCCTATGCTGCTGGCAACGCAAACCGCATCACGATGAGGGATCAGGCATGACGATCAAAACCATCAGCGCCCATGGGCAAATGCAGGCCGGCATGAGCATCGAGGTGCAGTGCGGCGATTATCGCGTGGTCATGGACCAGCCCGCGCATGCTGGCGGCCAGGGCTTGGGCCCCACCCCGCTGGATATCGTCCTGGCGGCGGTCGCCGGCTGCTTCGGCACCCTGGGCCGCTACATCGCCCATCAGCAGAAGATCGAGCTGCGCGGCATGCGTTTCGAGATCGAGGCCGACTACGACCCCGACGGTCTGCTCGGCCGGCGCGATGACGTGCGCCCCGGGTTCCAGGCACTGAGAGTCAAGGTGGAGATCGACGCCGACCTCGACCGTGAACAAAAGCAGGCACTGCTCGACGAGATCGAGCGCCGCTGCCCGCTGGCCGACAACCTGCTCAACGGCACCCAACTGCATAGCAGCCTGGTCTGATTTGGCGGGCAACCATCAGCGCACCTGAAAGCGCTGTTCGGCCAGTTTGCGATCATCCTGGAACACCATGAAATGCCACTCGCCCGGCACGATTTCATGGGGTTCGCTGAACTCGAAGGCCATGACGTCCTGCGGCGCTCCGGGCACCAGTGCCTGCACCACAGCAAACTTGTCGTGACGCTTGCCGTCGGGAGTTGTGACACCGGGCGTCAGGTAGAGCAGGGTCAAGGGGGCGCCGTCGACGGTTTTACCAACCAGGGTATAGCGCATGCCGAATTTGCTGCCGAGCTTGGCCGGGATCACCGCAGTGCGCTCGATCTGCTGATTGCTGCGGGTCAACACCCGCTCGCCCGGCTTGAAGTCCTGGTACTGGCTGGCAAAGATGCCGTACTCCACGGGCCCCTCGACCCGCACCTCGGCCTGCACCAGCCCGGCCGCCAGCATGAAGGCGGCCAGCGCACTGAAACGGGTGTATTGCATGTCGCGCTCCTTGTTTGGGATGACGCGAGCCTATGACACCCGTGTGACAGGCGAATGACAAGCTACTGCTCGAGTTCGCCGCGCACCTTGCGCGGCAGTATGGCGAGGAAGTTGTCCTGCGCGACCTTGTGCGCCACCTCGGCGGGCAAGGCATCGAGGAACGGCTCGAAGCCGCGCATGTACTCGCCCATGCTGTCGAAACGGCCCACCACGTCGGAGCCGAGCATGAACCGCTCTGGATAGCGCCTGACCAGTTTCAGCCAATCCTGGTCGGGCTTGCCCTGCTCATCCAGCAGATAGGGCCTGAGCATGCTCCAGGACAGGTCGATATACAGGTTCGGGTAGGCTTCGAGCATGCGATCGAGGGTCGACAGGAGGAAATCCAGCTTGTCCTGATGCCGATGTATTTCCAGGCTGGTGCCGGCATGCGCCCAGATGAAGCGCACATGCGGATGATTGCGCAGCGGCGCTTCCATTTCCGGCAAATACAGTGGGTTACGCTCGCGCTTGGAGGTGATGTTGGAATGCAGCATCACCGGCAAATCGTATTCGGCGGCCAGATGGTAGACCCGCGCCAACGCCTCGTTGTCGGCCCGCGGTGCATCGCCGTGGATCAGCGCGGTGAGGTCGTCGTGGCGGGTGAATATTTCGCCGATGCCCTGCCACAGACCGGGATCCATTTCGAGCATGCGGCGGATATGCGCATCGGCGTTCTTGTCGTTGGGGTTGATGCCGGACAAAAAGGGGTGAAAGCGCCTGCGCTGCTCGCGCGGCAGCTGCTTGTAGGCATGCGCGATCAGCACATCGGTGGCGCTGTACCAATAGGCATTGGCGTCATCGCCGGCGTAATAGCGCGGGCGCTTGGGTTCGTTTTCGTCCCACTTCTTCGCCACCGGGATACCCGAGAGCATCACATGCTCGACATTGGCCTCGGCCATGCGCTTGAGCAGTTGGTCCATGCCGGCGCTTTCCTGGAAAAAATCGACGTAATGCAGATGGGCATCGCTGTAGCGATAATCGCGCGAGTGCGCGCCGCTCGCGGCCAAGCCGAGGAGCAGAAGCAAGCTCGAACGTAGAAGATGCAAAGCGGTGTCCTCCTGACAGCATGGGCTGGGTAGACCCGGCAGATAGCCCGCAAGTTCAGCGAGGAGGCTAACGCGACCAACGATAACTTGCGCACCGGCGTTAGGCTCTGTCGGCACTGGTCTGCAACCGCAGCGATGGACTAGGCTGGCAGCTTAGTCATATCCGTCCCCGGAGTTGCCATGAGCGCCAATCGCAACGCAACCGGCCTGCTGCTGATCCAACCGCGCCCGGAGAAGATCGCCGGCCAGCCGATCCTGCGCCCGCTGCCGTCGGCCAAGTGCCGCAGCGTCGGCCCTTTCGTGTTCTTCGACCATATTCTCGGGCACGACTATCCGTCCGGCCGCGGCCTGAACATCGACCAGCACCCACATATAGGCCTGTCTACCCTCACCTACCTGTTCGAGGGCCAACTGCAGCACAAGGACAGCCTCGGCTCGGATCAGTTGGTCAAGCCCGGCGAGGTCAGCTGGATGACCGCCGGCCGCGGCGTGGCACATGTCGAGCGTACGCCGGCGGCGCTGCGCCAGCGCGGCTCGCACCTGCATGGTCTGCAGGTGTGGCTGGCCCTGCCCGAGACGGCGGAACAGGGCGAGCCGAGCTACAGCCACTATATCGCCGACAGCCTGCCGCATAGCGAGGCCATGGGCGTGCAGATCCGCCTGATCGCCGGCAAGGGTTTCTGCCTGCAGTCGCCGGTGCCGGTACGCTCGCCGACCCTGTATGCCGAACTCAAACTGGCCGCCGGCGCCAGCCTGGCGATTGCCGCCGAGTACCCGCAGCGGGCGCTGTACCTGATCGATGGCGACGCGCTGCTCGACGAGCAAGCGCTGCCGCTGCGTGGCCTGGCGGTACTGCCCGAGGGCGAAACCTTCACCCTCAGCGCCTGCGGCGAAAGCCACCTGGTGCTGATCGGCGGCCAATCCCTGGGACCGCGGCGGATAGACTGGAACTTCGTCGCCAGCGACCCGGCACTGATCGCACAAGCCCGTGAGCGCTGGAAGAACCACGATTGGCCCCAGGTGCCCGGGGAAACAGCGCGCATCGAACTGCCGCGCTGATCCCCCGCCGTCGTTAGCACGCCGGTCAGGGCGCCGCGAACACCTCATCGAACAGATCGTTCATCGCCCGGTAGGATCGCGCCGCCACCTGCGGATGGTACTGGTTGCGACCCGGGGTATTGGCCTGCGGATTGGTGAAGGAATGCACCGCGCCACCATAGCTGACCAGTTGCCAATCGGTGTTTGCCGCTTTCATCTCGGCGATGAAACCCTCCACCTGCTCTGGCGGCACCGATGGGTCGTCGGCGCCATGCAGCACCAGCAGCGGCGCCTTGATGTTCTGCGCGTCGGCCGGGTTCGGCGTATCCAGATTGCCATGGAAGGACACGAAACCTTGCAGGTCGGCGCCCGAACGGGCCAGCTCGAGCACCGCGCCGCCGCCGAAGCAGAAGCCGATGGCGCCCAGCTTGCCGCTATCCAGGGCCACCTGCTCGGCCTGCGCCTTGAGCACCTCGACTGCCGCCTGGGCGCGCTTGCGCATCAAGGCCCGGTCGCCGCGCACCGCACCGGCGGCCGCACCGGCTTCCTGCGCATTGCTCGGGCGTACAGCCTTGCCGTACATGTCGGCCATGAACACCACGTACTTGTCGCCCGCGACGAGTTCGGCCTGTTTCGCCGAATTCTCGGTCACCCCCAGCCAGTCCGGCACCATCAGCACGCCGGGTCGAGGGCCGCTGACACTGTCGTCATAGATCAGCATGCCTTCGAAGGCTTCACCGTCGACCTGGTAAGACACCGGCTTGACCACCACCGCGGCCTCGGCGACAGCGACCAGGCCGGCCAGCGTCAGGGGTATGAGTGATTTGTGCATCGACCTGCTCCTGTGAGTGGATACCACTTCAACAGTAGCGCCTGACATCAAATAACCAAGAAAAAAACCCGCATTAGCGGGTTTTTTTCCTTACGACAGCTATCAGGCCACTGCAGGTATCAGGCAGAAAGCTCGACCAGCAGCTTGTTCAGACGCTGCACATAAGCCGCCGGATCTTTCAGGCTGTCACCGGCCGCCAGCGCGGCCTGGTCGAAGAGGATGTGGCTGAGGTCGGCGAAACGCTCTTCGTCCGGCTCGGCATCCAGCTTCTCGATCAGCGGATGGTTGGGGTTGAACTCGAAGATCGGCTTGGATTCCGGCACCTTCTGCCCGCTGGCTTCGAGAATCTGGCGCATCTGCAAGCCCAGGTCCTGCTCGCCGATGGCGAGGATCGCCGGCGAGTCGGTCAGGCGGTGGGAGACGCGCACCTGCGCCACCTGCTCGCCCAGCGCGGTTTTCAGGCGCTCGGCCAGGCCTTCTTTGGCCTTGGCCACTTCTTCCTGAGCCTGCTTGTCCTCTTCCGAGTCCAGCTTGCCCAGATCCAGGTCGCCACGGGCGACGTCGACGAAGTGCTTACCGTCGAACTCGGTGAGGTAGCTCATCAGCCACTCGTCGATACGGTCGGTGAGCAGCAGCACTTCGATGCCTTTCTTGCGGAACACTTCCAGGTGCGGGCTGTTCTTCACCTGGGCGTAGGATTCGCCGGAGAGGTAGTAGATCTTGTCCTGGCCTTCCTTCATCCGCCCGATGTAATCGGCCAGGGCCACGCTCTGCTCGCCCGCGTCGCTGCTGGTGGAGGCGAAACGCAGTAAACCGGCGATTTTTTCCTTGTTGGCGAAATCTTCCGCCGGACCTTCCTTGAGGACCTGGCCGAAGTTCTTCCAGAACGCCTTGTACTGCTCGGGATCGTTCTTCGCCAGTTTCTCCAGCATGTCCAGCACGCGCTTGGTCAGTGCCGACTTCATCGAGTCGATTACCGGATCCTTCTGCAGGATCTCGCGGGAAATGTTCAGCGACAGGTCGTTGGAGTCGACCACACCCTTGATGAAGCGCAGGTAAAGCGGCAGGAACTCGTCGGCCTGGTCCATGATGAATACGCGCTGCACATACAGCTTGAGGCCCTTGGAGGCATCGCGCTGGTACAGGTCGAACGGCGCCCGCCCCGGTACATAGAGCAGCGATGTGTATTCCAGCTTGCCCTCGACCTTGTTGTGGCTCCAGGCCAGCGGGTTGTCGAAGTCATGGGCGACGTGCTTGTAGAACTCCTGGTATTCCTCGTCCTTGACCTCTGTACGCGGGCGGGTCCACAGCGCACTGGCGCGGTTGACGGTTTCCCACTCGGTTTCAGTTTCGGAGGGGGCCGGTTTGTCTTCACCGTGCTGCTCTTTCGGCAATTCGATCGGCAGGGCGATATGGTCAGAGTATTTCTTGATGATATTGCGCAGACGCCAACCATCGGCGAACTCTTCCTCACCCTTCTTCAGGTGCAGGACGATACGGGTGCCGCGCTCGGCCTTGTCGACGGTGGCGATCTCGAACTCGCCCTCGCCCTTCGACGCCCAATGCACGCCTTCACTGGCCGCCAGACCGGCGCGACGGCTGAACACGTCGACCTTGTCGGCGACGATAAACGCCGAATAGAAGCCCACGCCGAACTGACCGATCAGGTGCGAATCTTTCTTCTGGTCGCCGGACAGATGCTGGAGGAAGTCGGCGGTGCCGGACTTGGCAATGGTGCCGAGGTGAGTGATCGCGTCCTCGCGGCTCATGCCGATACCGTTGTCCTCGAGGGTGACGGTCTTGGCTTCTTTATCGAAACTGATGCGAATCTTCAGCGCGGCGCCGCCTTCCAGCAGCTCGGGCTTGGCCAACGCCTCGAAACGCAGCTTGTCGGTGGCATCCGAGGCGTTGGAGATCAATTCACGAAGGAAAATTTCCTTGTTGGAATACAGCGAATGGATCATCAGGTTCAGCAGTTGCTTCACCTCGGTCTGGAAGCCCAGGGTTTCTTTTTGAGTTTCCACACTCATGGTTATCTAACTCCACATTAGTGACTAGGCCGGAATCCGGCGGATGTCATGCAGATGGGGGCAAGCTTCAGGATTTCAAGTAGTTGGCCGAACCTCTCAGGGTTCCAGCAGCTCGATCGTGCTGACTTCCTCGGGGAGCAAGGCGTAGCTGACCGCGCCCGAACCGCTCAGACGCTGGCGCAGGACGATGCGTCCGTCCTGGTCGACCCCCTGAAAACGCCCCAGCGCCAAACTGCCGCGGGTGGTCAACACGCGCATGCTCAGGTTCTCGTAGCGGCGTGGGCTGCGCAGCAGACCTTCCAGGCTAAAGCGCAGGCGCCGATCCAGCGGACGGCTGCTACGCTCGTTGCTCGCCGTCTCGACTGGCGCCGCGTGCGCCAGGGCTGCCGGCGCCACCAGCGCCGGCTCCGGCAATGCCGCATAGCGATCGGCCTCGACCGCCCAGCCGCGAGACTCGCTCTTGTTCAGGCGCAGGGGCAGGCGCTGCGCTTGCCCGTCGATCTGCGCCTCGACGGTCAGTTCGAGGCTGGCAGTCGGCAGCGTCAGTGCCGGCAAGTGACCCAACTGCACCGAACGAGTAGCAAAGCGCCGCTGCAGATAGTCCGCGATGACATAGGCCAGGGTGTCGGTGGAGTCGACGTGCCGGTCGACCTTGCCATCGCGATAACGCAAGCCATCGCGGAATACCTCGATCCGGCCGCTCAGGGTGGTCTTGAATTGTGCAGGCAGCACCAGATGAAAATCACCAGCCAGCTTGTTCGGTGGCACGGGTTGCAGGTTCAGGTGCAAGGTGTAGCCATGGCTCAGCCGACGCGCCTCGGGCAGGTCCTGCTCCGGCAGCAACCAGCTCACTTCGATTTCCGGTAGCGGGCCCGGATCGCCTGGCAACACATCCAGGCGCAAGGCGCCGGCCACAGGCTGCGGCAGGCGGATGACCAGCTCGCGACGAGCAAAAAAATCCTGACCTTCGCGCAGGCTGAGCACGCTGCCGAGCAATTCGCCCTGCTGCGGCACAAAAGGTTGGCCATTCAGTTCGCCGTGCAACTCGATGGCCAGTTCAGCCGGGGCCTGCACCTCGGGCTTGAGCCATTGCAGACTCAACAACGCATGCAGGCGCTGCGAATCCTGGCTGGCGAGCAGGGTCAAGCCGACGATCAGCGGAATAAACCCCAGGGCGCTGAGGCCCAGCGCCTGACGCGCACTGCGCCAGTGGCGCAGCACATACAACAGGGTTAACGGCGGCAGCAGACTCGCCCAGCCCCACAGCAGCCCCGTGCCGAAGGCGCGCATCACCAGCCAGACCAGGCCGGCCAGAATCAGCAGCAAGCCACCGAGGATCAGCAACGCGTCCATTCACATTCCTTAGCTAGAGATACCGAGCCGGTCCGTTAGCCGTGGCGGACTCAAGGCTCGTCGACCTTGAAGTGCGCCCGCGCCGTGGCAATAGGCTCGGTTTGCTTGGTTTGCCAGGCCGTAATTGCCACGTTGGCGACGCGCCGACCTTGTCGCCACCCTGGCACTGGGCATAGGTGTCACGATAATGACCGGCGCGCAGGTAATCTATCGAGAAGTCGATGATTTTCGGCAAATGTGGAATGCCCATGAACATCAGCAGATGGAGCATGGCGGCGTGCACCCGGAGCCCGAGCACTTGGCAATGCCGCAGCGCCGCCAAGATGCGCTGCGTCTGCTCGAGAATGAGGGTATTGCCCATCGATTCAGTCCCGCCACAACAGCACAAGGGGTGCGCATGATAGCGCCTCACTGGGCCATGGCACATTGCAATACTGTTGGAGCACAACACTTATCACATAATGGGCGGGGAACTTAGTCGCACGAGGCAGGCTCGAATGGGCTATGCCTGGGGCAACTCAGCCATCCTAAATGTCCACAAGGAGTATTGACCGTGCAAAAGCCATTTACCTATACCCTGCTTCTCGCTGCTGTTCTGGCACTGGCCGCCTGCGAAAAAACCCCGGAAGACAAGATGGAGTCGGCCAAGGAGTCAGTCTCGGAAGCGGCTGAATCCATGGGTGACGCGGCCGAAGATACCGGTGATGCCATCGAACAAAAAGCAGATGAAGTGACGGACGAGTAAGCCGATCACCGGCAAAAATCGCAAATGATCGCGGATCGCGCCATCTGAGATGCCACTGACCTGCTCAACGCCAAGGCCCGCTTTATGCGGGCCTTGGCGTTTCTGCTGTCTTTACAAGGCTGGAGTCAGCATCAGCAACAGGCTGCACAGCAAGCCTACCCCCCACACCAGGCTGCGCTGCCAGTGCCTATCTGCCCAATAGAACAGCAAATACAGCACCCGCGAAACCACGAACGTCAGCGCCAGTACATCCACCAGCAACCCATGGGTCTGGGTGACATGGGCCATCAACACACCCACGGCAAACAGTGGAAAGGCCTCGAAGCTGTTCAGGTGGGCCGCCAACGCCCGCGCGCCGAAACCGGTCAGGCGGGCTTGCTGACTGCGCGGGTGGTGATTGTCATACACCCCGCTCTCCTGCTGCATGGCCCTGGCCACTGGCGCCTTGGCCAGGAAGATCAACAACGCACTGATAAAAATGCACCAGAATGGCAAGCTCATTGCTGCTTCTCCTTGGCCGGTTCAACCATGGCGGTCTGGGTATAGACCATCACTTCAAGCACATCGGAATGGAACTCGCGGCGGTAGAGCACCAATACCACGCCGGTGGTCACCGCAATGAAGAACCAGGGATTGATAAACCAGGACAGCGTCGCCATGCCGAAGTAATAGGCACGCAAACCCTGGTTGAACTGGTTGGCCGCCATCGAGATCACTCGCGCGGTGCGCTGGGAAAACGCCTTGCGCTCCTGCTCGGTGACATGCCGCTCGCCCAGCATCGGTGCCGAACCGACCAACACGGCAGAGAAATTGTACTGGCGCATGCACCAACTGAAGGTGAAGAAGGCGTAGACGAAAACCACCCCCAGACACAGCAATTTGATCTCCGACATCTCGCGACTGGTCGTCTGCACGAAGGGCAGGTCGGCCAGCAGCGACACCGCGCGATCGGAAGCACCCAGCACAGTGAAAATACCGGCCAGGATGATCAGGGTGCTGGAGGCGAAGAACGAGGCATTGCGCTCCAGGTTACCGATTACGCTGGCATCGGCGATGCGGTTTTCGCGCAACAGCATGCGCCGCATCCAGTCCTCGCGGTACAGATGCAGCACGCTGGCCAGGCAAGGCGTGGTGCGGCCCTTGAACAGCGCATAGCGGCTGTAGCCAACCCAGCAGATCACGAACCAGCAGACAGCGAGCAGATGCGTCAGGTAATAGTCATCGATCGGCATAGGGGCTCCTTGTTGGCCAGTGCCGATTATAGCCAGCGCGGCTCTACGCTGGTTAACAAAAAGGCCGCCTGTTGCAGGCGGCCTTTGGGTTAGCCAGCAAGGGTCAAGCCATTGCCACGCGCGGCCTGCCCAACGCCCGATCCAGCAGGGCGGCCAGCAACACCGCCAGCAACACTGGCAGCAGCCAGCCTAGGCTCTGCCCAGCCAGCGGCAACTCGCTGAACAATGACGGCAACAACTGGCTGAAACCCGCGGCGGCGAAGCCATCGATCAGGCCGAATACCAGGGCCACCGACATCACCGGGACGAATACCCGGCGCGGCGACAGCCACAGGTTGTCCAGCAGGCTCAATGCAACCAGCACGATAGCCAGCGGATAGAGGCCCACCAGCACCGGTACCGAAATACTGATCAACTGGGTCAAGCCCTGGTTGGCCACCAACAGGCTGAACAAGCCGAACACCAGCACCACCAACCGGTAGGACACCGGCAGCAGGCTGCTGAAAAACTCGCCGCAGGCCGTCAGCAAACCCACCGCAGTGGTCAGGCAAGCCAGGGTGATCACCACCGCCAGCAGCAAGCTGCCGGCGGTACCGAAGGTGTACTGGACATAGGCGGTGAGCACCTGCACGCCATTCTGCGCTTCTCCAGCAATGCCCTGGCTGGTCGCCCCCAGGTAGAACAACGTCAGATACACCAGCGACAGCCCCGCGGCCGCCACCAGTCCGGCAATCACCGAATAACGGGTGATCAGCGCGCCATCAGTCACCCCCCGGTCGCGGATGGCCGTGGCAATCACGATGCCAAATACCAGCGCGCCGAGAGTGTCCATGGTCAGGTAGCCCTGCAGGAAGCCCTGGACGAAGGGCGCCGCCTGATAGTCCGCGGCAACCTGGCCAATCTCGCCGGCCGGCATCAGCAATGCCGCGCCCCCCAAAACCAGGAGCGCCGCCAAGAGCACCGGCGCAATGAATTTGCCGATGCGATCGACCAGTTGCCCCGGGTTGAGCGACAGGAACAGCACCGCCGCGAAATACGCCAGGCTGTAGATCAGCAGTGGAGTAGGCGAATTGCCGGTGAACGGCGCCACCGCCATTTCGAACGACACCACTGCGGTACGCGGTGTGGCGAACAACGGGCCGATGGCCAGGTACACCGCCACCGCAAACAGCATCCCGGCGCGCTTGCCCAGCGGTGCGGTGAGCAGCGCCATACCGCCGCCGACCCGGGCCAACGCCACGATGGTTAGCAGCGGCAGGCCGACGCCGGTGAGCAGGAAGCCCAGGGCCGCCAGGCCGATGTTTTCGCCAGCGGCCATACCGGCGCTCGGCGGGAAGATGATGTTGCCAGCGCCCAGAAACAGGGCGAAGGTCATAAAGCCAAGGGCCAGGAGATCCGAGCCTTTCAAACGATTCATAGAGGGGAATACCACAGGCAGAAAGTTATGAGTTCCGAGGGTTTCCCGAAGGATCGGGGGAAACGTCACCCAGCCGGTTGGGCTGAGCCACTGTTGCGCCGCAACCGCTTGTGACGGCTTGGACGCGAATAGTTGCAAGCCTAACTAGTTTGCCGTTTTAACGGCACTGACGCCGGTCAAGCTGTCGAACTGGCGTAAACAGCTGTCGCATCGGCAACAGTTATGGCACTTGAATAAAAAAGGCCACCCGAAGGTGGCCTCTTCATCAGTCAATCACGCTTAAGCGTTTTTGACTTCCCAACCGGTCAGCTCGGCCAGGGCCTTGCCGATGTCAGCCAGGGAACGCACGGTTTTCACACCAGCGTCTTGCAGGGCTGCGAACTTCTCGTCTGCAGTACCCTTGCCGCCGGAGATGATAGCGCCGGCGTGGCCCATACGCTTGCCCGCAGGAGCGGTCACACCAGCGATGTAGGACACCACCGGCTTGGTCACGTTGGCCTTGATGTAGGCAGCCGCTTCTTCTTCAGCCGAACCGCCGATCTCGCCGATCATCACGATCGCCTCGGTCTTCGGGTCTTCCTGGAACAGCTTGAGGATGTCGATGAAGTTGGAGCCCGGAATCGGGTCACCACCGATGCCGACGCAGGTGGACTGACCGAAACCGGCGTCAGTGGTCTGCTTCACGGCTTCGTAAGTCAGGGTGCCGGAACGCGACACGATGCCTACTTTGCCTGGCAGATGGATGTGGCCCGGCATGATGCCGATCTTGCACTCGCCCGGAGTGATCACGCCTGGGCAGTTCGGGCCGATCAGGACCACGCCCAGCTCGTCGCACTTGACCTTGGCTTCGAGCATGTCGATGGTCGCGATGCCTTCGGTGATGCAGACGATCAGCTTGATGCCGCCCATGGCCGCTTCAAGGATCGAGTCCTTGCAGAACGGAGCCGGAACGTAGATCACGCTGGCGGTTGCACCAGTCTGCTCAACTGCTTCACGCACGGTGTTGAACACCGGCAGGTTCAGGTGAGTGGTGCCGCCTTTACCCGGAGTCACGCCGCCAACCATCTTGGTGCCGTAGGCGATGGCTTGCTCGGAGTGGAAAGTGCCTTGCGAGCCGGTGAAGCCCTGGCAGATTACCTTGGTGTCTTTATTGATCAGGACGCTCATTACTTGCCCTCCGCAGCTTTGACGACTTGCTGAGCAGCGTCGGTCAGGCTGGTTGCCGCGATGATGTTCAAGCCACTTTCAGCCAGTACTTTTGCGCCCAGGTCGGCGTTGTTGCCTTCCAGACGAACCACAACCGGAATCTTCACGCCGACTTCCTTGACCGCGCCGATGATGCCTTCGGCAATCATGTCGCAACGCACGATGCCGCCGAAGATGTTCACCAGAACAGCTTTGACGTTGTCGTCGGAGAGGATGATCTTGAACGCTTCAGTCACGCGCTCTTTGGTCGCGCCGCCACCTACGTCGAGGAAGTTGGCTGGCTGACCGCCGTGCAGGTTGACGATGTCCATGGTGCCCATGGCCAGGCCAGCACCGTTGACCATGCAACCGATGTTGCCTTCAAGGGCCACGTAGTTCAGTTCGAACTTGGCCGCGTGAGCTTCGCGCGGATCGTCCTGGGACGGATCGTGCATGGCGCGCAGCTTCGGCTGACGGTACATGGCGTTGCTGTCGATGTTGATCTTGGCATCGAGGCAATGCAGGTTGCCGTCGGCCTTGATGACCAGCGGGTTGACTTCCAGCAGGGCCAGGTCGTAGTCCTGGAACAGCTTGGCCAGGCCAACGAAGATGTGGGTGAACTGCTTGACCTGATCACCTTCCAAGCCCAGCTGGAAAGCCAGCTCGCGCCCCTGGAACGGCTGTGCGCCGACCAGCGGATCAATAGTGGCCTTGAGAATTTTCTCAGGAGTATCGTGAGCGATCTTCTCGATGTCCACGCCACCTTCGGTGGACGCCATGAACACGATGCGACGGCTGGAGCGATCGACTACCGCGCCCAGATACAGCTCTTTGGCGATGTCGGTGCAGGACTCAACCAGGATCTGGTTGACCGGCTGACCGGCGGCGTCGGTCTGGTAGGTCACCAGACGCTTGCCCAGCCAGTTGGCGGCGAAGGCCTTGGCATCTTCCTTGCTCTTGACCAGCTTCACGCCGCCCGCTTTACCGCGGCCACCGGCATGCACCTGAGCCTTGACGACCCACTCGGTGCCGCCAATTTTTTCGCAGGCTGCTGCGGCTTCTTCCGGAGTGCTTACGGCGAAACCCTTGGATACGGGCAGGCCGTATTCAGCGAACAGCTGCTTACCCTGATACTCGTGGAGATTCATGCTTGTCTACCGTCTTCGTTAGGTATTGCGCATTCGGTGCTGCACTTGTGATGCCGCACCACCTGTGACTGCTTCTGCGAGCAATCCGACGGAGTTCCGCGCTTGAGCCAGGCTCAGCGCGGGCAGTCCGCCGTGGTTCTTCTTGTAACCCCGCCAGTACCGGTGAGCTGCAAGCAGCAGCCGGTGCAGCGGCTTACAAACGACTACTTAGCGCTTCTTGTTAGCGCTTCTTGCGGTTGACGACGTGGATGGCATGGCCATTCACGGCCAGGGCTGCTTCGTGCAGTGCTTCGGACAACGTCGGGTGGGAGAAGACCATCATGCCCAGATCCTCGGCGCTGGTGCCGAACTCCATACCGATGGCGCCCTGCTGGACCAGCTCGGCGGCGCTCGGGCCGATTACGTGAACGCCCAATACACGATCGGTGTTGGCGTCGGCAATCACCTTGACCATACCGCCGGTATCATTGGCAGCCATGGCGCGGCCGCTGGCGGCGAACGGGAAGGTGCCGACGTTGACGGCAACGCCCTCGCCCTTGAGCTGCTGCTCGGTCTTGCCGACCCATGCGATTTCCGGATGGGTATAGATGACCGACGGGATCAGGTCGTAGTTCATCTGGGCTTTGTGCCCGGCGATGCGCTCGGCAACCATCACGCCCTCTTCCGAGGCCTTGTGTGCCAGCATCGCGCCGCGGACCACGTCACCCACCGCGTATACGCCCGGCACGCTGGTGGCGCACTGGTCGTCGACGAAGATGAAGCCACGCTCGTCCAGATCGACACCGCTATCGGCGGCCAGCAGATCGGTGGTCACCGGACGACGGCCGACCGCTACGATCAGCTTGTCGAAGGTCAGCTGCTGCTCGCCTTCGGAATCGGTGAAGCTGACGGTAACCTGCTTCTTCTTCACTTCGGAACCGGTTACCCGGGCGCCCAGGCGAATCTTCAGGCCTTGCTTGGTCAGGGTCTTCAGGGCTTCCTTGGCGATCTGCTCGTCGGCAGCCGGGAGGAATTTGTCCAGCGCTTCGATCACGGTGACGTCGGCACCCAGACGCGCCCACACCGAGCCCAGCTCCAGACCGATCACGCCAGCACCGATCACGCCCAGAGTCTTGGGCACGCTCTGAAATTCCAGAGCACCGGTGGAATCGACGATCACGTCCTGATCGACCGGGGCCGGTGGAATATCCACCGGCTTGGAGCCCGAAGCGATAATCACGTTTTCGGCCTGAACCACCTGAGTGGTGCCGTCCAGCGCGGTCACTTCCACTTGCTTGCCGGCCAGCAACTTGCCGTGACCTTCGAGCAGGGTCACACCATTGGCCTTGAACAGGGTGCTGACGCCACCGGTGAGGTTCTTGACGATGTTGCTCTTGCGCGCAACCATCGCCGGCACGTCGATGCTGACGCCCTTGGCCTCGATACCGTGGATGGCAAAGCCTACTTTGGCTTCGTGATATTTCCAGGAGCTGTCCAGCAGCGCCTTAGACGGAATGCAACCGACGTTCAGGCAAGTGCCACCGAGCGCGATCTTGCCCTCATTGTCCTGATACTTTTCGATGCAGGCGGTCTTCAGGCCGAGCTGAGCGGCCTTGATCGCGGCCACATAACCGCCAGGGCCGGCACCGATGACTACCACGTCAAATTTCTGGGTCATACATGATTCCTTCTCGAATAAACCGGATGGCCCCTGCGGGGGGCCACCGTGGGAGAGACTGGCTTAGATATCCAGCAGCAGACGAGCCGGATCTTCCAGCAGGTTCTTGATGGTCACCAGGAAGGTCACGGCTTCCTTACCATCGATCAGGCGGTGATCGTAAGACAGCGCCAGGTACATCATCGGACGGATAACCACCTGACCGTTGATGGCCATCGGCCGCTGCAGGATATTGTGCATACCCAGGATGGCGGCTTGCGGCGGGTTGACGATCGGCGTCGACATCAACGAACCGAAGGTACCACCGTTGGTGATGGTGAACGTGCCACCGGTCATGTCGTCGATCGACAGCTTGCCGTCTTTGGCCTTCTTGCCGAAGGTGGCGATGCCGCCTTCGATTTCGGCCAGGCTCATCAGCTCGGCATTGCGCAGTACCGGCACCACCAGGCCACGGTCGCTCGATACGGCAACACCGATGTCGGAGTAGCCGTGGTAGACGATGTCGCTGCCGTCGATCGAGGCGTTGACCGCAGGGAAACGCTTCAGCGCTTCGGTGGTGGCCTTGACGAAGAACGACATGAAGCCCAGGCGCACGCCGTTGTGCGACTTCTCGAACAGGTCCTTGTACTTCGAACGCAGGGCCATGACTTCGGTCATGTCGACTTCGTTGAAGGTGGTCAGCATGGCCATGTTCGACTGAGCTTCAACCAGACGTTCGGCCACCTTGGCCCGCAGGCGGGTCATGGGCACGCGCTTCTCGACACGGTCACCGGCGGCCAATACCGGTGCGGCGACAGCAGGAGCAGCAGCGGGCTTGGCGACTGGCGCTGGGGCGTTCTTCTTGGCGGAGGCGGCAGCGACCACGTCTTCCTTGGTCACCCGGCCACCCTTGCCAGTGCCGGCAATGCTGTTTGGGTCGATGCCATTCTCTTCGGCCAGCTTGCGCGCGGCCGGCGAGAGGATTTGCTCATCGCCCGCAACACCCGGAGCCGCGGCGGCAGCGGCAGGCGCAGCGGCCTGGGCGGCAGCAGGTGCAGGAGCAGCAGCTGCGCCTTCGGTCAAGGTGCCCAGCAGTTCATTGCTGAGCACGGTGTCGCCTTCGTTCTTGACGATTTCAGCGAGGACGCCGTCGGCCTCGGCCAGCACTTCGATCACTACTTTATCGGTTTCGATGTCGACGATCAGTTCGTCGCGCTTGACCGCATCGCCCGGCTTCTTGTGCCACGTGGCCACGGTGCCGTCGGCAACCGATTCCGGGAAAGTAGGGGCTTTGATCTCGATAGCCATTGTGTGTGGTTCCTTAAATTCGGTTTGTTCGACGAGGCGGCCTCATCAGGTCGCCTCGTGCGCAAAAGCGTTAAACGGTAAAGGCGTCTTGCAGCAGTTTTTCCTGCTGCTCGGCGTGCATCGAGGCATAACCGCAGGCCGGTGCAGCAGAACCTTCGCGGCCGGCGTACTCGAGGAACAGCGTCTTCTTGTACGCAGTGGCGACGCGCCGCATGTGATGCTGGCTGCAATACCAGGCCCCCTGGTTCATCGGTTCTTCCTGACACCAGACGATGTGCTTGAGGTGCTTGTACGCCGCGAGCACTTCGGCCAGGTCGTCTTCCGGGAACGGATAGAGCTGCTCGATACGCACGATGGCAATATCTTCGCGAGCCTCGGCACGGCGCTTCTCCAGCAGGTCGTAGTAAACCTTGCCGCTGCACAGGATCAGACGCTCGACCTTCTTCGGATCGATGGCATCGATCTCCGCAATCACGGTCTGGAAGGAGCCATCGGCCAGCTCTTCCAGGGTCGAGATGGCCAGCTTGTGGCGCAGCAACGACTTGGGAGTCAGAGCGATAAGCGGCTTGCGCAGCGGACGGATCACCTGGCGACGCAACATGTGGTAGACCTGCGCCGGCGTAGTCGGCACACACACCTGAATGTTTTGCTCAGCGCTCAATTGCAGGAAGCGTTCGAGGCGCGCGGAGGAGTGCTCCGGACCCTGCCCTTCATAGCCATGGGGCAACAGCATGGTCAGACCGCACAGGCGGCCCCACTTGTGCTCGCCGCTGGTGATGAACTGATCGATCACCACCTGGGCACCGTTGGCGAAGTCGCCGAACTGGGCTTCCCAGATCACCAGGGCATCCGGCTTGGTGGTGGCGTAACCGTATTCGAAGGCCAGCGCAGCTTCTTCCGAGAGCAAGGAGTCGTACAGGTCGAAACGCGGCTGGTCGCTGTACAGGTGCTTGAGCGGTATGTACGAACCGGGCTCCTTCTGGTTGTGCAGCACCGCGTGACGGTGCGAGAAGGTGCCACGGCCAATGTCCTGACCGGTCATGCGGATCGGATGGCCTTCGAACAACAGGGTGGCGTAGGCCATGGTTTCGGCATAGCCCCAGTTGATCGGCAGCGCACCGGCGCCCATCTTCTGGCGGTCTTCGAGAATCTTCGCGACCTGGCGCTGGACGACAAAGCCTTCCGGGATTTCCAGCAGCTTGGCGGACAGATCCTGCAGGGTCTTGAGCTCGAAACGGGTATCGTGACGGGCGGTCCAGGTATGACCCAGGTACGGGCGCCAATCGACGAACAATTCCTTGTTCGGCTCCTTGACCAGGCTCTTGACCACATGCTGGCCATTGTCCAGCGCGGTACGGTAATCGTCGATCTTGGTCTGCACGTCATCCACCGAATGGCTAACGGCAGTGGTCAGCGCTTCGGCATACAGCTCACGAGTGGTGCGCTGCTTGCTGATCTGCTGGTACATCATCGGCTGGGTGCCGCTCGGCTCATCGGCTTCGTTGTGACCGCGACGGCGGTAACACACCAGATCGATCACCACATCACGCTTGAACTGCATGCGGTAGTCGACGGCCAGCTGGGTGACGAACAGCACCGCTTCCGGATCATCGCCATTGACGTGCAGAATTGGCGCCTGGATCATCTTCGCCACGTCGGTGCAGTACTCGGTGGAGCGCGAATCTTCCGGGTTACTGATGGTGAAACCGACCTGGTTGTTGATCACGATATGGATGGTGCCGCCCGTCTTGAAGCCACGGGTCTGCGACATCTGGAAGGTTTCCATCACCACACCCTGACCGGCAAACGCCGCATCACCGTGCAACGAAACCGGGAGCACCTTGTCGCCGTTACTGTCGTTGCGACGATCCTGACGAGCGCGCACCGACCCCTCGACCACCGGTGAAACGATCTCCAGGTGGGAAGGGTTGAACGCCATGGCCAGGTGGACTTCGCCACCGGCAGTCATGACGTTGGAGGAGAAGCCCTGGTGATACTTGACGTCGCCGGAACCGAGGGCGGCCTGCTTCTTGCCCTCGAACTCGTCGAACAGATCACGCGGGTTCTTGCCGAACGTATTGACCAGCACGTTGAGGCGGCCACGGTGGGCCATGCCGATGACGACTTCCTTGGTGCCGTAGGAGCCGGCGCGCTGGATCATTTCATCGAGCAGCGGAATCAGGCTCTCGCCGCCTTCCAGGCCGAAACGCTTGGTACCCGGGTATTTGGTGCCCAGGTATTTTTCCAGGCCCTCGGCGGCAGTCAGACGTTCGAGCAGATGACTCTGCACTTCTGTCGAAATGCTCGGACGCCCACGCACGCTTTCCAGGCGCTGGGCAAACCAGTTGCGCTGTTCGGAATCGACGATATGGGTGAACTCGGCACCGATGGTGCGGCAATAGGTCTGCTGCAAGGCATCGTGGATTTCGTGCAGAGTAGCCTCTTCCTTGCCGATGAACAGACCACCGGTACGGAAGGTGGTGTCCAGATCGGAATCGGTCAGGCCATAGTGATTGATCGACAGATCAGCAGGTGCATGCCGTTGCCACAGACCCAGCGGATCGAGCTGGGCAGCCTGATGGCCACGCATACGAAAAGCCTGGATCATGCGCAGGACTTCGACCTGCCTCTTCTCGTGCTCACTGCTCACGCTGCCGGCGGACACCGGCTGGGCACGACGCTGGTTTTTCGCCAGCAACATGAAGTGATCGCGAACCGTGGAATGCGATACATCAGTTGCGGCGCTGCCGTCAGCCGGCAATTTCTGAAAGTAGGTGCGCCACTCTTCGGGCACAGCGTTGGGATCGTGCAGGTAAAGCTCATAGAGCTCTTCCACATAGGCAGCGTTACCACCGGATAGGTGGGCACTGTTCCACATGCGCTGCATCACGCTTTCTTGCATG
>JAUYKV010000038.1 GCA_030699825.1 Pseudomonas sp. | reverse complement strand
CACCGAGGAGCCGCCGCAGATGGCCAGGCCGACGCCGCCCTTGGCCTTTTCTTCGTAGTATTTGACGTAACGCTCGGTGGTCATGCCGCCGTCGGTGGCCATGACCTCGGCGTGCGCGGTGGACACGATACGGTTACGGATAGTCAGTTTACCGATCTGGATCGGCTGGAACATTGCTTCGAAAGCCATTGCGGCACCCTCACGGAAAAGCGGCGTAGCGTTGCTCTGTGGGCGGCGCTTTCGCGGCGATTCTTTCGCGGCTAAAGCCCCTCCCACATACCTTTGTTTTTAGAGTGGCTTGACCACAAACAGACCATGGTCGTGACCTTCCTGCGAAGCGCCGTAGACCTGTTCGGCCCGCGTGCGGATCGGGCTGCCTTGGGCGGCGAGAATCTGGTCCATGGCGCCGGCGAACCAGCCGGTGAACATGTAGTCCACCGCACGCCCGCACTTGCCGTAGACGTAGACGAAGGCGGAATGGTCCAGGCGCACCTCGCAGGTGCCCTTGTCGAGGTCGATCGCCAGGGTCTTGAACAGGCCCCAGCCGCGTTGCGACAGGCGCTTCATGTAATGCTCGAACACCTCGACGCCGACCAGGCCGTGGCACTCGGCTTCCTTCTCGCACCAGTGCCAGGCGGACTTGTAGCCGGCCTTGTAGAGGATCTCGGCATAGGCCTCGGCACCCAGCACCTCTTCGATGCCGATGTGGTTGTTGACGAAGAAATGCCGCGGCACATAGAGCATCGGCAGAGCGTCGGTGGTCCATACGCCGGTTTCGTCGTCGACCAGGATGGGCATTTCGGGGGCGTGGGTGGTCATGTGTTCAGTACTCCAGAATTTTGTGTGATTTGTGGGAGGGGCCGGGCGGCGTACCGCTTTAGCCGCGAAGCTCTGAAGAGCGCTGCCCCTTCGGGGCAGATCGCGGCTTAAGCCCCTCCCACATTTGATCGTGTTATGGCTTGAGGTTTACTCGCCCCAGACGTCCGCCAGGACGCGTACCCAGTTCTCGCCCATGACCTTGCGCACCACGCGCTCGGGCATGCCGCGCTTGAGCAGGGTTTCGGTGAGGTTGGGGAATTCGCCGACGGTGCGGATGCCCAGCGGGTTGACGATCTTGCCGAAGCTGGTCAGACGACGGGCGTAGCCCTTGTCGTGGGTCAGCATTTCAAAGAAATCCTGGCCGTGGCCCTGGGTGAAGTCGGTGCCGATGCCGATGGCGTCCTCGCCGACGATATTCATCACGTACTCGATGGCTTCGGCGTAGTCGTCGATGGTCGAGTCGATGCCCTTGGCCAGGAAGGGCGCGAACATGGTCACGCCGACGAAGCCGCCGTGGTCGGCGATGAACTTCAGCTCTTCATCGGACTTGTTGCGCGGGTGTTCCTTCAGGCCGGACGGCAGGCAGTGCGAGTAGCACACCGGCTTCTGCGATTCGAGGATGACTTCCTCGGACGTCTTGCTGCCGACGTGGGACAGGTCGCACATGATGCCGACCCGGTTCATCTCGGCGACTATCTCGCGGCCGAAGCCGGACAGGCCGCCGTCACGCTCGTAGCAGCCGGTGCCGACCAGATTCTGGGTGTTGTAGCACATCTGCACGATGCCGACGCCGAGCTGCTTGAACACCTCGACGTAGCCGAGCTGGTCCTCGAAGGCGTGGGCGTTCTGGAAACCAAAGAGGATGCCGGTCTTGCCCTGCTCCTTGGCTTTGCGGATGTCGGCGGTGCTGCGCACCGGGATCACCAAGTCGCTGTTGTCGCGAATCAACTTCTGGCTGGCGACGATGTTGTTGATCGTGGCCTGGAAACCTTCCCATACCGAGACCGTGCAGTTGGCGGCGGTCAGGCCGCCCTTGCGCATGTCCTCGAACAGTTCGCGGCTCCACTTGGCGATGATCAGGCCGTCGATGACGATACTGTCGGCGTGTACTTCTGCTGGGCTCATCAGGCTGTCCCCTTTGTCTGCTGTCGCCAAACCCGGTGTTGGCGCTTTGTGGGCAGCATATCCCTGGGGGGCGCAGCGACCCGGTGCAAAAGCGACCGGGGTATTGCCGAAAGCGTCAACGCCAGGTCGCGAACGGATAAGCCGTCGGGCGGGCTGCTCTTTCTTTTGTGGGAGCGGACTTGTGTGGGAGCGGACTTGTCCGCGAACCGGGCGGCGGCAACAGCTTCGCGGCCAAGGCCGCTCCCACAGGGCCCCCGTGGTGTCAGGCCGTGGTGGGCGGCTGCTCGTGACGATCCTGGCTGGGGCTGCTGGCGAAGCGGGCGCGGTAGCAGCGCGAGAAATACGAGGCGGACTCGAAGCCGCAGGCCAGGCCGACCTCCAGCACGCTCATGTCGGTCTGGCGCAGCAGCTGGCGCGCCTTGTCCAGGCGCAGGGCGAGGTAGAAGTTCGATGGGGTCTCGTCCAGGTGCTGACGGAACAGGCGTTCCAGCTGGCGCGGGGTGACGCTGATCAGTTCGGCCAGTTGCCGAGAGCCGAGCGGATGCTCGCTGTGGCGCTGCATCTCGCCGATCACCTGCACCAGCTTCTTGTTGTGCACGTCGTAGCGGCTGGCGATCTGCATGCGCTGGTGGTCCTGGCGCGAGCGGATGCGGCCGAGGACGAACTGTTCGGACACCGCCAGCGCCAGTTCCTCGCCGTGATCGCGGCCGATCAGGGTGAGCATCAGGTCGAGGCTGGCGGTGCCGCCGGCGCTGGTGATGCGCTTGCCGTCGATCTCGAACAGTTCCTGGGTCACTGCCAGGCGTGGGTAGCGCTCCTGAAAGGCTTCGATGGCCTCCCAGTGCAGGGTCAGGCGCTGCTGGCCGAACAGCCCGGCCTCGGCGAGGATGAAGCTGCCGGTGTCGATACCGCCGAGCAGCACGCCTTCGCGCTCAGCCCGGTGCAGCCAGTGCGCCAGGCGCGCGTCGAAACTGGCCAGCGGCTCGAAGCCGGCGACCACGAACAGGCTGGCGCCCGCGGCCGGCAACTCCAGGGCGGGGTCGACGTTCAGCGACATGCCGTTGCTCGCCGCCACTGCGGCGCCATCCAGGCTGAGCAGGCGCCAGCGGTACAGCTCGCCGCGAAAGCGATTGGCCACGCGCAACGGCTCGATGGCCGCCATCAGGCCCATCATGGAGAAACCGGGCAGCAGGAGGAAGCACAGGGTCTGGGGCATGCAAGTCATCGTGCCGCTACGGGAGGAGGGCTGCGGCGCTGCAAACGCGTAGAAGGATGGGTCACCTTGAGGGGCTGCCCGGGACGGCCCGATCACCGCGGCCGCTAGGCGGGCCGACCCCTCCTACCGGCGCGCCGGTACCGGGCGGGTGCGGCCGCTGCCGTCGATGGCGACGAAGACGAACACCGCCTCGGTGACCTTGCGCCATTCGCTGGACAACGGGTCGTCGCTCCACACCTCGACCAGCATCTGGATCGAGCTGCGGCCGATCTCGAGTGCCTGGGTGTAAAAGGACAGTTGCGCGCCGACGGCGACCGGCACCAGGAAGGCCATGCGATCGATCGCCACCGTTGCCACGCGGCCGCCTGCGACCTTGCTGGCCATGGCGGTACCGGCCAAATCCATTTGCGAGACCAGCCAGCCACCATAGATGTCGCCGAAACCATTGGTTTCGCGTGGCAGCGCGGTGATCTGCAAAGCCAGATCGCCCTGGGGTATCGGGTCATCCTGTTCGAAGTCGTTGTTCATCTCGATTACGGCTCGCGGCGCGGTTGTTGTTATGGGGCCACCATGGCTGCTTTCAACAGCCTGCAGGCCCACTAGGGTGCGGGTTTGATGAGTATACCGACTGAGCGCTTGTGAACATACTCTCGCCTTGCCGCGAGCGCCTGAAGGTGATCGGTATGCTCGGTGCCAGCAAAGTGCCCAGTGTTCATCTAACTGTCACATTGATTTCATAGATTGGTCACAGGGGCTGCAGATACTTGGGCTCGTTCAATCCAACACTAAATTCTGCTAGGAGCAAGGCATGAAACTTAAGCGTTTGATGGCGGCCATGACTTTCGTCGCCGCTGGCGTCGCCACCGCCACTGCGGTCGCCGCTATCGACCCGGCTCTGCCGGTCTATGAAAAGACCTCCGGTGTGTCGGGCAACCTGTCCAGCGTCGGCTCCGACTCGCTGGCCAACCTGATGACCCTGTGGGCCGAAGATTTCAAGAAGAATTACCCGAACGTCAATATCCAGATCCAGGCCGCCGGCTCCTCCACCGCGCCACCCGCGCTGACCGAAGGCACCTCCAACATCGGCCCGATGAGCCGCGCCATGAAGGACAGCGAGATCCAGGAGTTCGAAGAGAAGTACGGCTACAAACCGACCGAAATTCCGGTTGCCATCGACGCCCTGGCCGTCTTCGTGCACAAGGACAATCCGATCAAGAGCCTGGACATGGCTCAGGTCGACGCTATCTTTTCCAGCACCCGTCTGTGCGGTGGCGAGAAAGACATCAAGACCTGGGGCGACGTGGGCCTGACCGGCGAGTGGGCGGCCAAGCCGATCCAGCTGTTCGGCCGCAACTCGGTCTCCGGCACCTACGGCTACTTCAAGGAAGAAGCCCTGTGCAAGGGCGACTACAAGTCGAACGTCAACGAGCAGCCGGGTTCGGCTTCCGTGGTGCAGTCGATCTCCAGCACCCTGAATGCCATCGGTTACTCGGGCATCGGCTACAAGACCTCCAGCGTCAAGACTGTGGCGTTGTCGAAGAAAGGTGGTGAAAACTTCGACGCCAACGAAGAGAACGCCCTGGCCGGCAAGTACCCGCTGGCACGCTTCTTCTACGTGTATGTCAACAAGGCGCCGAACAAGCCGCTGAGCCCGCTGGATCGCGAGTTCCTCAAGCTGGTACTGTCCAAGCAAGGTCAGGAAGTCGTGGTCAAGGACGGCTACATCCCGCTGCCAAGCAAAGTGGTTGAGAAGACCATGAAGGAACTGGGTCTGTAAGCACCCGGCTCTACTGGCAGGGACGCCAGCTTTGTAGCCGCGCCCGCCTCTCGGATAGAGAGGCGGGCGTCGCTTTGTCAGTCCGCTGTAACTTTTCTGTCACACAAGCTGGCTACATTATGCCGCCTGTGCCACGAATGAAATTACGGCGCGCTCATGGCCGCGCAGAGATGCTCTTACTATGAATGACCTGGCTCGTGAACCCGTGACCGCCTCGCCCAAATCCCTGAGGCTGGACTTCAATACCCCGGCCTTGCTGCGCAAGCGGCGCATGCGTGCGCTGAAGGATCACCTGGCTCGCTGGTGTGTTTCCATCGGCGGCATGGCAGTGCTGGGCGCCATCACCCTGATCTTCTTCTACCTGGCCTACATCGTCTTGCCGATGTTCCAGGGGGCTGACCTCGATGCACGCCAGCCGGTGCAGCCGGCCTGGTTGGCAAAGGCTGGCCAGCCACTGTTGCTGGCGGTGGAGGAGCAGAACCAGGTGGCCATGCGCCTGGATGAGCGCGGCCAGGTGCAGTTTTTTGATGCCAAGAGCATGGATGCGCTGAGCACCGTCGACCTGCCGCTGCCAGCCGGCAGCCAAGTGGTTTCGGTCGGGCTCGATCAGCCGGGCAGCAATCGCGTGGCCCTGGGCCTGTCCAACGGTCAGGTGCTGGTGTTCGAGCATGCCTACCGGGTCAGTTACCCGAACGACGTGAAAACCATCACGCCGCGGGTCGACTACCCGTTCGGTGAGGCCGCGATCAGCCTCGACGAGCAAGGCCGCGCCCTGGACCACGTCGGCGTCAGCCTGAACGGCGGCACCCTGTTGCTGACCGCTTCCACCGGCAGCGATCTGCATGTGCTGAGCCTCGGCCGCGAAGAAAACATGATGACCGGTGAGGTGACCCTCAGCGAGGACCGCATCGCCCTGGCGCAGATCGCCGAGCCAATCAAGGCTTTGATCGTCGATCCGCGCCACCAGTGGCTGTACGTGATCAACGGCCGCGCCACGGCGGATGTCTTCAGCCTGCGCACCAAAGAGCTGAACGGTCGCTACAAGCTGCTCAGCGATGGCGCCACCGACGTCACCAATGCGACTGGGCTGCTGGGCGGTATCTCGCTGATGATCGGCGACAGCAAGGGCGCCATCCAGCAGTGGTTCATGGTGCGCGACGAAGACGGCAAGCAGTACCTGAAGTCGATCCGCCGCTTCCAGATGGGCGACAGCGCCATCACCCAGATTCTTCCGGAAGAGCGGCGCAAGGGCTTCATGGCCCTGGATGCCAAGGGCAACCTGGGCATCTTCCACAGCACCGCGCACCGCACCCTGCTGGTCGAGCCGGTGGCCGACGGCGCCGCCCTGGCCGGCTTGTCGCCGCGCGCCGACCGTGTGCTGGTCGAGGCGCAAGGGCAACTGCAGCGCCTGTTGATCGACAACCCGCACCCGGAAGTCTCCTGGAGTTCGCTGTGGGGCAAGGTCTGGTACGAAAACTACGACGAGGCGGACTACGTCTGGCAGTCGACCTCGGCCAGCACCGACAACGAACCCAAGCTGAGCCTCGCGCCGCTGGCGTTCGGCACCCTGAAAGCCGCGTTCTACGCGATGTTGCTGGCGGCGCCGCTGGCGATTGCCGCGGCCATCTACACCGCCTATTTCATGGCCCCGGCCATGCGCGGCAAGATCAAGCCGGTTATCGAACTGATGGAAGCGCTGCCGACGGTGATCCTTGGCTTCTTCGCCGGCCTGTTCCTCGCACCCTATGTCGAGGGGCATCTACCGGGCATCTTCAGCCTGCTGATCTTCACCCCGATCGGCATCCTGCTGGCCGGTTTCGCCTGGAGCCGCCTGCCCGAGTCGATCCGCCTGCTGGTGCCGGATGGCTGGGAAGCGGCGCTGCTGATCCCGGTGATCCTGCTGGTCGGCGTCGTCTCCCTGAGCATGAGCGGCCAGCTGGAAGTCTGGCTGTTCGACGGTAATATGCGCGCCTGGCTGAGCAATGACCTGGGCATCGCATTCGACCAGCGCAACGCCCTGGTGGTCGGTCTGGCCATGGGATTCGCGGTGATCCCGACGATCTACTCGATTGCCGAAGACGCCGTGTTCAGCGTGCCGAAGAGCCTGACCTTCGGTTCCCTGGCCCTCGGTGCGACGCCCTGGCAGACCCTGACCCGGGTGGTCATCCTCACCGCCAGCCCGGGCATCTTCTCGGCGATCATGATCGGCATGGGCCGCGCGGTCGGCGAAACCATGATCGTGCTGATGGCCACCGGCAACACCGCGATCATGGACATGAACATCTTCGAGGGGCTGCGCACCCTGGCCGCCAACGTGGCGGTGGAAATGCCCGAATCTGCGGTAGGCGGCACGCATTACCGAGTGCTGTTCCTCTCGGCGCTGGTGTTGCTGTCCTTCACCTTCGTCATGAACACGCTCGCGGAACTGGTGCGCCAGCGTCTGCGCGTCAAGTATGCGTCGCTCTAAGGCTTTGGAAGGTAAATGTCCGTGAAAAAGAATTCCGTAAAAGCCTGGGTCAAAAGCGGTTCGCCGTGGATCTGGATGAACGCCGGCGCGGTGTCCATCGCCGTGATCATGACCCTGGGTCTGCTCGCCGTGATCGCCACCCGTGGCCTCGCTCACTTCTGGCCCGCCGATATCGTCGAGGCCGACTATCAGGTGCCTGGCCAGGAAATCAAGGTGATGGCTGGCGAGATCACCCAGATCGAAGAGATCCCGCGCGCGCGCCTGGCCGCGTCCGGCTTGCCGGTGGCAGCCGAAGGCGGCGAGTTCATGACCCGCGAACTGTTCAAGGTGGGCAACCGCGATCTATACGGCGCCGACTTCACCTGGGTGGTGGGCGAATGGTTGAGTAACCTGCGCACCCCGCAAGCCCTTACCGCATTCGAGCGCCGTGAGTGGGGCAACCTCTACGGCTACCTGGTCAACGTCAAGGAAAACGGCCAACTGGTCGCCGAGGGTGATGCGGCCTGGGCTGCCTTGCAAGAGCGCCTGGTGCGGGTCGACGAGCTGCATGCCCAGGTGGTGCGCCTGGAGAAGAAAGACATCGGCCGGATCAACGCCGGGCTCGAGCGCATTCGCCTGCAAACCCGCAAGCTGGAACTGCAGGGCAAGCTGGATGCACAGGCCCAGGCCGACCTGGATATGGACCGGGCGCAGTGGGATGCCGAGTACAAGGTGCTGGAAACCCAGTTGGTGGCGCTCTACGAGGCCTTCAATCGCGACAGCGCCATGGTGCGCACCGCCGATGGCCGCGAGGTCGAACTGAGCCTGGGCAAGGTGGTGCGGGCCTATCAGCCGAATGCCATGTCGCCCCTCGGCAAGCTGCAGTTCTACGGCGCCAAGCTGTGGGAGTTCGTCAGCGACGACCCGCGCGAGGCCAACACCGAGGGCGGCGTCTTCCCGGCGATCTTCGGTACCGTGATGATGACCCTGATCATGGCGGTGATCGTCACCCCGTTCGGCGTGGTGGCAGCCATCTACCTGCGTGAATACGCCAAGCAGGGGCCGCTGACCCGGGTGATCCGCATTGCGGTGAACAACCTGGCTGGTGTACCGGCCATCGTCTACGGGGTATTCGGTCTGGGCTTCTTCGTCTATGTGCTGGGTGGTTCGATCGACCGCTTGTTCTTCCCCGAGTCCGCCCCGGCGCCGACCTTCGGTACGCCGGGCCTGCTGTGGGCCTCGCTGACCCTGGCGCTGCTCGCCTTGCCGGTGGTGATCGTCGCCACCGAAGAGGGCCTGGCGCGGATTCCGCGGGCGCTGCGCGAAGGTTCGCTGGCCCTCGGCGCGACCAAGATCGAAACCCTGTGGCGCGTGGTGCTGCCGATGGCCAGCCCGGCGATGATGACCGGCCTGATCCTCGCCGTGGCGCGTGCCGCCGGCGAAGTGGCGCCGCTGATGCTGGTCGGCGTGGTCAAACTGGCGCCCTCGCTGCCCCTGGACGGCAACTACCCGTACCTGCACATGGATCAGAAGATCATGCACCTGGGCTTCCACATCTACGACGTCGGCTTCCAGAGCCCCAACGTCGAGGCCGCGCGGCCGCTGGTCTACGCCACGGCGCTGCTGCTGGTGCTGGTGATCGCGATTCTCAACCTCACCGCGGTGTTCATGCGTAACCGCTTGCGTGAGAAGTACAAGGCGCTGGATCACTAACAGGCCGCTGAAAAATGTAGCGAGCGATGGCTAGGCAAGGCGAAATTGGCCGCAACGTAGCGCAGCGGAGTAACAGCCGTAGGCTGGCCCGCAGGGCGAGCGAAGCGAGTCAAAAGCGCAGTTTACGTGTTGTAAATGAGCATTTTGACTGGGCTCGCACGCGAGGCCGATTTCAACGCCGCATAGCCGAGCGCAGTAGTTTTTCAGCGGCCTGCCAAAGACTTTTGTCCTCTGCCTGCGGGTGGGGGATGATCAACGAATTGTTAGCGTAGGGAGCATCCCATGCAGCACCAAGCACACACACACGGCATCGACATCACGGCCCTGGGCCGGGACAAGCAGAGCCTCGACCTGGCCGGGGAAACCGTGGCGATCCAGGTGCCGGGTCTGAACCTGTACTACGGCGACAAGCAGGCGCTGTTCGACGTCAAGCTGAAGATCCCCAAGCAGCGCGTCACCGCCTTTATCGGCCCGTCCGGTTGCGGCAAGTCGACCCTGCTGCGCACCTTCAACCGGATGAACGATCTGGTCGACGGCTGCCGCGTCGACGGTGAAGTCAACCTCGACGGACGCGACATCTACCGCAAGGGCGAAGATGTCGCCGAGCTGCGCCGCCGGGTTGGCATGGTGTTTCAGAAGCCCAACCCCTTCCCCAAGAGCATCTACGAGAACGTGGTCTATGGCCTGCGCATCCAGGGCATCAACCAGAAGCGCGTGCTCGACGAAGCGGTGGAGTGGGGCCTGAAAAGCGCCGCCTTGTGGGACGAGGTCAAGGATCGCCTGCACGAGTCGGCCCTCGGTCTGTCCGGCGGCCAGCAGCAGCGCCTGGTGATCGCCCGTACCGTGGCGGTGCAGCCGGAAGTGCTGCTGCTCGACGAACCCTGTTCGGCGCTGGATCCGATCTCGACGCTGAAAGTCGAAGAACTGATCTACGAACTGAAATCCAAATACACCATCGTCATCGTTACCCACAACATGCAGCAGGCGGCGCGGGTCTCGGATTACACCGCCTTCATGTACATGGGCAAACTGATCGAGTTCGGGGACACCGATACGCTGTTCACCAACCCGGAAATGAAGCAGACCGAAGACTACATCACCGGGCGTTATGGCTGATGGTGCGGAGCGCCACAGCCACAGCCACAGCCACAGCCGCAAGCTTCAAGCGGCAAGTTAAAGGCAGCCTGGAACAACGACACACCGGCTTGAAGCTTAAGGCTTGAAGCTTGCAGCTTTCGCGGAGCGAACCACCATGATCAACAAAGACAACCTCACCCAGCATATCTCCCAGCAGTTCAACGCCGAGCTGGAAGAAGTGCGCAGCCATCTGCTGGCCATGGGCGGGCTGGTCGAGAAGCAGGTCAACGACGCGGTCACCGCGCTGATCGACGCCGACTCGGGCCTGGCTCAGCAAGTGCGCGAGATCGACGACCAGATCAACCAGATGGAGCGCAACATCGACGAGGAATGCGTGCGCATCCTCGCCCGCCGCCAGCCGGCTGCTTCCGACCTGCGCCTGATCATCAGCATCTCCAAGTCGGTGATCGACCTCGAGCGTATCGGCGACGAAGCGACCAAGATCGCCAAGCGCGCCATCCTCCTGTGCGAGGAAGGCGAGGCGCCGCGCGGCTACGTCGAAGTGCGGCATATTGGCGACCAGGTGCGCCGGATGGTGCAGGAGGCGCTGGACGCCTTCGCCCGTTTCGATGCCGACCTGGCGCTGTCGGTGGCGCAGTACGACAAGACCGTCGACCGCGAATACAAGACCGCCCTGCGCGAGCTGGTCACCTACATGATGGAAGACCCGCGTTCGATCTCGCGGGTGCTCAACATCATCTGGGCCCTGCGCTCGCTGGAGCGCATCGGCGACCACGCGCGCAATATCGCCGAACTGGTGATCTACCTGGTGCGTGGCACCGACGTGAAACACATGGGCCTGACCCGCATGAAGGAAGAAGTAGAAGGCATCGGCAAGGACCGTTGAGTGCCGCGCCTGCGAGCCTGATGCCCCGGGACCCTGGCGCCCTGGGGCGGTCAGGCTGATCGACCAACCCTAAAATGGCCAGCAGCTACTTTAGGGTTGGCCTTTGGCCATTCGCCGCGCTTATGCTTGGGCCATTCGAACAGGAGTGGCCGATGAGCAAAGTCAGCATACTGGTGGTGGACGACGCCACCTTTATCCGTGACCTGGTGAAGAAAGGCCTGCGCGACCACTTTCCCGGCGTGCAGATAGTCGAAGCCATCAATGGACGCAAGGCCCAGCAGTTGCTCGGTCGGCAAAGTATCGACCTGATTCTCTGCGATTGGGAGATGCCCGAGCTGTCCGGGCTCGAACTGCTCAGTTGGTGCCGTGAGCAGGACAACCTGAAGACCGTGCCCTTCATCATGGTCACCAGCCGTGGCGACAAGGACAACGTGATCCAGGCGATCCAGGCCGGTGTTTCCGACTTCATCGGCAAACCCTTCTCCAACGAACAGCTGGTGACCAAGGTCAAGAAGGCCCTCAGCCGTGCCGGCAAGCTGCAAACCCTGGTGGCCAGTGCGCCGCCGAAAATGCTCAGCAGTGGTGGTTTTGCCAATGACTCCCTGGCGGCGCTGACCGGCGGGCAGGCCCAGGTGAGCAAGCCGGCGCCCGCCGCTCCGGCAGAAGCCATGGCGGTGCGTCAGGAGGTTGTCGCAGTGCCAACCGCTTCGGCCAAGTCGGCGGGGCAGGCTCCGGGTGGCCGTGGTCAGGGGCAATTGCGCCTGCCGGGCGGCACCATGAACTGCGTGATCAAGGCGCTCAGCCTCAAGGACGCCCAGTTGGTGGTCAAGCGTGCCGAACTGCTGCCGCAGGTGCTGGAGAACGCGGTGCTCGATCTGGAACAGGGTGAAGGTGGCGAAGTGGCGCGGCTCAACGGCTACCTGCACGCGGTGGCGGCGCTGGAGCCCAAGCCGGACAGCGAATGGCTGCTGCTGACGTTCAAGTTCGTCGACCGCGACCCGCAGAAACTCGACTATCTGTCGCGCCTGATCGCCCGCGGGACGACGCAGAAACACTTCGTCCCCGGCGCCTGATCAGTCTGGTAATGGGGCCGAGCGTGGGCGGTCAGGACGGCGATCCGTTCGGATCGTAGGGCGGCCTCGGCGCGCAGCGACAGCCCGCCGGATTCTCGCCGCGCCGCTGAACCACGGTGCACTGCCTGCGGCGAGTGACACCCTACGAACCGCGGCTTGCTCGAGGTAATGGGTCGCAGCGTAGGGCGCCACTTTATGCTGGAGGCCGCACCAGGCGGGCGTTTTTCCACAAGCGCTCAAGGCCTGCTCAGCCCAGGCGCTGCAGCAGCAGGAAGGAAATCAGCAACAGCGTATTGACCGCCCAGGCGGCGGTGAGGAAGCGGGCGATTTCACCGTGGGTTGGGTTTTGCACATTGCCACTGCAGCGCCAGATCTCGCCGATTATCCAGACGGTATAGCCCAGCAACACGGCGAACATGAGCACGACCGTGGACAATGCGGCGCCGCTGAAATACACCGCGAGCGTTACGGCCCAGAGAATATTGCTGGGTATCACGCCGTAGAACCAGAAAATCTCCCGCAGCGGTTTGTCGATCAACAGGGTGTTGAACATTGAGGTTTTCATGGTCGCTAATCCTCATGGTAATAAAGGTGCACCAGCGTCGCCCGGCGGCTTGTTCCGTGTCGCCTGTTGGCCATCGCTTGTTTTCAGGTTAGTCCGCGTCCGGATGCTGCGTCAATAAGTCGCGCAGGCGGATGCGCCAGATCACATTCCACTGCCGCGGCCCTCGCATGCATGCAGCGGCGCTGCTAGTCTCAGTGTTCTGGAGAGTCACAACCGCCCGTGAGCCCATGCCCTTTCGCCTGACCATTTTTTGCGCCCTGCTGCTGGTTGCCGGCCAGGCCGCCGCCCTGACCATCTACAAATACACCGACGCCAACGGTGTGGTGACCTATACCGACAAGGCGACGGCGGGTGCGCAGGTGTTCGTCTTCCGCGACCGCATGGTCGAGCGCCTGGACAGCCAGGTGAAGCTGGAAACCCAGAAGCACGCGGCCGGCGATACCCTGCTGGTGCGCAACGACCTGTATGCGCCGGTGCAGATCGAGCTGAAGCTGGAACAGGTCGACAACGCCATCGGCGCCCCGGATAAACCCATCACCTGGGTGTTGCCGCCGCGCAGCAAGATTCGCCTCGCCACCCTGACTGCGCGCGATGCCAGCAAGCCGCTGCGCTACACACCGAAACTGCGTTACGCCATGGGTGACCCGCGCCTGCTACCGACGCAGAAGAACTACCCGCTACCCTGGCGTGGCGGCCCCTTCCGCCTGACCCAGGGGGCCAACGGCAAATACAGCCACTTCACCGCCAAGGGGCGTTATGCCATGGACATCGCCATGCCCGAGGGCACGCCGATAGTCGCGGCGCGCGGCGGCGTGGTGGTCAAGACCGAGAACCAGCAGAGCGGACGCGGCAACAACCCCTCCGGCAACTATGTGCGCATCCTCCATGACGACGGCACCATGGGCGTCTACCTGCACCTGATGCAGGGTTCGGTCAGCGTGCGCGAAGGTCAGCGGATCAATAGCGGCAGCCCCATTGCCCGCTCAGGCAACACCGGCAACAGCACCGGCCCGCACCTGCACTTCGTGGTGCAGCGCAACGTCGGCCTGGCCCTGGAATCCATCCCCTTCGACTTCAGTCAGCCGGTCAACAGCCTGCCGAACTTTGCGGTGGGCGGTGAGTAACAGGGCATGGCGATGCACGGTTTTGTAGGATGGCGGGCCGCGTAGGCTTGAGCGCAGCGATACCCATCAAGCGATAAGCCTGCGCTATACCAATGATGGGTTACGCCGCCGCGGATCCGGCGGGTCATTGCCAGCGTCAACAGGTGCCTAACCCATCCTTCTACGCGCTGCTGGGTGAGTCAGGGCTTCGCGGCTGAAGCCCCTCCCACAGTCATCTCGGGCAGCGCAGTTGCCCGTCAGCCTCACTCCAGCCGAAGCACCTTGGCCAGGACGATCTTCGGTCCCTTCATCTTCTTGACGATGATGCGCAGACCGTCGACCTCCAGCACTTCCTCTTCCTCGGGCATGCGCTTGAGGGTTTCGTAGACCAGGCCGGCCAGGGTTTCCGCCTCGACATGGTCGAGCTTGACCCCCAACAGGCGCTCGACCTTGAACAACGGCGTGTCGCCGCGCACCAGCAGCTTGCCCGGCTGGTAGGCGAGGATGCCGCGCTCGGTCTTGTGGTGTTCGTCCTGGATGTCGCCGACCAGGGCTTCCAGCACGTCTTCCATGGTCAGGTAGCCGATCACCTTGCCGTCGGCCTCCTCGACCAGGGCGAAGTGCGAGCCACCCTGGCGGAACTGCTCGAGCAGGTTGGACAGCGGCATATGCCGGCCAACCCGTTCGATCGGGTGCATCAGTTCGGCCAGTTTCAGCGCCGAGGGCAGCATCTCCAGCAAGGACAGGTGCAGCAGCAGGTCCTTGATGTGCAGCACGCCAACGAACTCGCCAGCGTCTTCGTCGAAGATCGGGTAGCGGCTGTACTTGTGCCGGCGAAATACGCTGAACACCTCATGCAGCGGCGCGTTCAGCGCCAGGTAGACCAGGTCTTCGCGCGAGTTGGCCCAGTCCACCACTTCCAGTTCGCCGAGTTCCACGGCCGAGGCCAGCACGCGCATGTCCTGGTCGCTGGGGTTGCTGGCGCGGCTGGAATGCAGGATCAGCTTGAGTTCGTCGCGGCTGTAATGGTGTTCGTGGTGCGGCCCCGGCTCGCCCTGGCCGGCGATGCGCAGGATGGCGTTGGCGCTGGCATTGAGCAGGAAAATCGCCGGGTACATGGCCCAGTAGAACAGGTACAGCGGTGCGGCCGTCCACAGCGACAGCAGTTCGGGTTTGCGGATCGCCCAGGACTTCGGTGCCAGCTCGCCGACCACGATATGCAGGTAGGAAATGATCGAGAAGGCGGCGAAGAAAGCGATGCCGTGCACCAGCTTGGCTGACTCGATGCCGATGGCGCCGAGCAGCGGGGTGAGCAGTTCGGCGAAGGCCGGTTCGCCGACCCAGCCCAGGCCCAGCGAGGCCAGGGTGATGCCCAGTTGGCAGGCCGACAGGTAGGCATCCATCTGGTTGTGTACGGTGCGCAGGATATGCCCGCGCCAGCCGTTTTCGTTGGCCAGGGCCTCGACCTTGGTGGCGCGCAGCCTGACGATGGCGAACTCGGCGGCGACGAAAAAGCCGTTGAGCAGCACCAGCAACAGGGCGAAGAGAACGAGGCCGAAATCGGCGAAAAAAGTGGCGGTAGAGAGACTCGTGGAGGGGTCCATAAAGGGGTCGGTTGGCCAATGACCGCTAAAGGGTGAGGCTAAGCAGGCGGCTTTGCAAGCCTGCGCGCACGCGGCCCCCGCGTAGAGGGTGTTTACAAATTACTGCGCTCGGCCATGCTGCGTTGCAACGTAGCGAAACGGAGTAACAGCCAAAGGCTGGCCCGCAGGGCGAGCATGGCGAGTCAATCAGCCTCTTAGCTGTCGCGACGTACCACTTGGGTGCAGGGAAAGTGGCAGGTGAAGGTGCTGCCCTTGCCCAGGCTGCTGTCGATCTCCAGGCGCGCGCGGTGGCGCAGCAGCACATGCTTGACGATGGCCAGACCCAGGCCGGTGCCGCCGGTGTTGCTGGCGCGGCTGGAGTCGACCCGGTAGAAGCGTTCGGTCAGCCGCGGCAGGTGCCTGGCCTCGATGCCCGGGCCGCTGTCCTGCACCGCCAGGTGCGCGCCCTGCTCGTCGCCCCACCAGCGGATGCGAATCTCGCCGTCGTTGGGGCTGTACTTGACCGCGTTGAACACCAGGTTGGAGAAGGCGCTGCGCAGTTCCGTCTCGCTGCCTTTGAGGCGCAAGTGCGGGTCGGCCTCCAGGCTGATGCGGTGCATGCGTTCGCCGGACAGTGCCTGGGCGTCGGCCTTGATGCTCAACAGCAGCAGGTCGACCGCCACCGGCTGGTTGTCCGAGGGGTAGTCGGTGGCTTCCAGCTTGGCCAGCAACAGCAGGTCATTGAGCAGGTTCTGCATGCGCCCGCCTTGCTGCTGCATCTGCTGCAGCGCGCGCAGCCAGCGCGGATTGACGTCTTCGACGTTGTCCAGCAGGGTTTCCAGGTAACCGGCGATCACCGTCAGCGGCGTGCGCAATTCGTGGGAGACGTTGGCGACGAAGTCCTTGCGCATCTGCTCCAGTTGAAACAGACGGGTGACGTCGCGCACCAGCATCAGGTGCTCGCGGTTGCCGTAGCGGGTGATATGGAACTGCAGGCGCCGGCGGCCGTTGACTGGCGAGGGTAGCTCCAGCGGTTCGAGGTAATTGCCTCGCTCGAAGTAGTCGATGAAGCGCGGATCGCGCAGCAGGTTGGTGATCGACTGGCCGCTGTCTTGCGGGGTTTTCAGGCCGAGCAGGGTTTCCGCAGCGCGGTTCCACCATTCCAGACTGCCCTGGCTGTCGAGCATGATCACCGCGTCGTTCAGCGCGGCGGTGGATTCCTGCACGCGGTCGATCACCGCCTGCAGGCGGCCGCGGGCGCGCTGGTTGCGCCGTTGCAGGTGGTAGATGCTGTCGAACACCTCGCCCCACAGGCCATAGCCATCCGGTGGTGGTTCGTCCGGCCGATGCTCTTGCAGCCATTTGTGCAGGCGCAGCAACTGGCTCAGGGTCCAGCCCAGGTGCACGGCCAGGCCGGCCGCCAGCGCCCAGGCATACTCGCCGGTGAGCAGGCCGAGCAGCAGGCAGGCGCCGATTAACAACAGCAGGCGGCGCATCACGGCGCCACGCCAGTTTTGCTTCACTTGAGAGTCATCCGCCAATCGATCCATTGAGCCGCTGAGACAAGTCGGCAATCCTAACCCAGTATGGCGCTGCTAGCTTTTGCTGGAGAAGCGATAGCCGGTGCCGCGCACCGTTTGCACCAGGTTCTCGTAGACCTCGCCGAGCGCCTTGCGCAGGCGGCGGATGTGCACATCGACGGTGCGCTCCTCGACGTAGACATTGCCGCCCCAGACCTGGTCGAGCAACTGGCCGCGGGTATAGGCGCGTTCCTGATGGGTCATGAAGAACTGCAGCAGACGGTATTCGGTGGGCCCCATCTCGGCCGGCTTGCCGTCGATGGTCACCCGGTGGCTGACCGGGTCGAGCAGCAGGCCGCCGATTTCGATCGGCCCTTCGCTGTCGCTGGGACCGGCGCGGCGCAGCACGGCCTTGAGCCGGGCGACCAGTTCGCGCGGCGAGAACGGCTTGGTGATGTAGTCGTCGGCGCCGACCTCCAGGCCCTGGATCTTGTTGTCCTCTTCGCCCTTGGCGGTGAGCATGATGATCGGGATGTCCGCGGTCAGCTCGTCACGCTTGAGCCGGCGCGCCAGCTCGATGCCGCTGGTGCCGGGGAGCATCCAGTCGAGCAGGATCAGGTCGGGCTTGCGGTCGACGATGATGGCGTGGGCCTGCTGGGTGTTCTCCGCCTCCAGGCACTCGTAACCGGCCATTTCCAGAGCCACCGCGATCATCTCGCGGATCGGTGCTTCGTCATCGACGATCAGGATGTTCTTGCCAACCATGGATCCAGCCTCGAGTCGTTGAACAGTCATGCGTGGAATTAGATAACGGAATTATTGCAGCCATATGACAGCTGGGCTGCTGCGGGTACCTGCCGCAGCCGCCGCTTACCGAGTCAAGCCAGCGAGCACCTCGCGCAAGCCGGCCAGGCCGGCTGCGATGTTCTCGATGATTTCCCCGGCCAAGTCGTCCGGTTCCGGCAGGTTGTCGTCGTCGCGCAGGGTGGTACAGAAGCTCCAGACCTTGGCGGCGATGGCGTGGGTGTTGTTGCTCATAACTTAGGTGTCCTGCTGATTCAGATGCGCCTGCCCGGCGGGCGTGAGGCGGTATTTCTGCAATCGGCTATTGGGTTTGTCCGGCAGGCTGTATTCGATCAATCCGCTTTCGAGCAGGCGGCGAACGCTGCGGTTCAGCGCACCGGTCACGGTCTGCAGACCCAGTTGTATGGCCAGTTCGCTCTTGCCCAGCGGCCCGCCGATCAGGGCGGCCAGTACGCGCCGCTCTTGCGACTCTGCTCCTGACTCTGCCCCTGACTCTGCCTCTGACTCTGGCTGAGCGGCAGTCAGCGCGCCGCCCGGCACATGCGTCATGTTTGGCAGCATCACGGTCACGCGGAAGATCGACTCCTCGCTGAGAATCGGGTCCTGGCCGCCGAAGGCGCGGGCGTACTTGAACAGGTTGCGCACCCCGGAACCCAGCTCCTCGGCCCACTGCATTTCGCGGAACACCCGGGCGATGGCCGGGTTTTTCGGCGATGGGGCGAAGTCGTCCGGGCGTAGGGTGGGCTTCAGCCCACCGCCAACGATCCATTGCTGGGCTGAAGCCCACCCTACGAAAGCGCTGTTCATGCCCATATTGGCTTTACGGGTGCGGTCTTGGGGATTGAGCGTCATGGACTGCCTTGTCTCGCATAACTGGGCGGGCGAGCCTGGATAGTAGCCCGCCGGTGGCTCGGGGCAAAACGCTCGGCTACCCCCGCAGCGCGTAATCCAGCACCAGGCCTACAAAAATCGCCAGCCCGGCCCAGTGGTTGTGCAGGAAGGCGTGGAAGCAGGCCATGGGTTTGCGGTTGCGGGTCTTGTGGTATTCCCAGGCGAAGCAGGCTGCCGCCACCAGCAGGCCGAGGTGGAAATACAGGCCCAGTTCGAAGCGTGCGGCGGCCAGCAGCAGGCACAGCAGGGCCAGGCCCTGGAGGATGACGATGATCAGGCGGTCGGCGTCGCCGAACAGGATGGCGGTGGATTTGAGTCCGATCTTCAGGTCGTCGTCGCGGTCGGCCATGGCGTAGTAGGTGTCGTAGGCCACCGTCCACAGCAGGTTGGCGATATACAGCAGCCAGGCTTCCGGCGGTACGCTGCCGGTCTCGGCGGTGAAGGCCATCGGCATGCCCCAGGAAAACGCCGCGCCCAGTACCACCTGGGGATAGAAGGTGTAGCGCTTCATGAATGGGTAGCAGGCGGCCAACGCCAGGCCGCCGAAGGACAGCCAGATGGTCGCGGCGTTGGTCAGCAGCACCAGGATAAAGGCCAGCGCTACCAGCCCGGCGAACAGCAGCAGCGCCTCGCGCGGCGTCACCTTGCCACTGGCCAGCGGCCGCGCCTGGGTGCGTTTGACGTGGCCGTCGAAGTTGCGATCGGCGTAGTCGTTGATCACGCAGCCGGCGGCGCGCATCAGGATCACCCCGGCGACAAAAATGAACAGGTTCTTCGCGCTCGGCACGCCTTCTGCCGCGACCCACAGGGCCCACAGCGTCGGCCATAGCAGCAGGTAGATGCCGATGGGTTTGTCCAGGCGCATCAGCTGGATGAAATCCCAGGTGCGCGGGTGCAGGCGATTCAGCGATTTGAGCAGGCGGGTGTACATCGAGCGCGTCTCCGTGCGGGGTGCGCGGATTATACGGAGTCAGCGCGCAGGATGGGGTGATGCGTGCCCTGCATTGCCACGCGGAGCCTGGCAATGATCAGGGGTTTGCCAGCGGCCGGATCAATCCTCGACCCCGGCGGCCGGCCAGAAATCGGGCAGAAACACTTCGACCACCAGCACCCCGAGGGCGCCGCGGCTGAAGCAGGAGCGGCGTGCCCACAGGCGTTCTGCGCGCACCTCGTCGGGCAGCCAGGGCGCCGGGTAACGGCAGGCTTGCAGGGCGCTGCGATCGAAGGCACGGTTGCTGAACAGCAGTTCGCCGAGCGAGCGGCTGCCGAGTTGTTCCAGGGCCAGGCCGGAGCCTTCCAGGGCGCTGCGCGCGGCCACGCTGCGGGCGTATACCCAGGGTTGGCCGTGGCCGCGCAAGTACACCTCGCGCACCCAGCCCTGACTGCCGGCGGCTATGTTGAGGGCGCTGCATTCGTCGCTGCGCAGGCGCTGCCAGCCCTCGACCAGCGGGGTAACGCTGAAACCGTCATGGGACAGCGCGGTCAGCCGGCGGGTCAGCGAGTCTTGATTGAACAGCCAGTCGCGCACGCCGGCAGCGGGGGCCGGGTGCAGCTGGCTGGCGGTCAGCCAGCGCGGCGGATGGGCGAGGGCGGTGTGGGGCACGGCAGAATTCACCACGAATCGAAAGCGCGCGAGTCTAACATGGTGCCGCCAGCGATTTGCCGGGTCGAATCGTAGGATGGGTGGGGCCGCCTAGGTTGAGCGTAGCGATACCCATCGCCGGCATGGGCTGATGGGCAGCGCGCGTTGCGCGCCTGACCTGTGCGGCTCTAACCCACTCCTCATCAGGCCCAACCCTCCAGGCGCATGGTCGCGCGTACCAGGCGCTGCTCCTCCTGCTCGATCTCCTTGAGGTTGTCGCGGATGCTGAGGATATGCTCGCGCGCCGCGCGTTGCGCCTGTTCCGGCAGGCGCTCGATCACCGCGTGGTAGAGGCGCGCATGCTGGCGGTCGATCTGGCGCTTCTGCAGCGGCCGGTGATAGAGGTTGTTCACCGAGGCGAACACCGAGTTGAGCATCAGGTCGGTCAGCGATTGCAGGGTGTGCAGCAGCACCGGGTTGTGCGACGCCTCGCAGATGGCCAGGTGGAAGGCATGGTCGAGGCGCGCATGTTCACGCGGTTCGACCTCGCTCGGCGGCTCGTTGTGGGCGGCGAGCATTTCCTCGTAACGCCGGGTCAGCAGGACGAAATCCGCGTCGGTGCCGCGCAGGGCGGCCAGGCGCGCCGACTCGGCCTCGAGCAGGGCACGCACTTCGAGCAGGTCGAACAGGGTACGTGGCTGCGAGCTGAACAGGTGCATCAGCGGGCTGGCGTCGCGCGGCCCGTTGAGGCTGGCGACCCGCGAATCGCGGCCCTGGGCGGTCTCGATGATGCCGCGCCCGCGCAGCACCTTGAGCCCTTCGCGCAGTGCCGAGCGGGAAATCCCCAGCTTCTCGCACAGGCGCCGCTCCGAGGGCAGGGCCTGGCCGACCTTGAGCACGCCATCGACGATCAGTCGTTCAATTTTTTCGGCCACCACATCGCTGACTTGTCGGCGTATTACGGGCTGTTCTACATCCATTGCGGGTTACTCGCTGAGTGGTAGGACCAGTTAGAGTTTGTTGAGATTCGATTGATCAATATAGGCGTGTTAGCCAGGCTGGATAAAGCCTGAGTCGATAAATGGTGACGCATGAGTCTGAAAAAACTGGTCATACCAGCGCGAATGGCGATGGACGTCCTGGTTGCCAGGGACTAAACATGCTGCACAACCAGCGCACCGCTGTGCGGATGCGCCATAACGATTTCACCCGCAAAGTCACCCGAGTGAGCCTGCCATGAGCATTCTGTACGACGAGCGCGTCGATGGCCCGCTGCCCAGCGTCGATAAGTCAGCCCTGCTGGCCGCATTGCGCGAGCAGCTGCCCGACCTGGAGGTACTGCACTCCCAGGAAGACCTCAAACCCTACGAATGCGATGGCCTCTCGGTCTACCGCGCCACGCCGATGCTGGTGGTGCTGCCCGAGCGCATCGAACAGGTCGAGCGTCTGCTCAAACTCTGCTACCAGCGCGGCGTGCCGGTGGTGGCGCGCGGCGCCGGCACCGGCTTGTCCGGCGGCGCCTTGCCGCTGGAACAGGGCATCCTGCTGGTGCTGGCGCGCTTCAACAAGATCCTCGAGGTCAACCCGGCCGGGCGCTTCGCCCGGGTCCAGCCCGGCGTGCGCAACCTGGCGATTTCCCAGGCCGCCGCGCCCCATCAACTGTATTACGCGCCGGATCCGTCCTCGCAGATCGCCTGTTCGATCGGCGGCAACGTGGCCGAGAACGCTGGCGGCGTGCATTGCCTGAAATACGGCCTGACCGTGCACAACCTGCTCAAGGTCGAGGTCCTCACGGTCGAGGGCGAGTACATGACCCTGGGCAGCGATGCCCTGGATGCGCCGGGCTTCGACCTGCTCGCGCTGTTCACCGGCTCGGAAGGCATGCTCGGCATCATCACCGAGGTCACGGTCAAGTTGCTGCCCAAGCCGCAGGTGGCCAAGGTGCTGCTGGCCAGTTTCGATTCGGTGGAAAAGGCCGGACACGCGGTCGGTGCGATCATCGCCGCCGGCATCATCCCCGGCGGCCTGGAGATGATGGACAACCTGGCCATCCGTGCCGTCGAAGACTTCATCCATGCCGGCTATCCGGTCGAGGCCGAGGCCATCCTGCTGTGTGAACTGGACGGTGTCGAAGCCGACGTGCAGGACGACTGCGAGCTGGTGCGGACGGTGCTGCAGGCGGCCGGCGCCAGCGAAGTGCGCCTGGCCCGCGACGAGGCCGAGCGGGCCAGGTTCTGGGCCGGGCGCAAGAACGCCTTCCCGGCAGTCGGGCGCATCTCGCCGGACTACTACTGCATGGACGGCACCATTCCGCGTCGCGAGTTGTCGGGCGTGCTCAGGTGCATCGCCGAGCTGTCCGTCGAGTACGGCCTGCGTGTGGCCAACGTATTCCACGCCGGCGACGGCAACATGCACCCGCTGATCCTGTTCGATGCCAACCAACCCGGCGAGCTGGAGCGCGCCGAAGCCATCGGCGGCAAGATCCTCGAGCTCTGCGTCAAGGTCGGCGGCAGCATCACCGGCGAGCACGGCGTTGGCCGCGAGAAGATCAACCAGATGTGCGCCCAGTTCAACAGTGATGAACTGAGCCTGTTCCACGCGGTGAAAGCGGCCTTCGATCCCAAGGGCCTGCTCAACCCCGGCAAGAACATCCCGACCCTGCACCGCTGCGCCGAATTCGGCACCATGCATGTGCACCACGGTCAGCTGCCCTTTCCCGACCTGGAGCGTTTCTGATGCCCATGCCGCATGATTTCGATGCCAGTACGGCGCTGCTGGAACAGGTCAATCACGCCCTCAACAATGCGCTGCCGCTGCGCATTCAGGGCGGCAACAGCAAGGCCTTTCTCGGTCGTCCGGTGATCGGCGAGGTGATCGACAGCCGTGCCCACCGCGGTATCGTCAGCTACGACCCGACCGAACTGGTGGTCACCGTCCGCGCCGGCACCCCGTTGGCCGAATTGCAGGCGGCGCTGGACGAGGCCGGGCAGATGCTCAGCTGCGAGGCGCCGAACTTCGGCGGCGACGCCACCGTCGGCGGCATGGTCGCCACGGGCCTGTCCGGCCCGCGCCGGCCCTGGTCCGGCTCGGTGCGTGACATGGTCCTGGGCACGCGGCTGATCAGCGGCAACGGCAAACACCTGCGCTTCGGCGGCGAGGTGATGAAGAATGTCGCCGGCTACGATCTGTCGCGCCTGCTGGTGGGCAGTTTTGGTTGTCTGGGACTGATCACCGAGGTGTCGCTCAAGGTACTGCCCAAGCCGCGTCAGTGCCTCAGCCTGCGCCTGCCGATGGACGCCGAGAGCGCCCTGCGCCAGCTCGCCGAGTGGGGCCAGCAGCCGCTCCCGCTGAGCGCCGCCAGCCATGACGGTCACGCCCTGCACCTGCGCCTGGAAGGCGGCGAAGGTTCGGTGGCCGCCGCCCGCAAGAGCCTCGGTGGCGAACTGCTCGACCCGGCCTATTGGCAGCAGCTGAACGAGCAGCGCCTGGCGTTCTTCGCCGATCCGCGGCCGTTGTGGCGCTTGTCGCTGCCCAACAACACCCCGCTGCTGGCGCTGCCCGGCGATCAGCTGATCGACTGGGGCGGTGCCCAGCGCTGGCTGAAGTCGGCGGCCGAGGCGGCGCAGATCCGCAGCATCGCCAGTGCCGCCGGCGGGCATGCCAGCTGCTTCAGCGCCGGCGTATGCGACAGCCCGTTCCAGCCGCTGTCCGCGCCTTTGCTGCGCTATCACCGCCAGCTTAAAACCCAGCTCGACCCGCAGGGGATCTTCAACGCTGGCCGCATGTACGCCGAGGTGTGAACCGTGCAGACCAATTTAACTGAACAGGCCAAGCGTCTGCCGCGCGGCGAAGAGGCCGAAAGCATCCTGCGCAGCTGTGTGCATTGCGGCTTCTGCAACGCCACCTGCCCGACCTACCAACTGCTCGGCGACGAACTGGACGGCCCGCGTGGGCGTATCTACCTGATCAAGCAGGTGCTGGAAGGCAACCCGGTCAGCGCCAAGACCCAGTTGCACCTGGACCGCTGCCTGACCTGCCGCAACTGCGAAAGCACCTGCCCCAGCGGCGTGCAGTACGGCCACCTGGTGGACATCGGCCGCAAGATCGTGGACGAAAAAGTGCCCCGCCCGCTGGTCGAGCGCACGGTGCGCTGGGCGCTCAAGGAGGGACTTCCCTCGCCCCTGTTCGCCCCGGCCATGAAGATGGGCCAGGCCGTGCGCGGCCTGCTGCCCGCCAGCCTGCGCGCCAAGGTGCCCGCGGTGGAGCCGGTTGGCACCTGGCCCACGCGAGAGCACGCACGCAAGGTGCTGATGCTGATGGGCTGTGTGCAGCCCGCCATGATGCCGGGCATCAACAGCGCCACTGCGCGCGTGCTCGACGCGGCCGGTATCCAAACCCTGGTGGCACCCGAGGCCGGTTGCTGCGGCGCCGTGAAGTTCCACCTGAACGACCAGGACGGCGGCCTGGCGCAAATGCGCGCCAACATCGACGCCTGGTGGCCGCACATCGCAAGCGGTGCGGTCGAAGCCATCGTGATGAATGCCTCAGGCTGCGGCGTCACCGTGAAGGAATACGGCCACCTGCTGCGCCACGACCCGCAGTACGCCGACAAGGCGGCGCGCACCAGTGCCCTGACACGCGACCTCTCGGAACTGCTGCCCGACATTGCTCCTGCGCTGCAGGGCCGCCTGCGCAATATCCCCCAGGGCGTGGTGGCCTTCCACCCGCCCTGCACGCTGCAGCACGGCCAGCAACTGCGTGGCGGGGTAGAGCAACACCTACGCACGCTGGGCTTTGATGTACGCCTGACCCTGAACGAGTCGCACCTGTGCTGCGGCTCGGCCGGCACCTATTCAGTGCTGCAGGCCCAGCTCTCGCACCAGTTGCTCGAACGCAAGATCGGCCACCTGTCCGCGCTGGAACCGGTCGTCATCACCTCGGCCAACATCGGCTGCATCACCCACCTGCAAAGCGGCACCGGGACACCGGTACGCCACTGGGTGCAGGTGCTCGACGACGCCCTGACTGCGTGATTTCACCCTCGGCGCGAGCCCGCCGCACAGACCTGCGCGCCAAGGCTGGCATGATCGAGGGTTTTGTTGCCCCATCTCCTGCTCTGCCATGACCGATTCCGCGCCCGCACCTGACCAGACCCCCGCCACCGCCGCAGCCCCAGGCATGGCCGCGACCGAGGGGCCTGCGAACGCTCCCGCCAGCGCGGAGGGCTCACCCCCGCCCGCAGATTCAACCCGCGACAACGCCCGCGGCCGCCGCAAGGGCGCAGGCCCCGCGGGTGCCGCTGCGCCGCAGGCCGATGGCCAGGCCAAGACGCCCCGCGCGCCACGGCCCATACCACCCGCGCTGGAGAAGCTGGCCGAGTTGTACCCTCAACTTTTTGGCGCGGTATTTTTGCCGCTCAAGCGCGGCATCTTCCAGGATTTGCTGGCCGCACACCCCGATCTGTTTGAGCGCGAAGCATTGAAACTGGCCCTGGGCATCCACACCCGATCCACCCGCTACCTGCACAGCGTCGCCGAAGGGCGCCAGCGCCACGACCTGCAGGGCCAGCCGGTCGAAGCCATGGCACCCGAACATGTCCACCAGGCACTGCTGGAGGTGCACCGTCGCCGCCAGGGCCGGGGCGGTGAAGACCTGCGCCCCAAGCTGATCGGGCGCATCGTGCGCGCCATTGAGGCGAGCGGCCTGACGCGCGAGGAATATGCCGAGCGCGTGCATTCCCGCGATGAAGCCGCCAACGCCGTGCTGGCCGAAGCCCTGGCCGAACTGGCCGCCCTGCAGGCGCGCGAAGAAGCCCTGCTGCGCGCCTACGAGGCCAGCGGCAAGACCGTGGCGGAATTTGCCGACATGTACGGCATGGACCCACGTTCCGCAGAGCGCAGCCTGCACAACGCCCGCCAGCGCGCCGCTGCACCTGCACCTGCACCTGCACCTGCACCTGCACCTGCACCTGACGCTGCGGCATAAGGCAGCGCGCCGGCAACTATCAAAAAGATAGCTGCTTGCGCTTTACCACTATGCCTTGAAGGCATTTTTTACTGGTGTTTCCTAGAGCCAGCCTGTCTTGCGAAAACGCCAATACAAGACGGCTCCGGAGCAAAAGATCACCGCCAGCGCCATCGGATAGCCAAAGGCCCATTTCAGCTCGGGCATGTGCTCGAAGTTCATGCCCCAGATGCCGGCCAGGGCCGTGGACACGGCAAAAATCGCCGCCCAGGCCGCCAGGCGTTTGGTGGTTTCGGACTCTTCGATGGTCACCATGGACAGATTCACCTGGATGGCCGTGCCGATGGTGTCACGGATGGTGTCGATGGAGTTGTTGATGCGTGCCAGGTGGTCATGCACATCGCGGAAGTACTCCTGCGTTCCGGTGCAGACCTCGGGCACGCGCCCGCCGTACAGCTTGCCCACCACATCCAGCAGCGGGCTAACCGCATGGCGCAGCATCGTGGTGCGGCGCTTGAGTGCGTACAGCCGTTCAATGCTGCCGCGCGCGGTCCCGTGTTCAAAGATGGCATCCTCGATCTGTTCGAGCTCCGACTCGAAATCGTCGATCAGCGGGAAGTAGCGGTCCACCACCGCATCCATCAGTGCATAGAACACGAAGCCTGCGCCGTGGCGCAGCAGCAGCGGCTCGCGCTCGCACCGCGCGCGCACGCCCAGAAAATTCTGCTGGCTGCGGCTGCGCACCGACAGCACGAAGTTGTGTCCGACAAACACCGCCAGCTCGCCCACCTGCAGGTCGCCGTTGTCGGGTTCGACCAGGTGCATCACCACGAACAGCGTGTCGGCGTACTCCTCGATCTTGGGGCGCTGCAGGCCTTTGATGGCATCCTCCACGGCCAGATCGTGCAGGTTGAACTCCTCCTGCATCTTGCGCAACTCCTCGTGCGTGGGATCGCGCAGCGCCACCCAGACAAAGGCCTCGGGCCGGTGCAGCCAATCGCTGATGGCTTCGACATCAATATCGGCCAGCTTGCGGCCGTTTTCGTAGGCTACACAGTTCAGGATCATGGGAAGACGCTCGGGCGGTGCGGGGGTGGGGCACTATCTTCGCACGGCCGGTGCGCGCCCGGCGGGCGGCAGAGGCCCTGCCGCTCAGGCGGCCAGCGCAGCCTTGATGTCGCCCGCCAGTTTTTCGGGCGCATCCTGCGGCGCGTAGCGGCGCAGGACCTGCCCCTCCTTGCCCACCAGGAACTTGGTGAAATTCCATTTGATGGCCTTGCTACCCAGCAGGCCCGGCGCCTCGGCGGCCAGCCAGCGGTAGAGCGGGGTGGCGTCGGCGCCGTTGACGTCAATCTTGGCCATCATCGGAAAGCTCACGCCATAGTTGAGCTGGCAGAAGCTGGCAATGTCCTCGTTGCTGCCCGGGTCCTGGTGCGCGAACTGGTTGCACGGAAAACCCAGCACCACCAGGCCCTTGTCGCCGTACTGCTGGTGCAATTCCTCCAGCCCACCAAACTGCGGCGTGAAGCCGCAGGCGCTGGCGGTGTTGACGATGAGCAGCACCTTGCCCTCGTACTGGCGCAAGGGCACGCTCTGGCCTTGGATGTTCTGGGCGTCAAAGTCGTAGATGGTTGGCATGGGGGCTCCGGTGCAAAGGCAATGGCGGCGCGGCAGGCGCGCGGGCTGGCCATCGTAGCGCCTTTGGGAGACGGCCGCCCGCGGGCACCGCATGCCCTGTGCACCAGAAACCATGGCAGCCAGACATTGATCGCCATCGCGACCATCACAAGCCCAAAAATGCCTTCGCCGCGTGGTAACTTTGGGCATCTATCCACCTGTTGCGGGCAGGGGGCACGCGCCCTTGGCCCGATCCATCACCATGCCAATCCATGTCGCAGCCGTCAGGCAACTCCTGGTGGGCAAGGCCCTCATGATCGAGGGGGCCGCGCCCACCGGGCATTTCAGCGCCGTCTTTGAAGACGATGGCGAAACCGGCTATTTCTACGCCATCGATCGTGCGGCCAAAGGTCAGTCGATCCAGGACGCGCTGCACATCTACAACGTGGCCAGCGTGACCGACAAGGACAAGGCGTCCACGGTGCGCATCGGCTGGACAGCCGACGGCAGCAAGGTGGCGCTGCTCATCAACGACTACCCCCATGCGGTGTTCGATTTTGAAGCACAGCAGGGCTACTGCCGCTCGGGCTTTCCGCCGCCGGGTGTGGGGCCGTGGTCCCAGCAGGGGCACGAATGGAACGAGGCCTGCGTCAGCCTGTTTGTGTAAGGCGCCTGCGGGCGGGCACAACGGCCAGCAAGGCCGCCAGCATGATGCAGGCCCCGCCTACCAGCGTGCGCTCCTGCAACGCGGCGGCGTCCAGCAGCCATGACGAGGTGCTCGCAAACACCACCTCGGTCAGCATGACCAGGGCCGTGGTGCCCGCAGCCAGACGGGCCGCGCCGTATTGCAGCGCGTAGTTACCCAACAGAAAGGCCGTCGCCAGCCCCAGGGCCAGCAGCACCCAGCCCGTGGCCACCGGTGGCACTGGCGTGACGATACCCACAGCCATGCCCGTTACCGCCACCAACGCGGCCATCAGCGCCCCACCACCAAACATGGCCAGCATGCGCGCCTGCTCGGGTACCTGGTGCAGGCGGCGCAACATGACATTGGTCAGCGCAAAGGTAAACCCCCCCGTGACGGCCAGCAGATCAACGGCCGACAGGCCCTGTGCTAGCTGACTGAGCGGCACGCCCGGCGGCAGCACCACCAGCACGACGCCGGTAAAGGCCAGCACCAGGCGCAGCAAGGCCAGCGGCGTGGGCACCTCGCCCAGAACCCGCCACGCCAGCAGCACCGACCAGGCGGGCATCAGATAGAACAACAACACCACGCGCACCACGTCGCCCACCGTGACGGCCCAGTTGAAGCACACATTGGTCAGCCCTGCGCTGACGGCCAGCAGCCACAGGCCCGGTGAACGCAGCGCCTGGCGCCAGGCACCGGGCAGCAGCACCAGCAGCGTGACCAGCGCCAGCAGGTACATCAGCGCCGTCGCCCACAACGGGTGCAGGCCCGCCGCGTGCAGATGGCGGAAGGGCCACCAGGAAACGCCCCAGACGAAGGCATTGAACAGCAGGGCGAAAACGGGCAAATAGTTTTGCATCAAATAGGCCCGCAGCGCCCTACTGACAAGCGCTTGCAGCTATCAAAAAAAGAGTTTAGTGGTGCGTATCCTGCCGCGCGATGCGCAGCAGGTGCTCCATCTCGTCGGGGAACTGTGCACAGTTGTGGGCGTGCCAGCGCTGGATCACCCACATGATCCCCGCCACCACCACACCAAAAGCGGTGATGGCGCCAAAAGCCGACAGCCCCAGCTTGGTGGACAGGCTGTAGAAAGCCCCCAAGCCCAGGATGCAGGCCTGCTCGTTGAAGTTTTGCACCGCAATCGAGCGGCCCGAACCCATGAGGTTGTGGCCCCGGTGCTGCAGCAGTGCATTCATGGGCACCACCAGGAACCCCCCCAGCCCGCCCAGCACGATGAGAAACGGCACGGCCAGCCACAGGTGGTTGATGAAGTTCATCAGAATCACCAACACGCCCATGGCGATGCCCAGGGGCATGACGCGCGTCGCCATGTCCAGGCGCATGTGCATCGAGGCGGCCACCGCCCCCACCGCTGTGCCAATGGCCACCACACCCACCAGGGCCGAAGCCTGCGTGGTGCTGTAGCCCAAGGCGGCAGCGCTCCAGGCCAGCACGATGTAGCGCAGGTTGCCCGAGACACCCCAGAACAGCGTGGTGGTGGACAGCGAGATCTGGCCCAGGCGGTCGTTCCACAGGCGCTTGTTGCATTGCCAGAAGTCGGGCACCAGCAACAGGGTGTTGGCCAGCACACTGCGTTCGGAGTTCTGCCGCAGGGGGCGCATCTCCACCCCAGTCAGCGGAATGCGGGTGTTGAACCACGCGGCGATGACGTAGACGATGATCAGGGCGGCAATGGCAGCCTGCGGCGCCGTGTTCACCCCAAAATCCATTCCCGGAACGTCCACCGACAGCAGCAGCGACGAGATGGCAGGCCCCACCAGTTGCCCGCCGAGCAACACCCCAAGGATGATGGAGGTAATGGTCAACCCCTCGATCCAGCCGTTGGCCTTGACCAATTGCGAGGCAGGCAGCAGTTCGGTCAGGATGCCGTACTTGGCGGGCGAGTAGGCGGCGGCGCCCAGCCCCACCACGGCATAGGCCATCAGCGGGTGCGAGCCAAACAGCATCATCAGGCAGCCCACCACCTTGATGGCGTTGCTGACAAACATCACCCGGCCCTTGGGCAACGCATCGGCAAAAGCGCCCACGAAGGGCGCCAAAATGACATAGAAGAGAGCGAACATGGGCACCAATGCGGCCCGCTGCCACTCGGGGCTGCCGCCGGTTCGCAGCAGCTCCACGGCGGTCACGAACAGGGCGTTGTCGGCCAGCGAGCTGAAAAACTGCGCCGCCATGATGGTGTAGAAACCGCGCTTCATCGATAGGCAGGTGGAGCATCAGCCTGGCTGATGAGGGGTTAAATCTGGTCGCCCGAAAATGTGACAGGCGGTTATATCACGCTGCTGCGCGGCGCCGGTGCCAGAATCCGGGGCTTGCCCACCGGACTCTCCGCCCATGCCACGCCCCATCCAAGCCACCATTCACACTGCTGCACTGCAGCACAATCTGGCGCGCGTGCGCCGCGCCGCGCCGGATGCGCGCGTCTGGGCCGTGGTCAAGGCCAACGCTTACGGCCACGGCATTGAGCGCGTCTTCGAGGGCCTGCGCGGCGCCGACGGCTTTGCCCTGCTCGACCTGCAAGAGGCCGAGCGCGTGCGCCAACTCGGCTGGCGCGGCCCCATCCTGCTGCTGGAGGGCGTGTTTGAGCCGCGGGACCTGGAACTGTGCTCGCGCCTGGGTCTGTGGCATGCAGTGCACTGCGACGAGCAGATCGACTGGCTGGCCGCCCACAAGACGCAGGTGCCGCACCGCGTTTTCCTCAAAATGAATTCGGGCATGAACCGCCTGGGTTTTGCACCGCTGCGCTACCGCAGCGCCTGGGCGCGCCTGTCTGCCTTGCCGCAGGTCGACGAAATCTCGCTCATGACGCATTTCTCCGACGCCGACGGCCCGCGTGGTATTGCGCACCAGATGGCGGCGTTTGCCACCGCCACGCAAGACCTGCCCGGTGAGCGCAGCGTGTGCAACAGCGCCGCCACCCTGCGCCACGCCCAGGACGCAGGCGTGCGCGCCGACTGGGTGCGCGCAGGCATCGTGCTCTACGGCAGCGCGCCCGACTTTCCCGAACACAGCAGCGCCCACTGGGATGTGCAGCCCACCATGACGCTGTCGACCCGCCTGCTGGCCGTGCAGGAACTGCAGGCGGGCGACACCGTGGGTTACGGCTCGCACTTCACTGCCGAGGGGCCCCTCACCATTGGCGTGGCCGCCTGCGGCTATGCCGACGGCTACCCGCGCCACTGCGACACCGGCACCCCTGTTTTAGTGAACGGCGTGCGTACCCGCCTGGTGGGCCGTGTGAGCATGGACATGGTGACCGTGGACCTCACACCACTGCGCCACGCAGGGCTGGACATGGGCTTTGGCAGCGAGGTGACCCTGTGGGGGCGCGCCAGCAATGGCGCCGTACTGCCCATCGATGAGGTGGCGCAGGCGGCGGGCACCGTGGGCTACGAGCTGATGTGCGCGCTGGCCCCGCGCGTGCCCGTGGTGGTGATGGCGGACTGAACATGGTCCACCCGCGCAGCGCCCGCAAAAACAAATCCACTTGGCGCGCGGTGCACATGCCGCACCAGGACATCGTGCGCACATTGCACCAGCGCTACAGCCTGCGCCTGCACGGGCTGTGCATTGGCAGCTTCACGCTGCTCCTGATGTGGGCGACCGCGCACCTGCAGATGCGGCTGGGTGTCGAATCCCTGGCCCTGCGCTACCTGGTGACCCTCACCGTGGGCTATCTGGGCTACCTGCTGGTGCTGCGCATCTGGGCAGCGCGACTGCTGCGCCGACGCACAGCCCAGGACAGCAGTTTTGACCTGGACTTGCCCGACATCGACTGGCCCAGCGGCGGCCCGTCAGGCGGCGGGGTGCGCGCGCCGATGCCACGCACCGGCGGGGGCGATTTCGGCGGCGGCGGTGCGTCGGGCGATTTTGCCGAGGGCCTGGCATCGAGCCGCGGATCAGGCGATGGCAGCGCGCTGGGCGATGTGGCAGGCGGTGCATTCGAAGCCGTAGGCAGTGCCGACGAGGGCGCCATCATTGTTGTGCCCATCGTGGCGATCTTCCTGATCGGCTCCGCCGTGCTGCTGGGCGCCGGTTCACTGGCCATAGCGTTCTTTGGCTGGGACGCTTTACTGGCCGTGGCGGTCGAACTGGCCTTCTCGGTAGCCACAGCCCGCGCCGCCATGGGCGTAGAGCGCGAGGGCTGGCTGGGCGCCGCCGTGCGCCTGACCTGGAAGCCGCTGCTCGGCGCCTTGCTGTGCGCCGTGCTACTGGGCGCCAGCATCGATTATTTCCTGCCCGAAGTGCATTCACTGCCCGAGGCCGTGCGGGCGCTGCGGGGCTGAGGCCGTCAGGCGCCCAGCGACAAGGCCGCCTGCCGCTGCACGGCAGCGGTCAGCACACGCAGCGCTGCAACATCGAGCCGCCAGCACTGCCAGTACAGCGGCACATCCACGGCCTGGCCCGGCAGCAGGTCCACCAGCCGGCCGTCGTCCAGGAGGGGTTGCGCCAGCCGCACGGGATTCATGCCCCAGCCCAGTCCGGCGAGCGCGGCTTCGACAAAGGCGTGCGACGAAGGGATCCAGTGCACGGGCGGAGCGACCACCTTGCGCGTGATGCGGCGCATAAAACGGTTCTGCAGCCCATCCTTGCGGTTAAACACCAGCACGGGCGCCTGCGCCAGCGCCGCAGCGTCCAGCCCCCGCGAAAAATGGGCCGCCCGGTAGGCGGGCGAGGCCACGGCAAGGTAGCGCATGGTGCCCAAACGAACGACATGGCAGCCCTGCACGGGCTGCGGGTCCGAGGTAACGGCGGCCATCACGCGGCCTTCGCGCAGCAGATGGGCCGAGTGGTCCTGGTCTTCCACATGCACATCAAAGGTCATGGGCGCCATTTGCACGGCGTCTGCCATGGCCGCCACAAACCAGGTGGCCAGCGAATCGGCATTCACACCCACCGCGATATGCGGCCCGGCTTCCGGGGCCAAGCCCAGCGTCTGCAGGGCCTCAGCCTCGCTGAGCGCCACCTGCTGGGCGTGCCGCAACAGCGCCTGCCCGGCCTCGGTAGGCAGGCAAGGCGTTGCGCGGCGAATCAGCACCTGGCCTACGCGTTCTTCCAGCTGTTTGATGCGCTGCGATACGGCGGAGCGCGTCACATGCAGCGCGCCGGCAGCGCGTTCGAAACTTCCTTCTCGCACGACAGCCGCGAAGGCGGCCAGCTGGGCTGAGTCGATGATCATTCAGTTTTCCTAACGATTGGTTAGAAAGTTTAGCTGGCGTAACGTCTTCATCGCCTGAAAAATCACCCCATGACACAAACATGGACGGTATTGGCCCAGGGGTTTTCTTCGACGGCGGTGTTGATCGTCGCCATCGGAGCACAGAACGCCTTCGTCTTGCGCCAGGGGTTGCGGCGCGAACACGTCATGGCCGTGGTGGCCGTGTGCGCCCTGTCGGATGCCGTGCTGATCAACGTGGGCGTCTGGGGCATGGGCACGGCGGCCGCCACACACCCCGCGCTGGCGCTCGGGGCGCGGGTGTTTGGCGCGCTGTACCTCGTCCTCTACGCCTGGCGCAGCCTGCAGCGGGCCTGGTCGCCCCAGGCACTCGCGGTCGATGCGGCCCACCAACGCACGCCGCTGGCCCAGGTGCTGGGAACCACCTTTGCACTGACCTGGCTCAACCCCCACGTCTACCTGGACACGGTCCTGCTGCTGGGCTCCATGGCCAGCCCCTTTGCCGGCATGGAGCGGGCCGCGTTCGCGGCGGGCGCCTCGCTGGCCAGCGCGGTGTGGTTCACCACCCTGGGTTGGGGCGCACGCTGGCTGGCGCCGCTGTTTGCCACGTCCCAGGCCTGGCGCATCCTGGATGCAGGCATTGCGCTGCTGATGCTGGGGCTGGCTGCCTTGTTGCTGCGACCGGCGGGCTAGGCGATACCTGCAGCGGCCAAATCTTCTTCATGACCGCGCCCCCAGTTCTCGTGCCTGCGCCAGCCAGCGCTGCTTTCGCTGCGCAGTGGCGCTGTGCACCGGCCCGTATTCGTGCACGCGCACGGGCCGGATGCCACTGAACCCCAGGATGGTCTTTTGCATCTGGTGGTGGCCCGGGCCGCGCTGCACCCAGCGGTAGTACCACGGCGGGGTGTCCATGGTCACCAGCAGTTCTGCCGAGCGGCCCGCCAGCAGCTTGTCCCAGCGCGATGAGCCCTGGTGGTGCTTGAAGGCAAAGCCCGGCAGGAAAACGCGGTCGATAAACCCCTTGAGCAAGGCCGGCATGGCGCCCCACCAGGTAGGGTAGACCCACACCAGGTGCCCGGCCCAGGCAATCTGCGCCTGCGCCGCCTGCAGGTCGGGCTCCAGTGGCTGCGCGCCCCGGTAGCCTGCGTGCAGCAGCGGGTCAAAACCGAGCTGCCCCACGGAGAGCAGCCGCACCTCGGCGCCCGCGCTGCGGGCACCCTCCAGATACGCCTGGGCCAGGCCCGCACACAGGCTGTCGGCCGATGGATGGCCCAGGATGACCAGAATACGTTGGTGCGCCACGGAATCCCCTTTCAATCAAAGAAAGAGGCATGGTCACCTTGCCCTGCGGGACAGAGTCAAGCGCTCGCTACAAGCCCCTGCTTCGAAGGATCGAGGGGTATGCCGCAGGCGCTCGGGGTGACCGGTGCGCGCACCGCGTCACAGGCGTGCAGCTCCGCTTCCAGGTCGGCCAGTCGGTGGTCCAGCGCCCGCAGGCGCTGCAGCTCCCGGGCCACACTGGTGCGCCGTCCCGCCACCAGTGCTGCGATGCGCGCCCAGCCTTCGTGCGTGTGCATGGCGTGCAGGCCATCGAGTTCAGACAACCGGAACCCCAGAGCCTGCGCCTGGCGAATCAGTCGCACACGGCCCAGGTCGCTCTCGCCATACTGCCGGTAGCTGCCCACCCGCGCCACCGCGCCGAGCAGGCCCAGCGCTTCGTACAGGCGAATGGCCTTGGGCGTCGTCCCCGCAAGGCGTGCCAATTCTCCAATGCGCATCGCGCTGCTCCTTGTCGTATTTCTGTATTTTGCTATGCACTTAATAGCTTATCGCGCTCGTCAAATAAGCGCCAGAGCCGAATATTGCAATAATTCTGGCACACCCCACCTGGCCCCTCCACCCAAGAAAACCATGCCCCAGTTTGCCGCCAACCTGAGCCTGATGTACACCGAGCTGCCGTTTCTGGAGCGCTTTGCCGCGGCAGCACGCGATGGCTTTGCGGCGGTCGAGTACCTTTTTCCCTACGCCTTTGACGCACGCGAGCTGTCTGCGCGGCTGCGTGACCTGGGTCTGCGCCAGGTGCTTTTCAACGCTCCCCCGGGCGGCGGCGGCCGGGCGGCGATGGCGGCGGCCTGGGACGCGGGCGAGCGCGGCACTGCGGCCCTGCCGGGGCGCGAGGCCGAGTTTCGGGCCGGGGTGCGCGAGGCATTGCGCTATGCCGAGGCGCTCGATTGCCCCCACATCCATCTGATGGCCGGGTGCATCCCCGAAGGCGCCGACCGGGCCGGGCCGCAAGCCTGCTACGTGGAGAACCTGCGCTGGGCCGCGCACGCAGCCGGTGCGCAGGGGCGCATGGTGCTGGTCGAGCCCATCAACCTGCGCGATATGCCGGGCTACTGTCTGCACCGCCAAGCCCAGGCACATGCCGTGCTGGCCGCCGTAGGGTCCCCCCACCTGAAAGTACAGATGGATCTGTACCACTGCCAGATCGCCGAGGGCGATGTGGCCACTCGGCTGCGCCAGTACCTGCCCACAGGGCATGTCGCCCACCTGCAGATCGCCGGAGTCCCCGAGCGCCAGGAGCCCGACCGGGGCGAACTGCACTACCCCTACCTGTTCGAGCTGATCGATGCGCTGGGCTACACCGGCTGGATCGGCTGCGAATACCGCCCCGCCGCAGGCACCACGCAGGGCCTGGGCTGGCGCGACCGTGCGCGCCAGCCCAGGCCTTGGTGACCACGCCGGTACGCGAGACTGCGTAAGGGAATTCGTGAATCAATGTAACAAACAAACTCGCTTAGAGTCATTGACGTTACGGAAGCCTTCGTAATGGACATTCACGTCAGGAGAACCGCCGCATGGCCACAGCCAACAACCGATCCGTCGCTCGCCGCATTACCACCCTGGCCATTGCCCTGGTGGCTTTGGTGCTGGTACTGGTAGGACTGGCCATTTCGGTGCTGACCGAGCGCAGCACGCGCGCCCAGGTGGTGGGCAGCGTGGGCGACACCGCGCGCAGCGTGGCCCAGTCGCTCGACGCCGCCGACGCCACCAACCGCGAACTGGTGCACCTCAATATGACCGGCTTTCAGCGCAACTTCGAAGCCACCATGCAGCTCGACGAAGGCACGGGTGAGCTGCGCAGCTACGGCGGACTGGTCAACGAAGACTACAGCCCGGTCGACAAATTCACCAAGGAGACCGGGGGCATTGCCACCGTGTTTGCGCGCAAGGGCGACGATTTCGTGCGCGTCACCACCTCGGCCAAGAACGCCCAGGGCCAGCGCAATATGGGCACCCTGCTGGAAGCCGGGCCCGCGCTGGAGAAAGCACGCACGGGCGAGCCCTACACCGGCCGCACCGTGGTGGAGGGCAAGCCCTACATGGGCTACTACCTGCCCAGCAAGGATGCAGCGGGCAAGGTGATTGCGGTGCTGTTCATCGGCAACGACATCAGCGTGTTTGAAGGCATGCTGGAGAAGCAGGTGGCCCAGACCAAGTTCTTCGAAAACGGCGGCGCCTATGTGATCGACCCCCGCAGCGGGCTGGACGAGGCCGTGTTCGTGGCCCACCCCACCGCACGCGGCAAGAAAGTACTGCAAACCTACCCGCAAGCCCGGACCTTTTTCGAGGCCTTGGCAGCATCGCCTGATGGCTTTATGCGCGACGCCACCAGCGTGCTCGAAGGGTCAGCAAAAGATCCGTGGGCACTAATACGCAAAACCCAAGCCGACGGCTGGTGGGTGGTGGCCGAAGTGCCGGATGGCGAAGCCATGGCCAGCCAGCTCCAGGTGATGCTGGCCGTGTGGGGCATGATGGCTGTGGCGGTGGCACTGCTGGCCGCTGGCTTGTTCGTCATGTTGCGCCGTGGTATCAGCCAGCCGCTGCGCCAGCTGACCCAGGCGGTCACTCTGGTAGCCCAGGGCGACCTGACGCAGGCCTTCCACACCACGCAGCGCGACGAGATCGGCGCGCTGGTGCAGGAAGTGGATGCCATGCGCCTGCGCTACCTGGAGATGCTGCAGGAAGTGCGCACGGCCGTGGACAACATCAAC
>JAUYKV010000037.1 GCA_030699825.1 Pseudomonas sp. | reverse complement strand
CCCGCTGCAAGACAGCGCTGCAGCCCTCGCCGAGCTGGACGTACTGAGCAACCTGGGCGAGCGCGCGCTGAACCTGGATCTCAATCGCCCACGCTTCGTCGACGAACCCTGCATGCGCATCGATCAGGGCCGTCACCCAGTAGTCGAGCAGGTGCTGACCACGCCGTTCGTGGCCAACGACCTGAGCCTGGACGATGACACGCGTATGTTGATCATCACCGGACCGAACATGGGTGGTAAGTCCACCTATATGCGCCAGACCGCGCTGATCGTGCTGCTGGCCCATATCGGCAGCTTCGTCCCGGCGAAAAACTGCGAGCTGTCGCTGGTCGACCGCATCTTCACCCGTATCGGCTCTTCCGACGACCTGGCCGGCGGCCGCTCGACCTTTATGGTGGAGATGAGCGAAACCGCCAACATCCTGCACAACGCCACGCAGCGCAGCCTGGTATTGATGGACGAAGTCGGCCGCGGCACCAGCACCTTCGACGGCCTGTCGCTGGCCTGGGCGGCCGCCGAGCAGCTGGCAAAATTGCGCGCCTACACGCTGTTCGCCACCCATTACTTCGAACTCACGGTCCTGCCGGAGAGCGAACCGCTGGTGGCCAACGTGCATCTCAATGCCACCGAGCACAATGAGCGCATCGTCTTTTTACACCATGTACTGCCCGGCCCGGCCAGCCAGAGCTATGGTTTAGCTGTAGCGCAACTGGCCGGCGTGCCCGGCGAAGTGATCCTGCGCGCCCGCGAACATCTGGCACGCCTGGAGACCACCAGCCTGCCCCATGATTTACCACGCAACGAGCCCGGCCAGCAGGCGACTCCGCTGCAAAGCGATATGTTTGCCAGCCTGCCGCACCCGGTGCTCGAGGAATTGATCAAGATCAACCCCGATGATCTGACTCCGCGCAAAGCGCTGGAACTGTTATATACATGGAAAGCGCGAGTCTAACGCCCGCGCGCGCAAGCTGTTAGAATCTCGCGCGCTTTGGGATGCTGTGACCTACTAGCCTGGCGTCGCAATCATAATTTCCCGAAACGAGGGGTTGTTTATGGAAAACAGCCCCCGTGCCGTAGCCTGAGGAGAGAATTAGAAATGACCTTCGTCGTCACCGACAACTGCATCAAGTGCAAGTACACCGACTGCGTGGAAGTCTGTCCGGTGGACTGCTTCTACGAAGGCCCCAACTTCCTGGTGATCCACCCGGACGAGTGCATCGACTGCGCGCTCTGCGAGCCGGAGTGCCCGGCTCAAGCGATCTTCTCCGAAGACGAAGTGCCGGAAGATCAACAGGAATACATCGAGCTCAATGCCGACCTGGCTGAAGTCTGGCCAAACATCACCGAAAAGAAAGAAGCACTGCCTGATGCTGAAGAGTGGGATGGCGTAAAAGACAAACTGCCACATCTGGAACGCTAAGGCTCGACCGGCGCTCACCGAAAGACCCGCCTTGCGCGGGTTTTTTGCTTTTCTGCAGGCAAAAAAAGGGGCGGTATTACCCGCCCACTCTTTTGTCCCTACTCCCTGTATTCCCTGCTCATCATCCTGATGAAACCACGTCCTGCGGTTGTCCTGGCTGCAATCCGTTGCGGCCTGTGCCAGTCCCTAGGCACAGGTGTAATACTAGCCCTTCCCTGTTTTGCCACAAGCCCGTCAAAAACCCTGGAAAGCACAACGCATGGCAGCATAAAAATAAATAACTATATAAATCAGCCAGTTGAAATACCTCCCCGAATTCAAGCAGCGACTTTCCTGCCATTCTTTCCCTTCATCGCTTACACGCCCTGTAAGCGATGACTTACAAGGCACCCACAAAAAACCCGGCTTGAGCCGGGTTTTGCACAGCAGACAACGGTTACTGGAACAAAGCATCACTCGACAGGCCGTTCTTTTCCAGGATCTCGCGCAAGCGCTTGAGCGCCTCGACCTGAATCTGCCGCACACGTTCGCGAGTCAGACCGATTTCCTGGCCCACTTCTTCCAGGGTGCAGCTTTCGTGGCCGCGCAAGCCGAAACGCCGCACCACCACCTCACGCTGCTTGTCGGTCAATTCGGACAACCATTGATCGATGCTTTGCGAAAGGTCGTCGTCCTGCAGCAGCTCGCACGGATCGGTCGGCCGGTCATCGGTCAGGGTATCGAGCAGGGTTTTGTCGGAATCCGGGCCAAGCGAAACATCCACCGAAGAAACCCGCTCATTCAGGCCGAGCATGCGCTTGACCTCACCCACGGGTTTTTCCAGCAGGTTGGCGATCTCATCGGCCGAAGGCTCGTGATCGAGTTTCTGGGTCAACTCGCGCGCCGCACGCAGGTAGACATTGAGTTCTTTGACCACGTGGATCGGCAATCGAATGGTACGGGTCTGATTCATGATCGCCCGCTCGATGGTCTGACGGATCCACCAGGTCGCATAGGTCGAGAAGCGAAAACCACGCTCCGGGTCGAATTTCTCGACCGCACGGATCAAGCCGAGGTTGCCTTCTTCAATCAGATCGAGCAGTGACAAGCCGCGATTGATGTAGCGCCGGGCGATTTTCACAACGAGGCGCAGATTGCTCTCGATCATGCGCTTACGCCCTGCCGGGTCGCCCTTCTGCGCCAGACGCGCAAAGAACACTTCCTCTTCAGGGGTGAGCAACGGGGAAAACCCGATTTCGTTGAGATACAACTGTGTGGCGTCGAGCGCACGCGTGTAGTCGATGTACTTATGCTGCTTGCTGCTGGATTGTTTGGCTTTAGTGCGAGCGAGTGGCTTTTTCGCCTCCTCATTCGGCACATCACCCAAGACGATGCCAGTCTCTATCAAGAGCACTTCATCATCGACGTCAAACTCCGGCGCTTCTTTTGGATTGAGTGCCATTATTGTTGTCCCTTGCTGAGTTCGACAGCAAGCCCGGGTGGCACCTGTATCCCTGGCAACACCTGAGCCCGTCCTTCCCACGCAATGAAACAGACGAGCGACAGATCAACGGCCCGGCAAGTACTGCAGCGGATCCACGGGCTTTCCCTGACGGCGAATTTCAAAATGAAGCTTCACCCGGTCGGCTCCTGTGGAACCCATCTCGGCAATCGTTTGCCCTGCTTTGACCTGCTGTCCCTCCTGAACCAGCAGCCTGCGGTTGTGTCCGTAGGCACTTACGTAGGTATCGCTGTGTTTGATGATCAGCAACTCGCCGTAGCCCCGTAAACCACTCCCGGCGTACACCACTGATCCATCAGACGCAGCCAAAACAGGCTGTCCCAAATCACCGGCGATATCAATGCCTTTATTCAAACTTCCGTTTGAAGAAAATCGCCCGATTACAACACCGCTGGTAGGCCAGGCCCAGCCAGACGCCGAGCGCTGGACAGAGTGCACTGGCGTGGTCGCCGGCGTTGCCTTGATGGGCGCGGACGGCTTGGCCTGCGTTCGGACAGCAGGGATCTGAAGCGGCGCAATCGGCCGAGCGGCGGCGGGCGGGCGGTACACTGATGGTGCGGCGGCCACTACAGGCCCGCGTGCCGGCCGACGATCGTCGAAGCGAATGACCTGTTCGACCCGTATCAGGTAAGGCGGGACGATGCCATTGCGCGCTGCCAGGGCTTTCCAGTCCCAGCCGAAACGAAAGGCAATCGAGTAGAGGGTGTCGCCGCGCCGCACCACATACTGGCCGCTGGTCACCGCTTGTCGCTGCTGTGCCGCCGCCCGGTTATTCCGATCGACAACCTGCACACCACCTGGCGGCGGGCTGACGCAGCCGGCCAGTAGCGCACCGATAACCAGGCCACCCAACAGGCTCCGAGCACTGCTGCATATTCGCGGTTGAATGGCTGTGAAACTCACCCTTATCTCCCTTTGTGGCCAGTGGTATCTGCTGATTGGCGCGTATTGTGCCGCAATTACTCGGCGCAGCCACTGCTTTGCTGACGTCGACCGGCCAGCCACTCCAGCCCAAGCACCAGCAGCACCCCGCCCAGAGCCAAAAGAATAGCCAGGAGCAGCTGTGGATCCTGCCCACTGACTTCGGCGAAACGCCCCGGCAAGAGATTGGCCTGCAGCAGCGGCACCTGCTGCCCATGACTGTCGGCGCGCCAGATGAGGGTTTCCTTCCACGGCCAGAGTTTGTTCAGCGAGCCGAGCATCAACCCCGTCAATAACGCCAGAGTCAGGTCGCGCCAACGCACCAGCAACCAACGCAGAAACCCGGCGAAGCTGACAATACCGACCAGACAGCCACTGGCAAAGAGTGCCAGCACGCTGACATCCAGGCCTTTGACCGCCCCGAGAATGAAGGGATACAGGCCCAGCAGCAAGAGGATGAAACTACCGGATATACCCGGCAGAATCATCGCGCAGATGGCAATCGAACCGGCGAAGAAAATACTCAGCGAGTCAGTGCCCCACTGCATGGGCGAGGCCACCGTGATCCAGTAGGCGAAGGCCGCCCCCGTAGCGAAACTGACGAAACGACTCCAGTTCCAGCGCTGGATCTCCCGCGCCACCAGATGTGAAGAGACCAGAATCAAACCGAAGAAAAACGACCATACCGGGATCGGATGCTCGGCCAGGAGGAAGGTGATCACCCGCGCCAGGCTGAGCACACTGGTCAGAATGCCGGCCAACAGCACCAGCAGGAAGGTCGCATTGGCAGCCTGCCAGGCGGCGCGGATGCGCCCGCGCACGAGCAGGCCCAGCGCCGCGGGCACGCTGGCTATCGAACGCAACAGTTCATCGTAGATGCCGCTGATAAAGGCGACGGTGCCGCCGGAAACGCCAGGAACCACATCGGCCGCGCCCATGGCAATGCCCTTGGCAAAGAGCAGGAAATGTTTCTTCATGGATCCGTCCAGTCAAACGCTAAAGATCAGGCCAGGGGCCCATTGAGCAAGGGGACGAAACGCACGGCATCCAGCACATGCCTGGCAAACCCCTGTTCCTCGCGGATAATCAGCAGCAGCTGCTGCACATCGCCGGCACCGACCGGAATCACCAGGCGTCCACCCGGCGCCAACTGGTCGAGCAGGGCCTGGGGCACCTCGCTGGCGGCAGCGGTGACGATGATGCCATTGTAGGGCGCCAGGGCCGGCCAGCCCTCCCAGCCATCGCCCCAGCGGAACACCACATTGCGCAGGTTCAGTTCGGTCATGCGTTCCTTGGCCCGGTCCTGCAGCCCTTGAATGCGCTCGACGCTGAATATCCGCTCGACCAACTGAGCGAGAATGGCCGTCTGATAACCGGAACCGGTACCAATTTCCAGCACCTTGTCCAGGGGACCAGCGGCCAGCAACAACTCGCTCATGCGCGCCACCATGTAAGGCTGCGAGATGGTCTGGTTGTGGCCGATCGGCAGTGCGGTGTCTTCGTAGGCGCGATGGGCCAGGGCTTCGTCGACGAACAGGTGCCGCGGCGTGCGCCGGATCGCCTCCAGCACCTGGGCGTTGGACAGCCCCTCTTCGTACAGCCGCTGAATCAGCCGCTCGCGAGTCCGCTGCGAGGTCATACCGATACCGCGATGCAGTTCGTCTTGCTCACGCCTCATCAGAGCAAACCCTCCAGCCAGGGTTGCAGGCTGCTGAGACCGTCCTGAAAGGTACGATCGAGCTGCAACGGCGTCACGGAAACGAAGCCCTGCATCACCGCATGGAAATCCGTGCCCGGCCCACCGTCCTCGGCATCGCCGGCGACCGCAATCCAGTAGCCTTCCTTGCCGCGCGGATTGATCACCTTGACCGGAGCTGCCGCACGAGCACGATGGCCCAGACGAGTCAGCTGGATACCGCGGATATGTTCCAGCGGCAGGTTGGGGATATTCACGTTGAGCACGGTACGCGGCGGCAGATCCAGCTGCTCATGCGCCTCCACCAGCTTGCGCGCGAAGTAGGCGGCGGTCGCCAGATTATCCGGCTGGCGTGAAAGCAGGGAGAAGGCGAATGCCGGACGGGCCAGAAAGCGCCCTTCCAGCGCAGCGGCCACCGTGCCGGAATAGAGCACGTCATCGCCCAGATTGGCGCCCAGGTTGATACCCGCCACCACCAGATCGGCGACATGCGGCAGCAGCCCGTTCAAGCCCAGATGCACGCAATCGGTGGGCGTGCCATTGAGGCTGATAAAGCCGTTGGGCAAGGTGCAGGGGTGCAGCGGACGGTCGAGGGTCAGCGAACTGCTGGCGCCACTTCTGTCCTGATCGGGCGCGATCACCGCGCACTCGGCATAATCGGCCAGGGCAGCATGTAGCGCGGCTAGACCCGGCGCGGCCACGCCGTCATCGTTGGAAATCAGAATACGCATGGGTTGTCCGCCTGCCCTGCAGGCAACAGATCGACAAGCTCGCGCACCAAGACGGTGGCAAAGCATCCAGCCGGCAGGACGAATTCCAGTTGCAGAATGTCAGGCTCGGGATAATGCCACGTCAAACCGCCGATGGGGAGGCGCAGGATACGCCGCTCGTGCGTCATGCCCGCTTCTGCCAACCAGTCGACCAGGGCGCGCTCATCCTCGGCGAGCTGCTGCTCCAGAGCCTGGGCGACTCCGCCGGCGGTCGAAGCACCCGCGCCCCACAAGGGTCCGGTCGGGTGCAGGTCGAGAATCGCCAGGCGCGGATCGCTGCACTCGGCCTCTCCAGCCGGGAAAAAGCTGCGGCTATCGGTAAAGGCCAGCAGGTCGCCGGGCAGAGCCTGATTCCAGGTGCCCGCCGCCACGCGCTCGGCCAGCACCCGGTTGAACAGCAAGCTGCGCGCCGCCGAGAGCACGCGCGAACGCACGTTGCGCTGCTCGGGCAAGCTCTGGCGCTCGGCGAAATGCCGCGCATGGGCGATATTACCGCCCTCGAAGCCAAAGCGTTGCGAGCCGAAGTAGTTGGGAATGCCCTGGGCAGCTATCTGCGTCAGGCGCTGTTGCAGTGCATCGCGATCCGCATTCAGCTGAGTCAGGCGCAGGGTGAAGCCGTTGGCCGCATGCGCACCGCGCTGCAACTTACGCGAGTGACGCACCTGCTTGAGGATGCTCAGGCTGGCGTCCTCGGCGCCCCCCAGCGCCGGGTCAGCCTTGCCCGGCAGGTGCAGACTGAACCATTGGCGGGTCAGCGCCTGACGATCCTTGAGCCCGGCATAGCTGATCATGCGCAGCGGCACACCGGCGGCGCGGGCGATACGCCGCGCAGCGTCCTCGGTGTTCAGGCCGCGCTTCTCCACCCACAGCCAGAGGTGCTCGCCCTCACCGGCCAGGGCAATATCCAGCACTTCATCGACCTGGAAGTCTTCCGCCACGGCCTTGAGCACAGCCGTACCGCAAGGCTCACCATGGCCGCGCGGGCCGAGCAATTCGAGCTCGTTCATCGGGCCACCAACAGCGCGACGGCATGCACCGCGATGCCTTCTTCGCGGCCGGTGAAGCCGAGTTTCTCGGTGGTGGTGGCCTTGACGTTGACCGCATCCAGCGCGACCTGCAGATCTTCGGCGATCAGGGCGCGCATGGCCTCGATGTGCGGCGCCATTTTCGGCGCCTGGGCGACTATGGTGGCGTCGACATTAGCCACCTGCCAGCCCTTGGCCTGCAGCAAACCCAGGACATGACGCAGCAGCACGCGGCTGTCGGCGCCCTTGAGCGCCGGGTCGGTATCGGGAAAGTGCTTGCCGATATCGCCCAATGCCGCGGCGCCGAGCAAGGCATCGGCGAGCGCATGCAGCAGCACATCACCGTCGGAATGAGCGACAAGCCCGAAATTGTGGGAAATCCGTACGCCGCCCAGGATGATGAACTCGCCCTCACCGAAACGATGGACGTCGTAGCCGTGGCCAATACGCATAGTGCTCTTCATGGAAAATCAGGCCCTGAAAAAGTCAGGGCGTGATTCTACAGGACGCAGCCCTCCGTAGGAGCGGGACGACGCCTAGTTCCATGCCCGCAAACAGCTTCGCGGGCATGGCCCGCTCCTACGGCGGCAGCTAAACCAAGGCAGCCGCATGATGACGCAGGTGGTCCTCGATAAAGCTGGCGATGAAATAGTAGCTGTGGTCATAGCCGGGCTGCAGGCGCAGCGTTAGCGGATGTCCGGCAGCTTGCGCGGCATTCTTCAGAGCATCCGGCTTGAGCTGGCCCTCGAGAAAATCATCGCGATCGCCCTGGTCGATCAGGATCGGCAGGCGCTCGGTCGCCTCGGCAATAAGCGCACAGGCATCCCATTCGCGCCAGCGCGAACGCTCATCGCCGAGGTAGCGGGCAAACGCCTTCTCGCCCCAGGGGCAGTTCGACGGGTTGCCGATAGGCGCGAAGGCCGACAACGACTGGTAACGCCCAGGATTGCGCAAGGCGCAGACCAGGGCACCGTGCCCACCCATGGAATGGCCGCTGATGCCACGCCTGGCCGAGACCGGGAAATTAGCCTCGATCAGCGCCGGCAACTCCTGCACCACGTAGTCGTGCATGCGGTAATTGCGCGCCCAGGGTTCTTGCGTGGCGTTCAGGTAGAAGCCGGCGCCCAGACCGAAGTCCCAGGCGCCCTCCGGGTCGCCCGGCACATCAGGCCCGCGCGGGCTGGTATCCGGCGCCACTATGATCAGGCCCAACTCGGCGGCCAGCCGGTGTGCGCCGGCCTTCTGCATGAAGTTCTCGTCATTACAGGTCAGCCCGCTCAACCAGTAGAGCACCGGCAGCTTGGCGCCCTGCTCGGCCTGCGGCGGCAGGTAGACGGCGAACACCATGTCGCAATTGAGCGTGCTTGAGCGATGGCGGTAACGCTTGTGCCAGCCGCCGAAGCTTTTCTGGCAAGATATGTTTTCCAGAGTCATTACGTCCCCGCAGGGTGCGCCGCGCGCACCACAACATTTCATTAGAAGTGGATGACGGTACGGATGCTCTTGCCTTCATGCATCAGCTCGAAAGCCTTGTTGATGTCTTCCAGCGGCATGTTGTGGGTAATGAAAGTATCCAGGGGGATTTCGCCCTTCTGCGCCTTCTCCACATAACCCGGCAGCTCGGTGCGACCTTTCACCCCACCGAACGCCGAACCACGCCAGACCCGCCCGGTGACCAGCTGGAACGGACGGGTGGAGATCTCCTGGCCGGCACCGGCCACGCCGATGATGGTCGACTCGCCCCAGCCCTTGTGACAGCACTCCAGCGCTGCACGCATCAACTGCACATTGCCGACGCACTCGAAGGAGTAATCCACCCCGCCATCGGTCATTTCGACTATGACGTCCTGGATCGGCTTGACGAAGTCCTTCGGGTTGACGCAGTCGGTCGCGCCCAGTTGCCGGGCGATCTCGAACTTGGCCGGATTGATGTCGACGGCAATGATCCGCGCGGCCTTGGCCATCTTCGCGCCGATGATCGCCGCCAGGCCGATGCCGCCGAGGCCGAAGATCGCCACGCTGGCGCCCTCCTCGACCTTGGCGGTGTTCAATACCGCGCCGATGCCGGTGGTCACGCCGCAGCCGAGCAGGCAGACCTTGTCCAGCGGCGCCTCCTGGGGAATCTTGGCCAGGGAAATTTCCGGCAGCACGGTGTACTCGGAAAAGGTCGAGCAGCCCATGTAGTGGTAGATCGGCTGGCCCTGGTAGGAGAAGCGGCTGGTGCCGTCCGGCATCAGGCCTTTGCCCTGGGTGGCGCGCACCGCCTGGCAGAGGTTGGTCTTGCCGGATTTGCAGAATTTGCACTGGCGGCATTCGGCGGTGTACAGCGGAATCACATGGTCGCCGACGGCCAGGGAGGTCACGCCCTCGCCTATCGCCTCGACGATGCCGCCGCCTTCATGGCCGAGGATGCAGGGAAACACGCCTTCGGAATCTTCACCGGAGAGGGTGTAGGCATCGGTGTGGCACACACCGGTGGCGACGATGCGCACCAGCACCTCACCGGCCTTCGGCGGCTCGACATCCACTTCGACGATTTGCAGCGGTTGGTTGGCGGCAAAAGCTACCGCAGCACGTGACTTGATCATGATCGCTCTCCGACGGGATATAACAGTGGCGAAGAGTGTAGATCATCCTCTAACGAGTAATAATCGACGTTATGGCAAAACATTATTGCCATACAGGGATAATCAGCTTCAACCGGATTAGAATCCCTCGATCGCCAGGCAGCAGCCATTCTCGAAAACGCTCCCGGCGTTTTTCCTACCTCCTCCATCCATGGAGTCGCCTACGGCTTGCTGCACTTCCCACATCCATGTGGGTCGCAAGCTGGCCCCTGACTAAGGAACAAAACGATGAATCGCTGGGAAGGCCTGGATGAATTCGTTGCGGTGGCCGAGTGCGGCCAGTTTACCGCCGCCGCCGAACGCCTGGGCCTGTCGTCCTCGCAGGTCAGCCGCCAGGTCGCCCGCCTGGAAGAGCGCCTGCAAACCCGCCTGTTCTACCGCAGCACCCGACGCGTGGCACTGACCGAAGCCGGGCAAACCTTCCTGCAACATTGCCAGCGTCTGCAGGATGCCCGCGAAGAAGCCCTGCGTGCGGTCGGCGACCTGGGCAGCGAACCTAAGGGCCTGCTGCGCATGACCTGCGCGGTGGCCTACGGCGAGCGCTTTATCGTGCCGCTGGTGACCGACTTCATGACCCGCCACCCGCAACTGCGGGTAGACATAGAACTGAGCAACCGCAACCTGGATCTGGTCCATGAAGGCCTGGATTTGGCCATTCGCCTGGGCCGCCTGCAGGATTCGCGACTGGTCGCCACCCGCCTGGCGCCTCGACGCATGTACCTGTGCGCCGCGCCGGACTACCTGCAGCGCTACGGCCGCCCGCACAGCCTGTCGGAACTCGGCCGGCACAACTGCCTGATCGGCAGTTCGGACACCTGGAGCTTTCAGCTCAACGGCCGTGAAGCCACGCAACGCGTGCAAGGCAACTGGCGCTGCAACAGCGGCCAGGCGGTGCTCGACGCTGCCTTGCGCGGCCTGGGCTTGTGTCAGTTACCGGACTACTACGTACTGGAACATTTGCGCAGCGGCTCCCTGGTATCCCTGCTGGACAACCAGCAGCCGCCCAACACCGCAGTCTGGGCACTCTACCCCCAGCAACGGCATCTATCACCGAAAGTGCGGCAACTGGTGGACGCGCTGAAAGCCGGACTGGCGCAGCGCAGCGAATACAGCCCGTGATGGCGCGGCCTGCGGAGGCCACAGCGTAGGGTGGGCTAGCCGCCCGACATCACGCCACAGGGGACGCGGCGTAACCCACCATCGGCGCAACACGGACGATCGCTTCCTAGAGGCGAGTTCAGCGGCGCCCGGCCCAGTGCTGACGCAGCCAGTCGAGGTCTTCGGGCCGGGTCACCTTGAGGTTATCGGCGCGGCCCTCGATCAGGCGCGGCGCCTGCCCGAGCCATTCGACAGCCGACGCCTCATCGGTAATTGCCACCCCGGCAGCCAACGCCTGCGCCAGCGCGCGATGCAGCAAGCCGAGGCGGAACATCTGCGGCGTATAGGCCTGCCAGATCGGCGAACGATCGACAGTCTGCAGCACCCGCCCATCAGCTCCGGCCCGTTTCAAGGTGTCGCGCACGGGCACCGCGAGCAGGCCGCCGACCGGATCATCGGCCAGCTGCGCGAGCAGCAGATCCAGATCGGAGCGCGCCAGATTGGGCCGCGCCGCATCGTGCACCAACACCCAGTCGCTGTCCTGCGCCCCCAGCTCGCGCAGGCGCTGCAAACCACCCAGTACCGAATCCGCACGCTCACGGCCGCCCTCGGCGCGGGCGATGCGCGGATCCTGCGCACAAGCCAGGGACGGCCAGTAGGGATCATCGGGCGCCAGGCTGACCACAATGCCGTGCAACCCGGGGTGATCGAGAAAGCAGGCCAGGCTGTGTTCCAGGATGGTTTTACCTGCCAGCTCCAGGTATTGCTTGGGCCGGTCGGCAGCCATGCGGCTGCCAACGCCGGCGGCGGGGATCAGGGCCCAGAAATGCGCTAATGCGGAAGTTTTCATTCGTTCAACTGGCGTTTCGACATGACTAATCTGTCGTTTTGCGTGGGGGCGGACTGGTGGGATTGCGCTTCAGCCGCGATATGTTCAGCGCCCTCAAGGTCAATCACGGCTAACAGGCCGCTGAAAAACTACCTACGTTGCCGATACGGCGTTAAAAACAGGCTCGGTAAGCCGCTTGCGGCTAACGCGCTTTAGCGCGGCCCGAAGGGCGAGCGAAGCGAGTAATGCTCATTTACAACACGTAAACTGCGCTTCCTCGCCTGTTTTTGCCTTGTCTCGGCTGCCTCGCCTACGTTTTCAACGGTCTGCTAAAGCCCCTCCCACAAAGGACTGGCGCTTAACCGACATTTCAACGTTGTCGTGACACTGGTGGTCATTCGGTCAGTTGGTAGAGCGTCTCGCCCTCTTTGACCATGCCTAGTTCATGCCGGGCGCGTTCCTCGACGGTTTCCATGCCTTTTTTCAATTCCATGACTTCCGCCTCGAGAATCCGATTGCGCTCCAGCAGGCGCTGATTCGCCCCCTGCTGATCGGCAATCTGCTGCTTCAGGTCGGTGACCTGCGCCAGACTGCCATCGCCCACCCACAGGCGATACTGCAGGCCAACCAGCAGCAGAATCAGGACGACTAACAACCAGTAAGGACTACGCATGACAGTAAAAGCATCCCAACGAAAAGAGGGGCGACTCGCGCCGCCCCTCTTTTACCATGACTCGACCGCTCGGCGAAAACGCCGCGAGGCCGTCGCGGTAGACAAAAGTTTTTTCACATCCTCTCAGCCACGGAACTCGGCACGGCCGCGATACGGCGCCTTGCCCGCCAACTGCTCTTCGATGCGCAGCAACTGGTTGTACTTGGACACCCGATCAGAGCGGCACAGAGAACCGGTCTTGATCTGGCCGGCGGCGGTACCCACGGCCAGGTCGGCGATGGTCGAGTCTTCGGTTTCGCCGCTGCGGTGCGAGATCACCGCGCTGTAGCCCGCCGCCTTGGCCATCTGGATGGCTTCCAGGGTCTCGGTCAGGGTGCCTATCTGGTTGAACTTGATCAGGATCGAGTTGGCGATGCCCTTGTCGATGCCTTCCTTGAGGATCTTGGTGTTGGTTACGAACAGGTCGTCACCGACCAGCTGCATCTTGCCGCCGAGTTTTTCGGTGTGGACCTTCCAGCCGGCCCAGTCGGACTCGTCCATGCCGTCCTCGATGGAGATAATCGGATAACGCTCGGCCAGGCCTGCCAGGTAATCGCTGAAGCCGGCAGCGTCGAACACCTTGCCTTCGCCGGCCAGGTCGTATTTGCCGCCTTCGAAGAACTCGCTGGAAGCGCAATCCAGGGCCAGGGTGACGTCGTCGCCCAGGGTGTAACCGGCGTTGGCCACGGCCTCGGCAATCGCGGCCAGGGCGTCTTCGTTGGAGGCCAGGTTCGGTGCGAAACCACCTTCATCACCCACCGAGGTGCTCAGGCCACGGGCTTTGAGCACGGCCTTGAGGTGATGGAAGATTTCGGTGCCCATGCGCAGCGCTTCGGCGAAGGTCTTGGCGCCTACCGGCTGAACCATGAACTCCTGGATGTCGACGTTGTTGTCGGCATGCTCGCCACCGTTGATGATGTTCATCATCGGCACCGGCATGGAGTAGACGCCCGGGGTGCCATTGAGGTTGGCGATGTGCGCGTACAGCGGCAGGTCGTTGTCCTGGGCGGCGGCTTTGGCCGCGGCCAGGGACACCGCGAGGATGGCGTTGGCGCCCAGAGTGGCCTTGTTCTCGGTACCGTCGAGGGCGATCATCGCGCGGTCCAGGGCTTGCTGGTCGAGCGGGTCCTTGCCCAGCAACAGCTCGCGAATCGGACCGTTGATATTGGCCACGGCCTTGAGTACGCCCTTGCCCAGATAACGGCTCTTGTCGCCATCACGCAGTTCCAGCGCTTCACGCGAACCGGTGGAAGCACCGGACGGCGCGCAGGCGCTGCCGATGATACCGTTATCGAGAATCACGTCGGCTTCCACAGTCGGGTTGCCACGGGAGTCGAGAACCTCACGGCCTTTGATGTCGACGATCTTTGCCATTGCGTTTAGCACTCCAAAAAGTTGACGAAAGGGGTAGCACCGAGCTGCACACTGATTGCGCGCCGGAGGGGACTCCAGCGCGCAACATGTACCGACTATTCAGACGGATTGTATACAAATGGCACCTTACCGCAGAATTGCCGTTTCAGGCAGTCTCAATCGGCGCAAAACTCTTGATCAGATCATCCAGCTGCTTGAGCTGGGTGAGGAAGGGTTCCAGCTTGTCCAGGCGCAGGGCACAAGGGCCATCGCACTTGGCGTTGTCCGGGTCCGGATGGGCTTCGAGGAACAGCCCGGCCAAGCCCTGGCTCATGCCGGCCTTGGCCAGGTCGGTGACCTGGGCACGCCGGCCGCCGGCCGAATCGGCACGCCCACCCGGCATCTGCAGGGCATGGGTAACGTCGAAGAACACCGGGTAGCTGGTCTGCTTCATGATGCCGAAGCCGAGCATGTCCACCACCAGGTTGTTGTAACCGAAGGAGCTGCCGCGCTCGCAGAGGATCAACTGATCGTTACCGGCTTCGACACACTTGGCCAGGATATGTTTCATCTCCTGGGGCGCGAGGAACTGGGCTTTCTTGATATTGATCACCGCGCCGGTTTTGGCCATGGCCACCACCAGATCGGTCTGCCGCGAAAGAAACGCCGGCAACTGGATGATGTCGCACACGTCCGCCACCGGCTGCGCCTGCTGCGGTTCGTGCACATCGGTGATCAGCGGCACGCCGAAGGTCTTCTTGATCTCCTCGAAAATCTTCATGCCCTCTTCCAGGCCGGGGCCGCGGAAGGAGCTGATCGAGGAGCGGTTGGCCTTGTCGAAGCTGGCCTTGAACACGAAGGGAATACCGAGCTTGTCGGTCACCCGCACATATTCGTCGCAGGCGCGCATGGCCAGGTCACGCGATTCGATGACGTTGATGCCACCGAACAGGACGAAGGGCTTGTCGTTGGCGATCTCGATGGCGCCGACCTTGATGATTTTCTGGGTCATGTCCTTATGCCTTCTTCGCGTGTTGCGCCAGTGCGGCGTTGACGAAACCACTGAACAACGGGTGACCGTCGCGTGGCGTCGAAGTGAACTCCGGGTGGAACTGACAGGCGACGAACCACGGATGATCGGGCGCCTCCACCACTTCGACCAGGGCGCCGTCGCCGGAACGACCGGTGACCTTGAGACCGGCCTCGAGCAGTTGCGGCAGCAGGTTGTTGTTCACTTCATAGCGATGCCGATGACGCTCGACAATCACGTCCTTGCCGTAGCACTGATGCACTTGCGAGCCGCTGAGCAGCTGGCAGTCCTGAGCCCCGAGGCGCATGGTGCCGCCCAGATCGGAGGCATTGTCACGCTGCTCGGTGACGCCGGTGGCGTCCTGCCACTCGGTGATCAAACCGACCACTGGATGCTGGCTGGTGGTATCGAACTCGGTGGAGTTGGCGTCAGTCCAGCCCAGTACATTGCGGGCGAACTCGATCACCGCGACCTGCATGCCGAGACAGATACCCAGGTAGGGAATCTTGTTCTCGCGGGCATACTGCACGGCGGTGATCTTGCCTTCCACGCCACGCAGGCCGAAGCCGCCGGGCACCAGGATGGCATCGACGCCTTCGAGCAGGGCGGTGCCCTGGTTCTCGATGTCTTCGGAATCGATATAGCGCAGGTTGACCTTGGTGCGGTTCTGGATGCCGGCATGGCTCATCGCTTCGATCAGCGACTTGTAGGCATCCAGCAGTTCCATGTACTTGCCGACCATGGCGATGGTGACTTCATGCTCCGGGTTGAGCTTGGCGTCGACCACCCGCTCCCACTCGGACAGATCGGCGCCGCCGCACTCCAGGGCGAAGCGCTCGACGACAAAATCATCCAGGCCCTGGGCATGCAGCACACCCGGGATCCGGTAGATGGTGTCGACGTCTTCCAGGGAAATCACCGCACGCTCTTCGACGTTGGTGAACAACGCGATCTTGCGCCGCGAGGAGATATCCACTGGATGGTCGGAGCGGCAGATCAGCACGTCCGGCTGCAGGCCGATGGAACGCAATTCCTTGACCGAGTGCTGGGTCGGCTTGGTCTTGGTCTCGCCGGCGGTGGCGATATAGGGCACCAGGGTCAGGTGCATCAGCATGGCGCGCTTGGCGCCCACTTCCACGCGCAACTGGCGGATGGCTTCGAGGAACGGCTGCGACTCGATGTCACCGACCGTGCCGCCAATCTCGACCATGGCTACGTCCGCGTCGCCGGCACCCTTGATGATGCGGCGCTTGATCTCGTCGGTGATGTGCGGGATGACCTGGATGGTCGCGCCCAGGTAATCGCCACGGCGCTCTTTGCGCAGCACGTGTTCGTAAACCCGGCCGGTGGTGAAGTTGTTGTCCTGGGTCATGGTGGTGCGGATGAACCGCTCGTAGTGGCCCAGGTCGAGGTCGGTCTCGGCGCCGTCGTGGGTGACGAACACCTCACCGTGCTGGAACGGGCTCATGGTGCCCGGATCGACGTTGATATAGGGATCCAGCTTGAGCATCGTGACCTTCAGGCCCCGCGCCTCCAGGATAGCCGCCAATGAAGCCGAGGCGATGCCTTTCCCCAACGAAGAAACAACACCACCCGTGACGAAGATGAAGCGCGTCATGAAAAACCCTAGAAGTCTGCGTTTAGGCGGTCAGCGCCGCCGGGAAAAGCGAAGGAAGGCCGAAGCCACAACCACGCACAGGGCGCAATTGGCAAGCCGTTACCGACTCCATTTTCTTGACGAAAAGGGGTCTGCAAAAGCTCTGGTAAGACGGGAGCGTAGTCTACCGGAAAGGCATTAGCAGCTCAAACCTTGATCATCCATCGGTGGCTGCCAATCGAGTCGCCACTGGCCATCACTTGGCCCATGCAAATCGGTCAGATTGGCCACGGCGCGCAGCTCGCCATTGCACAGCAACAGCGGCAAGCGCGGGCGGACAAACGCCGGCACCTGGCGTTCGTTGAGCAAGCGCTTCAAATCGCGATGGCCGCGCCCGGGCAGGTTCATCAGCTCGCCGCCCTGGCGATAGGCCAGGCGCCAGTCGCCGGCAGGCAAGCGACCCTCGATGCGCACGCTGCCATTGCCCGCCAGCGGCAACCAGCGCCCAACAGCGAGCCGAATCTCAGGCGCTGGCGGCATGCGCAGCCAGTCGCCGCTGAGCCACCACAACCGCTGGTCGGCGCGGCGCAATTCGCCTGTCGCCAGACGCCAGATCGGCGTGGCGTCGCCGGCCGCATCGCGCAGCGCCTGCCAGCCGGCCCAGTGCTCGCTGTCCGGCATCGGGGTCAGGCGGCGCAACCAGTAGCGCAAGGCGTTGCGTTGCCGGGCATCGCTCAGCGCTCGCAGCGGCGCCAGGGACAGGTTCGGCAGATCGAGCCAGGCAAACTCGTCAGGCGCCTGCGCAGTCTGCAGATCCTGCTGCGCCAGCTCATCGAGCAGTTGCCCGGCCTCGCCCAGATGCTCGGCGGCACGGGCAAGACTGGCTATCGCCTGCGGCCAGCGCCTGGTCAGTATCGGCAAGACCTGATGACGCAAATAATTGCGCGAGAAGCGGTTATCGGCATTCGACGGATCCTCCACCCAGCGCAGCCGGTGCTCGTCGGCATAGGCCTGCAACTCGGCGCGGGAACAGCTCAACAGCGGCCGCAGCAGGTGCCCGGCAGCGAGCGGTCGGCTCAGCGGCATGGCCGCCAACCCCTGCACCCCGGCGCCGCGCAGCAGGCGAAAGAGCAAGGTCTCCGCCTGATCGTCGCGATGCTGCGCCGTCAGCAGAACCTCGCCAGGAGCAAGCCGTTCACGAAAAGCCGCATAACGGGCCTGCCGCGCGGCGCGCTCGAGACTGGCGCCCGGCTGCACCTGCACATAGTCCACCTGCAGCGGCACAGCCAACTCATCACACATCCGCCGGCAAGCCGCCGGCCAGCTATCGGCAAGCGCTTGCAGACCGTGATGAATATGGATGGCGGAAAGCGGCGGTAACGCCTCGCGTTGCGCGAGACCGGCCAGCAGATGCAGCAGCACAGTTGAATCCAGGCCGCCGGAAAGGGCGATATGCCAGGCCGGCGCATCGCGCCAGGGAGCCAGAGCCGTCAGCACGCGGGATTCGAGGGACATAGGTACAGATTCAGGCTGGATGGGTCGGACGACAATCCGCTTCAACCCACCGACCGGACGCAGGATGGGCGAAATCATCACCCATCCTACAGCAGCCGTCAGGCGATGCCGTAGCTCATCAGGCGCTCATAACGGCGCGCCAGCAGTTCGGCGCTATCGAATTTGCGCAGCATGGCCAACTGCTCAGCCAGCTCCTGACGAACCGATTCAGCGGCAGCGACCGGATCGCGATGGGCACCGCCCAATGGCTCGCCAATCACCTGGTCGACAATGCCCAGGCCCTTCAGGCGCTCGGCGGTGATGCCCATGGCTTCTGCGGCATCCGGGGCCTTGTCTGCGGTTTTCCACAGAATCGAGGCGCAACCTTCCGGCGAAATCACCGAATAGGTAGCGTACTGCAGCATGTTCAGCTGGTCGCATACGCCAATCGCCAGTGCTCCGCCGGAACCACCCTCGCCGATGACGGTGGCGATGATCGGGGTTTTCAGGCGCGCCATCACCCGCAGGTTCCAGGCAATCGCCTCGCTCTGCCCACGCTCTTCGGCGTCGATCCCCGGGTAGGCGCCCGGGGTGTCGATAAAGGTCAGGATCGGCATCTTGAAGCGCTCGGCCATTTCCATCAGGCGACAGGCCTTGCGATAGCCTTCCGGACGCGGCATGCCGAAGTTGCGACGGACCTTCTCGCGCACTTCACGGCCCTTCTGGTGACCGATGACCATCACCGGCTCGCCGTCCAGACGCGCAACACCACCAACTATCGCCGGATCATCGGAGAAATGCCGATCGCCGTGCAGTTCGTCGAACTCGGTGAAGATGTGCTGCAGGTAGTCGAGGGTATAGGGGCGCTGAGGGTGACGAGCCAGCTTGGCAATCTGCCAGCTGCTCAGGTTGCTGAAAATGCTTTCGGTCAGCGCACTGCTCTTGTCCTGCAGGCGGGCGATCTCATCGCTGATGTTCAACGAGTTGTCGTTACCGACCAGGCGAAGCTCTTCGATCTTGGCTTGCAGGTCGGCGATCGGCTGTTCGAAATCGAGAAAATTCGGGTTCATAGTCATCCGTCTTGCGTCGACGGCCATGCGGCCGGGGAGCTGTATCCGTTTCGCGCCTACCTTATAGGAACAGGCGCATTCAGGTCGACACTCGGGTTGGGATAAAAGTCACCGAATACCGGTGATCCCCTCACATCCCACGCACAAGTGCCGCAACCGACCCATGAAGCCGGGGCCTCAAAAATCAGCGGTAGTGCAGAAAGACGTTGTCTCGCCCGAACTGGTCACGCAATGCCTGAATCAGGCTGTCGGCCGGGTCGATTCGCCAACCCTCGCCAAACTGCAACATGGCCCGCGCATCCGCGCCGGTGTATTCCAGGGTGATCGGGCAGGCGCCGCGATGGCGCTTGCACAGATCCGCCAGCCAGCGCAGTCGATCGCCCTGCAGGGCACTGCCGGCAATCTTCAAGCGCAGGCTGTCGGCCAGCCCGGTTCGCGCCTCTTCCAGGCTCATCACCCGCTTGGCCCGCAAACGCAGACCGCCGGAAAAATCATCGTTGCTCACCTCGCCTTCGACCACCACCAGCGCGTCGCTCTGCAACAGCGCCTGATTGCTGGCAAAGGATTCGGCGAACAACGACGCCTCGATGCGGCCCGAGCGGTCATCCAGGGTGATGAAGCCCATCTTGTCGCCCTTCTTGTTTTTCATCACCCGCAGGTTGACGATCAGGCCGGCAATCGTCTGATCGCCTCGCGCCGGCTTGAGATCGATGATCCGCTGACGGGCAAAACGCCGCACCTCGCCTTCGTATTCGTCGATCGGATGACCGGTCAGGTACAGACCGAGGCAGTCCTTCTCGCCTTTCAGGCGCTCCTTGAGCGACAGCTCGCGAGCCTTCAGGTGATTGGCATAGACATCGGCCTCGGCATCGGCGAAGACCCCGCCGAACAGATCCATATGGCCGCTGTCATGGCTGCGCGCGGTCTGCTCGGCCGCCTGCACCGCCTCCTCCATCGCCGCCAGCAGAACCCCACGATTGCGATCGATATTGGCCTTATAGGCTTTGATTTCCTCGTGAAAATACGGCCCCAGGCGATCCAGGGCACCGCCACGGATCAGCGCATCCAGGGTGCGCTTGTTGATGCGCTTGAGGTCGACCCGCGAGCAGAAGTCGAACAGGTCCTTGAACGGGCCATCCTTGCGCGACTCGACGATGGCCTCGACCGGCCCTTCCCCGACCCCCTTGATCGCGCCCAGGCCGTAGACGATCCAGCCTTCATCGCTGACCGTGAACTTGAAGTCGGAAATATTCACATCCGGCGCATCGAGGCGCAGCTTCATGTTGCGGCACTCCTCGATCAGGGTCACGACCTTGTCGGTGTTGTGCATATCCGCCGACAACACCGCGGCCATGAAGGCGGCCGGATGGTGCGCCTTGAGCCAGGCCGTCTGGTAAGAGAGCAGGCCATAAGCCGCCGAGTGCGACTTGTTGAAGCCGTAACCGGCGAATTTTTCCACCAGATCGAAGATGTTGCCCGCCAGTTCGCCATCGATGCCGTTATTCGCGCAGCCCTCGATAAAGCCGCCCCGTTGCTTGGCCATCTCCTCGGGCTTCTTCTTGCCCATGGCGCGGCGCAGCATGTCCGCCCCGCCGAGGGTGTAGCCAGCCATGACCTGGGCGATCTGCATCACCTGTTCCTGATACAGGATGATGCCGTAGGTGGGCTTGAGTACCGGCTCCAGGCCCGGGTACTGGTAGTCCTGATGCGGGTAGGAAATCGGCTCGCGGCCGTGCTTGCGGTTGATGAAGTCATCGACCATGCCCGACTGCAGCGGGCCGGGACGGAACAACGCCACCAGAGCGATCATGTCTTCCAGGCAGTCCGGCTTGAGCTTCTTGATCAGCTCCTTCATGCCGCGCGACTCAAGCTGGAACACTGCGGTGGTCTCGGCCTTCTGCAGCATCAGGAAGGTCGGTTTGTCGTCCAGCGGGATGAAGTCGATGTTCAGGTCCGGCAGGCCCTGCTTGGCCTGCTCGCGATTGATCGTCTCCAGCGCCCACTTGATGATGGTCAGGGTGCGCAGGCCGAGGAAGTCGAACTTGACCAGACCGGCGGTTTCCACATCGTCCTTGTCGAACTGGGTGACCAGGCCGCCACCCTCGTCGTCGCAGGCGATCGGCGAGAAGTCGGTGAGCTTGGTCGGCGCGATGACCACGCCGCCGGCGTGCTTGCCGGTGCCACGGGTGATGCCTTCGAGCTTGCGCGACATTTCCCAGATTTCCCGGGCATCCTCGTCGACCTTGAGGAAATCGCGCAGCGGCTCCTCCATCTCGTAGGCCTTCTCCAGGGTCATGCCGACCTCGAAGGGGATCATCTTCGACAGGCGGTCGGCCAGGCCGTAGGACTTGCCCTGGGCTCGCGCCACGTCGCGCACCACTGCCTTGGCCGCCATGGTGCCGAAGGTGATGATCTGGCTGACTGCGTTACGTCCGTATTTCTCGGCCACGTAATCGATGACCCGGTCGCGCCCGTCCATGCAGAAGTCGACGTCAAAGTCGGGCATGGAGACCCGTTCGGGGTTGAGGAAGCGCTCGAACAGCAGGTCATAGGCAAGCGGATCGAGGTCGGTGATCTTCTGTACGTAGGCCACCAGTGAGCCGGCACCCGAACCCCGGCCGGGGCCGACCGGCACGCCGTTATTCTTCGCCCACTTGATGAAGTCCATGACGATCAGGAAGTAACCGGGGAAGCCCATCTGGATGATGATATCCAGCTCGAAATTCAACCGGTCGATATACACCTGCTTCTTCGCGTCGTAGTCCGGGGTGTCCTTGGGCAGCAACACCTCCAGGCGCTCGTCGAGGCCGTCGAAGGAGACCTGGCGGAAGTACTCGTCCATGGTCATGCCGGCCGGCACCGGGAAGTCGGGCAGGAAGTACTTGCCCATCTGCACTTCGATATTGCAGCGCCGGGCGATCTCCACGGTATTTTCCAGCGCCTCCGGCAGGTCGCTGAACAGCTCGGCCATCTCTTGCGGGGTCTTCAGGTACTGCTGATCGGAGTAGGTGCGCGGCCGCCGTGGGTCGTCCAGGCTGCGGCCCTCGCCGATGCACACGCGGGTCTCGTGGGCGGCGAAGTCGTCCTGTTTGAGGAAGCGCACATCGTTGGTCGCCACCAGCGGCGCGCCGACCCTGGCCGCCAGATCGACCGCCAGGTGCAGGTATTCTTCGTCGTTGACCCTGCTGGTGCGCTGCACCTCCAGGTAGAAACGCTCGGGGAACACCGCCAACCACTCGCGCAACAGGGCTTCGGCCTCGGCCAGGTCGCCATTCAACAGGGCCTGGCCGACCTCGCCTTCCCGCGCCCCGGACAGGGCGATCAAGCCCTCGGCGGCGGCCTTGACCCAATCGCGCTGGATGATCACCTGGTCGTTGCTTTGCCCCTCGGTCCAGCCGCGGGACACCAGCTCGGTGAGATTGCGGTAGCCCTTGGGGTTCATCGCCAGCAGGGTCAGGCGCGACAGCGGACCGTCTTCGTCGACGCTGGCCAGCCAGATATCGGCCCCGCAGATCGGCTTGATCCCGCCGCCCATGGCCGCCTTGTAGAACTTCACCAGCGAGCACATGTTGCTCATGTCGGTGACCGCCACCGCCGGCATACCCGCACTGGCCACAGCCTTGACCAGCGGCTTGACCCGCACCAGACCATCGACCAGGGAAAACTCGGTGTGCAGACGCAGATGGACGAACGAAGCGGTCATGGCAGTTCCATACAAAACACAAAGACGACAGGGCGCTGATTGTACAGCCTTCGCAGCGGCAAGCTGCAAGCGCAGAGCCGCAGGCTCCAGCGCGGAAGCTGCAAACCCGCGCCCCAAGGCGCCAGCCATGCTGCGCCGGCTGCCAATGATTCGATGCCTGCAATGGGCTGCTGCAGGGTTATCACCTGCACTATTGGCGCGAGCGGCCGGTTCTGCGGTTGGCCGCGCAGCTGGTGGCCTGGGTCGCGACCCAAGGCCACGCCTGGATGAGTTTTTAGGCTATGTACCCGTTATCTGCTGCATGAGCGATGACTGTTTTGCGATCCGGCTCAACAGATAACGGGGACATCACCTTCTTTTACTGCGCGCCTGCCTCGGCGGGTGACTGGAGGGCCGCGGCGGCGGTCTCTTGAATGCGTTTGACCATGGCCCGCAGACCATTGCCGCGGGTGACGCTCAGGTGCTTGATCAGGTTCAGCTGCTCGAAATACTGCTCGATATCGAAATCACGGATGTCAGCCGGGCGCTTGCCGTTATAGGCGGCCAACACCACGGCCAGCAGCCCCTTGACGATAAAGGCATCGCTGTCCGCGTCGAAGAACAAGCGGTCGTCGCGCTGCTGGCTGACCAGCCAGACCTGGCTCTGGCAGCCGCGCACCAGATGCTCATCGGTGCGCTGGGCGGCATCCAGCGACGGCAGTTCGCGGCCCAGGTCGATGATGTATTTGTAGCGCTCTTCCCAGTCATCGAAAAAAGACAGCGTCTCAATGATGTCGTCGCTGCTGATCTGGGTGCCGAACTGACTCATACCCCTGGCCCTCGCAAACTGTACTCGTTGAACCCTGGCCCCTTCAAAAGAACATCCCGGTTTCGAGCTGCGCTTCTTCGCTCATCATTTCGCGGCTCCATGCCGGATCGAAGACCAGCTCGACCTTGACCGTGGCGACGTTGGGCACCAGGCGTACCCGATACTCCACATCACCGACCAGCACCGGCCCCATGCCGCAGCCCGGCGCCGTCAGGGTCATGCGGATATCCACGCGCTTGGCATGCTGATCGATTTCAACCGCGTAGATCAGCCCCAGATTGACCAGATCCACCGGGATTTCCGGGTCGAACACCGTGCGCAATGCTTCCCACACCTGGGCTTCATGGATCAGCTCATCGGTCGGCGCGGGGAAACTCAGCAGCTCAGGCTCCAGACCGATATTGGCTGCGTCGGTGCCATCGATCCGAACCATCTGGCCTTTATAGGTCACCGTGTAGTTACCCCCCAGAGACTGGGTGATAGTCACAAAGGTATCTTTGGGGATGGTCAGGGGTGTGCCATCGGGGACCCGGCGCGCCGGGCAATCGGCCTGCGCAACCACCATACGTCGTTCCATTTTTTAACTCACACTGAAGCTTTCGCCGCAACCACATTGGTCTTTGACGTTGGGGTTGATGAACCTGATCTGACTGTTGATGCCTTCCCTGACCAGATCGATTTGCGTGCCAGACAGCACCGGCAGACTGTCGCGCTCGATGAACAATTCGATCTGCTCATCCAGGCGGCAGTGCAGGTCGTTCTCGCCGGCCTGCTCGACCATATCGAGCACATACATAAAGCCGGTGCAGCCGCTTTTCTTCACGCTGATGCGCACCGCCTTGCCTGCCGAACTAGCCAGCTGACGACGCAGGTGTTGCAGAGCGGCCGGGGTGACGGTGACCACCTGGCGGCTCGGAGCGAAGGATTCAACACTCATGCCATGCCTCCTGAAAAACTGTCTGACCGTGTATGGAAACTCACTGGCTACAGAAACTGCCTGACCTTGGCCAGCGCCTCGAACAGCCGATCAACCTCGGCAAAGGTGTTGTAGATGCTGAAACTGGCGCGCACGGTGCCGGGAATGCCGAACTGCTCCATGATCGGTTGCGCGCAGTGATTGCCGGTGCGCACGGCCACGCCCTGCTGATCGAGCAACATGCCCACATCGTGCGGGTGGGCGCCCTCCAGCAAAAAGCTCATGACCGCGGTCTTGTGCGCGGCGGTGCCCACCAGGCGCATCCCCGGCGTGGCTTTGGCACGCGCCTCGGCATAGGCCAGCAAGGCCTGTTCGTGCGCCGCCGCGGCCTCGCGGTCAAGGCCCTGTACATAATCCACCGCCGCGCCGAAACCAATCACCCCGGCAATATCCGGTGTGCCGGCTTCAAACTTGTAGGGCAGCTGGTTGTAGGTGGTGCCGGCAAAACTCACCGACTCGATCATCTCGCCGCCGCCCTGGTAGGGCGGCATGCTTTCCAGCAATCGGGCCTTGCCATACAACACGCCCAGCCCGGTGGGGCCAAACAGCTTGTGGGCGGAAAACACGTAAAAGTCGCAGTCCAGCGCCTGCACATCCACCGGCCAGTGGCTCATGGCCTGGGCACCGTCGATCAAGCACAGCGCACCGACGGCATGGGCCATGCGCACGATGTCCTCAACCGGGTTGATGCTGCCCAGGGCGTTGGACACCTGCGCGCAGGCAACCATGCGCACGCGCTCATCAAGCATGTCGGCAAAGGCGGCCATGTTCAGCGTGCCGCTGGCATCCACCGGAATCGCCTCGACCGTGGCGCCTGTTTCGGCGGCAACCATCTGCCAGGGCACGATATTGGAGTGATGTTCCATGGCCGAGACGAGAATCCGGTCGCCGGCCTGCAACTGACTGCGCCCCCAACTGGCGGCCACCAGGTTGATGCCCTCGGTGGTGCCGCGGGTCCAGATGACCTGCCGGCTGTGCGGCGCATTGAGCAAACCGGCGACCTTGCCGCGCGCCGCCTCGAATTTCTCGGTGGCGCGTTCGGCCAGGGCGTGGGCACCACGGTGCACATTGCTGTTGTCCTGGCGGTAGTAGTCGACGATGGCCTGAATCACCGCCTCGGGCTTTTGCGTGGTGGCGGCATTGTCCAGGTACACCAGCGGATGGCCGTTGACCTGCTGGTGCAGAATCGGGAAATCCTTGCGGATCTGTTCGGCATCGAAGGTCGGCAGCGAGTGCAGCGCATGCTCAGTCATCGTTCAGTTGCTCCAGATGGGCTGTTTCACGGCCGAGCAGAGCGCCGATGCGCGGGCGCAGGTACGCCTGCACCGCCGGTTCCGGCACCTGGTCAAGCAGCTCGTTGATAAAGCCGAAACTGAGCATGCTCATGGCCTCGGCATGGGACAGCCCGCGGCTCTGCAGGTAAAACAGCGAGGTCTGATCGAGCTGGGTGATGGTTGCACCATGGGCGCAGCGCACATCGTCGGCGTAGATTTCCAGCTCCGGCTTGGTGTAGACCTCGGCGCTGCGCGAGGTCAGCAGGTTCTTGTTGCTGAGCTCGGCCAGGGTCTTCTGCGCCTGGGGATGAATATGAATGCGCCCGTTGAATACCGCCTTGGCCGAGTCGCCGATAATGCCGCGGAAAATTTCATGGGTGCTGCAGTGCGGCACGCAGTGCTCGACGTTGGTGTGGTAGTCGACCAGCTGTTTGTTGCGCGGCAGGTAGACGCCATGCAGCTCCAGATGCGCACCCGGACCGCGATGGTTGACCTGATAGTCGATGCGTTTCAGGCGACTGCCCTGGGCCAGGGTGAACCCGTAAAAACGCGCATCGCGCTGCAGATCCACATGCACGCCGCCGACATGCAGCAGGTCTTCCTGCTCCAGGTTGATGCGGTAATGCTGCAGGCGCGCATTGGCACCCACCACTATCTCGGTCAGGCAATTGACGAAGCCGTTCTGTTGCGCAGAGCTGGAGACATAATGCTCGATCACTTCCGCCTGGCTGCTGTCTTCCAGCACCACCAGCACGCGCTGGTTGCTCACCGCGGGTTGCGCCTCGGGGGTCGAGACATTGAGCAGATACACCGGTTTATCGAGCGTTTGACCTTGTGCCACGTGAACCAGAATACCGTCGGCAAGCCAGGCGTTGCTCAGCGCGGCAAACAGGTGCCGCTGCACGTCGACCACCTGGCCCAGATGCTGCTCGATCAGCTGTTGCTGCGCGGCATTGGCATCGGCAAAGCGCACCACCTCTTGCGGCAATGGACTGGAATGCTCGGCCGCGAACTGGCCGTTGATAAATACCAGGCGGGTGGCATCCAGCGGCATGGCTTCGACGCTGGCCTGCCAGTCGCTAGTGCCCGCCGAGGCCCAGCGAACCGGACCGCTGATCTGCAGGGGAGCCAGCGTGGTGTGCTGCCATAATTCGGTTTTGCGCCCCGGCCAGGTAGCCGCTGACCAGTCTGCTGCGCCCTGTTGACGCAAGGCGGCCAGCCAGACCGGAGTGTTTTGCTCGGCGGCCAGGGTGATGGCGTTTATTTGAAAGTCAGTCATGGTTTCACGCGACCCCGCTTTCCAACCAGCTGTAGCCCTTGGCTTCCAAATCGAGGGCCAGGCTCTTGTCGCCGGATTTGACGATACGGCCATCGGCCAGCACATGTACAAAATCCGGCACTATGTAGTCCAGCAGACGCTGGTAGTGGGTCACCACGATAAAGCTGCGTTGGCCGTCACGCATGCTGTTGACGCCTTCGGCGACCAATTGCAGGGCGTCGATATCCAGCCCGGAGTCGGTTTCATCGAGGATGCACAAATCAGGTTCGAGCAGCATCATCTGCATGATCTCATTGCGCTTTTTCTCGCCGCCGGAAAAACCTTCGTTAACCCCGCGCTTTAAAAAGCTCGCATCCAGATCCACTCGCTGGCTGGTAGCCCTGGCCAGTTTCATAAACTCGACCGCCGACAGCGCCGGCTGGCCGGCGTGCTTGCGCTTGGCATCGACCGCGACCTTGAGAAATTCCATATTGCTCACGCCGGGAATTTCCACCGGGTACTGGAAGGCCAGAAACAAGCCTTCGCGGGCCCGTTCTTCGGTGCTCATGGCCAGCAAGTCATGGCCCTTGAAGGTAATGACGCCTGCGGTGGCTTCATAGCCCGGGCGGCCCGAGAGCACATTGCCCAGGGTGCTCTTGCCGGAACCATTGGGGCCCATAATGGCGTGCACTTCGCCGGGCTTGATCTCGATAGCAAGCCCCTTGAGAATCTCAAGGCCTTCTACTTTTGCGTGTAAGTCTTTGACTGATAACATATTTAATGCCTGATATGTGCATGAGTTGGGGGTATTCAAGGTCGTTGCAAGGTGCTCAAGTCAACCCACTGAACCTTCCAGGCTGACTTCCAGCAACTTGCCGGCCTCGACCGCAAATTCCATCGGCAACTCCTTGAACACGTCGCGGCAAAAGCCGTTGACGATCATCGAAATGGCCTTCTCGGCATCCAGCCCGCGCTGCTGACAGAGAAACATCTGGTCATCACTGACTTTGGACGTGGTCGCTTCGTGCTCGACCACCGCCGTGGGGTTTTTACTTTCGATATAGGGAAAGGTGTGCGCGCCACAGCGATCGCCAATCAGCAGCGAGTCGCACTGGGTATAGTTGCGCGCCCCGTCGGCTCCCGGATTGATCCGCACCAGGCCGCGATAGGCACTGTTGCTGCGACCCGCGGAAATGCCCTTGGCGATGATGGTAGAGCGGGTGTTCTTGCCCAGGTGGATCATCTTGGTGCCGGTGTCGGCCTGCTGGAAATTATTGGTCAGGGCCACCGAGTAAAACTCGCCCACGCTGTTGTCACCCTTGAGGATGCAGCTGGGGTACTTCCAGGTAATCGCCGAACCGGTTTCCACCTGAGTCCAGGAAATCTTCGCGTTGGTGTGGCAAATGCCGCGTTTGGTCACGAAGTTGTAGATGCCGCCCTTACCCTCGGCATTGCCCGGATACCAGTTCTGCACCGTCGAATATTTGATGGTGGCGTTATCCAGCGCGACCAGTTCGACCACCGCCGCGTGCAGCTGGTTTTCATCGCGCATCGGCGCGGTGCAGCCTTCCAGGTAGCTGACGTGTGAGCCTTCCTCGGCAATGATCAGGGTCCGTTCGAACTGTCCGGTGTTCATTTCGTTGATGCGAAAGTAGGTGGACAGTTCCATGGGGCAGCGCACGCCCTTGGGGATATAGACAAAGGAGCCGTCGGAGAACACCGCCGAATTGAGCGCGGCGTAATAATTGTCCTTTTGCGGCACCACACTGCCCAGGTACTTCTGGATCAGCTCGGGGCAGCGGTGCACGGCCTCGCTGATGGGGCAGAAAATCACCCCGGCTTCCTCCAGCTTGGCGCGGAAGGTGGTGACCACCGAGACCGAATCAAACACCGCGTCCACCGCCACCCCGGCGAGCATTTCCTGCTCATGCAGCGGAATGCCTAGTTTCTTGTAGGTGGCGATCAGCTCGGGATCGACTTCATCCAGGCTCTTGGGTTTGTCGGCCATGCTTTTCGGCGCGGAAAAGTAGGAAATGGCCTGGAAGTCGATTTCGGGGTAATGCACTTGGGCCCAGGTTGGCTCGTCCATCTCCAGCCAGGCGCGGAACGCTTTCAGGCGCCAGTCCAGCAGCCATTGAGGCTCGCCTTTTTTCGCCGAAATAAAACGCACGGTGTCTTCATTGAGGCCGGGCGGCAGGGTGTCGGACGCGATATTGGAATGAAATCCAGCTGCGTAGTCCTGCTTGATAAGGTTTTCGACTTGCTCAGTCACGGTATCACCTCAGTCATGCAGCCAATCGGCGAAAGCCCTTGGCGGCAAAGTCAGTTCAGGCTTGCAGTCTCGCTACCGGGGCCGATGGCGCCCGGCATGAGTGCTGCGTAAATCAGACGGCTCTAATGGCCGTTTTTAAATAATGCGTACAAGACTGTCGTCCGGCGGCTGATCACTTCCATCGTGATGATCCTGACGGAAATGGACACCCTGGATATCCCTGCGACTGGCTAGATCAGCCAGGCTGATACCCTCCAGAAACTGCCGCAACCAGTCACTCAGGTCCGACCACAAGTGATGGGTCAAACACATCTCACCCTGTTGACAGTCAGCCTGGCCCAGGCAGCTCGTGGCATCCATGGAATCATCCACGGCTTCGACGATCTGCACCACGCTGATGTCCGCAGGTGGGCTCGCCAAACTATAACCACCGCCGGGTCCGCGAACACTGTTGACCAGCTGGCAACGGCGCAACTTGGCAAACAGTTGCTCCAGGTATGAGATAGACACCCCTTGGCGCTGGGAAATTTGCGCCAGGGTAATGGGGCCCTGCCCCTCATGAAAGGCAAGATCAAGCATCGCCGTTACCGCATAGCGGCCTTTAGTAGTCAGTCTCATTAACGGTTCCAAGCCGGCTGGACAGGCCTGTACCATGCAATAACCAAGCAATTTAGTCAAGTATTGCTCGTCTGGCGGAGAACGTGGTCAGCACGTCGTGGGCACTGGCTTGATGCCCCCCGGTGCTCATGCTGCTGTCCCGCGAGGGGCGCTGCAGCACATGGTGCCGCGCAAGGCCAGATTCGAGTCATCCACCAGCAGCGTCGGGCGCCCTGCCGCTGGGCGAGCTGATTGCCCGGATCAATGGGGCAGACTGGCTGCTTTTAAGGGGTCACTGTTTAAACCAATGTCTCTGACTCCATTGATTCGCACCCGGCTACGCCAGGTGCTCTATCGGCTTTTAGGGTTTTCGCCCAGCAGATTGCGTACCGGCGCGAACGAGCGCCGGTGAATCGGCGTCGGCCCCAGGCGGCGCAGGGCCTCCAGGTGCACGGGCGTCGGGTAGCCCTTGTGTCCTGCGATGCCGTAACCGGGATACTGCGCATCGAGCAACAGCATCTCGCGATCACGACTGACCTTGGCCAGGATAGAGGCGGCGGCGATCGCCGGGACCTGGCTGTCGCCCTTGACCACCGCCGCGCTCGGCACCTGCAACACCGGGCAGCGATTGCCGTCGATCAGTGCCAGCCGCGGCATGACAGACAAACCTTCTACCGCGCGCTGCATGGCCAGCATGGTCGCGTGCAGGATGTTCAGGCGGTCGATTTCCTCCACCTCGGCGCGGGCGATGCACCAGGCCAGGGCTTTCTCGCAGATTTCATCGAAAAGTTGTTCGCGTCGTGCCGCGCTGAGCTTCTTCGAATCGTTGAGCCCCAGAATCGGCCGCAACGGATCGAGGATCACCGCCGCGGTCACCACCGCGCCGCACAACGGGCCGCGGCCGACCTCGTCGACACCGGCGACCAGCTCCTGCACCTGACTGAAATCCAGACCCAGCTGCATCAGGCCTGCCCTACCAGCTTGAGCACGGCGTCGGCCGCCTGGGCCGAGGCATCACGGCGCAGGGCACGATGAATCACATCGAAACCCTCGGTCTGTACTTCACCGTCATTGAGCAGCGGTGCCAACGCCTGGGCCAGGGCTTCCGGGGTTGCCGCCTCCTGGATCAGTTCGGGCACCAGCAGGCGCTCGGCCAGCAGGTTGGGCAGCGAGATATAGGCACTGCTGACCAGGCGCTTGAGAATCAGGTAGGTCAATGGCGCCACTTTGTAGGCCACCACCATTGGCCGCTTGTACAGCAGGGCTTCCAGGGTGGCCGTGCCCGAGGCGATCAGCACCGCATCACAGGCCGCCAGGGCATCGTGGGAGCGACCATCGAGCAGGCTCAGGGGCAAGTCGCGCCCTACCAGCATCTGCTCCAGCTGCACGCGGCGCTCGGGGCTGGCACACGGCAAGACGAAACGGAGGCCCGGCCGCAGGGTGCGCAAGCGCACCGCCGCATCAAGAAACAGCGCACCCAGACGCGCCACCTCACCGCCCCGACTGCCCGGTAACAAGGCCACCACGGTACTGTCCTGCGGCAAGTCCAGGGCCTCGCGCGCCGCCGCCCGGTCGGCCTGCTGGGGAATCGCATCGGCCAATGGATGACCGACGAAACGCACCGGCACCCGATAGGCCTCGTAAAACTGCGCCTCGAAGGGAAACAGGCAGAGCATCAGGTCGCAGGCTTCACGAATCTTCAACACGCGCTTCTGCCGCCAGGCCCAGACCGAGGGGCTGACGTAGTGCACGGTCTTGATCCCGCCACGGCGCAATTTGAGTTCGAGGCCCAGGTTAAAATCCGGCGCATCGATACCGATGAACACGTCCGGCTTGGCCGCGATCAGGGTCTTGATCAAGTGCCTGCGTCGCGCCAGCAACTCCGGCAGGCGACCGAGCACTTCGACCAGGCCCATCACCGCCAGACGCTCCATGGGGAAATAGGACGTCAGGCCCTCGGCCTGCATAAGCGGGCCACCGACGCCGATGAATTCGATCTGTGGATGACGGGCCTTCAAGGCCTGCATCAGGCCGGCACCGAGAATGTCGCCGGAGGCTTCGCCAGCCACCAGCGCGACGCGCAATAGATCCGCCATAACTTAGCGGGTAATGCCGCGATTGGACGCCTGGATAGAATCGCGGAACACCGCCACCTCGGGAAACTGCAGGGAAGACTCCGCCAACTCCACCAGGGCTTCTTCGATGGTCAAGCCCTGGCGATACACGGTCTTGTAGGCGCGGCGCAGGGCCTGGATCGACTCGGCACTGAAGCCACGGCGGCGCAGGCCTTCGAAATTCATGCTGCGCGCTTCCGCCGGATTGCCGGAAACCGTGACGTAGGCCGGCACATCCTTGCCGATCGCGCTGCCCATGCCGGCAAAGCTGTGCGCGCCGATATGGCAGAACTGATGGACCAGGGTGTAACCGGACAGGATCGCCCAGTCGCCGATGTGCACGTGGCCGGCCAACGCGACATTGTTGACCAGGATGCAGTGGTTGCCGACCACGCTGTCATGGCCGATATGCGCATAGGCCATGATCAGGTTGTGGTCGCCCACGGTGGTCTCGTCGCGGTCCTGGATGGTGCCCCGGTGCATGGTGACACCTTCGCGAATGATGTTGTGATCGCCAATCACCAGACGCGTCGGCTCGCCCTTGTACTTGCGATCCGGCGTGTCCTCGCCCAGCGAGGAGAACTGATAGACGCGATTGTGCTTACCAATTCTGGTTGGCCCCTTGATGATCACATTGGGCCCGAGCACTGTACCCTCACCGATTTCCACATCTGGCCCAATGATCGACCAAGGGCCAACGACAACGTCGTCGGCCAGCCTGGCAGAGGGATCGATGATGGCGCGAGGGTCAATCAAACTCATAGTTTGCGTTCCGCACAGATGATTTCAGCCGAACATACTTCCTTGCCGTCGACACTGGCCCTGCATTCGAACTTCCAGATGCTGCGCTTGTTACTCAGGTGGCGGGCCTCGAGGATCAATTGATCGCCCGGCACCACCGGATGACGAAAGCGCAGCTTGTCCGAGCCGACGAAGTAATACAAGGTACCGTCGGTGGGCTTCAGGCCCATCATCTTGAAACCGAGAATGCCGGCCGCTTGGGCCATGGCCTCGATGATCAGCACGCCTGGCATGATCGGATGCTGGGGAAAGTGGCCGTTGAAGAACGGTTCATTGATGCTGACATTCTTGTGCGCACGAATGCACTTGCCTTCTACATCCAGATCCACCACCCGATCGACCAGCAGGAACGGGTAACGATGCGGCAGGTACTCACGTATTTCGTTGATGTCCATCATGTCCAGAGAAGCCTGTAATAAAAAGAGGAGAGCACGGCATAAGCGGCTCAGGCATCAGATGAGGCATTCCCGCTGGTGGTCACTATCGCCAGTTGTTTTTCCAACTGTTGCAGTCGCCGCGCCATGTCATCCAGCTGACGAATGCGCGCCGCGCTCTTGCGCCACTCGCCCGCCGGCTGCATGGCGGTGCCGGAAGAATAAGAACCCGGCTCGGTGATCGAACGGGTCACCATGGTCATGCCGGTGACGAACACGCCGTCGCAGACTTCGATGTGCCCGACCATGCCGACGCCGCCGGCGATCATACAGTTCTTGCCGATTTTGGTGCTGCCGGAAATACCCGCACAGCCGGCCATGGCCGTGTTGTCGCCGATCTGCACGTTGTGCGCGATCATGATCTGGTTATCCAGCTTGACCCCGTTACCGATCAGCGTATCGGCCAGCGCACCGCGGTCAATAGTGGTGTTGGCGCCGATTTCGACGTCGTCGCCGATCACCACGCCACCGAGTTGGGCAATCTTCTGCCAGACACCCTTCTCGTTGGCGAAGCCGAAGCCCTCGCCGCCGATTACCGCCCCCGACTGGATCACCACCCGCTTGCCGATGCGCACATCGTGGTACAGGGTGACCCGCGCCGCGAGCCAGCCGCCCTCGCCGATCAGCGAACGCGCACCGATCACGCAATGGGCCCCGACCGTCACCCCGGCAGCGATCCGCGCGCCCGCCTCGATCACCGCGTAAGCACCGATGCTGGCGCTACCATCCACCTGCGCATCGGCCGCCACCAGTGCGGTCGGATGTACGCCGGCCAGCGCCTGCGGCTTGCGATCGAACAGGTGGGACAGTTGCGCGTAGGCCAGGTAGGGATTGGCCACGATCAGCGCATCACCGCCGAAGCTGTCGGCATCGGCAGTGGTCAACAGCACCGCGCCGGCACGGCAATCGGGCAGGTATTTGCGGTATTGCGGATTAGCCAGAAAACTCAGCTGATCGGGGCCGGCCTCCTGCAGGGTGGCCAAACCGCTGATCGCCTTGTCGGCGGCGCCACGCAAGGTGGCGCCCAGGCGCGTGGCCAGTTGGCCAAGGGTAAAAGCCGGAGCCGCCATGATCAGCGCAGCTGATTCATGCGCTCGATGACTTGCAGCGTGATGTCGAACTGAGGTTTGACATCGATCACCGCGCCGCGCTCGAGCACCAGGTCAAAGCTGCCTTTCTTGATCACTTCTTCCACGGCCTTGTCCAGGTTCGGCTTGAGCTTTTTCAGCATCTCGCGATCGGCAACAGCCTTGGATTCGTTCAGCTCCTTGGACTGGAACTGAAAATCGCGGGCTTTCTGCTTGAATTCCAGCTCGAGACGTTCACGCTCGGCGGTCTGCATCTTGTCGCCATCTTTGACGATGCGATCCTGAATGCGCTTGGCATCGCCTTCCAGGGTCTTGAGTTTGTTCAGCTGCGGGCCGAACTTCTTCTCGGCATCGACCGCATAGCGCTTGGCCGCATCGGACTCGAGCAGGGCCATTTGGTAATTGAGTACCGCTATTTTCATTTCGGCGAATGCTGGGGTCGCCAGCAAGGCCACGCTTAACAGAACCAGATGAGTCAACTTACGCACGGTGCAACTCCTGCAAAAACTGTTGTCGTTGTACAAGTGACCAGGCGCTTAGAACGTCTGACCGAGGGAGAATTGGAAGACCTGGGTGTCGGCGTCATCCGGTTTGACGATCGGCATGGCCAGGCTGAAACTCAACGGCCCCAGCGCAGTGATCCAGGTCAGGCCCACGCCCACGGAACTGGCCAGTTCGCCGGCGTCGATGCTGCCACAGTCGGCCTGGGTGCTGCCGCAACTGGTGTCGAACACATTACCCACATCCCAGAACAGCGCGGTACGCAGCGAACGCTGATCCTTGACGAACGGCATCGGGAACAACAGCTCGACGCCGCCCTGGATCAGCACATTACCACCGAACGGCAGCGGGTCCTGATCGGGGTCAGCCTGAGTGCCCGGATTGACGCCCGTGCTCGGGGTACTGCGCGGCCCCAGGCTGCTGTCCTCGAAACCGCGCACCGAGCCGAAGCCGCCGGCGTAGTAATGTTCGTAGAACGGCAGTTCCTCGGTCGAGCCGTAGCTATCGCCATAGCCCAACTGGGTGTGGAAACGCAGGGCGTAGCTGTCGCTCAGCGGCTTGAACACCTGGCCACGGTAGTCGACCTTGTAGAACGACAAGTCACTACCCGGCACCGTGGTTTCCAGCACCAGGCTCTGCGAATGACCGCGGGTGGCCATGGTTCCGCGGTTGAGGGTCGATTCCGACCAGCCCACCGAGGCCTTGAGGTTCAGGTAGCTGTCGCCTTCGTTCTTAAGGAACTCGAAGATCTCGTCGACCGTGAACACGCCGGTGCTGATGTCATCCTGCTGCACGGTCAGGCCGTAGGTCAGGCGCGAGGTCTCGCTGATCGGATAACCGATGCTGGCGCCAACGCCAAAGCTGTCCACCGCATAGCTGGAGACATCGGTGTCGAGTTCGTCGTAGTCGGTGGTGCGGTAGAAGGCGTTGTAGCCCAGGCTGACGCCATCGGCAGTCCAGTAGGGGTCGACGAAGCCGAAGTTGTAGCGTTCCTGGTACTCGCTGCGGGTCAAGCCGACGCTGACCTTGTTACCGGTGCCGAGGAAGTTGTTCTGGGTGATCGAGCCACCGAGGATCAAACCGGCGTTCTGGGCGAAACCGACGCTGGCGGTGATCGAACCGGACGCCTGCTCTTCGACGCTGTAATTGACGTCGATCTGGTCGTCGGTACCCGGCACTTGCGGAGTTTCGACGTTGACTTCCTTGAAGAAGCCCAGGCGCTCCAGACGGGTTTTCGACTGATCGATCAGGTAGGTCGAAGCCCAGCCGCCTTCGATCTGGCGCATCTCACGGCGCAGCACTTCATCTTCGGTCTTGGTGTTGCCGCGGAAGTTGACGCGGTTGACGTAGGCGCGCTTACCCGGATCGATAACGAAGGTGATGGACACCGTGTTGTCTTCGTCGTGCGCCTGCGGCACCCCATTGACGTTGGCGAAGGTGTAGCCCTCGTTACCCAGACGGCGGGTGATCAGCTCCGAGGTAGTAGTCATCACCTTGCGCGAGAACACCTGGCCTTCTTTGACCAGCAGCAATGCCCTGATGTCATCTTCCGCCACTTTCAGGTCGCCGCTGAGCTTGACCTCACGCACGCTGTACTTCTCGCCCTCGTCGACGTTGACTGTGATGTAGACGTGCTTCTTGTCCGGGGTAATGGAGACCTGGGTCGAGGAGATATCCATGTTGATGTAGCCGCGGTCCAGGTAGTAGGAACGCAGGCGCTCCAGGTCGCCGGAGAGCTTTTCGCGGGCATACTTGTCGTCGTTTCTGAAGAACGACAGCCAGTTGCTGGTCTTCAGCTCGAACAGGTCAGACAGGTCTTCGTCGGCAAAGACGCTGTTGCCCACCACGTTGATGTGCTGGATGGCGGCGACCGTACCTTCATTGATGTTGATCTTCAGCGCCACGCGGTTACGCGGCTGCGGGATCACTTCGGTTTCGATCTCGGCCGAGTAACGGCCCTGGGCCACATACTGGCGCTGCAGCTCGTTACGCACCCCTTCGAGGGTCGCGCGCTGGAAGATCTCGCCCTCGGCCAGCCCGGACTGATTCAGCCCCTTGAGCAGGTCTTCGCTGCTGATGGCCTTGTTGCCCTCGATCTCGATGCCGGAAATCGACGGCCGCTCCACCACGGTAATGACCAGCACGTCACCATCGCGACCGAGCTGGATATCCTGGAAGAAGCCGGTCTTGAACAGGCCACGAGTCGCTTCAACCAACGCGCGATCATCGGCTTCTTCACCGACATTGAGCGGCAAGGCACCGAATACGCTGCCCGCAGACACACGCTGCAAGCCATTGACGCGAATATCGGAGATGGTGAAGGACTCGGCGTGAACTTCGGCGATCATCAATGCGGCAAGCACCGCAGGTAGCAGCAGACGTTTCATGAAGTCCTTTCTTATTCCAACTGACGATAAAAAATCTGCCGCCCAAGGCGGCAGTTTTGTAATTCAGTAGCGTTGTAATTCCAGTTGCGACTACAGACGCCCCAGGTCGTTGATCAAGGCCAACAACATCACCCCGATCACCAAACTGATACCAATCTGCATCCCCCAACCCTGCACCCGTTCCGACAACGGACGACCACGCACCCACTCGACCAGGTAATACAGCAGATGTCCCCCATCCAGCACAGGGATTGGCAACAAATTGAGAACCCCCAGACTTATGCTCAAGTAGGCGAGGAAGTTGAGAAAATCCCCCAAGCCCGACTCGGCCGAAGCGCCCGCCACTTTAGCAATGGTTATCGGCCCGCTCAAGTTTTTTACCGAGAGCTCGCCAAACAGCATTTTCTTCAAGGAATCGAGAGTCAGCAGGCTCATCGTCCAGGTGCGCCGAAAGCCCTCAGCCACGGCCTCCAACGGCCCGAAGCTGACCTCACGCAGCATCTCTGCTGGCCACTCGACACCTTCAACGCCAGCGCCCAGATAACCCGTGCGAGCCTCACCCTCACCGCGTGCGGCGAGGGTCACGGCCACCTGCAGCTCCTGCCCGTCACGCTCGACGACCAGACCGATCGGTTCGCCCGGCATGGCCTGCACGCGATCGACCAACTGCTGCCACTCATCCAGCGGCTCGCCATCGAGCCGCAGCAGGCGGTCGCCAACCTGCAATCCGGCAGCCTGCGCCGGACCTTGCGGATCCAGCTGCGCCAGCACCGGCAACAGCGCCGGGCGCCAGGGGCGGATACCCAGGGAGGCAATCGGATTGGGTTCCTCGACGCCCCTGAGCCAGTCCTTCAGCACGACTTGTCGCGGACTGTCAGCAGTGGAACCCTGATCGCGGACATCCACGTTCAAGGTGCCACTTTCACCCAGACGGCGCACCAGCTGCAGATTGACCGCCGCCCAGCCGGTGGTCGGCTCGCCATTCACCGCAACGATTTCCTGTCCCACCTGCAACCCGGCAGCGGCCGCCAGACTGCCGACCTCCACCGCCCCGATAACCGGACGCACCTGCTGACTGCCAAGCATCGCCACTGCCCAGAAAAACACCAGGGCCAGCAGGAAGTTGGCGACTGGGCCCGCCGCCACTATGGCGATCCGCTGGCGCACGCTCTTGCGATTGAACGACTGCTCGAGCTGCGCGGGCGGCACATCGCCTTCGCGCTCATCGAGCATCTTGACGTAGCCGCCCAGGGGAATGGCGGCGATGACGAACTCGGTACCCTGACGATCATGCCAGCGCAGCAGCGGCGTACCGAAGCCCACGGAAAAACGCAGGACCTTGACCCCGCAGCGGCGCGCCACCCAGAAGTGACCGAACTCGTGAAAAGTAACCAGCACCCCGAGTGCAACCAGGGTACCGACAATCATATAGAGCGCACTCATCTAGCTTCTCCGCGACCGGGGCTGTGCTCGCAGCAAATGGCCAGCCCAGAGGTTTTCTGCTTGCGCTGATCAACCACGACGATTCAGCCATTGCTCGGCAAGCTCACGCGCTCGACGATCTGCCGCCAGGACTGCTTCCACACTTTCGACCGCAACGCCCGGCTCGGCGTTCAGCACAGCCTCAATGATACTCGCGATCTCGGGAAAGCGAATGCGTCGCTCGAGAAAGGCCGCAACCGCCACTTCATTGGCCGCATTGAGCATGGCCGGCACACTGCCGCCCGCCTCTGCCGCCTCGCGTGCCAGTCGCAAGCAGGGAAAGCGCTGTTCGTCCGGCGCCTGGAAGTCCAGCCGGGCGATGGCGAACAGGTCCAGCGGCGCCACACCCGAATCGATGCGCTGCGGCCAGGCCAGGGCATGGCTGATCGGCGTGCGCATGTCCGGGTTACCCAGCTGCGCCAACACCGAACCATCGACATAGTCGACCAGCGAATGGATCACGCTCTGCGGATGGATCACCACCTCGACCTGCGCCGGCTTGGCGTCGAACAGCCAGCAGACCTCGATCAACTCGAGACCCTTGTTCATCATGCTCGCCGAATCCACCGAGATCTTGCGCCCCATCGACCAATTGGGATGGGCACAGGCTTGCTCGGGAGAGACCTCGTGCAACTGCGCCAGTGGCGTCTCGCGGAACGGCCCGCCGGATGCGGTCAGCAGAATCCGCCGCACGCCCACCTGTTCCAACCCGCGGGCATAATCGCCGGGCAAGCACTGGAAGATCGCATTGTGCTCGCTGTCGATAGGCAGCAAGACCGCGCCACTGCGCCGCACCGCCTCGATAAACAGGGCGCCGGACATCACCAGCGCCTCCTTGTTGGCCAGCAGGACCTTCTTGCCCGTCTCGACTGCCGCCAGAGTCGGTTTGAGCCCCGCCGCGCCGACGATGGCCGCCATTACCGCATCCACCTCGGGATGGGCGGCCACTTCGCACAGGCCCTGCTCGCCGAACAGCACCCGCGTCGCCAGCCCTGCGGCATGCAAGCTGCCCTGCAGGTGGCGCGCCGAACGCTCATCCGGTACCACGGCGTAGCGCGGCCGGTAAATCACGCACAGTGCTTCCAGTTCAACCAGACGGCTGAAGCCGGACAAGGCAAACACCTGATAACGCTCGGGGTGCCTGGCGATCACATCCAGGGTGCTGAGGCCGATGGAACCCGTGGCCCCGAGCACCGTAATCTGCTGCAACTGGTTCATAGAGCGCCCCAGCCGGCCAGCCACAGCAGCGCGGCGAAAATCGGCACGGCAGCGGTCAGGCTGTCGATGCGATCGAGTACCCCGCCGTGCCCCGGCAGCAGATTGCTGCTGTCCTTGAGCCCGGCCTGGCGCTTGAACATGCTCTCGGTCAGATCGCCGACCACCGAAATCGACACCACCAGCGCCGCACCCGCCAGCGCCAGGAACAACTCACTGACAAACCAGCCCCGGTAGAGGCCGACCGTCAGGGTGATCAGCAAGCTGGCGAACAGGCCGCCTGCCGCGCCCTCCCAGCTCTTGCCCGGACTGACCCGCGGCGCCAGCTTGCGCTTGCCGACGGCCTTGCCGGTGAAATAAGCACCGATATCCGCCCCCCAGACCAGCACCATCACCGCCAGGATCAGACCATTGGCCAGGGGCCACTGCTTGAACAGCACCAGACCTTGCCAGGCCGGCAGCAGGATCAGCAGACCGATCAACAGCTTGGTCGGTCGCCCGGCCCAATAGCGGCTGCTGGCCGGGTAGCTCACGACCAGTACAGTGGCCAGCGCCCACCAGGCAACCGCGAGCAGCAGCAGCCAGGGCGCCAACAGCGGCAGTTGATAGAGGCCGAACAACAGCGCCGCGACGCCGGCGGCATAGGCCACGCGCAATGACTGCCCGGCCAGGCCCGCCAGACGTGCCCACTCCCAGGCACCCAGGCTGACCACGGCGCCGATGAACAGGGCAAAGGCCGCCCCGTCGAGCAGGAAGAATCCGCCCAGGGCGATGGGCAGCAACACCAATGCAGTAATGATTCGTTGTTTAAGCATCAGGCACGCGCCTCGGCATCGACCTGTTCAGCGGACCGGCCAAAACGCCGCTGGCGTCTGGCGTAATCCGCCAAGGCCTTGCGCATGGCATCGTGCTTGAAATCCGGCCAGAACAGGTCAGAGAAATACAGCTCGCTGTAGGCCAACTGCCATAACAGGAAATTACTGATGCGATGCTCGCCACCCGTGCGAATGCACAGGTCGGGCAAGGGCAAATCGCCGGTCGCCAGGCAGCCCTGCAACAGCCCGGGGGTAATATCTTCAGGCTGCAGGTGTCCGCCCTGGACCTCGCGAGCCAGACGCTGCGCCGCCTGCGCGATATCCCACTGGCCGCCATAGTTGGCGGCAATCTGCAGGATAAAACGCTTATCGCCGGAGGTCATGGCCTCGGCCTCGCGCATGGCCGCCTGCAGCTCCGGATGGAAACGCGAGCGATCGCCGATGATGCGCAGACTGATGCCGTTGTCGTTGAGCTTCTTCGTCTCACGCCGCAGCGCACCGAGGAACAGCTCCATCAGCGCGCTCACCTCATCGGCCGGGCGCTGCCAGTTCTCGCTGGAGAAGGCGAACAGGGTCAACACCTCGACCCCGGCCTCGGCGCATACCTCGATGACCGCGCGCACCGCATCGACACCGGCCTTGTGCCCGGCAATCCCCGGCAACAGACGCTTGCGTGCCCAGCGGTTATTGCCGTCCATGATGATCGCCACATGACGTGGCACGGCCGCTTTGGCGCCGTTTTTGGACTTGTGCATGAAGATCTCCTGACCGCTAGACGGCCATCAGATCCGCTTCTTTCTGCTTCACGGCCACTTCGATTTCGGCCACGAACTTGTCCGTCAGCTTCTGGATATCATCGGCGGCGCGACGCTCTTCGTCTTCGCTGATTTCTTTCTCCTTGACCAGATCCTTCAACTGACTCAAGGCATCACGGCGAATATTGCGCACGGCAATGCGGCCATCTTCCGCGGCATCACGCGCCTGCTTGGTGAAGCCCTTGCGGGTCTCTTCGGTCAGCGCCGGCATGGAAATCAGCAGCAGCTCGCCCAGGTTGGTCGGATTGAAGCCCAGGCCGGAACTCTGGATCGCCTTATCGACGGCAGCCAGCATGCCGCGCTCGAACGCCACGACCTGCAGGGTGCGCGAATCCTTGACGGTCACGTTGGCCACCTGATTCAAGGGGGTGTCGGCACCGTAATAAGACACCATCACCCCACCCAGGATGCTCGGGTGAGCCTGGCCGGTGCGAATACGGCTGAAAGCATGGATCAGCGAATCCAGGCTCTTCTGCATGCGTTCCTGGGTGTCTTTCTTGATCTCGTTGATCATTTTTCACTTTCCTCGATCAGAGTACCTTCGGCGCCGCCCAGCACGATATTCAGCAGGGCACCGGGTTTATTCATATTGAAGACGCGCAACGGCATCTTGTGATCGCGGCACAGGCAGATGGCCGTCAGATCCATCACGCCGAGCTTGCGATCCAGCACTTCATCGTAAGTCAGGTGGTCGAATTTCTCCGCATGCGGATCCTTGAACGGATCGGCGGTGTACACCCCGTCCACCTTGGTCGCCTTCAGCACCACGTCGGCATCGGTCTCGATGGCCCGCAGACAGGCGGCCGAATCGGTAGTGAAGAACGGATTGCCGGTGCCAGCGGCGAAAATCACCACTTCACCGGTTTTCAGATGCCGCAATGCCTTGCGCCGGTCGTAGTGATCGGTCACCCCGACCATGGAAATCGCCGACATCACGATTGCCGGGATATTCGATCGCTCCAGCGCATCGCGCATGGCCAGGGCGTTCATCACGGTGGCCAGCATACCCATATGGTCGCCGGTGACCCGATCCATGCCGGCCGCAGAGAGCGCCGCTCCACGAAACAGGTTGCCACCGCCGATGACCAGGCCGACCTGCACGCCGATCCCCACCAACTGGCCGACTTCCAGGGCCATGCGATCGAGCACCTTGGGATCGATGCCGAAATCTTCCGACCCCATCAGGGCCTCGCCGCTGAGTTTGAGCAGAATGCGCTTATAGCGCGGTTGACGACCACTCACCTGCTGAGCCATTACCAGTCTCTCCTGCGGCGTTTGCATTCGTTGCGCACCTTGCGGCACGGATTAATCGGGCGCCTCGACGGCGCCCCGAGCCAGTTGTGCAGCGCCTACCATCGGCGCAGCAAACAGCCCGATAGCCCCTTAATTCGACAAAGAGGCCGCGCGCGTGAGCGGGCAGCCTCTTCGGGGCGACAACTATAAAGCGTCTTACTGCTTGCTGGCAGCCAGTTGTGCCGCAACTTCTTCGGCGAAGTTGTCTACCGGCTTCTCGATGCCTTCACCGACCTGGAAACGCGTGAAGGAAACGATTTCAGCGCCGCCTTTCTTGGCCAGAGCACCGACCTTGATTTCCGGGTCCTTGACGAAGGACTGCTCGACCAGACTGGCCTCGGCGAGGAACTTCTGGATACGGCCACCCACCATCTTCTCGACGATTTCAGCCGGCTTGCCCTTGATCTTGTCTTCGTTGAGGCTCATGAACACGGCTTTCTCGCGTTCGATCGCTTCAGCGGAAACTTCTGTAGGCAGCAGGAACTCCGGGTTGCTGGCGGCCACGTGCATGGCGATGTCCCTGGCCAGCTCGGCGTCACCGCCGTTGAGGACCACGACCACACCAATCTTGTTGCCGTGCAGGTAAGCGCCGACCACGTCGCCTTCAACGCGCGCCAGACGACGAATGTTGACGTTCTCGCCGACCTTGGCCACCAGGGCCAGGCGCGCTTCTTCCTGAGCGGCAATCAGTGGCGCCGCATCGGCCAGCTTGTCAGCGAAGGCCTTTTCCAGGCTGCCGTTGACGAAGTTCTTGAAATCGTCCTGCAGAGCCAGGAAGTCGGTTTGCGAGTTGACTTCGAGGATCACGGCCGACTTGCCGTCTTCGGCAACCTTGACCGCGATAGCACCTTCGGCCGCGATGTTGCCTGCCTTCTTGGCCGCCTTGATCGCGCCGGAAGCACGCATGTCATCGATGGCTTTCTCGATGTCGCCGCCGGCCTTGGTCAAGGCCTTTTTGCAATCCATCATGCCTTCGCCAGTGCGCTCACGCAGCTCCTTGACTAATGCCGCAGTAATCTCTGCCATTTCAAATTCCTCTTGGATAGGTTGTTAACCATTCCACCCGCCTGAACGGGCGATCAATTCTGTAAACACATTGCCCGGACTCTACGAACAGCAACCGGCCGACAATGGTTTTCAATGTGGCAAAAAGGGGGCCTAGCCCCCTTTTTGCCCAGCGAGTAACGCCTGACGCTTAGCGCTTAGCCCTGAGCGGCTTCGGCCGCAGGAGCTGCCGGGGCTTGCTCGACGAATTCGTCGGTGCCGCCGGTGTTGGTGCGTCCGCGAACTACGGCGTCAGCCATGGCACCCATGTACAACTGGATGGCGCGAATAGCGTCGTCGTTACCCGGGATGATGTAGTCAACGCCTTCCGGGCTGCTGTTGGTATCGACCACGCCAATGACCGGGATACCCAGCTTGTTGGCTTCGGTGATAGCAATGCGCTCGTGGTCAACGTCGATCACGAACAGAGCGTCCGGCAGACCGCCCATGTCCTTGATACCACCCAGGCTGCGATCCAGTTTTTCCAGATCACGGGTGCGCATCAGGGCTTCTTTCTTGGTCAGCTTGGTGAAAGTGCCGTCCTGGGACTGAACTTCCAGATCACGCAGACGCTTGATCGAAGCGCGGATGGTCTTGTAGTTGGTCAGCATGCCGCCCAACCAGCGATGATCGACGTACGGCGAGCCGCAACGTGCAGCTTCCTGAGCAACGATCTTGCCGGCGGAACGCTTGGTGCCGACGAACAGGATCTTGTTCTTGCCGGTAGCCAGCTTCTCAACGAACGACAGCGCGTCGTTGAACATCGGCAGGGTTTTTTCGAGGTTGATGATGTGGATCTTGTTACGCGCGCCGAAAATGTACTTGCCCATTTTCGGGTTCCAGTAACGGGTCTGGTGACCGAAGTGCACACCGGCCTTCAGCATATCGCGCATATTGACTTGGGACATGATAGTTCCTTGATAAGTCGGGTTAGGCCTCCACGCATCCCAATCTCCAACCATCCGCACTTGGCGAAAGGCACCCAGGAAATCGTGTCGATGCGTGTGTGGATTAAAGCTTCCAGGCAGACAGCCCGTAAAGCGGCGCGTTTTATACCATAAAAGGCAGCGGCAAGCTACAAGCGACAAACAGAAGCAGAACGGTGGCCGCTCGCCTTGCCGCTTGCTGCTGCCTTTGGGGCTTGCAGCTTGAAACTGCTAACATAGCCCTCTTTTCAGTCTGTGCCCGAGAGCCTATATGACCGTCACCATCAAGACGCCCGATGAAATCGAAAAAATGCGCGTAGCCGGCCGCCTGGCTGCCGACGTACTGGAAATGATCGGCGAACACGTCAAGCCCGGTGTCACCACTGAAGAACTGGATCGCCTCTGCCATGACTACATCGTCAATGTGCAACAGGCCATCCCCGCCCCCCTCAACTACAAGGGCTTCCCCAAGTCGATCTGTACCTCGATCAACCATGTGGTCTGCCACGGCATCCCCAACGAGAAGCCGCTGAAGGAAGGCGACGTGCTGAACATCGACATCACCGTGATCAAGGACGGCTATCACGGCGACACCAGCAAGATGTTCATGGTCGGCAAGGTGCCTGAGTGGGCCGAGCGCCTGGCCAAGATCACCCAGGAGTGCATGTACAAAGGCATCGAAATCGTACGCCCCGGAACCCGCCTCGGCGACATCGGCGAAGTGATCCAGAAGCATGCGGAGAAGAACGGTTTCTCGGTGGTGCGCGAGTACTGCGGCCATGGCATTGGCGCGGTGTTCCACGAAGAGCCGCAGGTGCTGCACTACGGCCGCGCCGGCACCGGCCTGGAACTCAAGGAAGGCATGACCTTCACCATCGAGCCGATGATCAACCAGGGCCGCGCGGAAACCCGCCTGCTCGGCGACGGCTGGACCGCGATCACCAAGGACCGCAAGCTCTCGGCGCAGTGGGAGCACACCATCCTGGTCACCGCCAACGGCTACGAGATCTTCACCCTGCGCAGCGACGACACCATCCCCCGCACGTCGGCCTGATGATCGCCGCCCCTATAGTCGCCCCTATAAAGGAAGAGCAGCGCATGCCGCAGGTAGACTCCGAGCTGTTCGACCGTGGGCAATTCCAGGCCGAACTGGCGCTGAAGGCCAGCCCCATCGGTGCCTTCAAGAAGGTCATTCGCCGCGCCCACGAGGTGCTCGACGCGCGTTTCAAGGCGGGTCGCGAGGTGCGCCGGCTGGTCGAGGATCGCGCCTGGTTCACCGACCAGATCCTGCGTGAAGCCTGGGATCGCCTGGAGTGGAGCGAGGACGCCGAGATCGCCCTGCTGGCGGTGGGCGGCTATGGCCGGGGCGAGCTGCACCCCTACTCGGACATCGACCTGCTGATCCTGCTGGGCGGCGCCGACCACGAAACCTTCCGCGAGCCGATCGAACGCTTCCTCACCCTGCTCTGGGACATCGGCCTGGAAGTCGGGCAAAGCGTGCGCTCGGTCGACGAGTGCGCCGAAGAAGCCCGCGCCGACCTGACGGTGGTTACCAACCTGATGGAAAGCCGCACCATCGCCGGCCCCGAACGCCTGCGCCAGCGCATGCAGGACGTCACCAGCACCGCGCAGATGTGGCCGAGCAAGCAGTTCTACCTGGCCAAGCGCAAGGAACAGCGCGCCCGCCATGCCAAGTACAACGACACCGAGTACAACCTCGAACCCAACGTCAAGGGCTCGCCGGGCGGCCTGCGCGATATCCAGACCATCCTCTGGGTCGCCCGCCGGCATTTCGGCACCTTGAATCTGCACGCCATGGTCGGCCAGGGCTTTCTCCTGGAAAGCGAATACGCCCTGCTGGTGTCCAGCCAGGAATTCCTCTGGAAGGTGCGCTACGCCCTGCACATGCTCGCCAGTCGCGCCGAAGACCGCCTGCTGTTCGACCACCAGCGCGAGATCGCCAGCCTGCTGGGTTATGAAGATGGCGACGCCAAACTGGCGATCGAACGCTTCATGCAGAAGTACTACCGGGTGGTGATGGGCATCGCCGAGCTGAGCGACCTGATCAATCAGCACTTCGAGGAAGAAATCCTCCGCGCCGGCCAAAGCGGGCAGGCGCAGCCGCTCAACAGCCGCTTCCAGCTGCGCGACGGCTATATCGAAGTCACCCACCCCAACGTCTTCAAACGCACGCCCTTCGCCATTTTGGAAATCTTCGTGCTGATGGCCCAGCACCCCGAGATCAAAGGCGTGTGCGCCGACAGCATTCGCCTGCTGCGCGATCACCGTTATCTGATCGATGACGAGTTCCGCAATGACATCCGTAATACCAGCCTATTCATCGAACTGTTCAAGACCCCGCAGGGCATCCACCGCAACCTGAGGAGGATGAACCGCTACGGCATTCTCGGCCGCTACCTGCCCGAGTTCGGGCATATTGTCGGGCAGATGCAGCACGACCTGTTCCACATCTATACGGTCGATGCGCACACCCTCAACCTGATCAAGCACCTGCGCAAGTTCAAATGGGCGGAACTGGCCGAGAAGTTCCCCCTGGCCAGCAAGCTGATCGGCAAGCTGCCCAAGCCCGAGCTGATCTACCTGGCCGGGCTCTTCCACGACATCGGCAAGGGCCGCGGCGGCGACCACTCCGAGCTGGGCGCGGTAGACGCCGAGACCTTCTGCGTGCGCCATCAACTGCCTAACTGGGACAGCAAGCTGATCGTCTGGCTGGTGCGGAACCACCTGATGATGTCGACCACCGCCCAACGCAAGGACCTCTCCGACCCCCAGGTGATCTTCGATTTCGCCCGCCTGGTCGGCGACCAGACGCGCCTGGACTACCTCTACGTGCTGACCGTGGCCGACATCAACGCTACCAACCCCAGCCTGTGGAACTCCTGGCGCGCCAGCCTGCTGCGCCAGCTCTACACCGAGACCAAGCGCGCCCTAAACCGCGGCCTGGAAAACCCGCTGGATCGTGAAGAACAGATTCGCATGACCCAGAGCGCCGCCCTGGACATCCTGGTGCGCGGCGGCACCGATCCCGACGACGCCGAGCAGCTGTGGGCGCAACTGGGCGACAACTACTTCCTGCGCCACACCGCCGGCGACGTGGCCTGGCATGCCGAGGCGATCCTGCAGCACGCCAACGACGGCAATCCGCTGGTTCTGATCAAGGAAACCACCCAACGCGAGTTCGAGGGCGGCACCCAGATCTTCATCTATGCCGCCGACCAACACGACTTCTTCGCCGTGACCGTGGCCGCCATGGCCCAGCTCAACCTGAGCATCCATGACGCCCGAATTCTCACCTCGACCAGCCAGTTCACCCTCGACACCTACATAGTGCTGGAGGCCGAAGGCGGCTCGATCGGCGACAACCCGGCACGCATCAAGCAGATCCGCCAGGGCCTGATCGATGCATTGAAGAACCCCGACGAGTACCCGAGCATCATCCAGCGTCGGGTGCCGCGCCAGCTCAAGCATTTCGCCTTCGCCCCACGGGTGACCATCCACAACGATGCGCAGCGCCCGGTGACCATCCTCGAGCTTACCGCCCCCGATCGACCGGGCCTGCTGGCCAGGGTCGGCCGGATCTTCCTCGACTTCGACCTGTCGCTGCAAAACGCCAAGATCGCCACCCTCGGCGAGCGGGTGGAAGACGTGTTCTTCGTCACCGACGCCAACAACCAGCCGCTGTCCGATCCCGAACTCTGCCGCCGGCTGCAGGAAACCATCATCGAGCAGCTCTCGGACGCCAACGGACAGAGCACAGAGCCAAGCCGGATAACCATTTGATCGAGACAGCGGCAAGCCACATCTCGTGCGGCCGCCGCTTGTAGCACCCAGGAAAAGAAACATGAACGACGCCTTGAACCAGTTGCAGCCCTACCCCTTCGAAAAGCTCCGCGCCTTGCTCGCCGGCGCCCGGCCGCCCGAGGACAAGCCGGCCATCGCCCTGTCGATCGGCGAACCCAAGCATCGCTCGCCGGATTTCGTCGCCGAGGCGCTCAGCGCCAACCTGGAGAAGCTGGCGGTCTACCCCAGCACCCTGGGGATACCCGAGCTGCGTGAAGCGATCGCCAACTGGTGCAGCCGGCGCTTCAATCTGCCGGCCGGCATGCTCGACCCGGCGCGCCAGGTACTGCCGGTCAACGGTACGCGCGAGGCGCTGTTCGCCTTCACCCAGACCGTGGTGCAACGTGACGTCGGCGGCCTGGTAGTCAGCCCCAACCCGTTCTACCAGATCTACGAAGGCGCGGCCCTGCTCGCCGGTGCCCAGCCGCACTACCTGGCGTGCCTGGAGCAACACGGCTTCAACCCGGATTTCGACGCGGTCGGCAGCGATGTCTGGCAGCGTTGCCAGATCCTCTTCCTCTGCTCGCCCGGCAACCCGACCGGCGCGTTGATTCCGCTGGCCACCCTGAAGAAGCTGATCCTGCTGGCCGACCAGTACGACTTCGTTATCGCCGCCGACGAGTGCTACAGCGAGCTGTATTTCGACGAGCTGAACCCGCCCGCCGGCCTGTTGACCGCCTGCGCCGAACTGGGCCGCAACGACTGCAAGCGCTGCGTGGTGTTCCACAGCCTGTCCAAGCGTTCCAACCTGCCGGGCCTGCGTTCGGGCTTTGTCGCCGGCGACGCCGACATATTGAAATCTTTCCTGCTGTACCGTACCTACCACGGCTGCGCCATGCCGGTGCAAACCCAGCTGGCCAGCATCGCCGCCTGGAACGACGAGCAGCACGTCGCGGCCAACCGCGCGCTGTACCGCGAGAAGTTCGACGCCGTGCTGGCGATTCTCGACGGTGTGCTCGATGTGCAGCGACCGGATGGCGGCTTCTACCTGTGGGCGAAAACCCCGCTGGACGACGAAACCTTTACCCGTGAGCTGTTCGCCCGCGAGCACGTCACCGTGGTCCCCGGCTCCTACCTGTCGCGCAGTGTCGACGGGGTGAACCCGGGTGCCGGGCGCGTGCGCATGGCCCTGGTCGCGCCGCTGGCCGAGTGCGTGGCAGCCGCCGAACGTATCCGCGACTTTGTAAAGAGCCTGACAACATGAGCACAACCCTCTACGGCATCAAAGCCTGCGACACCATGAAGAAAGCCCGTACCTGGCTCGACGAGCACGGGGTAAGCTACGTCTTTCATGATTACAAAGCCGCTGGCATCGATCGTGAGAACCTGGACAAGTGGTGCAACGAGCATGGCTGGGAAACCCTTCTCAACCGTGCTGGCACCACCTTCCGCAAACTGGACGAGGCGCACAAAGCCGACCTCGACCAGCACAAGGCGATCGAGCTGATGCTCGCCCAGCCGTCGATGATCAAGCGCCCGGTGCTGGATCTCGGCAACAAGACCCTGGTTGGCTTCAAGCCCGAGCGCTATGCCGCCGAACTGGCTTGAACAACTCCCATTGAATTCGCGTTAAGGAAAGCAACATGACCACGACCCTGTTCAGCCTGGCCTTCGGCGTTGGCACCCAGAACCGTCAAAGCAACTGGCTGGAAGTCTTCTACGCCCAGCCACTGCTCAAGCCAGCCAGCGAGTTGGTGGCCAAGGCCGCAGAAAAACTTGGCTACGGCGGCGGCAACCAGGCGATCGGCTTCAGCACCCAGCAAGCCGGCGAGCTGGCCGAAGCCTTGAAAGGCATCGACGCCGCCCAGGCGGCCCTGCTCACCCGCCTGGCGGAAAGCCACCAGCCGCTGGTCGCCACCTTCATCGAAGAAGATGCGCCCCTGAGCAGCACGCCCGAGGCTTACCTCAAGCTGCACCTGTTGTCTCATCGCCTGGTCAAGCCGCACGGCCTGAACCTGACCGGGATCTTCCCGCTGCTGCCAAACGTGGCCTGGACCAGCCAGGGCGCCATCGACCTGGGCGAACTCGGCGAACGCCAACTGGAAGCGCGTCTGCGCAGCGAACTGCTGGAAGTCTTCTCGGTGGACAAGTTCCCCAAGATGACCGACTACGTGGTGCCGAGCGGCGTGCGCATCGCCGACACCGCCCGCGTGCGCCTGGGCGCCTACATCGGCGAAGGCACCACGGTAATGCACGAAGGTTTCGTCAACTTCAATGCCGGCACCGAAGGCCCGGGCATGATCGAAGGCCGCGTCTCCGCCGGGGTATTCGTCGGCAAGGGCTCGGATCTGGGCGGCGGTTGCTCGACCATGGGCACCCTGTCCGGCGGCGGTAATCTGGTGATTTCCGTGGGCGAAGGCTGTCTGATCGGCGCCAACGCCGGCATCGGCATCCCCCTCGGCGACCGCAACACCGTGGAGTCGGGCCTGTACATCACCGCCGGCACCAAAGTCACGCTGCTCGATGGCCTGAACCAGCTGGTCAAGGTGGTCAAGGCGCGCGAACTGGCCGGCCAGCCGGACCTGCTGTTCCGCCGCAACTCGCAAACCGGCGCCGTGGAGTGCAAGACCCACAAGTCGGCGATCGAGCTCAACGAAGCCCTGCACGCGCATAATTAACAGCAGCTACAAGCTGCAAGCCATACGTTTTGTAGGATGGGTTGAGCAAAGCGATACCCATCAAGCCCATTATGGGTATCGCTGCGCTCAACCCATCCTACGGTCTCGACAGCTCCCCCATGCCTATCCACTCCCCCTGGCGCGCTGACTTCCCCCGCATCCTGGCCCTCGACGGCGAAGGCCAGACCTACCTGGACAGCGCCGCCACCGCGCAGAAACCGCAGACCATGCTCGATGCCCAGGATCAGGCCCTGGAGCTGCCGCGATGAGCCTGCCCGTCGGCGCCGAGCAAGCCCTCGCCGCCTTCGGTCAATGCACCGGCTGGGAACAGCGTGCGCGCCTGCTGATGCAGTGGGGCGAGCGCCTGCCCGGGCTGAACGAGGAGGAGCGCTGCGCGGCCAATCGCGTACTAGGCTGCGAAAGTCAGGTCTGGCTGGTCGCCGAACACGCGGACGGCTGCTGGCAGTTCCGTGCCGGCAGCGATGCACGCCTGCTGCGCGGGCTGCTGGCGCTGCTGCTGGCCCGGGTCAACGGCCTGACCGGCGCGGAACTGGCCGAAATCGACCTGGCCGACTGGTTCGCCCAGCTCGGCCTGGCACGCCAGCTCTCGCCCTCGCGCAGCAATGGCCTGAATGCGGTGCTGCAGCGCATGCGCGAGCTGACCGGCGACGCTTAGATTCCGTAACAGATTGCCTGCCAGCGCCGCAGCGCTACAAAAGCAGCAGCGCCACACATCCCCTGTAGAAGCGCCCCAGCCTATTTCGCCCGCTCGGCCGGCCTGCGCGCGCCGGCCACCAGCTTCTCCACGGTCTTGGCCACGGCAACCATGCCGAAGCTTGCGGTGACCATCATCGCCGCGCCGAAACCGCCGGCGCAGTCGAGCTTGACTCCGTCGCCGACGAAGCCCTTGTACTGGCACACGCTGCCGTCCGGTTTCGGGTAGCGCAGCTGCTCGCTGGAAAACACGCAGGGCACGCTGTAGTTACGCCCCGGCGTGCGCGAGAAGTTGTAGTCGCGGCGCAGGGTCGAACGCACCTTGGAGGCCAACGGGTCGTTCCAGGTCTTGTTCAGGTCACCGACCTGGATCTGCGTCGGGTCGATCTGCCCACCGGCGCCACCAGTGGTCACCACCTGGATCTTGCGCCGCTTGCACCAGGAGATCAGCGCTGCCTTGGCGTTGACGCTGTCGATGCAATCGATCACCGCATCAATTTGCTCGGTGATGTACTCGGCCATGCTTTCGCGGGTGACGAAGTCGGCCACCGCATGCACCACGCAGGCGGGATTGATCGCGCGGATGCGCGCCGCCATGACGTCGACCTTGGCCTGGCCGACCGTATTGTCCAGCGCCTGGATCTGCCGGTTGGTATTGCTCACGCAGACATCGTCCAGGTCGAACAACGAGATCTCGCCAACCCCCGAGCGCGCCAGCGCCTCGGCCGCCCACGAACCGACACCGCCAATGCCGACCACCGCGACATGCGCCGCGGCCAGACGCTCGGCGCCCTCGCGACCGTACAGCCGGGCAATCCCAGCAAAGCGTTGTTCGTCGATCGTCATTTCATCACCTCAATCCCCATCCCCCGGGCAGGCGCGCATTATAGCGGCACGGGCAACGCCTGCACCCGTAGCTGATCGGCCACCGCAGGCGGCGGCCCACGCCGGCCATTTTGCTTTAAGATGGCGACCTTTCCGCTTGATGCCGCCCTGGAGCCGCAATGACTGCCCCCGCCCCGACCCTGACGCCCACCCTGGAACTCGCCTGCGAGCTGATTCGCCGCCCGTCCGTCACCCCGGTCGACGAAGGCTGCCAGGAGCTGATGATGCGCCGCCTGCAAGCCCTCGGCTTCCAGATCGAAGCCATGCGCATCGAGGAAGTGGACAACTTCTGGGCCAGCCATGGCCAGCAGGAGGGTCCGGTGCTGTGCTTCGCCGGGCATACCGACGTGGTGCCGACCGGCCCACTGCTGGCCTGGCAGCACCAGCCGTTCGATGCCCTGATCGACGAGCAGGGCATGCTCTGCGGCCGCGGCGCCGCCGACATGAAGGGCAGCCTGGCGTCGATGATCATCGCCGTCGAGCGCTTCGTAGCCGACCACCCGCAGCATAACGGCCGCATCGCCTTCCTGATCACCAGCGACGAGGAAGGCCCGGCCCAGCACGGCACCAAGGCCGTGGTCGAACGCCTGGCCGCGCGCGGCGAACGCCTGGACTGGTGCATCGTCGGCGAGCCGTCGAGCACCTCGCTGGTCGGTGACGTGGTGAAGAACGGCCGCCGCGGCTCGCTCGGCGCCAAGCTGACGGTGCGCGGCATACAGGGCCACGTGGCCTACCCGCAGCTGGCGAAGAACCCGATCCACCTGGCCGCCCCGGCGCTGGCCGAGCTGGCCGCCGAACACTGGGACGACGGCAACGCCTTCTTCCCGCCGACCAGCTTCCAGGTCTCCAACCTGAATGCCGGCACCGGCACCACCAACGTGATCCCCGGCGAGCTGCAGGCGATCTTCAACTTCCGCTTCTCCACCGAATCCACGGTCGAAGGCCTGCAGCACAGGGTCAACGCGATCCTCGACAAGCACGGCCTCGACTATCACGTTGAATGGGCCCTGTCGGGCCTGCCGTTCCTCACCGAACCGGGCGCCCTGCTTGACGCCGTGGCCGCCAGCATCAAGAGCGTGACCGGTCGCGAGACCAGGCCAAGCACCAGCGGCGGCACCTCCGATGGCCGCTTTATCGCCACCCTCGGCACCCAGGTGGTCGAACTCGGCCCGGTCAACGCCACCATCCACCAGATCAACGAGCGCGTGCTGGCCAGCGATCTGGAAGTGCTGACCGAGATCTACTATCAGACCCTGGTCAAGCTGCTGACATGAAAATCCATGGCTATGTCTACTACGCACCCCGATAGCTGCGTGACTCGCTTCCCTCGCCCTGCGGGCCCGCCTGCGTCGGTTCAGCCGCAAGCGGCTGTGAGGCGGTACTCGCTCCTCGCCTATCCAACTGATATGTCTCGTCGCTGCGTTCCGTCCGCCTTGCTCTCGGGTTGCTCGCTACGACATTTCCACGGATTTTTCGCATGCTGATCTGCCCCCTCTGCCAAGGCGCCTTGAGCGCCATCGACAACGGCGTGATCTGCCCGGCCGGGCATCGTTTCGACCGCGCGCGCCAGGGCTACCTGAACCTTCTGCCGGTACAGCACAAGAACAGCCGCGACCCGGGCGACAACGCCGCCATGGTCGAGGCGCGCCGGCGCTTTCTCGACGGCGGCCACTATGCGCCGCTGGCCAGGCGCCTGGCCGAACTGGCCGCGGGTTACGCGCCTGCGCGCTGGCTGGATATCGGCTGCGGCGAGGGTTACTACAGCGCGCAGATCGCCGACGCCCTGCCCCAGGCCGAAGGCTATGCCCTGGATATCTCCCGCGAGGCGATCAAGCGCGGCTGCAAGCGTTCGCCGCAGCTGACCTGGCTGGTGGCGAGCATGGCCCGGTTGCCGCTGAGCGATGCCAGTTGCCAACTGCTCGCCAGCGTCTTCAGCCCGCTCGACTGGCAGGAAGCCAGGCGCCTGCTCGCCCCGGGCGGAGGTCTGCTGCGCATGGGCCCGACCCGCGAACACCTGATGGAGCTGCGGCAGAAACTGTACGACGAAGTGCGCGATTACGACGACCAGAAGCACCTCGAACTGATCCCCGAAGGCATGCGCCTGGCCCACAGCGAAACCCTGAGCTTCAAGTTGCAACTGAACAGCAGCGAGGCCCGCGCCGACCTGCTGGCGATGACCCCCCACGGCTGGAGGGCCAGCGCCGAACGGCGCGCCGCGGTAATCGCCGAGCCCTTAGAGGTGACGGTTGCCATACGCTACGATTGGATCGAGAAACTTTAGGCTCCCCAGGAAAAAGATGACCATGCGCCAACCGGATATCGAGATTTACCTGAAAGATGCCGATCACCACGCCATCGCCGCCTGGTTGAGCGAAGCGCTCGGCCCCTGCACACCCTGGCAGCAGAAAGGCCAGACCTTCAAGTGCCTGGCCGGCGAAGTGCCGGTGACCTGGCTGCCGAAAGCCGTCGGCAAATGGCACAGCCTCTACTTGGAAAGCGCCGCCACCCCCTGGGACGACGACCTGAGCTGCGCCCAGGCCGCCTTTGCCGCGCTCGACGTCGAAGTACGCTGCGCCCCGGGTAGCTGGCAGGAAGAGGAAAACGTCGAACAAGCCGACCGCTGGATGCGCATCAGCGCCGACGGCGTCGAGGAAATCACCTGGCGCACCGGCTGAACCCGTAGCCGTTCGGTTTTGGCGGGTGTGGCATGGCTAAGCACGCCTCGTAGCCCGGATAAGCGCAGCGCAATCCGGGGTCGCTTGCACGATCATCCCGGATTGCGCCAAGGCTTATTCGGGCTACAGTCATCGTCCGATCAACCGTGCTTGCGCCGCCGCCATAGCCACAACGCAAGTACGCCGAGGGTCAGCAACAGCGGCACCAGGGCGATATTGACGAATTTCAGGGTGCGTCCCAGCGCCTCGATATCGGCGTTCAACTGGTAGCGCACCTCGCGCAGTTCCTTGCGGATCTTCAGCTTCTCCTGGAGGAACTGCTGCACCGTGGCCTGCTGCTCCGGGGACAGTTCCAGCGCCTTGCTCGGGTCGTCGTTCTGCTGCAAGGCGGCGAGCTTCTGCTCGGTGTCCGCCAGGCGCGCCTGCAGAGCCTGTTCCTTCTCGCGGAAGCGCGCTTCAGCCTCGCGCTGGATCGCCTCGACCGCCTCGAACGGACGGGTGAAGCGTCCGCGCGAACGCACACTGATCAGCGCCTCGGAGCCGGCCAGGTTGTCCAGGGCGTTGATCGCGAAGCCGGCGTTGTCCGCCCACGGCTGCGGAATGCGCTGGCCGAAGAAGTCCTGCACCTGCACCCACATGCGGTCGGTGAGCATGTCGGTATCGGCGACGACGATAACGTTGATGTTGTCCGCCTGCTGCAACCCGTCCTTGCGCCCTTCGATGCCGTCTGGATAGGCCGACAGCGCCGGGCCGTCGATGCGCGCGGCGAGGGTATAGTGCTCGCCGGTCGGTTCGAGCTCGCGAATCAGCTCCTCCGGGTTCTGCAGCATGGCGAAGCGCTTCACGTCGAAGGGCATGGCGTATTGCGAGCTCTGGATCAGCGGGATGAAACGGGTCTTGGCGCCTTCCAGCGGCTCGAGTATGCCGGCGGCGGCCACGGTCAGGTTCTCCAGCGCGGCGGTGCTGATGTCGTCCTGATCCAGCGCCTGCTTCGGCAGGCTCAGCCAGGCGGCATGCCGCACCGGCCGACGATCCTGACCCATGCTCACGGACATGGCGTAGGAGCCATCGCCGAGCACCTGGTCCGGCAGCATGCGCAGGCCCCAGGCCTTGAACAGCGGCTCGAGGTCGGAGGACTTGTCGATGTCCATCGCGCCGGGCATCCCGGCCTGGGTATCGGCCTCGCTGAACGGATCGACGAAGGCCAGCAGCTTGCCGCCGCCCAGAACGAACTGGTCGATAGCGTAGAGGGTCTGCTGCGGCAACTGCTTGGGGTGCACCAGCAGCAGCACCGAGACATGCTCGGGGATCAGGTCGACGTCGGCCTTCAGGCTCTCGATCTGGAACAGTTGACGGATTTCCTCCATCACCATCCACGGCGGCGTCGGCTGGCGTGACGCCATGTCGAAGCCGCCATTGATCTGCAACCCGGACAGCACGCCGACCACCGGCCGCTCGGGCTTGGCCAGGCTCAGCAGCAGACGGCTGAGTTCGTATTCGAGGAACTCTTCCTGATCCAGGGCGAAGAACGGAATCACCTGGGTGGTCCCCTCGGCATTCTTGCCGGCCAGGCCGAAGTACAGCGAATCGCCGCCCTGTTGCAGGGGAACGCCCTGCAGGCCGAACTCGGCTGCCTGGTCCTCGTCCTCGGAGAACGGCGCCGGGTCGATGACCTTCAGCTTGAGCTTGCCGTCCGCCTCACGCTGGTAGGCCTTGAGCATTTCCTCGACGCGCTTGGCGTAGGTGCGCAGCGCCGGCAGGTTCTTGGCGGCCGTGTCGGAGTAGAAGAAGTACAGCTCCACCGGCTGGTCCAGCTCGGCAAGAATCTGCCGGGTACCGGGGGAGATGGTGTAGAGCTTCTGCTCGGTCAGGTCCAGTCGTGCGCCGGTCAGGCTCAGACTGGCGAACAGGTTGAAGGCGAGAAACGCCAGGGCGATGAGGACGAGCCCGGCGCCGGAAACCATCAGCTTTTTCATGGGCACCCTCAGTCGGCTTTCTTAAGGTCGATGACCACCGCAGTCGCAGCCAGCCAGGCGGCGATCAGGGTGAGAAAATAGAGCAAATCGCGCAGGTCGATCACGCCCTTGCTGATGGCATCGAAACGGGTCAGGAAGCTCAGCGACGCCACCGCGTCGATCAACCATTGCGGCGCCCAGCCACTGAAGCCGTCGAGCACCATGGGAAAGCCACTGACGATGAACAGGAAGCACACGCTGACCGTGAGGATGAAGGCGATCACCTGGTTCTTCGCCAGCGCCGACATGCACGAGCCGATGGCCAGGTAGGCCCCGGCCAGCAGCCAACTGCCGATGTAGCCGGTAATGATCGCGCCGTTATCCGGTGCGCCCAGGTAGTTGACGGTGATGATCATCGGAAAGGTCAGCAACAGCGCCAGGCCAGCGAAGGCCCAGGCCGCGAGGAACTTGCCGGTGACCGCCTCGAAACGGGTGATCGGCAGGGTCATCAGCAGCTCGATGGTGCCGGATTTGCGTTCCTCGGCCCACAGGCGCATGGCGATGGCCGGTACCAGAAACAGGTACAACCAGGGATGGAAGGCGAAGAACGGCGCCAGATTGGCCTGGCCGCTCTCGAAGAAGTTACCCAGATAGAAGGTGAACACCCCGGACAGGACCAGGAAGATCACGATAAACACATAGGCCAGCGGCGTGCTGAAGTAGCTCGCCAGCTCGCGTTTGAACAATACCGGCAACTGCCTCATACCATCTCCCCACGGGTCAGGCTGCGGAACACTTCGTCCAGCCGACCGCGTTCGACATTCAATTCCTTGACCCGCCAGCCGCGCTGAGCGATCAGCGCATTGACCTGCGGGAAGATCACCTCACCCGGCTTGGCCAGCACGCTCAGGCTGTGTTCGCGCTCGTTCTCCTCCACCCCGCTGACGCCCGGCAAGGCCGCCAGCGCCACCATATCCAGCGGCTCTTCGGCCACCAGGGTGACGGCCTGGTGATAGCGCGAGCGGCTCTCCAGCTCCAGCGGCGTGCCATCGGCGAGCAGCTTGCCGTGGGCGATCACCACCGCACGGGTGCAGACCGCACTGACCTCCTCGAGAATATGGGTGGAGATGATCACGATCTTGTCGTAGGACAGGCTCTGGATCAGTTTGCGCACCTGGTGCTTCTGGTTCGGGTCGAGGCCATCGGTGGGCTCGTCGAGGATCAGCACCCGGGGATCATGCACGATAGCCTGGGCCAGACCGACCCGGCGCTTGAAGCCCTTGGACAGGGTCTCGATCGACTGCTCGAGGACATGTTCCAGCTCGACCTGGGCCACCGCCTTGGCCACCCGCTGACGCTTCTCAGCCCCCTTGAAGCCGCGCACCTCGGCGATGAAATCGAGGAAACTGCGCACCGTCATGTCGCCGTAACAGGGCGCGCCTTCCGGCAGGTAACCGATCTGCCGCTGGGCCTTGAGGCGGTCTTTCTGGATATCGAAGCCGAGCACGCTCGCCGTGCCGGACGTCGGCGCAAGAAAGCCGGTGAGCATCTTCATGGTGGTGGACTTGCCGGCACCGTTCGGGCCGAGGAACCCCAACACTTCCCCGCGCTCGACGCGAAAGGACAGGTCGTCCACCACTGTGTGCTGTGCGAAACGCTTGGTTAGCTTGCTTATCTCGATCATGGTCCCTCACCCGTGCGGTAACAGATCCTGCTCGCGGCCCGTAGAGCGGCGAAACGGGCTTTCAATGCCGGCAGGACTATAAGGACTCAGGCGCCAGCAGTGCAAGCCAAGAACCCGGGAGTCATAGCCCCCGACGCAGCCCGCAGGATGGGTTAGCCGCCCAGGGCCTGGCAGGACAACCTTTCAGGAGCGGCGTAACCCATCATGGCGCTGGGCCTGCTGGCGCCATGTCGGGTTACGCAGCGCGCGCGGGATTAGCCCGCGGGCATAAATCGCTCGATGGGTATCGCTGCGCTCAACATCCTACGAGCTGTCCCAGCCCCCGTAGGATGGGTTAGCCGCCCAGGCGATGCCTGGCAGAACAACCTTTCAGGAGCGGCGTAACCCATCATGGCGCTGGGCCTGCTGGCGCCATGATGGGTTACGCAGCGCGCGTGGGATTAGCCCGAGGGCATAAATCGCTCGATGGGTATCGCTGCACTCAGCCTACGCGGCCCGCCCCATCCTACGAACTGTCCCAGCCCCCGTAGGATGGGTTAGCCGCCCAGGCGATGCCTGACAGGACAGCCTTTCCGGCGCGGCGTAACCCATCATGGCGGCGGACCTGCTGACACCGTGTTGGCTTACGCGGCGTCTTGAACCTGGGTTTTTGCCCAGACACCTGCCCCGCCGCTAACCTGCGCGACCCGCCCCGGCGCTTCGCCCAATAGGCTCATGACAAGCTTTTGCCGGCACGCCAGCGATCCGGCACACTAGCCGCCCCCGAGCAATCGCTCGTTTGCACAGCCAGCAGACTCCGTATGACCCGCTCCCCGTTTCGCCGCCTCCTGTTCGCTACCATGCGCCGCCTGCTGTACCTCTGGGTGCGTTCGGAGACCATCAACCAGTCGGCCTTCAGCCTCAAGCTCGACCGCAGCAAGCCAGTGTTCTATGTGCTGCAACTGCCATCTTTGAGCGATCTGGCGGTGGTCGATACGGAGTGCCGCAAGGCCGGCCTGCCGCGCCCGGTACTGCCGGTGGCGCTGGGCGAGTTGCTGGAGCCGGCGGCGTTCTTCTACCTGACCCCGGAGCCGGACTGGCTCGGTCGCCAGGACAAGCGCGGTATTTCGCCGACCCTGCAACGCCTGGTCAGCGCCCTCGCCGAGCATCGGCTGGACGAGGCGCAGATCGTCCCGGTCAGCGTGTTCTGGGGCCAGTCGCCGGACCGCGAGACCAGCGCCTGGAAGCTGCTGTTCGCCGACAGCTGGGCCGTCACCGGGCGCCTGCGCCGCCTGGCCAGCATCCTGATCCTGGGACGCAAGACCCGCGTGCAGTTCTCAAGCCCGATCCAGCTGCGTGAACTGGTCGCGCAGGACAAGGGGCACGAGCGCACCCTGCGCATGGTTCAGCGCATCCTGCGGGTGCACTTTCGCCAGCAGAAGGCCGCGGTCATCGGTCCCGACGTGTCGCACCGGCGTAACCTGGTCAAGGGCCTGGTGCACGGCCCGCAGGTACGCCAGGCGATCATCGAGCACGCCGAGCGTGAACACATCAGCCTGCACAAAGCCGAAGCCATGGCCCTGCGCTACGGCAACGAAATCGCCTCGGACTACACCTACACGGCGATCCGTTTTCTCGAACTGCTGCTCAGCTGGTTTTGGAACAAGATCTACGACGGCATCAAGGTCAACCACATCGAGGGCGTGCAGGAGGTCGCCCAAGGCCACGAGGTGATCTACGTGCCCTGCCACCGCAGCCATATCGACTACCTGCTGCTGTCCTACCTGCTGTTTCGCAACGGCCTGACCCCGCCGCATATCGCCGCCGGGATCAACCTCAACATGCCGATCATCGGCGGCCTGCTGCGGCGCGGCGGCGCCTTCTTCATGCGCCGCACCTTCAAGGGCAACCCGCTGTACAGCGCGGTGTTCAACGAATACCTGCATACCCTGTTCAGCAAGGGCTTCCCGGTCGAGTACTTCGTTGAGGGAGGGCGCTCGCGCACCGGGCGCATGCTCCAGCCGAAGACCGGCATGCTCGCCATCACCCTGCGCAGCTTTTTGCGCAGCCACCGCCTGCCGGTGGTGTTTGTGCCGGTGTATATCGGCTACGAACGGGTGCTGGAAGGCCGCACCTACCTCGGCGAACTGCGCGGGGTGAGCAAGAAGAAGGAGTCGATCTTCGACCTGTTCAGGGTCATAGGCGCGCTCAAGCAGCGCTTCGGCCAGGTCTGGGTCAACTTTGGCGAGCCGATCAAGCTGGCCGAGTTCCTCGACCGGGAGCAGCCGGACTGGCGCCGCCAGGACTACGGCGGCCAGTTCCGCCCGGATTGGCTGAACGAGACTACCCACAGGCTCGGCCAGCGCGTGGCGCAACACCTCAACGAAGCGGCGGCGATCAACCCGGTCAATCTGGTGGCCCTGGCGCTACTCTCCACCAGCAAGCTGGCCCTCGACGAGCGCGCCCTGGCCCGGCTGCTCGACCTCTATCTGGCGCTGCTGCGCCGCGTGCCCTACTCGCCGCACACCAGCCTGCCGGAAGGCGACGGCCAGGCGCTGATCGAATACGTGCAGGGTATGAACCTGCTGGCCGAACAGCGCGATGCGCTGGGCAAGATCCTCTATCTGGACGAACACAACGCCGTCCTGATGACCTACTACCGCAACAATGTGCTGCACATCTTCGCCCTGCCCGCGCTGCTGACCAGCTTCTTCCAGAGCAGTGCGCGGATGAGCCGCGAACAGATCCTGCGCTACACCCGCGCGCTCTACCCCTACCTGCAGGCCGAGCTGTTCATCCGCTGGGACCTGGAGCAACTGGATGCGGTGGTCGACCAATGGCTGGCTGCCTTCGTCGAGCAGGGCCTGCTCAGCTTCGAGGCCGACGTCTATGTGCGCCCACTGCCCAGCTCGCGGCATTTCGTCCTGCTGACCCTGCTCTCGCGCACCATTGCCCAGACCCTGCAGCGCTTCTACATGGCCACCGCCCTGCTGCTCAACGCCGGCCAGCACGCGATCAGCGCCGAGGAACTGGAAGACCTGTGTACCGTGATGGCCCAGCGCCTGTCGATCCTCCACGGCCTCAACGCCCCGGAGTTCTTCGACAAGAGCCTGTTTCGCCACTTCATCCAGACCCTGCAGGGCCAGGGCGTACTGCGCCAGGACCCGGCCGGCAAACTCAGCCATCATCCGCTGCTCGGCGAACTCGCCGAAGGCGCCGCCAAACGCGTGCTGCCGGCGGAGATCCGCCTGTCGATCCGCCAGGTGGCAATGGACAGAAGCGAGGATGTGCTGGAGGCGGTTTAGCCGCGAGAGGGCCCGCCGCCCACAAGTGGGCGCAGCCCCGTCGCCCGGATCAGCCCCGGCGCAACCCGAGCCAGGAGACTGTCCTAGGATATGAAGTTTTGTAGTTGATGAGCATTCTCGGACAGGATCTTATCAAACAAAGAATAACTCATTGTTTTATATATAAAAATTATATCAGCACGAAGTCTTGCAGGAGCCGGTAACCGTAGGATGGGTGGGGCCGCCTAGGTCGGGCCGCACCAACCCCTCCATACTGCAAATGCCGGCGCAACTCGCCCGTAGGATGGCGTTGAGCGCAGCGATACCCATCGAGCGATTTATACCTGTATCCGGTTGTCGTGGCTGAAATCCATGATGGGTTACGGCGCGGTTATTCTGTTGGCAGCAGGTCAATTTGTGGGCGCCTAACCCATCCTACGGTCTTGATCCTTGAGCCTCCAGCTTGCCGCGCGACAGCGCGGCGTCGAAGGCGGGGCTGACCTGCCTTGGGGCCAACCTGGGGTTGTTATTGTCCTCGGCGACAACCGGGCCGCCAGACTGCCCGGCTCATACCCCGTGTTCCAGACGCTCCAGCGCACTGCGTAGCAGGGCCGGCTGCATCGGCCGATCGAGGAAGTAGCCCTGGGCTTCCTCACAATCGTAGTGCTGCAGAATGTCGAGTTGCGCTTGCGACTCCACGCCCTCGGCCGTCACGGTCAGGGAGAGCGCCCGACCGAGGCCGATTATCGCCTTGATGATTGCCTCGCTGTTCTCGCCACCGTCCAGGTCGGAGACGAAACTGCGATCGATCTTCAGCCCATCGAAAGGGAATGTGCGCAGATAGCCGAGGGACGAATAGCCGGTGCCGAAGTCATCCATGGACAGCCTGACGCCCAGATCCTTGAGCGCCTGCATGATCACCAGCGCGCTCTCTGCATCCTCGAGCAGGACACTCTCGGTGACTTCCAGTTCCAATCTCGACGGCGGCAGGCCGGTGGCGTCGAGGACACTCTGTACCCGTGTCACCAAGTGCCCGCGCTGGAACTCCACCGACGACAGATTCACCGAAACGATCAACTCCTCGCCCCAGCTCATGGCTTCCGTGCAGGCGGCATGCAGCACCCATGAGCTCAGGGGCACGATCAGGCCGGTGCTCTCGGCGATTGAAATAAAGGCATCCGGGCTCAGCAGCCCGCGTTGCGGGTGCTGCCAGCGCACCAGCGCCTCGGCCGCGACCATGCGCTTGCTGTTGACGCTATAGCGGGGTTGCAGGAGCAGACGCAGCTCGTCGTTGTTCAAGGCCTGGCGCAAATCACTCTCCAGCTGGCGCTGTTCGACGACCCGCTCGTTCATATCGCTGGCATAAAAGCACCAGGTATTGCGTCCGGCCCCTTTGGCCTCGTACAGGGCGATATCCGCATAGCGGAGCAACTCGTCCGCCACGGTGGCATCGGCGGGCGCCATGGCTATGCCAATGCTGGTACCGATGAAAATACAGTGGTTATCGATCTCGAATGGCTGTTCGATGCTGGCGACCAAACGCTCGCACAGATGCGCCACCTCCTCCTGAGCGGATATACCGCTGACGATCAGGATGAACTCGTCCCCGCCCATGCGCGCGACCAGATCACCCTCGCGCAGACACAGACGCAGGCGCCGGGAGACCTCGTTGAGTACCTGGTCGCCGACCTCGTGACCGAAGGAATCGTTGACCTGTTTGAACCGATCGAGGTCGAGACTCAGCATGAGCAGCGGCTTGTCCGTGGTCGGCCTTGCCTTGAGCTTGCCGTCGAGGAATTCCTGCATGCGGTTGCGGTTCGGCAAACCGGTCAGCGCATCGTGCAGCGACAGGTGTTCGATGCGCGCCTGGGCCTCGACCTCTTCACTGATGTCGCTGACAGTACCGCGGTAACCGCCGCCAGCCTGCGCATCCGCGACGGTGCGCATGGAGAGTCGACAGGTGCGCAGACGACCATCCAGGGCATGGTAATGACATTGCAGGGTGCCATTGGCGGCCCTACCCTTGCGCTTGCTCAGCCAGGTGGACAGACCACCGGGACACTCGATGAACTCATCGATCGGGCGTCCCAGCCAGTCGCTCTCGGCATGCCCGGTCACCGCCTGAAAACGCGCGGAAAGGTAGGTCAAGCGCAGCTCGGCATCGACCTCCCAGATCCAGTCCGAGGCGGCTTCGGCCACATCGCGAAAGCGCGCCTCACTGGTCGCCAGGGCCCGCTGGCTGGCATACAGGGAGGCATAACTGGCATCCATCTCACGCGCGGAGGCCATAGCCCGGCGCAGGATCAACCAGGTGACCAACGCCACAATGCTCCCGGCCAAGGCCAGCAGCGGCAAAATCAGGTACAGCAACTGATCGCCAGGCCTGGCCGGCTGCCAACCCAACAGCAACGGCTCGCCGTTGAGGGTGGCCAGGCGCAGCGAGGCCGCGCCTGGCGCATCGGCGGCGTTGGCCACATGCAGCGTGTCGATGCCGAAATCCTCTCCCAGCGCCTGCAGCTTGTCCGGCCCGAGCAGATCGACGAAGAGCAAAACCGATGTCGGCCCCGGCACTTCGGCGATCTGTGGATCGCCTCCAGGGGTGAAGCCCGCAGCAGCGACCAGCGCCGGCTGACCGGCTACTTGGACAAAGTCCACGAGCGGTTCTTCATCCACGGCCTGCTCGCGCGCCTGCGCGAGCAATGCCGCTATATCCTGGCCGAGCCATTGCTGCACCGAGGTTGCCACGCGCTGGCCGTCGACCACCGCATAGGCGGTGGAGCCATCGGCAGCGACGACAAACACGCCCTCGAAGACAAAATCATCGAACAGACTGGGGCCCAGGTTCTGCCGCGTATAAGCCCATTCGAGATCGACCGTGGCATGCAGATGCTGGTAGGCCTCACCCCAAAAGGCGTAGTCGGAGATGGTCGCCAGAATCGACTTCTGCCGGGCCTGGGTAGCCTTTTCCACATAGAACAGGCTCTGTTCGATCGCCCGAGTGTTCTGCTGCAACGCAATTTGCAGCAACGCCGCACTGGCCACGACGAACAGCAGCAACAGCAAGGCAGAGATAAGCAACAACGCCCCGCGTGTGGCCCTCGAGTTGGGCACACCGACGGCCGGCTGAGAGGACGATTCTGCTGCTGGCGACATGAAAGATCCTTGACCGGTTGATGATGCGCCGCAAAGTCGGTGCAAAGCAGGAAATACGCAAAGCGAAGGCATTATGCCACCACCCCGCCACCCCGTTAACAACAGCGCGCTCATGTCACTGTGGCACAGTGTCGTCAAAGGCTTCGAGCAAATCGTCAACCAACGTCATATCCGAAGAATAATTACAGCTGCAGATCGCCCAGCCCGGTCCAACCGGTAATGGCCAGTCGATGGCGGCTTTCGGCAGATACTTGGTCGTGATCCAGCAATGATGGTCGTGGCACCGGCCAAGGTTTCGCGGGTAGGACGATCTGGAGCCCATGCCCTGCGCACGCCGACCGACCACGAAGCAACACGGCCGATTCGCCAGGACAGCAACCAGCCGCTATTCGGAAACCTGGCGGATATCCAGCAGCACCCACACCTCGTAACCCTTGGCGCGCGCGGCTTTTTCGGCCTCGAGCTGGGCCGCGAGCGTACTGATCGAGCGGGAACGGTGCTCGAAACGGAAAGTCGGGCCACCGTTCTTGCGCACGCTCAGTTCGACGAGCGTGTAACTGGCGGGTGGCTTGGGCTGTGACTGTGGTTGTTTCGGCGGAGCCGGGTCGAGGCCGAGGGCGCGGCGCATCTCGCCTTCTGAGAGGTTTTTTTCGGTCAAGCTAGAGCCCTAATGCATGAATGGCTGTGATTGTGAGCAGGACTTTGCAGAAGATTTCGCGACAACGTACTGCGAGGACGGTGAATCTTGTCAATCCACCGCAAATCGAAGGAGATAGTGCCACGTCGGCCTATAAAAGTGGATACACAACGCGTTATCCACCCCGACTTGCGACGTGCGCCACCAATCGAGCCGACCAACGGGCTCCCACAAGAGCACCACCACACCGCAGAACCGCAGCATGAGGGCCTTGGCCACCACACCCTGGCAAGGCAACGATCCATTCGCGGACAAGTCCCCTCCTACAAGAGCACTACTGAACCGTAGGAGGGGCCTTGGCCGCGAACCCTGGCAAGGCAACATCCATTCGCGGACAAGTCCCCTCCTACAAGAGCACCGCTGAATCGTAGGAGCGGGCCTTGGCCGCGAACCGTGGCAGGGCAATATCACGCCCGCGTAGAGTTGGTCGACCCGGGCACTGTGGGTAAGATGGGCGCATGACTATAAACAGCCCGCACTTTTCACTCGACCACCCTCGCCTGCTCGACGCCCTCGTCGCCACCGACAAACTGCTGATCATTCAGGACCTGGACGGCGTCTGCATGGGCCTGGTGCGCGACCCGCTGACCCGGACCATCGAGCGGCGCTATGTGCAGGCGGCCCGTCAGTTGGCGGGGCACTTCTTCGTGCTGACCAACGGCGAACACATCGGCAGGCGCGGGGTGAACGGCATCGTCGACAATGCCTGCGCAGCCCCCGCCCAGGCCCGCGAGCAAGGCCTCTACCTGCCGGGGCTGGCTGCCGGCGGCGTGCAACTGCAGGACCGCTACGGCAGCGTCTCCCACCCGGGCGTAAGCGCGGCGGAATTGGTCTTTCTGCAGACGATACCGGGCAAGGCCGAGCGCTTTCTCGGCGAACTGCTGGCCGCACCGCCCTATGCGCTCGCCGTCTCCGCGATCGCGCCCCTGGTTGGCGCCAGCGTACTGGACAACCTCGCCTCACCGACCCTCAACATCAACAGCCTCTACCAGCATCTCAGCGCCCAACCGGCGCTCTACCAGCAGTTGCAGCGGGCGCTCGAAGGTTTCATGGAGCAGCTGCTGGAGCAAGCCGCCGCCTGCCGGCTGCAGGAATCCTTCTTCGTCCACTACGCGCCCAATCTCGGCAGCGACGCCCTGGGCCGGGAAAGGCTCAGGTACAGCACGGGCGACGATGCCGGCACCACCGACTTCCAGTTCATGCTCAAGGGCGCCATCAAGGAAGTCGGCGTACTGGTGATCCTCAATCACTACTATCACCAGCACACCGGCGAGTACCCGCTGGGCGCCGATTTCAACGCCCGCCAGGCGCCGCGCGAGCGTGGCGCGCTGCTGCAACTGGCCCGCGAGCACTTCGACCCGCGGCAGATGCCGCGCATCGTCGGCGTGGGCGACACGGTCACCTCGGCCAGCCGCACGCTGGATGGCCAGCCCCAGCAACTACGTGGCGGCAGCGACCGCGGCTTCCTGACCCTGGTGCAGGAGCTGGGCAAGGCCTTCGACAGCGACAACTGCGTGGTCTACATCGACAGCAGCGGCGGCGAAGTCGATCGCCCGGGCCTCGATGCCGCGCACCTGCAGCGCCGGGCGGACGACCCGGCCCTGGAGCCCTGGCCGGCAGCCGAGGGCATCAGCGACCCCGCCGACCCACTCGCTCTGGATGTGGTGTTCTGCGGTGGACCTGCGCAGTACGTGACGTTCTTCTGCACCCTGGCCGAGCGCTACGCTGGGCGCATCGACGCCGCCTAGCCGAGCGCAGTGGTTGTTCAATGGCTATGTACCCATTATCTGTTGCATGAGAGATAACGTTTTTGTGGGAGGGGTCGGGCGGCGTTGCGTTTCATCCGCGAAAATCTTCGAAACACTGACAATGTTTCGCGGCTAAAGCCCCTCCCACGAGGTTGCGATCAGGCTCAACAGTTAACAGGTACATAGCCTTTTCAATGGCCTGCTAGCGCGTCGCCAGCAACCGCCGGACTTCCCGCTGCACCATGCTGGCGTATTCAGGCGGCGTCATCTGCGCCAGTTCAGTACGCAGCCATTCGTCCCACTTGCCTTTGCGCTTGCTCTTTTCGCCGACCAGGCGCGCCGCATCGACCTTGGTGCGGTGCAGGTTCTGCTGCCAAATCTCGAACAGCCGGGCCTTTTCCGCTTCCTCGACGTTGCGTTGTTCGCTGGGTTTGTTTGCCAAGTTGAAGCTCATCGAGCACTCCTGCCGCTGGAAAAAGGGCGCGAAGTCTACGCATTTTCTCCGTTATGGCCAGGCCTGATTCACTGCGTTCGGGCGACCCGGGATTCGCCCACGAGCTCCCCGGCCGCGAGCAGCCGGATCAACTCTTCAGCCGGTAACCGGTCTTGAAGATCCAGCCAACGGTGAGCACGCACAGCAGCAGGAAGGCGAAGATCATGCCCAGGCTGAGCACCACGTTGACGTCGGAGACGCCGTAGAAGCTCCAGCGGAAGGCGCTGATCAGGTACACCACCGGGTTGAACAGGGTCACCGTCTGCCACGCCGGCGGCAGCATGCTGATCGAGTAGAAGCTGCCGCCGAGGAAGGTCAGCGGGGTGACGATCAGCGCCGGGACTATCTGCAATTTCTCCCAGCCGTCGGCCCAGACGCCGATGATGAAGCCGAACAGGCTGAAGGTAAGCGCGGTGAGCACCAGCAGGGCCAGCATCCAGAACGGATGGAGAATCTCGAAATCGACGAACAGCCGCGCCGTGACCAGAATCACCAGGCCCAGCACAATCGACTTGGTCGCCGCCGCGCCGACGTAGCCGATGAGGATTTCCAGGTAGGACACCGGCGCCGACAGCAGCTCGTAGATGCTCCCGGAATACTTGGGCATATAGATGCCGAACGAGGCGTTGGAGATGCTCTCGGTGAGCAGCGCCAGCATGATCAACCCGGGCACGATGAAGGCGCCGTAGCTGACGCCCTGGACCTGGGTCATGCTCGCGCCGATGGCCGAGCCGAACACCACGAAGTACAGCGAGGTGCTGATCACCGGGGTGGCGATGCTCTGCAACAGGGTGCGCCAGGTGCGCGCCAGTTCGAACAGGTAGATGGCGCGGATCGCGTAGAAATTCATGCGCGCGCCTCCGTTTCAGGTCGTTGAGAAGCGTCGCGAGCGATGGCTAGGCAAGGCGAAATCGGGCGAGGCCGCGGAGTGTACGAGTTGTACATGAGCAGGCCGAGCCTGATTTCAACGCGGCATAGTCGAGCGCAGTAGCGCCTCATCGACCTGACACCAGGTTGACGAAGATATCCTCCAACGAGCTCTGGCTGGACTGCAGGTCCTTGAAGTCGATGCCGTGCTGGGCCAGGTCCTTGAGCAGCTCGGCGATGCCGGTGTGTTCGCGCTGGGCGTCGAAGGTGAACACCAGGGCGTGGCCATCGTCCGCCAATTCCAGGCGGTGGCCATCCAGCTCCGCCGGCAGGCTGGCCAGCGGTTGCTGCAGCTGCAGGGTCAGCTGCTTCTTGCCGAGCTTGTGCATCAGCGCCTGCTTGTCCTCGACCAGAATGATCCGGCCCTGACTGATTACGCCGATGCGGTCGGCCATCTCCTCGGCTTCCTCGATGTAGTGGGTGGTGAGGATGATGGTCACCCCGCGTGCGCGCAGGCCGCGGACCATGTTCCACATGTCGCGACGCAGTTCGACGTCGACCCCGGCGGTGGGCTCGTCGAGAAACAGGATCTGCGGCTCGTGGGACAGCGCCTTGGCGATCATCACCCGGCGTTTCATGCCGCCGGACAGCTCCATGATCTTGGCGTCGCGCTTGTCCCACAGCGACAGGTCGCGCAGCAGGCGCTCCAGATAGGCGGGATCAGCCTTCTTGCCGAACAGCCCGCGGCTGAACTTGACCGTGGCCCAGACCGTCTCGAACACGTCGCTGACCAGCTCCTGGGGTACCAGGCCGATCTGTGCCCGCGCCGCGCGGTAGTCCTTGATGATGTCGTGGCCGTCGACCAGCACCTTGCCGCTGCCCGGATTGACGATGCCGCAGATGATGCTGATCAACGTGGTCTTGCCGGCGCCGTTGGGCCCGAGCAGGGCGAAGATCTCGCCCTTGCGGATATCCAGGTCGATGCTGTGCAGCGCCGGATGGCCGGAGGCGTAGGTCTTGCTCAGTTGCTGGATGGAGATCACCGATTGCACGGGAGGGCCTTGCTGGGAAAAAGAAACACAGAGTGAATGAAAACTGGCGCGGGGTGAAGCCGGTACGCCATGCACCGGCCGACGATGGGCGACGCTTGAGGCGAAATCGCCACGTTAGCATCATGGGCGACATGATCCCTAGCCCTGCTTCGCAGGCTCGGTCGACGCCGCGCTGGAGGCGCTTCATCCAGCCATCGCCACCTGGTTCCGCCACCGATTCGGTCGACAGTCGCCGAACCGATGCGACATCTGCCCCTGCCAGTCGGCTTATTCGATATTTTTGTAGGTATAGCGCTGTAGTGGCTATCCTTTCACCTGTGAAGCGCGCCATGCTTGACGGGGAACGAGGGCAATGAAAATAACCATCGGCCGGGGGGGGAGCGTAGCAAATGAGGCAAGGAAGCATTTTTTTCCTGAAACGGCCATACCTCGTAGCAGCCATCTTTCTGGCTCTACTGACAAGCGTATTGGCGTTAAGCGTTCTGGAGATCGGTAGCGAAGACACACTGACCCGTTACCAGAACGGCTTGCCGCTACGAGTCGGCTATGCCCTCGAAGCACCCTTCGCCATACTCGATGCCGATGGCGACGTCACCGGGGAGGCGCCGGAGGTGTTGCGTCACGTCCTGCATACCCTGGGGCTGGAGCGCGTGGTCTGGTTGCACGGCGATTTCGGCAGCCTCATTCGTGAACTCGAGAACGGCCGGATCGACATCATCGCGGCCGGCATGTTCGTCACTGCGGAGCGTCGCGAGCGTGTCCTGTTCAGCCGCCCGACTGCGCTCATTCGTCCGGGCCTCCTGGTTCGGCGCGGCAACCCGCTCAATCTTTTTTCGCTGGCAGATTTTCCCAGCCTGCCAGGGGCTCGTCTTGCCGTTATCGACGGCTCGATAGAGCAGCAACAGGCACGTGCCGTCGGCGTTCCCGAGCGCCGGCTCAAGCCCTTTCCAGATGAAGTGAGCGCGGTGGCGGCCATTCGTGCAGGGCAGGCCGACGGCCTGCTCTTGTCGGCCGTGTCGCTGCGCTACCTCATCGACAGGGATGACGCCGCGGCATTCGATCTGGTTGTAGCGCAAGCGGAGCAGGCACCAGGCGCCCCGGCCTTTGCCTTCCGTCGGCAAGACTCCCGCCTCCACGAGCAGGTAGATCAGGCGCTGGCCTCCTTTATCGGCAGTACCGAGCATCTCCAACTGGTGGAAAAGTTCGGGTTTGTCGCCAGCGATCTGCCGCGGGCAACCGAGGAGTCGCAGCGATGAACAGAGTCTCGGCACGCACGTTCAATCCCGTACCGGTTCTCGTCGCCTTGGCGCTCTTCGTCACCGCAGTCATGGCGCTGATGGTGTTCTCGAGCTTTCGCTGGGACCAGATATCGCGGCAAGGGCTGCTGCCCCTCGATCAGCTGTCTGAATCGCGGCGGGCGGCGACCGTGGCCGAAGTGCATCTGGAACGGGTCCTCGATGGCGACCCCGCGGTGACCGCGGAGCTAGTGATCGCCAGCCTGGAACGGGCCCTGGCGGCAAGCCGAGAGCTGGCCGCCGGCAAGGGGCACCTTGCCGGCCTCACCATCAACCGGCGTCCGCCTGCCGAGATTGCCCAAGCGACCGAGGCGTATGGGCGGGCTCTGAAGGCAATGGCGCAGGCAATTCATGATCGCCTGGCCAGCCCCTCACCGACTTCCGCACTCGCCTTGCGCGTGCATTATCGCCAGGTCGATGTCGCCGCATCCGAGCTGGAAAGCATCATTCTTCACGAGATTGCAGCAAGGCATGAGCAGCAGCAATGGCTCGCGGCCCTCAACATTGTCCTGACCGGCGGCTTGGCGCTGCTGCTCCTGCATATTCTGGCGCGCATCGAACAGAGCCGCGCCCAGGCCTTCGCCAAACTGGCTGCTAACGAGTCGCACCTGCGCGCTTTCGCCTCGGGCATTCCGGAGCGCTCGTTTCTGCTCGATGCCGAGGGGCGTTACCTCGAAGCCTATGGCATCGGCACAGGCGGGTTTGCCATGCCAACAGAGCAGCTTATCGGCCGGCATATCATCGACATGCTGCCGCAAGGCGTGGCCAGCGGGTGCCTGCAGGTCATCGCGACAACCCTCGCCAGCCGGCGCACCAGCAATTATGAGTATTGCCTGCCGATCGATGGCCAAGAGCGCTATTTCGAGGCGCGCATTGCCCCGGTCGGGGACAGCGACACGGTCATCTGGTTGACCTGGGACGTCACCGCGCGTCATGCCAGCGAACAACGCGTGCGCGATCTGTCGCGGTTATACGGGTTTCTCAGCCAGGTCAGTCAGGCCATCGTCCACAGCACGACCCAGGATGAGCTGTTCGAGCGGATCTGCACCTGCGCACGGGAACAGGGACACTTTCATGACGCTCGCATTGAATTGTTCCAGGCTTCGGAGCCAGAGCCGCAGCAACCCGAGTACCCGGAGCCGACGATAGCTCTGGCATCGGCCTATAGCGGCGAGGTGGTGGAGGCATGGCAGAACAACAAGGTGGTATCTCTGTCCCATCTGCAGCGCCTGGTCAGCGTTCCGCCATGGATAGAGGCGCTGACGGCGGCCGGCATGGAGGCCTGGGTCGGCATCCCGTTACGCCGCGGGCAGCGCCTGACTGGGGTGTTGCATCTCGCCAGCCCCAGGCTCGATCTGGAGCGCGCCGACGAGCAGGCACTCTTCGAAGAGATTCGCGACGAAGTCTCACTCGCGCTCACGCGCTTCGAGATCGACCAGCAGCATGCCGCGCAGCAGGCCCATCTCGCACTCCTGGCCGCGGCGCTGGAGAACTCGCGGGACGCGGTGCTGATCACCGACCTCGGCGGGCACATCGTCATGGTCAATCGCGCGTTCAGCGAGCAGACCGGATACAGCGCGGCGGAAGCCGTCGGCCGTTCTCCGCGCCGGCTCCACTCTGCGGGTTATCCCGAAGCCCTGTTCATCGACATGATGAACACCCTCGCGCACGTCGGCTATTGGCAAGGCGAGGTCATGAGCCAGAGCAAGATCGGCATGCCATTGCCGCACTTCATGTCGATCGGCAGTGTTCCCGATGCCGAGGGTAAGGCCGCTCACTATGTCTATGTGATGACCGATCTCACACGGTTGAAGCAGGCCGAAGAGCAACTCGATGCGCTGACCCATCTCGACCCGCTCACCGGGTTGCCCAACCGGACCCTGATCTGGTCGCGCCTCGAACAGGCCGTGGCGCAAGCCCAGCAAGTCAACACCGGCGTCGCGGTGCTGGTCATCGATTTCAATGACTTCCATACCGTCAACGACGGTCTTGGCCATGCGGTCGGCGATGAGCTGCTTTGTATGGCGGCAGAGCGGCTGTCCCGCGAGCTCGGACCGAATAGCATCCTCGGCCGCCAGGGCAGCGATGTGTTCGTCGCCATCGTCGACAATGTGCTCGACAGCGTAGCGGCCGGGATTATCGCGCAACAGCTTATCGATGCCTTCAGCGAGCCGTTGCAGCTGGCCAGCGCAGGCGAGCTGTTCGCCCAGTTCAGCATAGGTTTCGCACTCTTCCCCGATGACGGTGCGAATGCCGCCGAATTGCTGCGCAACGCGGAGGCCGCGCTGAATGACGCGAAGCGCTCGGGGCGCAAACAGTGGCGCAGCTATGCCCATCACCTGACCACTGCTGCCAGCTCGCGGCTGACGCTGGAAGCGCGTCTGCGGCGTGCCCTGCGGCTGGGGTTATTCGAGTTACACTACCAGCCCCTGGTTTCCTGCGCGGATGGCGGCATCATCGGCGCGGAGGCCTTGGTGCGGATGCACCCCGATGCCGACTGCCCGGTGGGCCCGGCCGAATTTATCCCCCTGATGGAAGAAACCGGCCTTATCGTCCAGCTTGGCGAATGGGTTCAACGCGAGGCTTGCCGGCAGGGTCGGCAATGGCTCGATGAAGGGCGTATGCCAGGCATCATCGCGGTCAACCTTTCCTCCATGGAGATCCGCAGCGGCCGAGTCAAGGAACAACTGCAAAGGATTCTCGAGGAAACCAAGTTTCCCCCGGCATACCTGGAGCTGGAGGTCACGGAGTCCGGCCTGATGGCGTATGGGTCACAGGCGGAACACTTCCTGCGCGATCTGAAGAGCCTCGGTGTAGGTCTGGCGATCGACGACTTCGGTACCGGCTACTCTTCGTTGGCTTATCTCAAGCGCTTTCCCGTGAACAAACTGAAAATCGACCGCAGCTTCATCAACGACATCCCCTACGATGCCACGGACGTGCAACTGGCGATCACCATCATCGCGATGGCCAAGAACTTCGGTTTGAACGTACTGGCCGAAGGCGTTGAAAGGGAGGAACAGCGGCGTTTTCTGGCCGAGAGCGGCTGCGATTTCTGGCAAGGCTACCTGTGCAGCAAGCCCCTGCCTGCCAAGGCGTTTGCCGAGCGCTTTCTTACAGTTTGCGGCGATTCAAAGCTGGCGTAGAGGGTCGGACCCACGCAAGTACCTGACTTAAAAGAAAAAACCAGAAATATAATGTCCGTTCAGCGGCTTAAACGGCCCATTTTTGTATCAAAAATCGAGTTTTAAGGAAGGGATGCCACGAGCGAAAACAATCGGCGACCACGCTATTGATGGCGCTGAACGTCAGCTACGGGCCGTTTTTTGCCGTTCGCCACAGGCAGAGAACACCGCGTCAGGCCAGCCGCAAAAATCGACCGGCCAAACGTCCGAAGACCCGGGGGCGCCTTTCTCAATCGTCCCGCGTCAGCACTTCCAGCAGCTCAATCTCGAAGATCAGGTTGGAGTTGGGTTTGATATGGGGGCCGAACTCTGTTTCGCCGTAGCCGAGGTGGGCCGGGACGAAGAGTTTGCGTTTGCCGCCGACGCGCATGCCCATCATGCCGATATCCCAGCCCTTGATCACCCGCCCGGTACCGATCACGCACTGGAAGGGTTTGCCGCGATCGTAGGAGGAGTCGAACTTGGTGCCGTTTTCGAGAAAACCATCGTACTGGGTGGTGATCAGGGCCCCCTTGACCACCGCCTTGCCCTCGCCCAGCCGAATATCTTCGATCTTCAATTCACCGCTCATCTCGCCGCTCATCACTCGCCTCCTTTGTCCTGCCTGGTAAGCGAGTTTAATCCAGTCGGAGCGAGAGCGCTCGTGACGGGCATCCAGCTCGGCCAGCAGGATCAAGACTGGATGGAGTCCTGCAAAAATTCGGGTTTCGAGGCTTTCGCGAATAACGACCAGGCGTCCCCTGCGCTCCGGCAAGCAGCACCATTGCCTGGGCCACACGTAACAGCAACACAGCCTTTCAGTTGGCTATGTACCCGTTATCTGTTGCATGAGAGATAACGTTTTTGTGGGAGCGGCCGGGCGGCGTTGCGTTTCATCCGCGAAAATCTTCGAAACACTGACAATGTTTCGCGGCTAAAGCCCCTCCCACGAGGTTGCCATCAGGCTCAACAGTTAACGGGTACACAGCCTTTCAGTTGGCGGCACAAACCACGGCAACCAAGCGCCTGCAGTAGCGGCCTTGCCTGCTGGTTATTGCGTCCGCTGCGCCAGTGGCAGCTCGCGCACGTTGCTAGGTCGCTGGCTGAGAAAGCGCGTGCAGCTGACACGCAGGAAGGAAGCGAAATTCACCACTTCGCCGCGATAGTCCATGACTTCGTCGTAGAGCTTGCCGATCAGCTGGTTGGTGGCCATGCCATCGACCGCGGCGATCTCGGCGAGGATGTCCCAGAACTGGTTTTCCAGACGCAGGGTGGTGACCACGCCGCGGATGCGCAGCGAGCGCGAGCGGGATTCGTAGAGGATGGGGTCGGCTTTGACATAGAGCTCGCACATGGCATGCCTTTCCTCGGGCGGGAGATGGGGGAGTAGCACCGGACAGGCACCGGTGCATTGGCGCCTGTCCGACTGCAAGTCTACAAGCTGATGCGGGTGCCCAGCAGTTTGAGGAACCCAGCCAGCCAGGCCGGATGCGCGGGCCAGGCCGGCGCGGTAACCAGGTTGCCCTGGACATGGGCCTGGTCCACGGCGATTTCCATGTAGCGGCCACCGGCCAATTGCACTTCCGGCCCGCAGGCAGGGTAGGCGCTGCATTCGCGGCCGTCGAGCACACCGGCGGCGGCCAGCAGTTGGGCGCCATGGCACACCGCGGCGATCGGCTTGTTGGCGGCATTGAAGGCCTGCACCAGGGCCAGCACCTCGGCATTCAAGCGCAGATATTCCGGGGCGCGGCCGCCGGGAATCAGCAGGGCATCGTAAGCGTCGGCCTTGACCTGGCTGAAGTCGAAGTTCAGAGCGAAGTTGTGCCCTGGCTTTTCACTGTAGGTCTGGTCGCCTTCGAAGTCATGGATGGCGGTGCGCACGCTTTCTCCGGCGCTCTTGCCCGGGCAGACCGCATGCACGCTATGGCCCACCATCTGCAAGGCCTGGAACGGCACCATCACTTCGTAGTCTTCGACGTAGTCGCCGACCAGCATCAGAATCTTTTTCGCAGCCATGAGCGTTCTCCTGTAACGGGTTGAGGGAGCGCAACCAGTATCAGCGCTCCATCCAGCGGACAGGTAATAGCCTAGGACTACATCGCCAGGAAACATGCCCGCACGTCGGCCTGCTAGCGACGACGGTCGAGCAGGTTCACCACCAGCCGATCCAGCCAGCCCCACAGGCGCTCCTGCACGCGCCGCCACCAGGGCCGGGCGCGCCAGAATTCCTGGCTGATCTCAAGGCTGTCGGCGAAGTCCGCCTGGAAGCTGGCGACCACGGCGGCGGTCAACTCCGGGTCGAGCGCTTCCACATTGGCGTCGAGATTGAAGCGCAGGTTCCAGTGGTCGAAATTGCACGAGCCGACGCTGATCCAGTCGTCCACCAGGACCATTTTCAGGTGCAGGAAGCGGGGCTGGTATTCGTAGATCTGCACCCCGGCGCGGAGCAGCTTCGGGTAATAGCGCTGGCCGGCAAAGCGCACCGGTGGGTTGTCGGTGTGCCGACCGCTGAGCAGCAGACGCACCTCGACCCCGCGCTCGGCCGCCTTGCGCAAGGCGCGGCGGACTTTCCAGGTCGGCAGGAAATACGGCGTGGCCAGCCAGATGCGTTGCTTGGCGCCACGCAACGCACGCACCAGCGACTGCAGGATGTCGCGGTGCTGGCGGGCATCGGCGTAGGCCACCCGACCCAGACCCTGACCGACCGGCGGTGACAGCGGCAAGCGTGTGAGCCCGGGCACCGGTTTTGGTCGCCAGGCAAAGCGTACATTCAGGGCATGCCACTGGCGGTCGAACAACACCTGCCAGTCCGTCACCAGCGGCCCGGCGATTTCCACCATGACCTCGCGCCAAGTGCTATCCGCCTCGCCGGGGATCCAGAACTGATCGGTCGCGCCGGTGCCGCCAATGAAGGCCAGCCGGCCATCGACCAGCAACAGCTTGCGGTGGTCGCGATAGAAATTGCTCATGCCGCGACGCCAGCGCAACGGATTGTAGCGCCGCAGTTGCACGCCGGCAGCGCTCAGGCGCCGACGGTCCACCTGCAGCAGCGCCTGGGAGCCGTAATCATCGAACAGGCAACGCACCGCGACGCCGCGCTGTGCCGCGGCGCACAGGGCTTGCAGCAGGGCTTCCATGCAGGCGCCACTGGCCACCAGGTACAGCTCCAAGGCAACCAGCTCGCGCGCATCGTCGATAGCCTTGATCATCCGCGGGAAGAATGTCGGGCCATCGTTGAGCAAGGCAAACTGGTTGCCGCTACGCCAGGGGAAAACCGTCCCGGGCATCAGTACGCAACCGGCAACAAGGAGCAGGCAAGGCAGGTTCGCATAAGTCCCCGTAGGTTGAGCGTCGAGCCCGCCACGATAGTCGCCCGCGGCGGCCTTGCAAAGCCCGCGCGCTTACGGCTGTGGTGGAATTAACCCGGCGGGCAGCAACTGGCAACCCTGCCGCGGGCCGAGCCAGATGGCGCTGTGGCTGCGGCCCAGGCCGCTGGCGGTGACCCGTTTGCGGCTCGGGTCATCGAGCAACTGGCTGATCGGCACGTACTGGCTCACATAGCCTTCGCAGTATGGCGCGGGGTTGTTCATCACGTAGCGGCAGGAACAATATTCCTTGGCCGTGTAGGCGCCGATGATGTCGGGGAAGGCCTGCAGATGCGCGCGATTCTGCCAGCCGAGCCCCACCAGCAGCAGGACGATTGCCAGCAGCAGCGTGCGCAACGGACGACGACGGATCATGGCTGCACCTCGCGGGCAAAGGCGGCGCTGACCCGCTTGAGCAGTTGGTTGTGCTGGAAGCTGGCGTCGCGATCATCGGCGTAACGCACAACCACCAGTTTCTCCGTCGGCAACACATAGAGCCCCTGGCCCCAGTGACCGAGGGCGGCGAAGGCATCGGCCGGCACATCCGCCCAGGGTCTGGCCGCGCCGGGCAGCTCGGCGTTCAGCCACCAGTGCCCGCCCGGCACGGCGTCCCCCGCCGTGGCGCTCTGCGCCTGATAACTGGCCAAGGGCGTGCGGTTGAACGCGACCCAGGCCGGCGGCAGCACTTGCTGTTCGCCCCAGCGGCCATCGCGCTGCATCAACAGGCCGATGCGGGCCAGGTCACGGGCGCTCATGTAGGCGTAGGACGAGGCGACGAAGGTACCAGCAGCATCGGTTTCCCAGACCGCCGAGGTGATGCCGAGCGGTTCGAACAGCGCATTCCAGGGATAATCCGCATAGGCCTCGGCGCCGACCATGCCCTTCAGCGCGGCGGCCAGCACGTTGCTGTCGCCACTGGAGTAGCGAAATCGCGTGCCAGGCTCGGCAGCGGCGGCGTGCGCCGCGGCGAAGGCCGCCATGTCGGCGCGGCCGCGGGTATAGAGCATGGCCACCACCGAGGATTTCAGCGGCGCGTATTCGTAGTCTTCGTGCCAGTCCAGGCCCGAGGCCCAGTTGAGCAAATGGCCGACCTTGATCCCCGGGTGGCTGGCGAACGGCGGGTAATACTGCGCCACTGGCGCATCGAGCTGGAAGCGGCCCTGGCCGTAGGCGACGCCCAGCGTGGTAGCGAGCAGGCTCTTGCTCATCGACCAGGTCAGATGCGGCGTAGCGGCTCGAGTCGGCCCGGCGTAGCGCTCGTAAACCACCCGGCCATCGCGGATGACCAGCAAGGCATCGGTGCGCACACCCGTGCGGTTTGCGTCGTCGCGGGCGGGAAAGGCATAGGCCTCCAGCTCGGCGATGGCCGGGCTCGGCGGCACCGGCTCCTGCGTCCAATCGGCCGCCGGCCAGCTTTCAGCCTGGACCAGGCCGGCGCCGCCCACCATGACGAGGAGCAAGCCGAGTCGATACAGCAGGGATACAGGCATTGCAGGGCCTCTGCGGATGACCAAACGCCACCCTAGCACGCCGTCAATGACGCTAAAAAGCGCGTGATCCCTGGGCAACGGCATCGCGAGCAAGCTCGCTTCTACAGGTGCAGGCCTTCTGTGGACTGACAGACCGCATCGCCTGCTGGTCGTACCTGGGCCCGTTGCTACGGCTGCAGGCCCAAGGCGGCCTGGGCTTTGGCCAGGCGTTTGCCTCGGGCGGAGGCGGCAAGCGCCAACAGGCCGCGGTCGCGTTGCCACAAGTCGGCCCAGTCCGCCGGCCCGGCGGCGAAGGCCGCGGGCAACTCGGCGTCGAGTGCGGCGAACTGGGCGAACAGTCCGGCCAGCAGCAGGTGGGTGGCGGGCTGCGCCGGGCCTTGCCGGGCCACTTCGGCGCAGCCGGCGAGCAGGCCGAGCAGGCGCAACTGCAATGCCTGCGGCCAGTTCGAGTCCTGCCCCACGCCATACAGCCAGGCGCCCACGGCGCTGAGGACGTGCAGGTCCTCGATGCTGCGAAACGGCTTCACGTAGTCGTCCCAGCCATCGCCGGCCAGGCGCTCGCAGTGGGCGCCAGCCAGATGCAGGCGGGCGTGGCCGATATCGGGCATCAGCGGCAAGCTCGGCAGCACCTCGATGCGCACCCCGGGATCGCCATTGCGCACCACGCCCAGGGCCAGACGCACCGGTTGCGCCGGCGGCTCTTCACGGGCGGCGACCAGCAACCAGTCGGCGGCATCGCCTGCCGTGACGAAATCCTTGCGCCCGTGCAGCAGCAGGCCGCTCAGGCGGGTCTGCATATCCGCCGGGCGCACGCTTTTGTGCTCGGTGACGCAGAGCGCGCCCAGCGACCAGGGCGCGCTAGGCCAGAGCGCCCGCAGCGCGCCTTGATAACCGGCGAGGAAAGCCAGCCCCGGGGTAGCCGCCAAACGCCCGCCGAGCACCGCCAGCTCGAATGGCGACGGCGTGCCCAGCCGCGCCAGCAGCGCGGCATACCAGGCCTCCAGGCTGCTGGCAGCCGGCAGGCGTTGGCGGGGTTGCAGCAGGAGTTGCCAGGGCATACGCCGCACTTCGACCGAGATGGAGCCGCAAGCTGCAGTCACACAAGCATCACCAAAACGTCACAGGGGTGACACCGCCGCTACCTAGCCTGAGATTGCCCAACAAGATCGACCGGCTGCAAGGCAAAAAAGCCGGCCAACGGAGATGACGGCATGACCCAGATGGCAATCACCCGCGACCGCACCACCCCAGCACGTCGCTTGCAAGCCGAGCGTCTAGTCGGCCCCGCTGCCCTGCGTGAAGCCCAGGCCCTGCGCTTTCGCGTGTTCAGCGCCGAATTCGATGCCAAGCTCAAGGGTGCCGAGTTCGGCCTGGACATGGATGACTACGACATTCACTGCCAGCACATCGGCGTGCGTGACCTGAACAGCGGCCTGCTGGTGGCCACCACCCGTCTGCTCGATCATCAGGCTGCCGCCGGCCTCGGACGGTTCTACAGCGAAGAGGAGTTCAGCCTGCACGGCCTGCCGCACCTGCAAGGCCCGGTGCTGGAAATCGGCCGCACCTGCGTCGACAGCGCCTACCGCAACGGCGCCACCATCGCCGTGCTCTGGGGCGAGCTGGCCGAAGTCCTCAACCAGGGCGATTACCGCTACCTGATGGGCTGCGCCAGCATCTCCATGCAGGACGGCGGCATCCAGGCCCAGGCGATCATGCAGCGCCTGCGCGAACGCTACCTGTGCACCGAACACCTGCGGGCCGAGCCGAAGACGCCGCTGCCGGCCCTGGAGGTGCCGAGCAACGTCATCGCCGAGCTGCCGCCGCTGCTCAAGGCCTACATGCGCCTGGGCGCGAAGATCTGCGGCGAACCTTGCTGGGACCCGGACTTTCAGGTGGCCGATGTGTTCATCCTGCTCAAGCGCGACGAACTCTGCCCGCGCTACGCCCGCCACTTCAAGGCGGCGGTCTGAAGCGACTTAGCGGGTAGGAGCGCCGCCCGGCCGCGCTGCTCAGACTAAAAGTAATACCTTGTTTTATATAGAAATTTAAACCTTCATAAAGTCTAGTAGGAGTCAAAAACCGTAGGATGGCGTTGAGCGTAGCGATACCCATCGGGCGATCTATGCCTGTACCCGCTGGCAGGTCGAATATCGATGATGGGTTACGGCGCGTTTGTTCTGCTGGCAGCAGGTCAATTTGCGTGCGCCTAACCCATCCTACGGTCTTGATCCTTGAGTGCCCCAGTTCACTGCGCGAAAGCGCTCCGTCGAAAACGCGGTGGCCGCTCCTACAGATGCATTGCAGACTTGCAGCGAGTCCCGGGAACCGGTAGACATGCCGGCACTCGCTTCACCCCCGGAGTCATTCATGGCGAAACTACGTTTATATCTGCGTCTCCTGCGTTTACTCGCCATCATCGGCCTGGTCACCCTGCTGGCCGGGGGGGTGAATCTGCTGGAGCGTTTGCTGCGCCGTGACCTGATGGGCCTGCGTCGGCGCATGAGTCGCTGGTTCTTCGCACGCATGAGCAATGCCCTGCCGTTCCGCCTGAGCGTGCACGGCGAGTTGCCGCAGGAGCCGATGCTGTGGGTCAGCAACCACATCTCCTGGACCGATATTCCGCTGCTCGGCATGCTCGCCCCGCTGTCGTTCCTGTCCAAGGCCGAGGTGCGTTCCTGGCCGCTGGCCGGCTGGCTGGCACACCAGGCCGGCACCTTGTTTATCCGCCGCGGCGCGGGCGACAGCAGCCTGCTCAACCAGCAACTCGGCCACCATCTGGGACAAGGCCGGCCCGTGCTGATCTTCCCGGAAGGCACCACCACCGACGGCCAGGTCCTGCGCACCTTCCACGGCCGCCTGCTGAGCAGCGCCATCGAGTCCGGGGTGGCGCTGCAACCGGTCGCCATCCGCTACCTGCGCGACGGCCAGCCCTGCATGATCACGCCCTTTATCGGTGACGACGACATGCTCTCGCACCTGTTGCGCCTGCTCGCCAGTGACCCTATCGACGTGCAGATCCGCCTGCTGCAACCGATTGCCAGCACCGCGCAGAATCGCAACCAACTGGCACGCCGCGCCCACGCCGCCGTGGCCAGCGCCCTGGCCGTGGACAGCGAGACTCAAGCCCGGGCCGCGTGAATCAGTTGTGAATAACCCAGCGCTGGAGCGGGCAATGCTGTTCAGTCAAGGGATATCCAGGGTCGTTTGTCGCGCGCAAGCCCAGAGAACGTAGACTCTATGTCCTGCGCAAGGCCTATGACATCGCAGGGTGGACATGCCTTCGCCATGTCCAATCTACAAAAGCGAGGCCTGGTAGCCCGAATAAGCCTTGGCGCAATCCGGGATTGCGGCGCCCCGGATGGCGCTGCGCTTATCCGGGCTACAAAAATGCCGTTCACCTGGCTGAAGTGAACGGCATTGCGCTGTAGCCAGAGTTTTTCACAAGCTCTCACCCCCGTGGCGGCACGCAGAGAATGTCGCACGGCAACTCGGCCAGCAGCGTCGCGGCGACGCTGCCAAGCAGCAAGCGCGGCAGCCCCTTGCGCCCATGGGTGGCGATCACCAGCAGGTCGGCTTGTACCTCCTGCAACTCCTGGGCAACCACCTGCCGGGGATCACCTTCGCGCACCCGTACGCAGCCTTCGGGCAGGGTCAAACCGGCGTCATGCAGGTTGCCAAGCAGGCTCAACAAGGCCTCCTTGGCCTGGGTCTCGAGCAAGTGATGATCGATCGTCGCCTCCGTCAACACGCCCATGGGAAAGGGTTCCAGGGCATGCAGCACCGTACACTGCTGCGGATCGAGCAGGCCCAGCCGCTGTGCACTGGTCATGGCCTGCACGGCGCCGGGCGACAGATCCAGCGCCGCCAAGGCATGCCGGTAATCGGCAGCGGCCGGTTGCGCGACGCGCAGTACCGGCAAGTGACTGCCACGGATCAGGCGCTCCACACTGGTGCCCAGAAAGAAGTCGCGTAGCGGCGTCTTGCGGTGGCAGCCGACCACCAGCAGGTCGGCATCCATGCCCAGGCACGCCTCGAAGATGATCGATTCGACCGCGCCGCTGCTCACCAGCACCCGCGGCCGGCTGCCGGTCTGGACGGCCAGTTGCTGCGCCTGCTCGTCGAGCAAGCGCTCGACCCGTTGCACATGCTCGGCGACGAAGTCCTGCGGCGCCTCGTCGTCGACCACATGAACCAGGGTCCAGTCGCCGCCACCCTGCTTTTCGATCAACCGGGCGGCACGCTGGACGGCATGCGCCGAACGCTGGGAAAGATCGGTCGCCACCAGTAGCTTGATCATCTCGTTCACCGTGCCAGGCTGTGCGTGTCTGAACATTCGACCGCAAAACATGCCCGGCAGTTTTGATGCAGATCAGCGCATGCCCCGTGAATGAGGCTACTGTGCCCACAGTGCAATTATGGAGATGGCTGAATGGACACCCAGCAACCCGTTCACGCCGCAACGGACTGGCACGCCCTCGATACGCAACAGGCTCTCGACAGTCTGCACAGCACCCCGGCGGGCCTCGCCGAGGGCGAGATCGCCAGCCGCCTGCAACGCTTTGGGGCCAATCGCCTGCCGCCGCCCAGGCGCCGCGGCCCGCTGTTGCGCCTGCTGCTGCAATTTCACAACCTGCTGCTGTACATGATGATCGCCGCGGCGGCGGTCACCGCCCTGCTCGGGCACTGGGTGGATACCGCGGTGATTCTCGTCGTGGTGATGATCAATGCACTGATCGGCTTCATTCAGGAGGGCAAGGCCGAGCACGCCCTGGATGCCATTCGCGACATGCTGTCGCTGCATGCCATGGTCCTGCGCGATGGCGAACGCCGGGAAATTCCCGCCGAACAGCTGGTGCCCGGCGATATCGTCGCCCTGGTTTCCGGGGACAAGGTGCCCGCCGACCTGCGCCTGCTCACGGTGAAGAACTTCGTCGTCGAGGAAGCGGCGCTGACCGGCGAGTCGGTGCCGGTGGAAAAATCCATCGCCCGCGTGGCCGCCGACGCCGTGCTCGGCGACCGCCGCGGCATCGCCTACTCCGGCACCCTGGTCAGCAGCGGCCAGGCCCTCGGCCTGGTGGTGGCCACCGGCAGTGCCACCGAACTGGGACGTATCGGCAGCATGCTGCAACAGGTGCAGCCTCTGACCACCCCGCTGCTGCGGCAGATCGACGGCTTCAGCCGCTGGCTGAGCGTGGCCCTGCTGATCCTGGCGATCGCCACCTTCGCCCTCGGCACCCTGTGGCGCGAGCAGGATCCGGAGCAGATGTTCATGATGGTGGTGGCGCTGACCGTCGCGGCGATCCCCGAAGGATTGCCGGCGATCATGACGGTAATTCTGGCCCTCGGCGTGCAGCGCATGGCCCGGCAAAACGCCATTGTGCGGCGCTTGCCGGCGGTGGAAACCCTAGGCTCCGTCACCGTGATCTGCACGGACAAGACCGGCACCCTGACCCGCAACGAGATGACCGTGCAACGGCTGGTCTGCGCCGATCGAATCATTGACGTCAGCGGTGTCGGTTACGCGCCCGCCGGAGGCTTTCATCTCGCTGGCGCGCCCCTGGAGATCGATCGGGCCCTGCTCGAGATCGGCCGCGCGGCGCTGTTGTGCAACGATGCCCGGCTGGAGGAAGACGCCGCCGGCAACTGGCTGCTGCACGGCGACCCGACCGAAGGCGCACTCGCCACCCTGGCCCTGAAAACCGGCCTCGCCGCGCTGGAGACGCAGGCCGAGCTGCCGCGCAGCGACGCCATTCCCTTCGAGTCGGAACACCGTTTCATGGCCACCCTGCACCATGACCATGGCGGTCATGGGCTGATCTACCTCAAGGGCGCCCCCGAGCGACTGCTGGAGATGTGCAGCCAGCAACGCACTGGCGACGGCGACCAGCCGCTCGATGCGGACTACTGGCGGCGCCAGGCCACTGACCTGGCCGCCCACGGCTTGCGCCTGCTGGCCATCGCCAGTCGCCCGGCCGCTGCCGAACAACGCAGCCTGAGCTTCGCCGATGTGGAACAGGGTTTCACCCTGCTGGCGCTGTTCGGCATCATCGACCCGCCACGCGCAGAGGCCATCGCCGCGGTGGCCGAATGCCGCAGCGCCGGCATCGCGGTGAAGATGATCACCGGCGATCATGTCGAAACCGCCCGAGCCATCGGTGCGCAACTGGGCATCGGGGTCGGCCGGCCGGCACTGACCGGTGCCGAAATCGAACTGCTCGACGAACGTAGCCTGCGCGAGTTGCTACCCGGCATCGAGGTGTTCGCCCGCGCCAGCCCGGAACACAAACTGCGCCTGGTGCAGGCCATGCAGGCCAGCGGCGAAGTGGTGGCGATGACCGGGGACGGGGTCAACGATGCGCCGGCACTGAAGCGCGCGGATGTCGGCGTGGCGATGGGCCACAAAGGCACCGAGGCGGCCAAGGAAGCGGCGGCAATGGTCCTCACCGACGACAACTTCGCCACCATCGCCGGGGCCGTGCGCGAAGGCCGGGCGATCTACGACAACCTGAAGAAATTCATCCTGTTCGTCCTGCCGACCAATGGCGGCGAAGCCCTGATCGTGATCGCCGCCATCCTGTTCCAGCTCAATCTGCCGCTGACCCCGGCCCAGGTGCTGTGGATCAACATGGTCACCTCCATCACCCTGGCCCTCGCCCTGGCTTTCGAACCGTCCGAGCAAGGCCTGATGATTCGGCCACCACGCCCGCCAGCCGAGCCGCTACTCACCAGCTTCTTCGTCTGGCGCGTGCTGATGGTCTCGCTGCTGATGATGGGCGGCGCCCTCGGCCTGTTTCTCTGGGAACTGCAGCACGGCAACAGCCTGGAGGGCGCGCGCACCATGGCCGTCAACACCGTGGTGATGTGCGAGATGTTCTACCTGCTGAACAGCCGGCATATCTTCGCCTCGGTACTCAATCGCGAAGGCTTGCTCGGCAACCCCAAGGTGCTGCTGGCCATCGCCGTGTGCCTGGCGCTGCAGCTGTTGTTCACCTACGCAGCGCCCATGCAGCAGATATTCGGCTCCACCGCACTGAGCGGCGCCGAATGGCTGCGCGTAGTGCTGGCCGGTTTGCTGCTGTTCAGCGTGGCGGAGTTGGAGAAGGCGGTGATCCGCCGCTTTCACCTGCATCCTCATGCGCTGGGCTGAGAGAACCCCGTAGGATGGGGCGGGCCGCGCAGACTGAGCGAAGCGATACCCATCACCGCGATTTGTGGCGAATCCGGTAAGTCCGGTGCCAGCACCAACGCCTTCCCGGATTGCGCTGGCGCTTATGCGGGCTACTCCATTGAATGGCCGGCGAGGCGTATGACTATCGATGGGTATCGCTGCGCTCAACCTGCGCGGCCCGACGCATCCTACGAGCAAGTTGCGCCGGCATTTGCAGCATCGTAGCCCGGATGCAACCCGGGGAAATGCTGCGGCGTTGCCGGATTGTTCCCCGGCTACGGCTCCACCCGCAAGTGGCGGGCGAACTCGAGCAGCTCGGGGTAAAACTGGCGAAAATCCTCGCTCAGCGGCCGATACAGGCGCTCCAGTTCGAGCAGGCTGCCGTCCAGCACGCCAGGCCGTGACAGACGCCGACCCATGCCGGCAATCACCTGCTCCAGCACGGCGAAATCGCGGTAGCGGCCCAGCCAGTCCTGCTCGGCCATGCGCGGCGCGATCAGGGCCAGGCGCCCGGGCAAAACCGGTTCATCGGCCAAGACCCGATACACCCGCCCGGTGAACTGCGCCAGCGGCTCGTCGGCGTAATCCGCCCAGTTGAGCGCCAGGCAATGATCGAAGAACAGGTCCAGGAGGATCCCGGCATAGCGTCGCCGCTCGGCGGGGAAGCGCGCACGGGCCTGGGCCAGCAGCGCGTGGCTGTCGGTAAAGGCATCGATGCGCCGATGCAGGACGATCGCGGCTTCAATATCCGCGGGCCACTGTCCGGCCAGCCGGCCTTTGACGAAATCGCCATACAGGCTGCCGAGCAGTTGCGCCGGCGCGTCGCCACCAAGGTGCAGATGGGCGAGGTAGTTCATAGGCCAGAGCTTACACATCAGCGCGGGCGATGAGCACTATCGGCGTAAACGATCGGTGTATCGCCCAAGCCCGATATACAGTTCGCCCCATCGCGATATGGCGCGACAGCAACCCCCGGAAACGACACCAATGCCCATCGATATCGATGAAGTGATCAAAGCCCTGGCCCACCCGGTGCGCCGCGACATCCTGCACTGGCTGAAGACTCCCGAGGCTTATTTCGCCGACCAGGATCACCCGCTGGAGATCGGCGTGTGTGCCGGCAAGATCGACCAGCGCACCGGGCTGTCGCAATCGACGGTCTCGGCCCACCTGGCAACCCTGCAACGGGCCGGCCTGGTGACCAGCAAGAAGGTCGGCCAGTGGCATTTCTTCAAACGCAACGAGGACGCCATCCAGGACTTTCTGCGCCATATCAGTCACGAACTTTAACCCACCCTACCCCTGCGCCTGAACGCACGTTCAGGGCATGACAGCCGATGGAGAATCACCCCATGCCGACACTTTTCGACCCGATCAAGATCGGTGACCTGGAACTGAACAACCGCATCATCATGGCGCCCCTGACCCGCTGCCGCGCCGACGAGGGCCGTGTACCCAACGCGCTGATGGCCGAGTACTACGTGCAACGCGCCTCCGCCGGACTGATCATCAGCGAGGCCACCGCGGTCACGCCGATGGGCGTCGGCTACCCGGACACACCCGGCATCTGGTCCTCTGACCAGGTGCGCGGCTGGAGCAATATCACCAAGGCGGTGCATGCCAATGGTGGCAAGATCGTCCTGCAACTGTGGCACGTCGGGCGCATCTCCCACCCCAGCTATCTCAACGGCGAACTGCCGGTGGCGCCCAGTGCCATCGCGCCGGCCGGGCATGTCAGCCTGGTACGCCCGACCACTGAATACGTCACCCCTCGCGCCCTGGAAACCGAGGAAATCGCCGATATCGTCGAGGCCTATCGCCAGGGTGCGGAAAACGCCAAGGCTGCCGGCTTCGACGGCGTGGAAATCCATGGGGCCAACGGCTACCTGCTCGACCAGTTCCTCCAGGACAGCACCAACCAGCGCAGCGACCGCTACGGCGGCTCCCTGGAAAACCGTGCACGGCTGATGCTGGAAGTCACCGACGCGGTGATCTCGGTGTGGGGTGCCGGCCGGGTCGGCATGCACCTGGCGCCGCGCGCAGACGCCCACGACATGGGCGACAGCAACCGTGCCGAAACCTTCACCTACATTGCCCGCGAACTGGGCAAACGCGGCATCGCCTTTATCTGCGCCCGCGAGCAGGAAGCCGATGACAGCCTGGCTCCGGGCCTCAAGCAAGCCTTCGCTGGCGTGTTCATCGCCAACGAGCGCTTCACCAAGGCGCAGGCCAACGCCTGGCTGGAGAGCGGCAAGGCCGATGCCGTGGCCTTCGGCATCGCCTTTATCGCCAACCCGGACCTGCCCGCCCGCCTCGCCGCGGACGCCCCTTTGAATGAGCCGCAGCCGCACACCTTCTACGGCGCAGGGCCGGTCGGTTATATCGATTACCCACGGCTGTAACGCTGTAGGGCAGCGCATGACTGACGTAATGCAATGAAAAAAGGAGCCCGCGGGCTCCTTTTTTCATGGCTATGTACCTGTTAACTGTTGAGCCTGATCGCAACCTCGTGGGAGGGGCTTTAGCCGCGAAACATTGTCAATGTTTCGAAGATTTTCGCGGATGAAACGCAACGCCGCCCGGACCCTCCCACAAAAAACGTTATCTCTCATGCAACAGATAATGGGTACATAGCCTTTTTCATTGCAGCAGACCCTTAGTGCAGGATCTGGCTGAGGAACAGCTTGGTGCGCTCGTTTTGCGGGGTGTTGAAGAAGGTTTCCGGATCGGCCTGTTCGACGATCTCGCCCTTGTCGAGGAAGATCACCCGGTTCGCCACGGTACGGGCGAAGCCCATCTCGTGGGTCACGCAGAGCATGGTCATGCCGTCTTCGGCCAGACCGATCATGGTGTCCAGCACTTCCTTGACCATTTCCGGATCGAGCGCCGAGGTCGGTTCGTCGAACAGCATGATCTTCGGCTTCATGCACAGCGCACGGGCAATCGCCACGCGCTGTTGCTGGCCACCGGACAACTGCCCCGGGTACTTGAGGGCCTGCTCGGGGATGCGCACGCGCTCGAGGAAGTGCATGGCGACTTCTTCGGCCTGACGCTTGGGCATCTTGCGTACCCACATCGGCGCCAGCGTGCAGTTCTGCAGCACGGTCAGGTGCGGAAACAGATTGAAGTGCTGGAACACCATGCCCACTTCGCGGCGTACCGCTTCGATGTGCTTGAGGTCATGGGTCAGTTCGGTGCCATCGACCACGATGCGCCCCTGCTGGTGTTCCTCCAGACGGTTGATGCAGCGGATGGCGGTGGACTTGCCGGAACCGGACGGACCGCAGAGGACGATACGCTCGCCCGGCTTGACGTTCAGGTTGATGTCCTTGAGTACGTGAAACTCGCCGTACCACTTGTGCACGCCCTCCATCAGGATCATCGATTCAGCGCTGGTTTGTTTGTTTGCTACAGACATTGAAATAGCTCCTAACGCTTGTGGCCGGTGTTCAGCTTACGTTCCAAATGCATGGAGTAGCGGGACATGCCGAAGCAGAAAATCCAGAAAACCAGGGCGGCAAATACATAGCCTTCGGTGGCCATGCCCAGCCAAGCCGGATCGGTGGTGGCTTGCTTGATGCTGTTGAGCAGGTCAAACAGGCCGATGATGATCACCAGACTGGTGTCCTTGAACAGCGCGATGAAGGTGTTGACGATGCCGGGGATCACCAGCTTCAGGGCTTGCGGCAGGATCACCAGGCCCATCATCCGCCAGTAGCCCAGGCCCATGGCCGCAGCGGCTTCGTACTGCCCCTTGGGAATGGCCTGCAGGCCACCACGCACCACTTCGGCGATATAGGCCGACTGGAACAGGATCACCCCGATCAGCGCGCGCATCAGCTTGTCGAAGCTCATGCCTTCGGGCAGGAACAACGGCAGCATCACCGACGACATGAACAGCACCGTGATCAAGGGCACGCCGCGCCAGAACTCGATGAAGGTCACGCAGATCACCCGGATCGCCGGCATGTCCGAACGCCGTCCGAGCGCCAGCACGATGCCCAGCGGCAAGGCGCCGGCAATCCCCACGGAGGCGATCACCAGGGTCAGCATCAAGCCGCCCCATTGACTGGTGGCCACCTCGCGCAAACCGAAGACGCCGCCGTGCAGCAGCCAGAACGCCAGCAGCGGATATACCACCAGGAAGCCCAGGCCATACACGGCCTTGCGCGGCATTGCCGAAATGAACAGCGGGGCGGCACCGATGACGGCCAACCACAGGGTCAGGTCGACACGCCAGCGCAGCTCGGTCGGGTAGAAGCCGTACATGAACTGGCCGAAACGCTGCTGGATGAAGACCCAGCAGGCGCCGTCCGAGGTGCAGTCGGCACGCGTCGTACCCACCCAGTCGGCATCGATAATCGCCCATTGCAGCAGCGGCGGCACGACCAGCCAGATCAGGTAGGCGGCGAACAGGGTCAGCAGGCTGTTGAACCAGCTGGAGAACAGGTTGGCGCGCAGCCAACCGAGTACGCCGACGCTCAGCAGCGGTGGCGGTAGATCGGGTTTGAAAGTATGAGTGCTCATGGCTTGTCCTCTAGCGTTCGATCAGCGCCATGCGCTTGTTGTACCAATTCATCAACATGGAAATGCTGATGCTGATGGCCAGGTACACACTCATGGTGATGGCAATCACCTCGATGGCTTGCCCCGTCTGGTTGAGCACCGTGCCGGCGAACAGCGAAACCATGTCCGGATAACCGATACCGGCCGCCAGCGAGGAGTTCTTCGCCAGGTTGAGGTACTGACTGGTCAGCGGTGGAATGATCACCCGCATGGCCTGGGGAATGATCACCAGGCGCAGGGTCTTGCCGGCCGGCAGGCCCAGCGAACGGGCGGCCTCGGTCTGCCCGTGGCTGACCGCCATGATCCCGGAACGCACGTTCTCGGCGATGAACGCCGCCGTATAGATGGACAGGGCCAGGGTCAAGGCCATCAGTTCGGGAATCAGCACCCAGCCGCCACGGAAGTTGAAACCGCTCAGCTCGGGCGTGCTCCACTGCAGCGGATTGCCGGTCAGCAGCACGGCCAGGCCAGGCAGCACCAGCAACAGCGGTATCGCCCCCAGGGACACCGGAAAGTACCTGCCGGTGGCCTCGAACCGCGCCCTCGACCAACGCGACAGCAAGACGATGCCGATGATCGCTACCACTACAGCCCCGAAAAAGCTGACAAAGCTGTCCGAGGGGCTCGGCGCCGGCATATACAAGCCGCGGCTGTTGAGGAAGAAGGTCTGACCTAGCTCCAGGCTGGCGCGCGGACCGGGCAGCGAGAGCATCACCGCGAAGTACCAGAAAAAGATCTGCAGCAACGGCGGGATATTGCGGAACGTCTCGATGTAGACGGTAGCGACCTTGCCGATCAACCAGTTGGGCGACAGCCGCGCGACACCGAGAATGAAGCCCAGAATGGTCGCCAGGACAATGCCGATCACCGACACCAGCAGGGTGTTGAGCAAACCGACGACGAAGACCCGTCCATAGGTGTCGCTTTCGTTGTAATCGATCAGGCTTTGCGCAATGCCGAACCCGGCACTGTTGTTGAGAAAGGAAAACCCGGAGGTGATCCCGCGCTTCTCGAGATTGGTCTGGGTATTGTCGAACAGGTACCAGCCGATCGCCACAATGGCAATAACGGCAATAATTTGGAATAGCCATGCGCGCACCTTGGGATCGGTCCAGACCGATCCGCGTGGGCGCGAGACATTTGCAGGAGTTTGCATAGGAGCCCTCTAGGAGCCCCCATGCCCGCATTGGCGGGCATGGGGGTTCACGTCATCTAGAACCTGCCGGCGCCCGGAACGGGACACCGGCAAAGACGGTCAGCGCACTGGCGGTGCGTACTGCAGACCACCCTTGTTCCACAGGGCGTTGAGGCCGCGCTCGATCTTCAGATCGCTGCCGGCACCGACGTTGCGCTCGAAGCTTTCGCCGTAGTTGCCCACCTGCTTGACGATCTGCACGGCCCAGTCTTTCGGCAGTTTCAGATCCTTGCCGTACTCGCCTTCGCCACCCAGCAGACGTGCGACGTCCGGGTTCTTGGTGGTTTTGGCCATTTCTTCGACGTTGGCCGAGGTGAGGCCCAGCTCTTCGGCGTTGAGCATGGCGAACAGGCTCCAGCGCACGATGTTGAACCACTCGTCATCACCCTGACGCACGACCGGGCCCAGCGGCTCTTTCGAGATCACTTCCGGCAGTACCACGTACTCCAGCGGCGCAGCCAGCTTGATGCGCTGGGCGTAGAGTTGCGACTGGTCGGAAGTCAGCACGTCGCAACGGCCGGACTCCAGAGAAGTGGCGCTCTCGTCGGAAGTATCGTAAGTGATCGGGGTGTACTTCAGGCCGTTGGAGCGGAAGTAGTCGGAGAGGTTCAGCTCGGTGGTGGTACCTGCCTGGATGCACACGGTAGCGCCGTCGAGTTCCTTGGCGCTGGTGACCCCGAGTTTCTTGTTAACCAGGAAACCCTGGCCGTCGTAGTAGTTGGTGCCGGTGAAGTTCAGGCCCAGGCCGGCGTCACGCGAGCTGGTCCAGGTGGTGTTGCGCGAGAGGACATCGACTTCGCCGGATTGCAGTGCGGTGAAGCGCTCCTTGGCAGTCAACGGGCTGTATTTGACCTTGGTCGCATCGCCAAACAGGGCAGCGGCCACTGCGCGGCATACATCGACGTCGAGGCCGAAATAATTGCCTTTTTCATCGGCGTAGGAGAAGCCAGGCAGACCATCGCTGATACCGCACTGAACGAAACCTTTCTTTTGTACCGCGTCCAGGGTCGCGCCAGCGTGAACGAAGCCGCTGACACCCAGAACGGTTGCGGTAGTCAGAATAGCCAGGGTGGATTTCACCATCTTCATTAAAACCTCCAGTTGCTTTTGTTGTGTTTGGAGTCTCGGCCCTACCTCCGTACCCTTATGGGGCACGTCGATCGTGTCGGCAGCAACGCGATCAACCGGGGTTCGGGCCTCACGAAAGTCTAGTAGCCGATCGTTGCATCAGCCACAAAATCTCGCGTTCGCCCATTGGTCGAATGGGCTAGAGACGGATAGCGATTCGCTTATCGGCAAACATGCAGCGTTTGGCGAGTCTTGTGGAAACCCCAACAAATGGCTTCCCGTCTGTTCCGTACCCGGTTTGCTCGCAGTGTTACCGTCCCGGGCTACAGCATCAGTCCCGGTTGGTTATAGCAAAGCCCGTACCAAAGCTTCGCCTTTGCCACCATACGGACAGGTCAAGCGCAAAACTTGTAACCTTGCGACATCTTCTTCACAGATTAGCCATTCACTGATATTTCAGGTGCACTAAAACATGCACACCTGCACCACCCCGGAGCTACCCATGAGCGAACCGTTGATCCTTGAGCCCACACTCGCTGCCGACGCCTGCGTCATTTGGTTGCACGGCCTGGGGGCCGACCGCTATGACTTTCTCCCCGTGGCCGAAGCACTACAGGAGCGCCTGCACAGCACCCGCTTCGTCCTGCCCCAGGCACCGACCCAGGCGGTGACCATCAATGGTGGCTGGGCCATGCCCAGCTGGTACGACATCCTGGCCATGAGCCCGGCACGGGCGATCAACCGCGAACAACTGGAAGCATCGACCCAGCAAGTGATCAAGCTGATCGAAGCGCAGCGCGACAGCGGCATCGACCCTGCCCGGATCTTTCTCGCCGGGTTCTCCCAGGGCGGCGCCGTGGTGCTGCACGCCGCCTTCCTGCGCTGGCAAGGGCCGCTCGGCGGGGTCATCGCGCTGTCCACCTATGCGCCGACCTTCAGTGACGACATGCAGCTGGCGGATACACAAAAACAACTGCCGGCACTCTGTTTGCATGGCAGATTCGACGACGTTGTACAGCCCGCCATGGGCCGCAGAGCCCACGACCATCTGACCGCCTGCGGTGTTGCCGTGCAGTGGCGCGATTATCCGATGGCCCATGAGGTGTTGCCGGAAGAGATCCGCGACATCGCCGACTGGCTGGCGCAGCGGCTGAGCACGCCAATGCCACAAGCCGAGATCAATAAATGACCAACCAGCCCATCATTCGCGGTTTAGCCGATATCGAGCAGATCGAAGCCACGCCACTGGCCGAGCGCAACCTGCCGCTCAGCACCTACGAGCTGATCCGCCGCACGGCCGCGGCGCAACCGCAGGCAGCGGCGCTGTCCTTTATCCTCCAGGGCAGTGGCGACGAACCCGTCTATCGGCTCAACTACCAGCAGCTGCTGGGCAAGATCACCCAGACCGCCAACGCCTTTCACCGCCTCGGCCTGCGCCCGGGCAAGGCGGTGTCGTTCCTGCTGCCCAACCTGCCGCAGACCCACTTCACCATCTGGGGCGGCGAAGCAGCCGGTATCGTCAACGCGATCAATCTACTGCTGGAAGCCGAGCATATCGCCGAGCTGATCCAGGCCTCCGACTCCGAGTTGCTGGTAACCCTGGCGCCCTTCCCCGGCACCGACCTGTGGGCCAAGGTCGAGTCGCTGCGCGGCCAGCTTCCCGGTCTCAAGGCGGTGATCTGCGTGGACATGGCCAACCTGCTGCCCGAGCCGCAACGCAGCGCGCTCAAGACGCAACGCGGGCCGCTGCCGCAAGGCGTGCTGGACTTCGACGAGCTGATAGCCGCCTGCCCGGCCGATCAGCTGGAAAGCGGTCGCCAATTCCACCCGGACGACATCGCCAGTTATTTCCACACCGGCGGCACCACCGGCACCCCCAAGCTGGCCCCGCACAGCCACGGCAACGAAGTGGCGATGGCCTACAGCATGAATCTGGTGACCGGCTTCGCGCCTGGCGACGTGACCCTCTGCGGCCTGCCGCTGTTCCACGTCAACGGCGTCATCGTCACCGGCCTGACCGCCTTCAGCGGCGGCGCCGAAGTCCTCCTGGCCACCCCGCAGGGCTATCGCAACGGCGCGCTGATCGAGAATTTCTGGCGCATCATCGAACGCCACAAAGTCAGCTTCTTCAGCGGCGTGCCGACCATCTATGCCGGCCTGCTGCAGGTGCCCAGCGCGGGCCACGACCTGAGCTCGCTGAAATACGCCCTGTGCGGCGCCGCGCCCATGCCGGTGGAGCTGATCCGCCAGTTCGAGGCCAAGACCGGGCTGACCCTGATCGAAGGCTACGGCCTCACCGAAGGCACCTGCGGCACCTGCGCCAATCCGCCCGCCGGCGAGCGCCGCCCCGGCTCGATCGGCCTGCGCATGCCCTACTGCGAAGTCAGCATCAAGCTGCTCGACGAGCAGGGCCGCTACCTGCGCGATGCCGCACAAGATGAAATCGGCAATCTGTGCATCCGTGGCGCCACGGTGTTCAAGGGCTACCTGCAAGCCGGCAAGAACGCCGGCATCTGGGTCGACGGCGACTGGTTCAACACTGGCGACCTGGGCCGCATCGACGCCGACGGCTACATCTGGCTCACCGGGCGCAGCAAGGACCTGATCATCCGCGGCGGGCACAACATCGACCCACAGATGATCGAGCAAGCCCTGCACAGCCACCCCGCCGTGGCCCTGGCCGCTGCAGTCGGCAAGCCCGACGAAAAGGCTGGCGAACTGCCGGTGGTCTACGTCCAGCTCAAGCCGGGCAGCCAGGCCAGTGAAGCGGATCTGCTGGGCCATGCCGCCGCGCATATTAGCGAACGCGCGGCGGTGCCCAAGGACGCCTGGATCATCGACGCCATCCCGGTCACGGCGGTGGGCAAGACCTTCAAACCGGCCCTGCGTTTCGATGCCATTCGCCGCGTCTATCAAGCCGCAGTGGCCGAACTGGACAGTGCCATCCGCGTCGAGGTGCTCGGCGACGAACGTCTCGGCCAGCTCGCCCACATCCATCTGCCGCGCCGCGACCGCCAACTGGAGCAGGCCGTGAGCAAGCGCCTGGCCGGGTTCGCGGTGCCCATCCAGCTGCACGGCAGCGACTGACCAGCCTGGCTGAGCGACAGCGTAATCCGGACAGGGTTTCCCGGATTGCGCCCAGGCTTATCCAGGCTACGAAGCCGCTATGCAGGAAGGTCGCGACCATGCTCGATATTGTCATAACCGCTGAGGCCGCCAAGGACGCGCCCGGCGCTGCTAATAACACCCACCAGCCATGGCACTTCGCCGCGCCGGCTTCTTGCTTTACACTGGCAGCCGTTCACTCCTTAACCAATTGATGAGATGACCGTGCTCAAAGCACTCAAGAAAATGTTCGGCAAAGCCGAGGGCGAGCAACCCAGCCCAACCAGCACGCCTGCTTCGCCAACTACGCCGCGTAGCGGCGACAGCAACCACGAGCAACCCAAGCGCACGGCCACGACGCAGCACACAGCCAGCGCCAGTGGCAGCGTACCAGCAACGGCGCCCAGCCCAGAGAAACCCGCCGCCAAGGCCGAAAAGCCACGGCGCCAGCGCGAAGCCAAGCCAGTGGACACCTGGAAGCTGGAAGACTTCGCGGTCGAACCGGCCGCCGGCAAGACCCGCTTCCATGACTTCAAGCTCGCCCCCGAGCTGATGCACGCGATCCACGACCTGGGCTTCCCCTACTGCACGCCGATCCAGGCCCAGGTGCTGGGCTACACCCTCAAGGGTCAGGACGCCATCGGCCGGGCCCAGACCGGCACCGGCAAGACCGCGGCCTTCCTGGTCTCGATCATCACCCAGCTGCTGCAGACCCCGCCGCCGAAAGAGCGCTACATGGGCGAGCCGCGCGCGCTGATCATCGCGCCGACCCGCGAACTGGTGGTGCAGATCGCCAAGGACGCCGCGGACCTGACCAAATACACCGGGCTCAACGTGATGAGCTTCGTCGGCGGCATGGACTTCGACAAACAGCTCAAGCTGCTCGAGTCACGCTATTGCGACATCCTGGTGGCGACTCCGGGCCGTTTGCTCGACTTCAACCAACGCGGCGAAGTGCACCTGGACATGGTCGAGGTGATGGTGCTCGATGAAGCCGACCGCATGCTCGACATGGGCTTTATCCCCCAGGTGCGGCAGATCATCCGCCAGACCCCGCCGAAGAACGAGCGCCAGACTCTGCTGTTTTCCGCCACCTTCACCGAAGACGTGATGAACCTGGCCAAGCAGTGGACCACCGACCCGGCCATCGTCGAGATCGAGTCGGAGAACGTGGCCAGCGACACCGTCGAGCAGCATGTCTACATGGTCGCCTCCAGCGACAAGTACAAGCTGCTGTACAACCTGATCGCGCAGAACGACTGGATCCGGGTGATGGTCTTCGCCAACCGCAAGGACGAAGTGCGGCGCATCGAAGAACGCCTGACCCGTGACGGTATCAGCGCCGTGCAGATGTCCGGCGACGTGCCGCAGCACAAGCGCATCCGCGCCCTGGAAGGCTTCCGCGAAGGCAAGATCCGGGTGATGGTCGCCACCGACGTGGCCGGTCGCGGCATTCACGTCGACGCCATCAGCCACGTGATCAACTACACCCTGCCGGACGTGCCGGACGACTATGTGCACCGCATCGGCCGTACCGGTCGCGCGGGCGCCAGCGGCACCTCGATCAGCTTCGCCAGCGAAAACGACGCCTACGCCCTGCCGCCGATAGAACAACTGCTGGGGCGCAAGATCAACTGCGAAATGCCGCCGGAAGTGTTGCTCAAGCCGGTGCCGCGCAAGCACTAAGCTCGCGGTAGACAAACAAAAGGCGAAGCCCAAGGGCTTCGCCTTTTTCTTTGCAGCCACCGCAGCCTTGGGACGCTGCGCCGCACCCTACTTGAAATACCGCGCCCGCACCGCCGCCACCGTCGCTTCGCGCAGCAGGCCGATAAATAGCTGTTCCACATCCGTCAGGAGCTGGTTTTCCGGGGTAACCAGATACACCTCGTTAACCGGCAGCTCGTCGTAGGGCGGCAGCTGGAACAGCAGCTTCTGCGCCACGAAGGGCTTGGCCCCTTCCACGGTCAGGGCACCGAAGCCCAGCCCGGCGAGAATCAGCCGACGCACCTCCTCCTCGTTGGGCGAGACCGCCACCAGGCGGCCCCAAAACTGCTGCTCGGTGCGCACCGAGTTGACCGCGCTAAGACCCTCGCCGGGTTGGTCGCTTTCGAAGGAAACATAGGCCAGGCCGCGCAGATCCGCGGCCGCCAGCCCCTCGCGGCCAAACAGGGAATGGCGCGGGCCGCAGTAGAAGGCCATCTGCTCATAGCCAATCAGGTCGAAGTGCAGGCCGGTCTGGGCGGTCTTCTTGTTGCTGATGCCGATATGCAGGCTGCCCCGGGCCACCGCGTCGACTATGTCGGCGCTGGGTTGGGAGCTGAGGCTGATCAGCACATTGGGATAGAGGCGGTGGAACTGCGCCAGGCTGTCGTCGAAGGGCTGGCAGCTGACATGGCTGGCGACCTGGATATGCAGCTCGCCGAGCACCGCGCCGGCCTCGCCGGCGTACTGCTCGGCCATCTTGTCGATGATGCTGCCGGCCGAGGAAATGTACTCGTAGACCCGCAAGCCCTGCTCGGTCAGGGAGAACATGCCCTTCTTGCGCTGGATCAGGCGCATGCCCAGGTGTTCCTCCAGGCGCTTGAGGGCATTGCTGACGCTGGGCTGGCTGAGCGACAGCTTGCGCGCCGCGCCGGTGATGCTGCTTTCCTCGACGATGACCAGGAAGGTGTACAGCAGGTTCCAGTCCAGGTTGCGCAGCAGGCGCTCGCGGGGCGACAGCATGATCGGTGGTTCTCCCAGGCAGGCCGTCATATCGGCCACTTCGGGAGCAACAGTGCACCGCACCTGCCCCCTGGCGCAAGCCTGGGCTGCACAGGCCGGTTAGTCCAGATCATGGGCCAGCAGATCGGCATACTCGCCACGGCGCCGAATCAGCCGGCTGCCCTGCTGCAGGTCCACCAGCACCGCGGCGGCGGACTGGCGGCCGCAGTACTGGCTCATCATCTCCAGGGCGTAGGCTCCCACGTCCAGCAGGGCGATCACATCGCCCATGGCGGTGGCTGCCGGCAGCTCGCGCAGGTTGGGCTGATGCACCAGCACCTGTTCCAGCACGGCGCGATGTTGGGCCAGGGCAGGCTCCTCGGCGATCAGGTCCGCCACCGCGCCTTCGCCTTCGATGTCGTAGTAAGTGTCGCTGCTGTCACACAGCGGCCCGGCCATACGGCAATGCTGGGTGTCGCGATCATCGGCGCGGGAGGCGTTGAGCATATGGAAGTACCAGCCGTTATACAGGTCGAACAGTACGCTGTAGCCGGCGTCCAGGTAGAACACCGGGCGGCCCTGACGCTGCTTGTGGGCCTCGACACGGGTCAGCAGGATAGCGGCGTCGCTGACCATGCTGCGCCCCGGTTCGACGATCAGCTCGATATGCTCGCCCAGGGCCTGGGCCATGGGTTTGATCAGGTGTTCGGCAAGCAGGGCGAAGTCGATCTCGGTGCGGTAATTGGCGCAGTAGTGCGCTGCCACCGAGTCGAAGTTCTCCCGTGCGCTGCTGTAGTTCTTCGGGAAGCCGCCGCCCAGGTTCACATGCTCCAGTGGGTAAGGCAGGCGTTCGCTGACCTGACGCACATAGTCGATCAGAAACTGGGCCTCGGCCTGATACACCGCAATATCGGTGATCTGGGTGCCGATATGGGCATGCACCCCCACCAGCTTGAGCGCAGCGGGATGGGCCAGGATCAGCTCGATGGCATCATTCTGCTCGGCGGCGGTCATGCCGAACTTGGAGGTCGAGGTGCCGGTCTGCCAGCCGGCGGCAGCACCGCCCTGGATCTCCGGGATGATGCGCAGGCTGACCCGCGCCTGCTGGCCCAGCTCGGTCGCCACCGCGAGAATGCGCAAAAGCTCCGACAGCGAATCGACGTTGATCGCCTTGATCCCGGCGCCAATCACCTCGCGCAGCTCACCCACCTGCTTGGCCACGCCGTTGAACACCATCTGCGCCGGGGCGAAGCCGGCGATCTGCGCTTTGTAGAACTCGCCGCCGGAGTTGACCTCCAGATCCAGGCCGCAGTCCTTGAATACCTTGAGCACCGCCAGGTTGGCGCAGGCCTTGCTGGCGAAGCAGACCCGGGTCTTGGCATGCACGCGGCGGAAGTTGCCCAGGATATCCCGGGCGTTTTCCCGCAGCTGGCTTTCCGAATAGACGAACAGCGGCGAGCCGTAGCGCTCGACCAGTTCGATGGTGTTGACCCTGTCGATCAGCAGCTGATTGTCGGCACTATTGAGGTGCTGCGGTCTTTTCCAGGGGTGCAGGGAGACGACTTGGCTCATGCAATTACTCACTTAAACAGGGCAGTTAAAAAGTAGGGGGCGGCGGCTTAGGTCATCAGTACTGGCTCGCCAGCAGGCGGCGCAGGTTGTCCGATTGCGGGGCGTTGAACAGCTGTTCGGGGCTGCCCTGCTCCTCGATGCGGCCCTGGTGCAGGTACACCACCTTGGACGACACCTCGCGGGCGAAGCGCATCTCGTGGGTGACCATGATCATGGTGCGGCCTTCCTCGGCCAGCTCGCGGATCACCAGCAGCACCTCGCCCACCAGCTCCGGATCCAGGGCCGAGGTGGGCTCGTCGAACAGCATCACCTCGGGGTCCATGGCCAGGGCGCGGGCAATGGCCACCCGCTGCTTCTGCCCGCCGGACAGGCAGTCGGGGTACATCTGGCACTTCTCCAGCATGCCGACCCGGGCTAGCAGCTTCTTCGCCTGGGCCTCCACCTCATCACGCGGGCGACGGTGCACCAGGCAGGGGCCGAGCATCACGTTCTCCAGCACAGTCATGTGCGACCACAGGTTGAACGACTGGAAGACCATGGCCAGGCGCGAGCGCACCCGCTCGATCTGCCGCTGGAAGCGCCGCGAGCGCACGCCACGGCGGTTGGTGCCCAGCTCAAGCTCCTCGCCGTGCACGCGCAGGCGGCCACTGTCGGGAAACTCCAGCAGGTTCATGCAGCGCAGCAGGGTGCTCTTGCCCGAGCCGCTGGAGCCGATGATGCTGATCACGTCGTGCTTCTCGGCGGTCAGCGAAACACCCTTGAGCACCTCGATGCCGGCGAAGGATTTGTACAGGTTCTCCACCTGCAGGGCGGTGGTCTGGGGGATGCTTGCAGTCATGGCGACACTCCGGCGGAAACCCGCTTCGAGGCGAGTGAAGTGGCAGTGGATGGGGTTTGGCGTACCCGCTGGTGGCGAGTCAGGCACAGTTCCAGGCGGTGCCAGAGCCAGACGAAGGCGCTGGTCATCAGCAGGTAGAGCAGCGCAGCCCAGAGGTACACGGACAGGTCGAAGGTCTGCGAGAAGATGCGCCGGGTCTGGCCCATCACATCGAACAGGGTGATCACGCTGACCACCGCGCTGCCCTTGAGCAGCAGGATGATCTCGTTGCCCAGGGCCGGAAAGGCGATGCGGTAGGCATTGGGCAGGATGATCTTGCGGTACTGGTTAAAGCGCGACAGGCCCATGGCCACGCCCGCCTCGATCTGCCCGTAGGGTACGGCGCGCAGACCACCGCGGAGGATTTCCACCTGATAGGCCGTGGAGTTGAGGACGAAGGTCAGCAGCGCACAGTAGTAGGGGTCGCGGAAGAACCACCACAGGCCCAACTGGCTCAACTCGATACGGAACTGGCCCGAGCCGTAATACACCAGAAACAGCTGGGCCAGCAGCGGCGTGCCGCGAAAGAACGAGACGAACAGGCGAATCGGCCAGCGCAGCAAACCGCGGTCGCTGCAACGGGCGATGGCCAGGGGCAGCGCCAGGGCGCAGGCCAGCAGCGCGGCGATAACGGTGAGCTGCAGGGTCAGGCCGGCGCCGGCCAAGAGCTGGCCGGAGAAGCGCGTGAGGATATCCATCATGCGGCCTGCCCTCCCGTGCGGTAGCCACGGTTGGCGCGGCGCTCCATGCGTGCCAGCAGGCACTCGCAGAGCAGACACACCAGCCAGTAGGCCAGGCACACCACGAGGAAGAACAGAAACGGCTTCTTGGTGGTGCCCACGGCGATATTGGCCATGCGCATCAGGTCACTGAGGGCGATCACCGACACCAGGGCGGTGTCCTTGAGCAGGTTGACCCACAGGTTGCCCAGCCCCGGCAGGGCCAGGCGCAGCAGTTGCGGCAGCTCGATCACCCGAAAGATGGTCAGCCGGCGCAGGCCCATGGCCTGTCCCGCCTCGCGCTGGCCGCCGTCCAGGGCCTGCCAGGCACCGCGCCAGACCTCGCTGGAATAGGCGGCGAAGACCAGACCCAGGGCCAACACCCCGGCGATAAAGGGGCTCAGCTCCAGATAACCAGCCGCGGGGTTGTACCAGCGCAACAGGGCGTTCAGGCCCATGCCCACGCCGTGGTAGATGATAAACAGGGTGAGCAGCTCGGGCAGGCCGCGCAGGGTGGTGCTGAAAGCCAGGGCCAGGGCTCGCGGCAGTCGCCCGCCGAACAGCGCCAGCGCCGCCACCAGCAGGCCCAGCAGCAGCCCGACCGGCAGAGTGGTCAGTGCCAGGGCCAGGGTTACCCCAAGGCCCTGCAGCAACTCGTCGCCCCAGCCGGCATCACCGAAGCTCAGGTAGGTGAGCCAGTCCATAACAGATCCTCTTCTCGTTCAGCAGATGGGCCGTGTTGGGCTCAGAGGTTGTGAAAATATCGAGCGCCGTAGCGAGACCGTCTCCAGGCGTTCGCAGCAGGCGGGAGTTTTTTCACAGCCTCTCAATGCTCCAGGGTCAGCAGGTTGACCGAGAAGAACTTGTCGTTGATGGCCTGGTAGGTGCCGTCGGCGATGATCGACGCCAGCGCCTGGTTAAGCTGCTGACGCAGCGCTTCGTCCTCCTTGCGCAGCGCCATGCCGACGCCCTCGCCGACATATTTCGGGTCGCTGACCGGCGCGCCGGCTATACGGCAGCAACTGCCATCTGTGGATTTCTGGGTCCAGTCGAGCATCGGGATCATGTCGCCGACCTGGGCATCCAACCGCCCGGATACCAGGTCCAGGTTCACCGCATCCTGGGTCGGATACAGGCGCACGTCGGAGTCGGGGAACATGGCCATCAGAAAATCGGCCTGGGTGGTCGCGCCCTGGGCGCCGATGGTCTTGCCGGCCATGGCGGCCGGGCTGAAGTCCTTGAGTTCGGAATCCTTGGGCACCACGAAGGTCATCGCCGATTTCTGGTAGGGGTCGCTGAAGGCGACCTTCTGCCGGCGCTCCTCGGTGATAAACATCGAGGCGATGATCACATCGTACTTGCGCCCCAGCAGTGCGGGGATGATGCCGTCCCAGTCCTGGGCCACCAGGCTGCACTTGGCCTGCATGCGCTCGCACAGGGCCTTGCCGATCTCGATATCGAAGCCGGCCAGTTGGCCGTCAGCGGTGTAGTAGTTGAACGGCGGGTAGGCACCTTCGGTGGCGAGGCGCAGGGTCGGGCCTTCGGCGGCCTGGGCGGCAGCGAACGGCAGGGCACCGAGGCTGGCGCAGAGCAACAGGGAGCGGAGAGTCTTATTCATCTTGTTTTCCTCTGATATCAGGGTTCGCTGTGAAGCCGGCCGTAACCCGCAAGCCCACTTCACATCGCACTGGATGACCACTTGGTCACCGCCGCGAAACAAGAATCCGCCCAGCCCTCGCATTTATCAAATGCATATTTATTATGTTATGCATAGCTCTGAGCTATGCGTTTAGCCGCAAAAACCTTGCTCTCGACTCCCTTCATTCAAGCCGGCACTGAGCTGTCGAGCCGCGCTCGATGCACGGCTCCTGACCCTGGAAATCCTGTGGATCAAGCCTTCAGCCATCTACATGCGGGGCCCGCACTTGGCGCACAGGCACGCACTTTCCTTGTCCGCGAGGAGAAAGATCGTCATTTCGCGAATCCTTGGCTCTGCTGTAGATGGCTGTCAAAAACCGCGGACGAGCGCCAGAATGCGCGCTTCGAGCCGCCCTTCAGCACGGCGCAGACAGGCCTGAGCAACGACGACCCGCGGCAGGTCGCTGATGAGTTGCGGGATTGCGGGATTGCGCGCAGACACATTTGCTGCCGCAGAGGCGTGAAGGTAGTGACGACAGCACAACCGATTTGCAACCGCTATCGGCTCACCCCGACCCGGCCGCTGACCTGACGTGGCTGGCGCCCGGTTTGTCCGCTGCTGCCTGGACGATGGCGTGAGTGCCGCGAAACGCCGGCCGGAGTACACCGACCGGCTTGGCGGATCAGAAGATGTCGTAGGGGTATTCGATGATCACACGAACCTGATCGGCATCGCCGTCCCAGCTGTCATCGCCGCCAGAGATGCGGTGAGTCGCCCAGCGTACGCGGGTGGAGAGGTTCTTGGCCGGGCCGCTCTGCACCACGTACTTGATGTCGACGTCGCGCTCCCAATGCTCTTCGCCGTCGGCGGTGGCGTAGTAGCTGTAGGCACCGCTGCCCACGTCGCTGCCGTCGATATCGGTACCCTTGATGTAGCGGATGCCGAAGTTCAGGCCGGGTACGCCGTAGCTGGCGAAGTCCAGGTTGTAGAACGCGCCGTAGGATTTCTCGTTCGGGCCGTTGAAGTCCACCAGCTGCGAGGAGTTGGCCAGGTAGATGGAATCGTGGAAGGTGCCGGGGCCGAGGCCGAGGTAGTCGAACGGCTGGTCACCGTCGATCTTTTGGTAAGTCAGCTTGAAGGTATGCGCACCGAGGGTGTAGGCCGCCGCGAGCGAGTAGGCGGTGGTGTCGATGTCACCTGCCAGCTTTTTGCCCTCATCATCGGTCTGATAGATGTTGAAGTCGAAGTTGAGCTTCTGGCTATCGCTGAGCGGGTAGCTGTAGTTGAGGTTGCCGTAGTACTGACGCCAGATATCGGCGTACTCGGAGCCATACAGGCTGGCGCTGAGCTGGTCGGTGATCGAGAAGTTGCCACCGACGAAGTCCGCCGTATCGGTACCCACGCCGGCGTAAGCAGCGAAGAAGTCATCGTCACTGTTGGTGCTGTTGAAGTCCTTGGCGGCGGTCAGGTGCGCGGCCTCCAGGCTCACGCCCTCCAGCTCGTTGCTGGTCAGCCACAGGCCGGTCACGGTGCCTGGCACCAGGCGGAGGTCGGAAGCGGCGAACACCGGGTTGTACGGACGCAGGTTGTTGCCGTACTTCAGCTCGGTGTTGGAAATGCGCATTTTGACATTGGCACCGACCGAACCGGCGGAACTCGCGGTGCCGTCACCCTCGGGTACCAGTACGCCAGCACGGCCAGAGTGCCCCTGACCACCATCGAGCTTGATGATGCCATAGGCGCTGGCGTCGACGCCGAAGCCGACGGTGCCCTGGGTATAGCCGGAGGTGTAGTCGAGGCGGAAGCCCTGCCCCCACTCGCGGCGATCGACGTCGTCACCGTGGTAGGTGTGGTAGTCGTGGTTCCAGTACATATTGCGGGTGAGGAATGTCAGGTGCCCATCCTCGATGAAGCCCTGGCTGTCGGCCTGATTGGCCATGGCCAGCGGGGCGCTTGTCGTGGCGGCGATGGTCAGGGCCAGTAGGGATTTTCTGCTCAATGGCATTTTATTGTTTTCCTTATATGCGGTGACACAGCGTTGGCTGCAGTGAACAGGGCGTCGCATCCTCCCTTGGTGAGACGAGAATATTGCCGGGCGGCGCACGATGGCACCGGAGACAGCGACCCCCACAGTGGCCTCGCGGAGCAAGGCAAGAGCCAGCTTACGGATATGCAGAGACGGGAAATTGGCGAGAGCGACAGTCAGCAGCCTGAAACCGACCCGCAGCAGGATGTGCGGCGACGGTCCCGAATGGAGGGGGCAGCGGTTCGATCCTGGTACGGTTCAAGGCTCTCCAGCAGAGAGTTCAGAGGTTGTGAAAATATCGAGCGCCGTCGCGAAACCGCCCACAGGCGTTCGCGGCAAGGCGCGGGACCGTACAGCAGAGCGCTCCGCTCGGAGCGCAGCGACAGCCCGCCAGCTTTTGTAACGCAGCGATAAACCATGCTGCACTGCCTACGGCTTGTGCCAGCGCTCGGCGGCGCTCTGATCGCTTTGCCGGCCTTCGACCCAACAGGAACCCTCGGCCGTGTCTTCCTTCTTCCAGAACGGCGCGCGGGTCTTCAGGTAGTCCATAACGAAGGCGCAGGCCTCGAACGCCGCCTCGCGGTGGGCACTGGTGGTGCCGACGAAGACGATCGGCTCGCCCGGCTCCAGGCGGCCGATGCGGTGGATGACCTGCAGATTCAGCAGCGGCCAGCGCTGCTCGGCCTCGAGCGCGATCTTGGCCAGGGATTTCTCGGTCATGCCGGGAAAGTGTTCGAGGAACATTCCGCCGACTTCGCGGCCCTCATTGAAGTCGCGCACATAGCCGACGAAGCTGACCACCGCGCCTACGCCGACGTTCGCCGCATGCAACGCGTTGACTTCAACGCCCGGATCGAAGGGTTCCAGCTGGACTCGAATGGTCATGCTCAGCCTCCGGTCACTGTCGGGAAGAAGGCCACCTCATCACCCTCCGCCAGCGGTTCCTCGAGGCTGCACAGTTCCTGGTTGCGCGCACACATCAGGTTCTGCTCGGCCAGCACCTGCCACACGCCACCGCGGGCCAGCAGGTGCTGGCGCAGGTCATCGAGGGTCGCCAGTTCCTGGGTGTCGCTCAGTTGCTCGCCATCCAGGCCCAGCGCTTCGCGGTAACGGGCAAAATACTGCACATGAATCATTGCTCGTCCTCTTTATTGGGCTCTAGCAGCTTGTAGTGACCACTCTTGCCGCCCAGCTTCTCCAGCAGGCGCACGCTTTCGATGACCATGCCGCGATCCACCGCCTTGCACATGTCGTAGATGGTCAGGGCGGCGACGCTGGCGGCGGTCAGGGCTTCCATTTCCACCCCGGTCTGCCCGCTCAACTTGCAGCGCGCGGTGATCTGCACGGCATCATCGCCATGGGCGAGCAATTCGACTTTGACGCTGCTCAACATCAGCGAATGACAGAGCGGGATCAGGTCGGCGGTCTTCTTGGCGGCCTGGATGCCGGCGATACGCGCCACGGCAAACACATCGCCCTTGGGATGCGCGCCGTCGACGATCATTTGCAGGGTCTGCGGGCGCATGCGCACCAGGGCTTGAGCTACGGCCTCACGGACGGTCAGCGCTTTATCGCTGACATCGACCATGGTGGCGTGACCTTGGGAATCGAGATGGGTTAGCACGGGTTTACTCCAGGCAGGGATCGGCCGATTGTAAACCCAGCAGTCGAGATATGGCAGCGGCACGCTGCGAGCCTGGCTGCTGCGCGTGCAACTCGCAGCTTATGGCTTGCAGCGTGCCGCTCACCGCCTCCTACATATGGGTTTCGGCGAATTCCGCCAGGATAGAGCGCGGCACCCCTTGCAGGGTGATGTGCACGCCGTGTTCGAAATCCTTGAAACGCTCGGTGAGGTAGGTCAGGCCCGAACTGGGCGCCGACAGGTAGGGCGTATCGATCTGCGCCAGGTTACCCAGACAGACCACCTTGGAGCCGGTGCCGGCGCGGGTGATGATGGTCTTCATCTGGTGCGGGGTGAGGTTCTGGCACTCGTCGATCAGGATCAGGCTCTGCTGGAAGCTGCGGCCACGGATGTAGTTGAGCGATTTGAACTGCAGCGGCACCTTCTGCAGGATGTAGTCGACGCTGCCGTGGGTGTTCTCGTCGTCCATGTGCAGGGCTTCGAGGTTGTCGGTGATGGCGCCGAGCCAGGGTTCCATCTTCTCCGCTTCGGTGCCGGGCAGGAAGCCGATCTCCTGATCCAGGCCCTGCACGCTGCGGGTGGCGATGATCCGCCGATAGCGCTTGCTGACCATGGTCTGCTCGATGGCTGCGGCCAGGGCCAGGATGGTTTTGCCCGAACCGGCGGCGCCGGACAGGTTGACCAGGTGGATGTCCGGGTCGAGCAAGGCGAACAGTGCCAGTGCCTGGTGGATATCGCGCGGTCGCAGGCCCCAGGCTTCCTGATGCAGCAGAGGCTCCTGGTGCAGATCGAGGATCAGCAACTCATCGCTCTGGATGCCCTTGATCCAGCCGACGAAACCCTGCTCGTCGATGATGAACTCGTTGATGTGCACCGCCGGCAGGTTGTCGATCAGTTGCACCCGGTGCCAGGTGCGGCCGTGATCCTGACGGGTCTCGACCTTGCTCACCCGGTCCCAGAAGGAACCGCTCATGCTGTGATAACCCTTCGACAGCAGCGACACGTCGTCGACCAGCTGGTCGGTATGGTAGTCCTCCGAGTCGATCCCGCAGGCGCGCGCCTTCAGGCGCATGTTGATGTCCTTGGTCACCAGTACCACGGACATGTCCGGGCGCCGGGCTTTCAGCTCGACCAACTGGTTGATGATCTTGTTGTCGTTGAGATCCTCCGGCAGCCAGGTAATGGGAGAAGTGCTTTTAGTCATGAGAATCGAGAGAAAACCACATGGCCCGCTCTTCTCGCGCTGGATCGCGACGCCATGCTCCACTTCCTCGGGCGTGGCGCTACCGAGGATCTTGTCGATCAAGCGAATGGCCTGCCGACACTCGGCGGCGACGCCCTGCTTGCCGGTTTTCAGCTTGTCCAACTCCTCCAACACGGTCATCGGGATGGCGACGTGGTGCTCCTGAAAATTCAGCAGCGCATTGGGATCGTGGATCAACACATTGGTGTCGAGGGCGTAGAGGGTCGGAGCGGTGGGCTTGAAGCTTCCGTGGTCATCCATACTCGGTCACCTTCTTATAGGAGCCAAGCGACGGAATGCCTGAGCAGCGCTCCGCCGCGGGGACCACCGACTTCTCAGACGGGGGGCTGAGCAGGTGCAAGCAAGGTGAAGGCCAAGGGTCGCCACCTGTCTGCAGGGTTCGGCGGTCTGTCTTTTAGATACTCCAAAAATCATGACAGGCGAAAGTTTTTTTTATTTATTTCAGTTTATTCGTCGCCTCGACGAATAGCGCTTGGCGACCCGCAAAGGCACCGTTAAAGTCAGAAGTCCTACCCGCGTTCGCGCCGAGAAATAATCCCGCCTCGCTAGCGCCATCACGACTCCTGGTCGGCACAACGATTGACCTCGACCGTGACATGCACCAACTCGTCAATCCCCGCCAGCCGGGCCTTGTAGCGATCCGCCGAGATGTCACCATGGGTCACCACGCTGACGATGCAGGCGTACTGTGCGCGACCGACCCGCCACAGGTGCAAGTCCGCCAGTTCGGTGTCCGCTTCCTGCGCCAGGACGTTGCGTACCCGCAGCACAACGGGGCTGTCCATCTCGCGATCGAGCAGCACCGTGGCGGTCTCGAGCAACAAGCCCTTGGCCCATAGCGCGATGATCGCGGCGCCGATCACGCCCATCAGCGGATCGAGCCAGCTCCAGCCGAACAGCAAGCCGCCCAGCAACGCCACGATCGCCGCCACCGAGGTCAGCGCATCGGCCAGCACATGGATAAAGGCGGCATGCCGATTGAGGTCGCGCGCCCTGACCGGCACGCCATGATCGTGATCGTGATCGTGATCGTGATCGTGATCGTGATCGGCATGAGCATGGCCGTGAACATGCGCGTGCTCATGCCGGTCGCGCAGCAGCCAGGCCGACAGCAGGTTGACCAGCAGACCGACCACCGCCACCCATAGCGCCACCTCGAAGGCAATCACCTGCGGCCGCCACAGCCGCCACAACGACTCGAACACCAGCAGCGCCACCACCACCAGCAACAGCAGCGAACTGGCGAAGCCGGCCAGCACCTCGATCTTCCAGGTGCCGAAGGCGAAACGCGGATCATCGGCGTAACGCCGCGCCAGCAAGTAGGCCAGGGCCGTCAGGCCGATGGCGAGCATATGCGAAGCCATGTGCCAGCCATCGGCGAGCAGGGCCATGGAATTAAAGGCATAGCCGGCGGCGATTTCCACCAGCATGGTCGCCCCGGTGAGCGCAGCCACCAGCCAGGCCTGGCGTTCACTGCGGGTTTCCAGCGGGCGGTAATCGTGGGAAGGCTCCCAGCGCGAGTGATTGCAGGCGGTCATGGTGGCTCCCTGGAGGATTCGGCCTGGGCAAACTACAACCCCGTGGCGGCACAGAGGTCAAGCGCGGAGATCAATCCTGGCTCCCGACCCGTAGCCCGAATAAGCCGCGGCACGCGGTGCAATCCGGGACCGGCTTCCCCGGATTGCGCTGGTGCTTATTCGGGCTACGAAGGTACGCGGCATCACCGATAATCTTGGCCGCCCCATGCGTCTGGCAACCTGTCGGGCTGCTAGAATCGCGGCCAGAACATTCAGGAGCAGACTCTATGCTGATGGTGATTTCCCCGGCCAAGACCCTCGATTACCAGACGCCGCCGGTGACCCAGCGCTATACCCAGCCCGAGCACCTCGACCACGCCCAGGACCTGATCGCCCAGCTGCGCGACTTCACGCCCATGCAGATTGCCGAACTGATGCACCTGTCGGACAAGCTCGCCGGCCTGAATGCCGCGCGCTTCGGCAGCTGGACCAAGACCTTCACCCCGGCAAACGCCAAGCAGGCACTGCTGGCGTTCAAAGGCGATGTCTACACCGGCCTCAACGCCGAAGACTTCAGCGAAGCCGACTTCGATTTCGCCCAGGCGCACCTGCGCATGCTCTCCGGCCTCTACGGTGTGTTGCGCCCGCTCGACCTGATGCAACCCTACCGCCTGGAGATGGGCACCAAGCTGGCCAACCCGCGCGGCAACAACCTCTACGATTTCTGGGGCGAGCGCATCAGTGGCTGGCTGAATGAGGCACTGGCCGCCCAGGGCGACGAGGTGCTGCTCAACCTGGCCTCCACCGAGTACTTCAGTGCGGTGAAACGCAAGGTCCTCAACGCGCGAATCATCGACACCGAATTCAAGGACCTGAAAAACGGCCAGTACAAGATCATCAGTTTCTACGCCAAGAAGGCCCGCGGCCTGATGGCGCGCTATGTGATCAAACAGCGCCTGAGCGATATCGAGGGCCTCAAGGACTTCGCCGCGCAGGGCTACCGCTACTCGGCGGCTCACTCGAAAGCCGACAAACTGGTGTTTCTGCGCGACCTCGCGCAAGACTGATCCCCGCCTCCATCCCCCCGCCCCGGGCCGTTCGCACGGCCCGCTGGCACCCGCCCGTGCGGCAAGCAAAACCTGCACAACCGGCCTGGCACTAATTAACACCTGCCTCATTGAACTTTCCGAGCGTTTGACACACCGCGCAAGCAGTGCAAATCCGCGACTATAAAGTGCCGTCAATTTATAATTATCCAAACAACCCACCGATTGAAAAAAGAGGACGAACGGCAGGAACTATAAGAAAAACCGCACACTCTTATCGACGTAACATAATTATTTCATGCAACTTCTGCGTGAACCAACCTGACGCTAATTGTCGGACAGCAGTCCGCCGGGTTACTTCACTCAGCTAAATGTTGCCACGCAATCACAGGAGAACTTTTCACTGTTCGAATGTTCCACTGATAGCCAGGAGCCAGAGCCTCCCAGGCCTGCAACTCAGTAGCAGTATAGGGCACGCTTCATATTAAAAGCCCGGTTCAGGCCTCCCCTGCGGATGCCGGATATTTCTCATGCCTAAATTAACTTAGTCGCCCCGTCGACCTGAGTTGAATAAACGATCGTGGCCAAAAAGCCACTATTAAATTGCGCAATAAATGGACGAGGTAATACGATGCGAATCAGTATCTTTGGTTTGGGTTATGTGGGCGCCGTGTGTGCCGGTTGTTTATCGGCCCGCGGCCATGACGTGGTCGGCGTCGATATATCGGCCACTAAAATCGACCTGATCAACAATGGCAAATCGCCAATAGTCGAACCCGGCCTGGAAGCATTGCTGCAGCAGGGCCTGAACTCGGGTCACCTGCGCGGCACCACCGATGTAGCCGACGCTATTCGTGACACCGAGGTCTCGTTTATTTGCGTCGGTACGCCGAGCAAGAAGAACGGCGACCTGGAGCTGGATTACATCGAAGGCGTGTGCCGCGAAATCGGCTTCGCCATGCGCAACAAGCCCGAACGGCATACCGTGGTAGTACGCAGCACCGTGCTGCCGGGCACCGTGAAGAACGTGGTAATCCCGATCCTCGAAGACTGCTCGGGCAAGAAAGCCGGGGTCGATTTCGGCGTGGCGGTGAACCCCGAGTTCCTCCGCGAAAGCACCGCGATCCAGGACTACGACTTCCCGCCGATGACCGTGATCGGCGAGCTGGACAGCGCCTCCGGTGACCTGTTGGAAAGCATCTACGGCGAACTCGACGCACCGGTCATCCGCAAGGACATCGATGTCGCCGAGATGATCAAGTACACCTGCAACGTCTGGCATGCGGCCAAGGTCACCTTTGCCAACGAGATCGGCAACATCGCCAAGGCGGTCGGGGTCGACGGCCGCGAAGTGATGGACGTGATCTGCCAGGATCACAAGCTCAACCTGTCCAAGTACTACATGAAGCCCGGCTTCGCCTTCGGTGGCTCCTGCCTGCCGAAAGACGTGCGCGCCCTCTCCTACCGCGCCGGCAGCCTCGACGTCGAAGCGCCGCTGATCGGTTCGCTGATGCGCAGCAACGTGGTCCAGGTGCAGAACGCCTTCGACATCATCTCCAGCTACAACAAGCGCAAGGTCGCCCTGCTCGGCTTGAGCTTCAAGTCCGGCACCGACGACCTGCGCGAGAGCCCGCTGGTGGAGCTGGCCGAGATGCTGATCGGCAAGGGCTTCGAGCTGAGCATCTACGACAGCAACGTCGAATATGCCCGCGTCTACGGCGCCAACAAGGACTACATCGAATCGAAGATTCCGCATGTCTCCTCGCTGCTCAACAGCGACTTCGATGCGGTAGTCGATAACGCCGAGGTCATCGTCCTCGGCAATGGCGATGTGCGCTTCGCACCCCTGGCGCAACAGGCCCTCGACGGCAAGCACGTGGTCGACCTGGTTGGCTTCATGCCCACCGCCTCGCGCGCGGGCTGCGAAGGTATCTGCTGGTAAATCCGGCCTGCGACTGACCGTTGCAAAACGGCAGTCGTTTTTCAACGGACTGGCCGCCAGTTGAGCCGAACCCCGGGCGCGCGAGCAGCACCCTCGCCCAGGGTTCCTCCGGCGCACACGATGGATATGCATATGCAAGCAAGCACGCTGAAGACCGGCCTCCTAGAGGCCGCAGGCTGGATGTTCTACCTAACACTGCTGATGTTGCTCGCGTTGGCGCTGCCCAGGAGCGTGTTCGACCCCGAGTCGCGCGACTACCTCCTGTTGATCGGCGCTGTGGGCATCTGGCGTTACTCCATGGGTGCGGTGCATTTTTTGCGCGGCACGCTGTTTCTCTATGTGGTGTACCCCTATTACCGCCGCAAGGTGAAAAAACTCGGCAAGGACGCCGACCCTTCTCAGGTGTTTCTGCTGGTCACCAGCTTCCGCATCGACGCGTTGACCACCGCCCAGGTGTACCGCTCGGTGATTCGCGAGGCGATTGACTGCGGTTACCCGACGACGATGGTGTGCTCCATCGTCGAGCTGTCCGATGAACTGCTGGTGAAAAACCTCTGGACCCGGATGAACCCGCCAGAGCACGTCAAGCTGGACTTCGTGCGCATCCCCGGCACCGGCAAGCGCGACGGCCTGGCCTACGGCTTTCGCGCCATCTCCCGGAAAATGCCGGATGAAAATGCGGTGGTCGCGGTGATCGATGGCGACACCGTGCTCGGTGAAGGCGTGGTACGCAAGACGGTGCCCTGGTTCAAGCTGTTCCCGAATGTCGGTGGTCTGACCACCAACGAGCTCTGCGAGGTACGCGGCGGCTACATCATGAGCGAGTGGCACAAGCTGCGCTTCGCCCAGCGCCACCTCAACATGTGCTCGATGGCGCTGAGCAAGCGGGTGCTGACCATGACCGGACGCATGTCGGTATTTCGCGCCGAAGTGGTCACCAACCCCGCATTCATCGCCGATGTGGAAAGCGATCACCTCGACCATTGGCGTCTGGGTCGTTTCCAGTTCCTTACCGGCGACGACAAGTCGAGCTGGTTCAGCCTGATGAGCCTGGGTTACGACACCTTCTACGTGCCGGATGCGGCGATCAACACGGTCGAACATCCGCCAGAAAAGAGCTTCATCAAGGCCAGCCGCAAGCTGATGTTCCGCTGGTACGGCAATAACCTGCGGCAGAACGCCCGCGCTCTGCGCCTGGGCACCCGCCGTCTCGGCTGGTTCACCAGCGTGGTGCTGTTCGACCAGCGGGTATCGATGTGGACCAGCCTGCTCGGCCTGAGCGTGGCGATCATCGCCAGCATCAAGTACGGCCCCGGCATCTTCATCGCCTACCTGCTGTGGATCGGCCTGACTCGCCTGGCGCTGACCCTGTTGCTCAGCGTGACCGGCCACCGTATCGGCCCGGCTTACCCGGTGATCCTCTATTACAACCAGATCGTCGGCGCGATGGTGAAGGTCTACGTGTTCTTCCGCCTCGACCAGCAGTCCTGGACTCGCCAGCCGACCAAGCTCGATCGCGGCCTGTTGAGCTTCCAGCGCTGGTTCAACACCTGGTCTTCGCGCTCCATGACTTTTGCTGCTGCCAGCGTCTTTATCGCCACGCTTATGGCGTTGGTGTGACCGGAACTCGACCGGAACCTTTTTCGAACAGGAAATCGCAATCATGAATACAGCCGTCAACGTCAATGTGGTCCATGAATCGGAAGCCCAGCGGCAACACGCGCGGGTCAAGATCCCGGCCGTGCTGCGCTACCTGACGAAAAACCGTGAACGCGTCGACCAGCCTATCGGCGACATCTCGGCCGGCGGCTTCTGCTTCAACGCCGGCAAGGCGCCGGTGCAGGTCGGCGACTTTCACAAGGGCCGTTTGCAGTTCAAGCTGGACAGCCTCGACCTGGCCATCGATATCGAGTTCCAGGTGCGCTCGGTGAATGCCGACGACGGCCGCGTCGGCTGCCAGTTCCACAACATCAAGCCGCGCGAGCAGGCCACCCTGCGTCACCTGATCAGCGCCTTCCTCGGCGGCGAACTGGTCAGCGCCGGCGACCTGTTGAGTACCCTGCAGCGGGAAAACTTCACCAAGGCACGCAAGAACGGCGCGGGCGGCGCCGGCATGGGCGTATTCGGCCGGTTCAAGGCCGTGACCTTCAGCCTGGCAGTCTTCCTGGTTGGCCTGGCCGCCTTCGGTTTTATCTTCAAGTCGGTCTACGGCATCTACTTCGTCACCCACGCCGAGTCGGGCCTGGTCAACGTATCCAGCCTGCAAGTGACCATGCCGCGCGAAGGCATGGTGAATAGCCTGATCGAACCGGATGCCATCGTCGCGAAGGGCGCGCCCATTGCCACCTTCTCCGCCAGCATGCTGGAGATGCTCAAGGGTCACCTGACCGACGAGCAAATGACCCCGGAGAACGTCGAAGAGCTGTTCGGCAAGCAGATGAAAGGCACCCTGACCAGCCCGTGCGACTGCAAGGTGGCCCGGCAGTTGGTGGCCGACGGTCAGTTCGCCGGCAAGGGCGATGTGATCTTCGAACTGGTACCGCAGGACACCAAGGCCACGGTGCTGGCCAGCTTCCCCTACCGCAACTTCGCCCAGGCTCGCCCGGGTAGCCGTGCCAGCTTCTGGGTGGCCGGCGAAGACGAGCCGCGCTACGGCACGATCATCAGCAGCAGCCTGCATGAAGGCGGCCTGTCGGCGGACATCCGCGTGATCATCGAGCCGGAGCAGAAGCTCAACAGCAGCCTCGCCGGCCAGCCGGTCGAAGTCATCCTCGATCGCGGCCCATCGTTCGACTGGCTGTTCGAAAAAGCCCTGGCGAAAGGTCTCTAAGGAGGACTCAGCAATGGCGACTATCGCCCCCCGTCTCATGCATGCCACGCCCCTGCTGGCGCTTTCCCTGGCCGTGACCCTCGCCGGTTGCGCCGGGCTGCCGGACGAGCGCCTGGCCGCCGAAGCGCTGAAGCGTGGCGACACCAGCATTGCCGAGCAGAACTACCGCCAACTGGCGGAGTTGGGCTACGTCAATTCGCAGGTCGGCCTGGCCGATCTGCAAATGGCCGGCGGCACGCCGCAGGACCTGGAAAAGGCCGAGCGGACTTACCGCCTGGCCCTGGACGAGTCGCCGCGGGCCAAGGCGCGCCTGGGCAAATTGCTCGCGCGCAAGGTCAACCCCAGCCAGGCCGAGCGCCTCGAAGCAGCCGAATTGCTGAATGACGCATTCACCGCGGGTGAACCGAGCAGCCTGCTGCCGCTGGTCATGCTCTACCTGCAATACCCACAGGATTTCCCCGGTATGAACGTGCAACAACGCATCTCCAGCTGGCGCCAGCAAGGCCATAGCCAGGCCGATCTGGCACAAATCCTCCTCTATCGCACCCAGGGCAACTACGACCAGCACCTGGGTGAAATCGAACAGATCTGCCAAGGCCTGATCGCCGAGGCCGATGTTTGCTACGTCGAGTTGGCCACCGTGTACCAGAAGCAAGGCCAGGCCGACAAACAGAAGGCCCTGCTGCAGCGCCTGATGGCGGGCTACCGCAGCGCTATGGTGGCCCCGCAGCGGGTGGATGCCGTCGCCCAGGTGCTGGCCGACCCCGAACTGGGCAAGCCGGACGAAGGCAAAGCCCAGGAACTGCTCGAAACCATCGCCCCGGACTATCCGGCCGCCTGGGTCAGCCTGGCGCGCCTGCTCTATGACTACCCGGGCCTGGGCGACATCGAGACCCTGATGGGCTACCTCGACAACGGCCGTGCCGCGGCGCTGCCGCGTGCCGAACTGTTGCTCGGCCGGCTCTACTACGAAGGCAAGCTGGTAGCGCAGGACCCGCAAAAGGCCGAAACGCATCTGCGCAAGGCCGCGCCCAGCGAACCCAGCGCCAACTACTTCCTCGGCCAGATCTACCTGCGCGGCTACCTCGGCGAGGTCTATCCGCAGAAAGCCCTCGACCACCTGCTCAGCGCCGCCCGTAACGGCCAGCTCAGCGCCGACTTTGCCCTGGCGCGGATGTACTCGCAGGGCAAAGGCATACGTCCGGACCTGGTCAACGCCTTCGTCTTCAGCCAACTGGCGCTGCCGAAGAACACCCCGCAAGCCAGCGAACTGGCGCGGTTGATCGAACAACAACTGCAACCGGCTCAGCGCAGCCAGGCCGAGCAACTGCTGCGCGATGAACGTCAAGTACGCGGCAACGTCTTGCAAGCCCAAACCTCGCTGCAGGCGCAAACCCAATGAACAAGGACTACGCGATGAAACTCAACAAGATCAGCGCAAGCCTTGGCCTGAGCGTGTCATTGCTCTCCGCCAGCTCGGTCTGGGCGGCACAGACGAACGACGACAACTTCGGCCTCGACATCAAGGTCACCGTGCAATCGGAAGATGACCGCGACCTTGGCACCCGCGAAGGTGGCGACGTCAACGGTATCGGTGTCGACCTGCGCCCCTGGCTCTACGGCCAGCGCGGTGACTGGAGCGCCTTCGCCATGGGCCAGGCGGTGGTCGCCAGCGACGTTATCGAGACCGACACCCTGGAGTCTTCCGACCCCGAGCTGGCCAGCGACTCCCAGGCCGATGGCCGCGAGCGGGACAAGAACTACCTGGCCCTGCGCGAATTCTGGGTCGACTACGCCGGCCTCACCGACTACCCCGGCGAGCACCTGCGCCTGGGTCGCCAGCGTCTGCGTAACGACGACAGTCAATGGCGCGATACCAATATCGAAGCGCTTAACTGGACCTTCGACACCACCCTGCTGCGCGCCAGCCTCGGCGCCGCGCAACGTTTCAGCGACTACCGCACCGATCTCGACGAACTGGCGCCGGAAGACGAGGATCGCCTGCACCTGTTCGGCGATGTCGCGAGCCAGTGGCGCCCGGGCCATTGGCTCGGCCTCAGTGCCCATCACTCACGCGATGACGGCAAGCTGGCCAATCCCGGCGAACCGATCGACACCCTGGACAAGCGCGCCACCGGCGAGCTGACCTGGCTCGGAGTGCAAGCCCATAGCGATGCCTACAACTTCCGCAACCAGAAGGCGGTCAATTACTGGGCCAGCCTCACCTCGCTGACCGGCGACCGCGAAGACCTGACGCGCGGCATCGTCAACGGCCAGGAAATCGCCACCGGCAAGAACAGCGACAACGTCAGCGCCTGGGCCACCGACCTGGGTCTGCGCTTTCGTCTGGACCCCAACTGGCAAGTCGGCGGCGCCTACGCACGGGGCAGCGGCAGCGGCGATGACGACGGCAACGGCACGGGCAACTATCGCCAGACCGGCCTGCAAAGCAACCGCTCCGCCTTCACCGGCACCCGTACCAGAGTCCATCGCTACGGCGAGGCCTTTCGCGGCGAGCTGAGCAACCTGCAGTCGGCCACCCTGTTCGGCTCCTGGCAGCTGGCCGAGGACTATGACGCCAGCCTGGTCTACCACAAGTTCTGGCGGGTCGATGACCGGCAACAGATTGGCCGGAGCGGGATCAACGCGCGTATCGATGATCCGCTGTATGACGGCATCGGCACGGTGCCCCAGGTGGACCTGATCGACGGCGAGAAAGACCTCGGCCAGGAGCTGGATCTGGTGGTCACCAAGTACTTCAAGCAGGGCCTGCTGCCTGCTTCGATGAGCCAGGCGATCGACGAACCGGCAGCCCTGGTGCGCTTTCGTGGTGGCGTGTTCAAGCCCGGCGATGCCTACGGCAGCGACAGCGACTCGCTGATGCATCGCGCCTTCGTCGACGTTATCTGGAAATTTTGAGGACAACGCCATGACGCAACGACCAGGCAAACTCAAACAAGGCTGCGCAGCAGGCCTGCTCTGCAGCGGCCTATTGCTTGGCGCGCTGCAGCTGGCGGCGCCCTGGGTGCACGCGGCGCCGGCGCTCGAGAGCGGCAAAACGACGACCAGGGCACTCAAGGCAACCAGCAACTACACGGTGACCAGCGTACCCGTCGAGCAGCTGCATCTGGATGAGCCCACGCTGCCCGATCTCAGCGGCTACACCGCGGCCGCCGTGGAGGCCAAGATCGAGCGTAAGCCCGGCGGCAAGGTGGTGGTGCGGCGCATGCTGCGGCAGGACGCGCTGAAGGACTTCATCGGCGGCAACGAACGCCTGCGTGAATGGGTCAAGCGGCAGAACGGCATGCCCCATGCGATCTTTATCGAGGGCGGCTACGTCACCGCGCAGGACATCGCCAAGGCCCTGCCGGACAGCCAGTTCCGCGAGGTCCGGCCGGGCGTCTACCTGGCGCGCCTGCCGATCGTCGTAGCCCAGGGCGCGACTCTGCACGTAGGCAAGGACACCGAGGAACTGCGCCTGTCCCAGGAGAGCGGCAGCTTTATGGTCAATGACGGCCAGCTGTTTTTCACCGACACCAAACTCACCGGCTGGCGCGAGGCGGACGACGGCCCGGCCAGCTTGCGCAAGGGCGCCGAGCGCAAGGGCACCGAGTTCCGTCCGTTTCTGGTGTCCTGGGGCGGCAGCGAGCTGTACATCTCGGGCAGCGTATTCACCAGCCTGGGCTACAGCAACAGCAAGTCCTACGGCGTCAGCATCACCCAGTACACCCCCGGCATGCAGGCCCGCCTCAAGCGTGAGGAACCGACCGGCTGGCTGATCAACTCGGAGTTCGTCGACCACTGGTACGGTTTCTACTGCTATGAAGCCGCAAACGTGGTGATCAAGGGCAATACCTACCGCGACAACATCGTCTACGGCATCGACCCGCATGACCGTTCCCACGGCCTGATCATCGCCGAGAACACCGTGCACGGGACCAAGAAGAAGCACGGCATCATCATTTCCCGCGAGGTCGATGACAGCTGGATCATCAACAACAAGAGCTACGACAACAAGCTCTCGGGCATCGTCCTCGACCGTAACAGCGTACGCAACCTGGTGGCCTACAACGAGGTGTACCAGAACCAAAGCGACGGCATCACCATCTACGAGAGCTCGGACAACCTGCTGTGGGGCAACAAGGTGCTGAATAACGCCCGCCACGGCATCCGTCTGCGCAACAGCACCAACATTCGCTTGTACGAGAACATCTCGGCGGCCAATGGCCTGACCGGCATATACGGCCACATCAAGGACCTCTCCGACACCGACCGCGACCTCGGACTCGACCCCTTCGACACCGAAGTGTCGCTGATCCTGGTTGGCGGCAAGCTTGCCGCCAACGGCTCCAGCCCCCTGTCCATCGACTCGCCGCTGTCCGTGGAGCTGTACCGCGTGGACATGCTCGCGCCGAGCAAGAGCACCGGCATCAGCTTCGCCGGCATCCTCGGTGAACGCCAGGATGAAATTCTCGACATGCTGGTGCGGCGCAAGCTGGCCGTTCTCATCGACCCGGTCGAGGACCAGGCCGACCTGCACAACTAATTTGAGACAGTTTCTATGAAAGTGCGTGATAGCAAATGGATTGGCCTCTGCCCTCTGGCGGTGGCGATCGGCCTGGCCGCCTCCGGGCTGCAGGCCGCAGAACAGCCCAAAGCCCCGGTCTACCAGGTGGAGGACTGCTGCTCCCTGTGCCCGGCGGCCCATGACGCCAGCCGGTACACCACCAACTACATGAAGAACTTCACCACTCTGATCGATGCGCAGGACGCCTGGCTGTTCCGTACCCAGGAAGACCTGCGCACCGAGTTCGGCACCACCGCCGAGGGTTACCGCATGCTCAAGAAGCTGCGCGACGCCTTCAAGAGCCGTGGCGTGGAGCTGGTGGTGGTCTATCAACCGACCCGTGGCCTGGTCAACCGCAGCAAGCTCAAGCCTGAAGACCAGGGCCGCTTCGACTACGATCTGGCACTGCGCAACTATCGTCAGGCCCTGACCCGCTTCGAGGAGATCGGCCTCAGGGTGCCCGACCTCTCGCCGCTGACCGACGAGCAGGAAGAGCAGCCCTTCTATTTCCGCCGCGACCAGCACTGGACCCCCTACGGCGCCGAGCGCACGGCACGCCTGGTGGCCGAAACAGTCAAGCGCCTCCCCGGTTTCGAGGAGATCCCGCAGAAGGAGTTCGTCAGCCAGCGCATCGGCCTGATGGGCAAGACCGGCACCATGCAGAAGGTGGCGACCCAGCTCTGCGGCACCGTCTATGCCCCGCAGTACATCGACCAGTTTGCCACCGAGCCCAAGGACGAGAGCGGCAGCGACGAGCTGTTCGGCGACAGCGCAGTCCCACAGATCACCCTGGTGGGCACCAGCCACAGCGGCCCGAACTACAACTTCGGCGGTTTCCTCGAACAGCATATTGGCGCCGACGTGCTCAACGTCGCCTTTGCCGGCGGCGGCCTGGAAGGCTCGATGCTGGAATACCTGGGTAGCGATGAATTCCAGAACAGCCCGCCCAAGGTGCTGATCTGGGAGTTCTCGCCGCTCTATGACCTGGCCTCGGAAAAGGCCTACCGGCGGATGATGGCGATGCTGGGCAACGGTTGCGAGGGCAAGGAGGTCCTGCTCTCGAGCAAAACCACGCTGCACCCGGGTGCCAACGAGGTACTGGTCAACGGCGATGAGCAACTGCTGACTCTGCCGAATAAGCGCCACCAGGTGGACATTCGCTTCAGCGACCCCTCGGTGAAAAAACTCGAGGGCACCCTCTGGTATCTCACCGGACGCCGCGAAAAGATCAAGCTCGAGAAGCCCAACACCGCCGACACCGACGGCCGTTTCGCTTTTGAAATGCGCGATGAAAGCGACTGGGCCGACCTGAACTTCTTCGCCCTGGAAATCATGGCACCTGCGAGCACCGGCGAGCCGCTCGAGGTGGAGGTGCAGATCTGCAAGCGCAACGAGTTCTCCAGCCCGGCGAAGCTCACCGCTCAAGCTGCAACCGACTCCTGAGGTCCCTATGTTGATACGCACATTGACCCTGCCCTGCCTGTTCGGCGCCATGCTCCTGGCCTCCGCCAGCCATGCCGCCCTACGCCCGCCGCAGGGCTATTACGCGCCGGTGGAAACCCGCAAGAGCGAGCCGAAAGCCTGCCCCAGCGTGCCCACGCCTTACACCGGCACGCTGCAATTCACCAGCAAATACAAGGGTTCGGACAAGGCCCGCGCGACGCTGAACGAAAAAGCGGAAAAGGCCTTTCGCAAGCAGACCGCTGGCATCACCCGCCTGGAAAAGGACTTCAACAAGCAGGTCATGCACTACCTGCGCGACGGCCAGCCGGAGCAGCTGGCGTGTGCCATGGACTGGCTGAGCAGCTGGGCCGAAGCCGATGCACTGCTCTCCACCGACTACAACCATACCGGCAAATCGATGCGCAAATGGGCGCTGGGCAGCATGGCCGGCGCCTACCTGCAGCTGAAATTCTCCGAATCCCAGCCGCTGGCCGCCTACCCGCAGCAAGTCCAGGTGATCGAGTCCTGGTTCGCCAAACTGGCCGACCAGGCGGTGAAAGACTGGAGCGACCTGCCGCTGAAAAAGATCAACAACCACTCCTACTGGACCGCCTGGTCGGTGATGGCGGCCGCCGTGGCGCTCGACCGCCGCGACCTGTTCGACTGGTCCGTCGAGCAGTTCCGCGTGGCCGCCAACCAGGTCGATGAAGACGGCTTCCTGCCCAACGAAATCAAGCGCGAGCACCGGGCGCTGGCCTACCACAACTACGCCCTGCCGCCGCTGGCGATGATCGCCAGCTTCGCCCAGGCCAACGCCGTGGATCTGCGTCCGGAAAACCAGGGCGCGCTCAAGCGCCTCGCCGAACGGGTACTGGACGGGGTGAATGACCCAGACGACTTCGCCAGCAAAACCGGCGAAAAACAGGACATGGAAGACCTGAGAAAGGACAACAAATACTCCTGGCTGGCGCCCTATTGCACGCTTTATGCCTGCTCGGCCGACATCGAGGAGCTCAAGCAGGATATGGGCCCGTTCAAGACCTTCCGCCTCGGCGGCAACGTGACCCGGGTGTTCGAGCCGCAGAAGCCGGGCGATAGCTGATTACGGGAAAGGATTGAGCCAAGCGATGCCCGCAGCTACGGAGCTGACGAGAACGTCGATGGGTATCGCTTCGCTCAACCCATCCTACAAATAGCGGCAGCGTGCAAGTCCGTCCACGGACGATGAAACAGCCTCCCGCGCGCGGGGGGAAAGGGGGGCTTGCGAGCCTCTGAAGAGTGATTAGTCAACGGAGATCTACGGATGGTCTTTTCATCCAACGTATTCCTGTTCCTGTTCCTGCCGATCTTTCTCGGCCTGTATTACTTGAGCAGTAATCGCTATCGCAACCTGCTGATCCTGATCGGTAGCTACGCCTTCTACGCCTGGTGGCGAGTGGATTTCCTCCTGCTGTTCGTCGCAGTCACCCTGTGGAACTACGGTTTCGGCCTGCGCATCTATCGCGCCGGAATACGCAGCAAGGCGGCGCAACGCTGGGTGATCTGGGGCGTGGCCGGCAACCTGGCGACCCTGGGTTACTTCAAGTACGCCAACTTCGGTGTGGCGAACATCAACAAGGTGCTGGAAGGCGCCGGCTTCGAACCGTTCCTGCTGACCCATGTGATCCTGCCGATCGGCATCTCCTTCTATATCTTCCAGTCGCTCAGCTACCTGATCGACGTCTACCGCGGCGACACCAAACCCACGGAAAACCTGATCAACTTCGCCGCCTTCATCGCCCTGTTCCCGCAACTGATTGCCGGGCCGGTGCTGCGCTACAAGGACCTCGCCGACCAGTTCACCGACCGCACCCATAGCCTCGACAAGTTCAGCGAAGGCGCTACCCGCTTCATGCAGGGCTTCGTCAAGAAGGTGTTTATCGCCGACAGCCTGGCACCCCTGGTCAACCACCTATTCGCCCTGCAGGACCCCAGCAGCGGCGACGCCTGGCTGGGCATGATCGCCTACACCGCGCAGCTGTATTTCGACTTCTCCGGCTACAGCGACATGGCTATCGGCCTGGGTTTGATGATGGGTTTTCGCTTTATGGAAAACTTCAACCAGCCCTACATCAGTCAGTCGATCACCGAGTTCTGGCGGCGCTGGCACATCAGCCTGTCGACCTGGCTGCGCGACTACCTGTACGTACCGCTGGGCGGCAACCGCAAGGGCACCTTCAACACCTACCGCAACCTGTTTCTGACCATGCTGCTCGGCGGCCTGTGGCACGGCGCCAACTGGACCTTCCTGATCTGGGGCGCCTGGCACGGCATGTGGCTGGCCATCGAACGCCTGTTCGGGGTGAACGCCGCGCCCAAGGTGATCAATCCGCTGAAGTGGCTGTTCACCTTCTTCCTGGTAATGCTCGGCTGGGTGATCTTCCGCGCCGAGAACCTGGACATCGCCTGGCGCATGTACAGCGCCATGTTCAGCCCGGCGATCTTCAGCAGCCAGGGCTGGCGGCTCAGCGAACTGGGCAGCGCCAGCATCAGCGACCTGCAAGTCGCCACCCTGCTACTGGCCTATGCGGTCATGGCCTTTTGCGGCTTGCGCCAGTTCTACCGCCACAAGGCGCCGGCTGCCCGCGCCGATGGGCCGGCGACCGAACTGTCGCGCATGGTCAAGGCCGTGCCTGGCGATGAGCAGGGCCTGGTCGTCGGCAGCGGCGGCGTGCTGGTGCAACAAGCCACCTGGAGCGCCACCATGCCGCGCTACCTGGTACGTGGCGCGTTGCTGCTGCTGTTCTGCGCCTCGCTGTTGAAGCTCTCGGCGCAGAGCTACTCCCCCTTTCTTTATTTCCAATTCTGAATGAGGCCGAGCATGACGCGCCCACTACGCAAACTCTATGTCGCCCTGTTCCTCGGCGTGCTGACCCTGCTGCTGCTCTGGTCCATGCGCGGGATCCTGAGTTATCAGGCCCCCAACCAGTTCAGCGTGCTCGACGGCGACCTGGCGACAAGCTTCGAGAGCCATTACGACAAGCAATTCCCGATCAAACAGATCGGCACCAACGTCTGGGCCGCACTGGACTATGCGCTGTTCAACGAAGGCCGCCCCGGCGTAGTGATCGGCAAGCACGACTGGCTGTACTCGGATGAAGAGTTCAACCCGGTGGCCGATGGCCGACGGCACCAGCGCGACAACCTGGCGCTGATCCGCGGCGTGCGCGAGCAACTGGCGCAACGCAATGTGCTGTTGCTGCTGGCGATAGTGCCGTCCAAATCGCGCCTGTACCCGGAGCACGTCGGCGACAACCCCATCAGCAGCCAGCGCGAGGATCTCTACCAGCGCTTCCACCGCGCGGTGCGCAGCGCCGACATCGCCGCGCCGGACTTGCTCGCCAGCCTGCAGGCCGAGAAGAGCAGCGGCCAGCTGTTCCTGCGCACCGACACCCACTGGACGCCACTGGGCGCGGACCTGGTCGCGCGTCAACTGAGTGAAACGGTAAACCGCTCGCTCACCCTGAACGGCGAACCACAGGCGTTCGTCACCGAGGCAACCAAACAGAAACCACTGCTGGGTGACCTGACCAGTTTCCTGCCACTGGCGCCGCTGTTCGAGCACCTGCTGCCCGCACCCGATCAGTTGCAACAGTACCAAACCCATTTGGCCAACCAGGCTGGCGGCGCCGATGCGCTGTTCGCCGACAGCGACATCCCGGTGGCGCTGGTCGGCACCAGTTACAGCGCCAACCCCAACTGGAATTTTGCCGGCGCCCTGCGCCAACACCTGCAACGCGACCTGAGCAACCACGCCGAAGACGGCCAGGGGCCGATCGTGCCGATGCTCAAGTACCTGCAGAGCGACGAGTTTGCCAACACCCCGCCGCAGTTACTGATCTGGGAATTTCCCGAACGCTACCTGCCGATGGCCAACGACCTTGACGACTTCGATCCGGACTGGATCGCCGAACTGAAAAGCAACAGCAGCAAGCAACGCCTGGCCAGCGGCAACAGCCATTGAATCGGCCCTGCGCTGGCGAGGCTTCACCCGAACATGATCGACAGATCATTTTGTTAAATCACATGGAGCACTACCGATGAACAGACAGACCAAATGCAGCTGGATGTCCTACGCCTGCGCTCTCGCCCTAAGCGTCGGCGCCCTGCACGCCCAGGCCGGCGACGGCGCCCTCTATGCCCCGAAAGCGCCCAAGGGATCGGCCTTCGTGCGCGCCTACAACGCCGGCAACAGCGAACTCAGCGTCAGCGTCGGCAACACCGAGCTCAGCGACATCGCCCCGCTGGGCTCCAGCGACTTCAGCTATCTCCCGGCCGGCAGCTACAGCGCCAAGGTCGGCAGCAACACGCTGCCGGTGAAACTCGACGCCGACCGCTACTACACCCTGGTCGACCAGCCGGGTAGCGACCCCACGCTGGTGTCGGAAGCCGCATTCACCAACAAGCACAAGGCCATGCTGCGGGTACAGAACCTGTCCGATAGCACCCTGAGCCTGAAGACCGCCGACGGCAAGGCTGCAGTGGTCGACAAAGTCGCCCCGGACGGCAACGGCGAACGCGAGGTCAACCCGGTCAAGGTCAGCCTGGCGCTGTTCGACGGCGACAAGAAGATCAGCGACCTCAAGCCCGTCGCCCTGGCACGCGGCGAGGTGGTCAGCCTGTACATCACCGGCAGCGGCAGCCGGCTCTCGCCGGTGTGGGTCAAGCGTCCGGCCAAGAACGAGTAAGCAGCCGAACAACAGCCAAGATCGGCAATAGACCGACATGCAAATAGCGCCTTCATGAGGAGGCGTTTTGGAGTGATGCCCCCAGTGCTGTTCGTTCAGCCTGGGTAACTGGGCAACCCCCGCCAGCGGGCGGGACACGTCCAACCAAATGCATAAACGCTTTAGGAGTACCAACATGATTCCAGTAATTCTTTCCGGTGGCAGCGGCTCGCGTCTTTGGCCCCTCTCGCGCAAACAGTTCCCCAAACAGTTCCTCGCCCTCACCGGCACGGACACTCTCTTCCAGCAAACCATCAAGCGCCTGGCCTTCGACGGCATGCAGGCGCCGCTGCTGGTGTGCAACAAGGAACACCGCTTTATCGTCCAGGAACAACTGCACAGCCAGAAGTTGGCCACCCAGGCGATTCTGCTCGAGCCCTTCGGCCGCAACACCGCACCGGCGGTGGCCATCGCCGCCATGAAGCTGCTCGCCGAAGGCCGCGACGAGTTGTTGCTGGTCCTCCCCGCCGACCATGTGCTGGAGAACCAGCAAGCCTTCCAGGACGCCCTGGCACTGGCCAGTAAAGCGGCCGAACGTGGCGAAATGGTGCTGTTCGGCATCCCCGCCATCCGTCCGGAAACCGGCTATGGCTATATCAAGTCGATGGCCGACGCGGCGTTGCCTGAGGGCGTGATTCGCGTGCAGTCTTTCGTCGAGAAACCCGATGAAGCCCGCGCCCGTGAATTCGTCGCCTCGGGTGACTACTTCTGGAACAGCGGCATGTTCCTGTTCCGCGCCAGCCGCTACCTGGAGGAGCTGAAGAAACACGACGCCGACATCTACGACACCTGCCTGCTGGCGCTGGAACGCAGCCAGGTCGAGGATGACGTCATCAACATCGACGCCGCCACTTTCGAGTGCTGCCCGGACAACTCGATCGACTACTCGGTAATGGAAAAGACCACACGCGCCTGCGTGGTACCGCTGAATGCCGGCTGGAACGATGTCGGTAGCTGGTCGTCGATCTGGGACGTGCACGAAAAGGACCGCCACGGCAACGTCACCATGGGCGATGTAATGGTGCACAACAGCCGCAACTGCCTGGTGCACGGCAACGGCAAGCTGGTCTCGGTGATCGGCCTGGACGATATCGTGGTGGTGGAAACCAAGGACGCCATGATGATCGCCCACCGCGACCATGTGCAGGACGTCAAGACCGTGGTCAACCAGCTCAACGAGCAAGGCCGCAGCGAAACCCAGAACCATTGCGAGGTCTACCGGCCCTGGGGTTCCTACGACTCGGTGGACATGGGCGGACGCTTCCAGGTCAAGCACATCTCGGTCAAGCCGGGTGCCACCCTGTCCTTGCAGATGCACCACCACCGCGCCGAACACTGGATCGTGGTCTCCGGCACCGCCGAGGTGACCTGCGACGACAGGGTGTTCCTGCTCACCGAAAACCAGTCCACCTACATTCCGATGACCGCGGTGCACCGCCTGAGCAACCCCGGCAAGATCCCCCTGGAAATCATCGAGGTGCAATCGGGCAGCTACCTCGGCGAAGACGACATCGAACGTCTGGAAGACGTCTACGGTCGCAGTGAGGCAACCCCGCTGAGCATCGTCGCCCGCTGAGTCGACGTTAAAAACTCGCTGTAAACAGACGCCGACCCTTGCCACTGCAAGGGCCGGCGTTGCTTTTTCCGGCCTGCGCCAACACGGCGCATGTCGCCCCGGCCTTGTGTAGGATAGGGTCCTGTGTTGTTCACCAAGGCCCCACCCCTATGTTATTCGGCGCGATATTGATTCTGAGCTGGCTGATCCTGCTGATCCGCTACCCGAGCAAAGCCCTGCCTATCTCCCTCGCCGCACTGATCGGCCTGGGCCTGGTGACCAGCTGGGTGCTCTGGCAGGAAAGCCGCGAAACGCGCCACCTGGCGCACCTGCAGCTACGCCTGGTCTACGACCCGCAAAACTGCCCGGCCAATCGTCCCCTGGCTATAGAGTTGAAAAACGGCAGCACAGCCGCGCTGCTCGAACTGCGCTGGCAGATCGCCGCCTACCGCCCCGGCGACAGTGCCAACCTCGCCGAGCGCCTCTACGAATCCCCCCGCTACAGCGGCCCCGGCGAACTGCTGCCCGGCGCCACCTGGCAAGACTGCCTGCCCCTGCCGACCCTGCGCAGCGGCTACCGCGCCAACACCCTGGAGTTCCGCGCCGAACGCCTGCAAGGCAGTTTCAGTCGCTGAGAAACTACCTGCGTTGGCTCTCTTGATAAAAGAGAGGGGCGTTAAAAACAGGCTCGGAAAGCCGCTTGCGGCTAACGCGCTTTAGCGCGGCCCGGAGGGCGAGTGAAACGAGTTATGCTCATTTACAGCAGTACACTCGCGTGCGAGCCCAGTCCGCTTGATTCGCTGCGCTCACCCTACGGGCCAGCCGTTGGCTGTTACTTCGCTGCGCTGCGTTTCTCGCCTGTTTTTGCGGGGACGCCTAGTTATTGTCTTGCCTGCCTCGACTACGTTTTTTAGCGACCTAATACTTATAACAACAAGGATGCCCGCATGCCCCAGCCCACCGTCCTGATCACCGGGTGCTCCAGCGGCATCGGCCGCGCCCTGGCCGACGCCTTCCAACAGGCCGGCTATCAGGTGTGGGCCACCGCCCGCAAAGAGGCCGACCTCGCCGCGCTCGGCGCGGCCGGGTTTACCGCGGTGCAACTGGACGTCAACGACGGCCTGGGTCTGGGCCAACTGGCCGAACGCATGCAGGCGCAAATCGGCGGCCTGGATGTGCTGATCAACAACGCCGGTTACGGCGCCATGGGGCCGCTGCTCGATGGCGGCGTCGAGGCCATGCGTCGCCAGTTCGAGACCAATGTGTTCGCCATCGTCGGCGTGACCCGGGCATTCTTTCCCCTGCTGCGGCGCAACAAGGGCCTGGTGGTGAATATCGGCAGCGTCTCCGGGCTGCTGGTCACCCCCTTCGCCGGCGCCTACTGCGCCTCGAAAGCCGCGGTGCATGCCCTCTGCGATGCCCTGCGCCTGGAACTGGCGCCCTTCGCCATCGAGGTGATGGAAGTGCAGCCCGGCGCCATTGCCTCCAGTTTCGCCGCCAATGCCAGCCAGCAGGCCGAGCAGTTGCTCGATGAGGCCTCGCCCTGGTGGCCGCTGCGCGAGGGTATTCGCGCCCGCGCCCGCGCCTCCCAGGACAACCCCACCCCCGCCAGCCAGTTCGCCGGCAACCTGCTCGTCGCCGTGCAACGCGACAAGCGCCCGCGCCTGCTGCGCCTGGGCAATGGCAGCCGTGCCCTGCCGTTGATAGCCGCGCTGTTGCCGAAAAGCCTGCTCGAGGCTGTACTGAAAAAACGCTTCCTGTTGAACCGGAGTCTCTGAATGCCGCCCTCGACAGAGCTGACCCCGCGCCCTGCCGCCGTGCCCATGGCCCGCCTGGCCCTGACGGGGGTGGCGGCGGTGATCGTGCTCAATCTGCTGCTGCGCACCTTCGTCAGACTCGGCGGCCTGCTGACCACCCTGCTGATCGCCGCCACGGTCGCCGCCGCCATGGCCCTCTGGTTTGCCGCGCGCCAGCGCCGCGCACCACTGCCCAGCGAACGACGGCATCTGGTCTGGCTCTATGGCGGCGTCCTGGCACTGCTCTACCTCGGCCTGCTGGGATTGATGGCGCTCAAGGACGCACCCAGCCCCATGGGCATGCTGATCTTCGCCCTGCACTACCTGTGCTACCCGCTGTTCGCCCAGCTGTTGTTCTCCGCACGGATGTTCCCGCGGCGGCGCTAGTGTCACGACAACGTTGAAATGCCGGTTAATCGCGGTCTTACCCATGTACCGCGATCCCCGTAGGGTGGGTTAGGCGTACGCTGCCGATAGCGATGAACCAGCAAGATCCGTTGCGCCGTAACCCACCATCGGCGCAACGCAGGCATATCGCCTGGTGGGTTACGCGGCGCGCCACGATGACGGTGCCTGATCGTTTGGAGCTTGGCGCCGCTAACCTGCGCGGCCCGACCTAGGCGGCCCCACCCACCCTACAGTGATCCGAAATTTCAGGGTTGCCACGACACTTCCAGGCGCCTGTGCGCATCGCACTGCTGGCACTCAGCCTGACGCTGTTCGGCTGCGCTACCGCGCCGACCCGCCTGCGCCGGGCGACGACGGCCGGCGCGGCTTGCCTGGCGGCGCCCTGAGAGGTCATACCCAGTTATTTTAAGTCTGTTCCAAATGGGCATAAGCCGCGCCCAGCCCTCGACTATCGTCACTGTATCCCCTCTCGCGCAGAGTCGCCGTGTTGGCTGTGCACTCGCATCAGTCGTTCACAGCGTACGGACCGGATACCGAGGTGGTTGGCGGTCGCAGCCGACGCGGCCCCCAGGTCGTTCACTTGGTTTCTTCAGGCAGCCGCTGTTGCGCAGGGTTGGTGATCCCACGTTGCTCAACCGAACCAAGGAGACTGTGATGAAGCCCCTAAAAAACGTCGTTATTCCACTGGCATTGCTGAGCGCAGCGCTCATGACATCTGCCGCCTGGGCCGAGGAGGCGGCGCTGATTACCGCCACGTCCGACAACCTCGAATGGACCGCCGCGCCGTCGGTGGGACCCGGCGCGATGATCGCCGTGATCGAAGGCGATCTGAAAGCGGCCGAGCCCTACACCTTTCGCTTGAAGGTGCCGGCGAACTTGACCATCGGCGTGCATACCCACCCGGTGGCCGAGCGGGTGACGGTGCTCTCGGGCACCTTCTATTTCGCCACCGGCGACAAGTTCGACGCTGCCCAGGCCAAGGCCTATCAGCCAGGCGACACCTTGATCATCCCCGCCGGAATGCCGATGTACGCCGCCACCAAGGACCAGGAGGCCATGCTGCAATTGCACGGCACCGGCCCCTGGGGCCTCCACTACCCCGACCCGGCGGACGACCCGAGAAACCAGTAGCACCGAGGGCGCTGTCGGCTGAGTGCAGCGGATTGATGCAAGCCGAACAGCGCCGGCTCGAGCACCGGCCGCTGGGCCTGCTGCAACTGGAGGCCGGCCGCAGCCAAGCGATCAGCGAGGCCCTTGGCTACCGTGAAGGCGACCGCCGGCAATGACCCGTTGTGCGAGCCTAGCCATTCAGCCCGCAGCCCGGGCCAGCTGCGGCACGGCTTTCGGCTTGCGAAACACCAGCACGTTGCCGAGCATCACCAGCAGCAGGCCGAACAACGCCGGCGCGCTCCATTGGTAACCTTCGACGAACACCGAGATATTCAGCGCCACCACCGGGAACAGCACCGTGCAATAGGCCGCCCGCTCCGGCCCCATGCGCCCGACCAGGGTCAGGTAGGTGGTAAAGCCGATCACCGAACCGGGAATCGCCAGGTACAGCAGCGAACCGATATAGCGCGTGTTCCACTCGAAACCGAACGGCGTGCCGTTGACCAGGCAGATCGCCACCAGCATCAGCGCGCCGTAGAGCATGCCCCAGGCGTTGGTGGTCAGCGGCTTGAGGCCGGCCTTTTGCTGCAGGCTGGAGAGCAGGTTGCCGGCGGAAAAACACAGGGTGCCGAACAGCGACAAACCGATGCCCAACAGGGTTTCCCGACTGGTCGCATGGCCGGCCAGCTCGGGCCAGAACAGCAGGCCGAGACCGCCCAGGCCCAGGGCGCCGCCGGCCAGCACATTGGCGGCGATCTTCTGCTTGAAAAACAGTCGGGCATTCAGCGCATTCCACAAAGTCGCCGTGGAGAAAATTACCGCGACCAGCCCGCTGGGGATCCACTGACTGGCGGTGTAGAAGCACAGGAAGTTGATGCAGAACAGGCACAGCCCCTGGATCAGGCAGATCACCTGGCCACGTCGATCGAGCTTCTGTAGCCGACCGCTGAGCAGCAGCACGGCGAACAGCACCGCCGCCGCCAGGGCGAAGCGATAGGCAATCGAAGCGGCAATCGCCACCTCGCCCATCTGCAGTTTGATGGCGATCCAGGTGGTGCCCCAGATCAGCACGGTCAACAGGTACAACGCCAGATTCATCGCACGACTCCCGGTAGATGCCGGCAGTCTGCGCCGCGCCTGGATCCAGCGCTTGCATAAAGTTGCGGATTTTGTCGGGCAGCGGCAGAAACGCCCGATTCACTCAGAGGGCGTGAAAAAATCGAGCGCAACGCCGCCGCCGGCATTTTTGGCGATCCGTAGGGTGTCACTCGCCGCAGGCAGTGCACCATGGTTCAGCGGCGCGGCATAAAGCTGGCGGGTTGTCGCTGCGCTCCGAACGGACTACCGATGTTTGCAGCGGTCGCAGTAGGCGAGAGTTTTTCACACCCCCTCAGTTGCTGCCGCAGCTGTCCATGTGCGCTGGCGTACCGACCGGGAGTGGCATTGCGCCCAGTCTGAATCCAGAACTGCCTGGCGGACTTTTCTCTGCCGGCGTGGTCAACAAGAAGAGGCTGCCGATAACAGCCAGCACAAGAGGATATGAGTTATGACGACAATCAACAGATTCGGCCCCCTGCTCGGATTGGCCGGTGTCCTTGCGCTCAGCGCGTGCATGTCCACGCCCCCGCCCGCTGCGCCCTACCCGCAGGGTCCGTACCAGGGCAGCGTGGCACCAGGCGGCATTTACTCCGGCTACGGCCGGGTGGAGTCAATCGACAGCGCTCCGCAGGAGTATCAGGGCGTCGGTGGAACCGGCATCGGCCTGGGCTCCGTGGCAGGCGCGGTGATCGGCGGCGTGGCGGGTAACCAGGTAGGCTCGGGCAGCGGCAACACGGCAGCGACAATCGCCGGAGCAGCCGGCGGCGCCTACATCGGCCACCAACTGGAGAAACGCAAGCAAGCGGCGAGCGCCTACCGGATCACCGTGCGCATGGAAAACGGCGACTATCAAACCCTGATCCAGCCAAGCATCGACGACCTGAGAGTCGGCGACCGCGTGCGCATCGACAATGGTGCCCTGCAGCGCTATTAGTGTTGCGCCAGCACTCAAGTGTCAACGGCATGAAATCAAGCAACAGAGGCAGACATCCGGCTCGTAGGGCGGGCCGGGCTGCGTTCCGCTCGGAGCGCAGCAACAACCCGCCAGCTTTTCGCCGCACCGATTAACCAATGGTGCACTGCCTGCGGGTAGGGCGTTTGCAGGCACTCAAGCCTGGGCGATCTTGTCCAGTACCTGCTCCAGGGTGCTGACGCTGCGCTCGATATCGTTCAGCTTGTCGAGGCCGAACAGGCCGATGCGGAAGGTCTGGAAGTCCGCCGGCTCGTCGCACTGCAGCGGCACCCCGGCGGCGATCTGCAGGCCCTGGGCGGCGAACTTCTTGCCGCTCTTGATTTCCGCGTCGTCGGTGTAGCAGACCACCACCCCGGGCGCCTGGAAGCCGGCGGCAGCGACGCTCTTGAAGCCCCTGCGGGTCAACAGCGCACGCACCCGGTCGCCCAGCTCCTGCTGGTTCGCGCACACCTTGGCGAAGCCCAGGCTTTCGGTTTCCTGCATCACCTCGCGAAAACGCGCCAGGGCGTCGCACGGCATGGTCGCGTGGTAGGCATGCCCGCCCTGCTCGTAGGCCTGCATGATCTGCAGCCACTTCTTCAGGTCGCAGGCGAAGCTGCTGCTCTGGGTCGCCTCGACGCGCTGCCGGGCCGCCTCGCTGAGCATCACCAGGGCGCAGCAGGGCGAACCGCTCCAGCCTTTCTGCGGCGCGCTGATCAGCACATCGATGCCACAGGCCTGCATGTCGACCCAGAGCGCACCGGAGGCAATGCAATCGAGGACGAACAGCCCGCCCACCGCATGCACGGCGTCGGCGACGGCGCGCAGGTAGTCATCCGGCAGGATCATCCCAGACGAAGTCTCGACATGCGGAGCGAACACCAGTTGCGGCTTTTCCGCCTGGATGGTCGCCACCACCTCCTCGATCGGCGGCGGGGCGAAGGCGGCCTGGGGCCCCGCCTCGATCGGCCGAGCCTTGAGCACCCGGGCCTCGGCCGGAATGTCACCCATCTCGAAAATCTGCGTCCAGCGGTAGCTGAACCAGCCGTTGCGGATCACCAGGCACTTCTGCCCGGAGGCCAGCTGGCGCGCCACCGCCTCCATACCGAAGGTGCCGCTACCGGGCACTATCGCCACGGCGTGGGCGTGGTAGACCTGCTTGAGGGTCCGCGAGATGTCGTTCATCACCTGCTGGAAGGTCTGCGACATATGGTTGAGAGAACGGTCGGTGTAGACGACCGAGTATTCGATCAATCCATCGGGATCGATATCCGGGTAGCGGTCTGACATGAGTGGCTCCTGTAGCTGGGATGTCCATATCGCTCGACACTGCCCGAAGCCTGGATGAATGACAAGACTGTCGCGCGCGCGAGTTGCGCCACTTGCCTGAACTTGCGTTTTTCTCGGTGGCGTAGCTGGCAGATCGCCGCAGCCGCGGTAGGTAGAAATCCCGAGCGCGGCACTGATAGGAGTGCTTGATTCAAGTCCTATAGTCACTTCAGCTCCAACAGCACGGACGCAACCACCCCCCAGACCACGATGATGCCATGGAGCACAGTCTCGGCGACCACAAGACGCTTCAGATGCGCTGGGAAGTTCCGAATCTCGTCGGGGTCCAGTTCCCCCGCACGAATTCCCGGCCCTGGCCACGTCACCATTCCGCTGACCTTGGCAGTCAGCATGAAGCGTCCGAACCACCCATGACCCCGCAGGCCTGCGGCCCAAACAGCGAGATAACGACTGCCCTTTAATGCTTCCAGCATGGCATCCAGATGGCGGCGGCTCAGGTACAGGCTGAATGCGAGGCTCACAAAGCACAGCAGAATTGGCCCTGCAAGAAGAGCGAAGGCAAACCAGGAACTCCAGAAATCCTCCGTCATGGCTGTGTCCTCTCGTACAAAATTTCGCCTGCTCCCTCGCCCCATTCCCCCCCTCTTGCCGACCCCACCAGCGAGCCCACTCCGACCACAGCGGCGACACAGACAACGCCGCCGACCCCTGTGGAAATCCCAAGCGCTAGACAGATAGGACCGCTCGATCTAAGTCCTATATGGGCACCTAGCATCCCTCCTCCTGCTGAACCGGCGAACTGGCCACCCGTGCTGAACTTGACCTTCCTGCAAGCCGTCGCCTCGGGATCGGCGCTGCAGACTTCCTGGATGCTCAGCAGTGAGGCCACGCCACCGATACCTATGCCGATATAGCCGCCCACCTGCATGTACTTGGCGGCGCGACTGACCGCACCCACGTGGGTGGCATAGCCCGGTATCTGCCCCGGCGCGCCGGCCTTGTTCCAGTGGTGCACCAGGCTGCGCGAGGAGACGCCGAGCGCTTTCTTCAGGCGGGGATGGTCGCCCAGGCCTACACCGTTGCGGATCAGCGACGATTGCAGGTGCGCATCCAGCTGGGTGAGCAGGCGCTTGCGCTCGGCGAAGAACTCCGGCGATTTGAGATGGCCATGCTGGCGATAGCTGTCCTGGTGCAGACGCTCCATGGTTTGCAGGGTGTCGCGCAGCTTGGTCAGGTGCTTTTCCAGCATCGCAGCACTGACGCCCAGACCCGTTGAGGTTTCGCCCAGGAACGTTGTGATCTCGCTGCGGTGCCGGGCCATGAAGTCGGCCTCATCCGGCGTCAGCGGATCGAGGGCGGCCTTGACCTGTTGGGCGGCCTGCATCAGCTGGGCTTCCTGGTAGGTGCAGGAGGTGTTGTTGGGGTCGCTCAGGACAATCAGGCTACCAGCCTTGACCATGCCCTCCAGGCCAGGGTTGAGCGCGCTGTACTTGTGCATGGCCGCAGGCGGCAGCGCCTCGAACAGGCTGCGGTACAACTCGCCCGCCGACACGCTGCGCTGCACCACGTAGAACCCGGGTTCGGCAGCAGCTACCGGATCAGGACGATGGCTCTCACGGGGTGGCGGGCTGTCGAAGCTGTAAGTCGGTGGGGATGGCGACATGGCGCGGGGTTGCCGTGCCTGCGGCAACGGCGGGTTCAGGTTGGCAGAGCGCAGCACCTGGGGCACGGGAGTGCGCTCGCCACGGGAGTCGCTGGTGTACTTGTTGATTTTCGCTTGGTCAGTCACGGGGCCGGTTCCTTTTGGCAAGGGGAAATAGCCAGGAGTCGACCACGATTGCTCTTGTGAAAATCCCGCTGACGACGGCGCTTTGGCCGAGCGCGGGGCAGATGACGGTGTCGCCGATACGCGCGGCGGGTTTGCCGGACATGACCAATCTCCCTATCGGTTATGGCAAGGCAGGAACCTTGCCGGAAACAACGCCTCCAGCACAATCGGAAGCGTCTGATTTATGCGGTGTTTCACAGCCTAAGCCTCGATTGCGCAAGAATCTGCGCAGTGCCAGGCTGGGCGACCTCGATGCCAATGACGGCCCAGCAGGGCTGTTTAGGACGAGGTCGCCCAGGCTCGTTAGAGGTTCAAACAGGTCCGCCTGGCCTGGTGATTACCGCCGAACGGCGAGCACAGACGCTGGTGCACCCGGCTGAGAAAGCCGACCTCGAAGGCCCGCCGCTGCGCTGCCGAAGGCAAGGCGTCGCGTTGCAGTATCAGATCGGCCCACAGCCAGCCGGTGCTGTCGTTGCTCAGCCAGGTCTGGGCGCTGGCCACGCCCTTGTCGAAGGCCTGGTGACAATCCCCCGACCAGCGGATCACCGCACTGCGATGGCCGTCGTGGGTTGGCAGATAGCTGGTGTTGGGCTTATTCATCAGCGGCACTCCTTGTCGGCTGCGCCAGCGAGCTGCGGTACAACACCACCACATCGTTGAGCATCTCGTGGGCGTTCTGGCAGAGCTCGTGCAAGTCCGTTGCGGCGGCCGTAGCCGCTCCCGAGCGAGCCAGAATGTTGAACAGCTTGTGCAGCATCGCCACCCGCAACTCGGCCTCCGCCTGGAAGTGACAGGCGGAAAAATCGATGCCGTCGAGCGGCTCTACGCGTTTCGGGAAGGGGATAACAGCAGGGTTGGAACTAGTCATGGCGCACCTCCAGGCTGGAGGCAGATGACAAACAGCAGGGCCCAAGGTGGAGCCCTTGGGTAAAAGGTGGATAGCGCATTTTCCTTATGCTCCTTCGTGTA
>JAUYKV010000036.1 GCA_030699825.1 Pseudomonas sp. | reverse complement strand
CGTCATCCTGTTCACCATCGGCGGCTTCTCCGGCCTGATGCTGGCCATCGCCCCGGCGGACTTCCAGTACCACGACACCTACTTCGTGGTGGCGCACTTCCACTACGTGCTGGTGCCGGGTGCGATCTTCGGCATCTTCGCCTCGGCCTACTACTGGCTGCCGAAGTGGACCGGGCACATGTACGACGAAACCCTCGGCAAGCTGCATTTCTGGATGAGCTTCGTCGGCATGAACATGGCGTTCTTCCCCATGCACTTTGTCGGCCTGGCCGGCATGCCGCGGCGCATCCCGGACTACAACATGATGTTCGCCAACTTCAATATGGTCTCGAGCATCGGCGCCTTTATGTTCGGCGCGACCCAGTTGCTGTTCCTGTTTATCGTCATCAAGTGCATCCGTGGCGGCCAGCCGGCCGCAGCCAAGCCGTGGGACGGTGCCGAAGGGTTGGAGTGGACGGTGCCTTCGCCAGCGCCGTACCACACCTTCCAGACTCCGCCGGACGTGAAGTGATGTGCGCTTTGGTAGGAGCGAGCTTGCTCGCGATCCGGCGTCCCCTTCGCGGGCAGGTTTGTTCCTGCGGGGATGTGCTGGCATGAACGAAAGCCTGAGCACTCGCCGCCTGGTTATTCGCCTGTCATTGGTGGTGGTGGCGATGTTCGGCTTCGGTTTCGCTCTGGTGCCGATCTACGACGTGATGTGCCAGGCCTTCGGCATCAACGGCAAGACCGCTGGCGCCTACCAGGCCGGGCAGCAGGACGTGGACGAATCGCGCCAGGTGCGCGTGCAGTTCCTGGCGACCAACGCCGCCGATATGGTCTGGGCGTTCCGCCCGCTGGCCGATGAAGTGACGGTGCATCCGGGCGACAGCACGCAGATGGTGTTCGTCGCGCACAATCCCACGGACAGACCGATGACCGCTCAGGCGATTCCCAGCGTGGCACCCTCCAGGGCGGCGGCGTATTTCCACAAGACCGAGTGTTTCTGCTTTACCCAGCAGGTCCTGCAGCCTGGCGAACGTATCGAAATGCCGGTGCGTTTCATTGTCGATCGCGATCTACCGGCAGATGTGCGCCACCTGACCCTGGCCTACACCCTGTTCGATATCACTGCGAGTAAACCGCCTGTAGCCCAGGTGGGCCAATAAGGAGAACAAAGATGGCAGCTCATGAGCAGTACTACGTTCCCGCCCAGAGCAAGTGGCCGATTATCGCCACCCTCGGCCTGCTGATCACGGTCGTCGGGCTCGGCACCTGGTTCAACGACCTCAAGGCCGAACGGGCTGACTCCAACGGCCCGCTGATCTTCTTCGTCGGTGGCCTGTTCCTCGCCTACATGCTGTTCGGCTGGTTCGGCGCCGTGATCAAGGAAAGCCGTTCCGGCCTGTACAGCGCGCAGATGGACCTCTCGTTCCGCTGGGGCATGAGTTGGTTCATCTTCTCCGAGGTGATGTTCTTCGCCGCGTTCTTCGGCGTGCTGTTCTACGTGCGTACCTTCGCCGGGCCCTGGCTGGGCGGTGAGGGCGACAAGGGGATCGCCAACATGCTTTGGCCGGGCTTCGAGTACAGCTGGCCGTTGCTCAACACCCCGGACCCCAAGCTCTATCCGGCCCCCAGCGGGGTTATCAGCGCCTGGGGCCTGCCGTTGCTCAACACCGTGCTGCTGGTGAGTTCCAGCTTCACCCTGACCTTCGCCCACCACGCCCTGCGCAAGAACCAGCGCAAGCCGCTGACTCTCTGGCTGGCGCTGACCCTGATCCTCGGTGCGGCGTTTTTGGTGTTCCAGGCTGAGGAGTACATCCATGCCTACAGCGAACTGGGGCTGACCCTCGGCTCGGGCATCTATGGCGCGACCTTCTTCATGCTCACCGGTTTTCACGGCGCCCACGTCACCCTGGGGGCGATCATGCTGACGGTGATGCTGGTTCGCGTCATGCGTGGCCACTTCAGCCCCGAGCATCATTTCGGCTTCGAGGCGGCCGCCTGGTACTGGCACTTTGTCGACGTGGTGTGGATCGGCCTGTTCACCTTCGTTTATGTGCTCTGACACTCGCGGCAAAGCTACTTACCAGGTCACCTGGGACACCAGTTGGCCGCTATAGAAGCCCCAGGCAATCAGGGCTACAGTCAGGGCCGTGAGCGAGACCCGAACGATCAGGGAGTTGACCAACCGGGAAGAGCGACCCTCGTCCTTGACCAGGAAGAACAAGCCGCTGAACAAGCTGATCACGGTGGCCAGTAACAAGAGGACGATTGCGATCTTGAGCATGCGTAACTCCGGGGGGAGAGGAATGTCCTGCAGATGCAGTATAACCAGTCTGGTCCGCGCTTCGGCGCGTGCACGATGAGCGCCTTTCGCCCCGGCTGGCTGCCCAGTCTGCTGGTGCTGCTGCTGTTTCCTGGGCTGATCGGCCTGGGTTTCTGGCAACTGGCGCGTGCCGAGGAAAAGCGCGAATTGCTGGCGGCCCATCAGGCCCGGCAGCTGGCCGCACCTATCGCTATCGCCGAGCTGGCAAACCTGACGAATCCTGCCTATGCGCGGGTTCAACTGCAGGGTTATTTCGATGCGCGGCACAGTTTTCTGCTGGATAACCGCACCCGTGATGGCCAGGCGGGCGTCGAAGTCCTGCAACCCTTTCATGACCAGGCCAGCGGTCTCTGGCTGTTGCTCAATCGCGGCTGGCTGCCCTGGCCGGATCGCCGGATAACCCCGGCGTTCGCCACCCCCGATACGCCGTTACGGCTGCAGGCCACGGTCTACGTGCCCCTGGGTGATGGCCTGCAACTGCAGCAGGGAGCGCAGAGCAGTACCTGGCCGCGCGTGATCGGCGCGGTCAAGCCGGACGAGCTCTGGCGGCAGCTGGGCCGCACGGGTCTGGGCCACGAGCTGCGCCTGGAGCCCGGCCCCGGCTCTTTGCGGGTCGACTGGCCGGTGGTCGCCATGAGCCCGGATAAACACCTGGGCTATGCTGTTCAATGGTTCGCTCTGGCAACGGCCTTGCTCGGCCTGTTCATCTATTTAGGTTTGCATAACGCGCGGGAGACTCGCCATGAACCCAGCCATCACTCTGCCTGAAGTGTCGCCCAGCCGCCGTCGCCGCGGGCGCCTGCAGCTGATCATGCTGCTCGCCGTGGTTATCGGCCCGATGATCCTGGCCAGCGCCATGTACCAGTGGCGCTTCTGGGTACCGGAAACCCGCAGCTACCACGGCGAGTTGATCGGCAACGGCCAGACCCGTGCGGATCTCGGCGTGAGCGGCGCGCAGGAGGTGCGCTGGCAGTTGCTGGTGACAGTGCCGGATGCCTGCGATGCGGACTGCAAGCAACTGGTGTTTCTCGCCCGACAGATTCATATCGGCCTCAATCGTGATACCGCACGGGCCTCCCATGCCCTGGCCAGCACCCAGCCCCTGGCCGATGACTATGACGCGCTGCTGCGTCGCGAGTTTCCGCAGTTGAGCCGCTATTCACTGGAGCCCCAGGTCTATGCCGAAATCGCTGGCAAAGCCGAAGGCGCGCAACTCTGGATAGTCGATCCGCACGGCAATCTGGTGCTGCGCTACGACAGCCGCAGCAAGGGCAAGGCGATTCTCAACGACCTGCGGCATTTGCTGAAGATTTCCCAGATCGGCTGACGCGCAGATTGGGCTGCTTCCAGCCTGCGCCGCAACAAAGGAGTTTCACGATGGGCAAACCCGGTTACCGCTTGGCCTTGTTCGCCACCCTGCTGGCCGTGGTGGTGGTGCTGCTCGGCGCCTATACCCGGCTCACTCACGCAGGGCTGGGCTGCCCCGATTGGCCCGGTTGCTACGGATTTCTCGCGGTGCCCATGAGCGAGCAGCAGCAGGCGCTGGCCGAAGCGCGCTTCCCCGAGGCGCCGGTGGAGGTGGCCAAGGGCTGGTACGAGATGATCCACCGCTATTTTGCCGCTAGTCTCGGCCTGGTGATCCTGGCGCTGGCGGCGCAGGCGCTGCGCCGTCGCGGCGAGCCGGGGCAACCGTTGAAACTGCCGCTGTTGCTGCTCGGGCTGGTGATCCTGCAAGGCGCCTTCGGCATGTGGACGGTGACCCTGAAACTCTGGCCGCAAGTGGTGACCGGCCATTTGCTCGGCGGCTTTGCCACCCTCAGCCTGCTGTTCCTCCTGTGCCTGCGGTTGCACCCGCGCCTGTCCGGCGCAGCAGCGCCGTTGCCCGGGCTTTCCGCGCGCCTGCGCAGCCTGGCTGCGCTCGGCCTGCTGCTGGTGATCGGCCAGATCGCCCTCGGCGGCTGGGTCAGCAGCAACTACGCGGCGGTTGCCTGCGTGGACCTGCCAACCTGTCACGGCAAGTGGTGGCCGGCGATGGATTTCGCCAACGGCTTTCACCTGACCCAGCACATCGGCCCGAATTACCTCGGCGGCCAGCTCGACAGCGACGCGCGCACGGCCATCCACATGAGCCATCGCCTGGGCGCGCTGGCGCTGACCCTGGTGCTGCCGTTGCTGGCCTGGCAACTGCGTCGCGCCGGCTTGGCGCGCCTGGCCGGCCTGCTCCTGCTGGCGCTCGGCGTGCAGATCAGCCTGGGCATCGGCAACGTGGTTTTCCATCTGCCGCTGGTGCTGGCGGTGGCGCACAACGCCGGTGGCGCGCTATTGCTGCTGACGATGGTGTTGATCAACTACCGAGTACGCTTACCTGTGATCGCGACCTCGACCGCGAAAACCGACACACCGATGGCTCCGCGGCCAAGGCTGATGAGCGCCCGGTCGACCCCACAAGAGCATGGCAGCCTCGAGCTGCCCCGCCCATAACAACAAGGAGAGACCCCCATGGCTACTCTACTGCGCGAACAACATGCTCACGCCAGCTGGCGCGACTACCTGGAGCTGACCAAGCCCAAGGTGGTAGTGCTGATGCTGATCACATCCCTGGTCGGCATGTTCCTCGCTACCCGCGCCGGCGTGCCCTGGACGGTATTGATTTTCGGCAACCTGGGCATCGGTCTGTGCGCCGGGGGGGCGGCGGCAGTCAACCATGTGGTGGACAGGCGCATCGACTCGATCATGGCGCGCACCCACAAGCGTCCGCTGGCCGAAGGCCGGGTCACCCCGCTGGCGGCGCTGAGCTTCGCCCTGCTGCTGGCGGTGGCCGGCCTCAGCCTGCTGCTGGTCTTCACCAACGAACTGGCCGCCTGGCTGACCCTCGCTTCGCTGCTCGGTTATGCGGTGATCTATACCGGCTTTCTCAAGCGCGCCACGCCGCAGAACATCGTCATCGGCGGCCTGGCTGGTGCCGCTCCGCCGCTGCTCGGCTGGGTCGCGGTCACCGGAGAGCTGACCGCCGAGCCGCTGCTACTGGTGCTGATCATCTTCGCCTGGACCCCGCCGCACTTCTGGGCCCTGGCCATTCACCGCAAGGCCGAATACGCCAAGGCCAACATCCCGATGCTGCCGGTGACCCACGGCGAGCACTACACCAAGGTGCACATCCTGCTCTACACCCTGGTGATGTTCGCCGTCAGCCTGTTGCCCTACGCCATCCACATGAGCGGCCTGCTCTACCTGGTCTGCGCCATCGGCCTGGGCGCGCGCTTTCTGCACTGGGCCTGGGTGCTGTACCGTGACAGCAAACCGCACGCGGCGATCAACACCTTCAAGTACAGTATCTGGTACCTGTTTCTGTTGTTTATCGCCCTGTTGGTCGACCATTACCTGCTGCTCAACCTGTAATCGTTGGTGTCATGACCCGTACCCAGATCACCGTTTTCGTTCTCGTAGCCATAGTCGCGCTGGTGCTCGGCCTGACTGTCAACAAAGTGCTCAACAGCCAAGGGCAGAGCGACCCGACTGCGCTGCTCGATGCCGGCATCGTGCTGCTGCCGCAAAGCCGTACGCTGCCCGAGCTGAGCCTGATCGATCAGGACGGCCAGACGGTGGCGGTCAATCAGCTCAAGGAGCAGTGGAGCCTGCTGTTTTTCGGCTACACCTTCTGCCCGGACATTTGCCCCGCCACCCTCGCCCAACTGCGCCAACTGCAAGGCGAGTTACCGGAGCAAATCCGCGCCAAACTACGGGTGGTGCTGGTCAGCGTCGACCCCAACCGCGACACCCCGGAGCAGTTGAAGAAATACCTGGCCTACTTCGATGCCGGCTTCATCGGTCTGACCGGTGAGGAAGCCACCCTGCAGAAGTTCGCCAATGCGCTGAGCATTCCCTATATCCCGGCCGATACCAGCAAGGAAAACTACACCGTCGACCACAGCGGCAACCTGGTGATCATCGGCCCCGACGGCACCCAGCGCGGCTTCATCCGTGCGCCCTTGAACAACGCAAAACTGGCGGCGCAGTTGCCGGGGTTGATCAACCCCCAAGAGTGAATTGATGGGGTGTCACCTCTGCGGCCAATCGACGAGCGACTTGGCCAATACGAGTGAGGCCAATTACGCACCAACAAAAAGGCTATGCCCAAATTGGTTGTTGCAATGGCTAACAGGCCGGAGCGCAACGTCTGTAGGCGCCAGCTTGCTGGCGATCTGGCAATATCTGCAGATCAAAAGCATCGCCAGCAAGAACTAGGCGTCCCCCTGGCTCCTACACAGTTTGCTGCGCGACAGCGCGGCGTCTGCACGACGGGGGGCTCCTACGAAGATCTTCGGCACCGTGATAACCAACAAAAAAGCCCGCACGAGGCGGGCTTGCGAAGCGTTGCGGCAAGCGCTTAGAACGCCGGCACCACCGCACCCTGGTACTTCTCCAGGATGAAGGCTTTGACTTCGGGGCTGTTCAGCGCCTTGGCCAGTTTCTGCATGGCGGCGCTGTCCTTGTTGTCCGCACGGGCGACCAGGATGTTGACGTAGGGCGAGTCGCTGCCTTCGATGATCAGCGCATCCTGGATCGGGTTGAGCTTGGCTTCCAGGGCATAGTTGGTGTTGATCAGCGCCAGGTCGACCTGGGTCAACACGCGCGGCAGGGTCGCGGCTTCCAGTTCCCGCACCTTGATGGCTTTCGGGTTCTCTGCGATGTCTTTCGGCGTGGCGAGGATGTTGCTGGCGTCCTTCAGGGTGATGATCCCGGCCTTCTGCAGCAGCAACAGGGCGCGGCCGCCGTTGGTGGCGTCGTTGGGGATGACCACGTTGGCGCCTTGCGGCAGGTCCTTGAGGTCCTTGATCGTGCTCGAGTAGGCACCGAAGGGTTCGACATGCACGCCGGCGACGCTGATCAGCTCGGTGCCGCGGCTCTGGTTGAACTCGTCGAGGTACGGCTGGTGCTGGAAGAAGTTGGCGTCCAGGCGCTTTTCGGCGACCTGCACGTTGGGCTGCACGTAGTCGGTGAAGACCTTGATATCCAGCTCGACACCGTCTTTGGCCAGGGCCGGTTTGACGAACTCGAGGATTTCCGCGTGGGGTACGGCAGTCGCCGCGACGTTCAGGGTTTCGGCCTGGGCGGCGCTGGAAAACGCGGCGACGACAGCGATGGCGGTCAGCAATTTTTTCATCATGTAGCTCCTTGTGGGATAGATACGGGTTCGGCGGATAGCCGGTCGCCTGCTGTGCTCTGTAGCGATGGCGATTATTGTGGCGATGTCCCGTTCATGTATTGCATCGAGACGTCACGCTTTTGTAGGAGCGGCCGGGGCGGCGTTCCGCTTTATCCGCGAAAAACCTCTAAACACGCGAAAATTTCGCGGCTGAAGCCGCTCCTACAGACTGCGGTCAGGCTCAACACGTAACCGGAACACAACCATTACTTTCTGGAGAAATGCACCACCAGCTTGTCGCCGGCGGTTTGCAGAATCTGCACCAGCACCAGCAGCAGGACCACGGTGACCAGCATCACGTCGGGCTGGTAGCGCTGGTAGCCGTAGCGCACCGCCAGGTCGCCCAGGCCGCCGCCGCCGATCAGACCGGACATGGCGGTGTAGGACACCAGGGTGATGGCGGTCACCGTCACGGCGGCAAAGATGCCCGGCAGCGCCTCGGGCAGCAGGGCGTTGAGCACGATCTGGCGGGTGCTCGCGCCCATCGCCTGGGTCGCCTCGATGATGCCGCGATCCACTTCGCGCAACGCGGTTTCCACCAGGCGGGCGAAGAACGGCGTGGCGCCCACCACCAGCGGCGGGATGGCTCCGGCCACGCCCAGCGAGGTGCCGGTGACCAGCACGGTGAAGGGAATCATCACGATCAGCAGGATGACGAAGGGCACCGAACGCAGGATGTTCACCAGCAGCGACAGCACGCCGTACAGCGCCTTCTGCTCGAACATCTGCCGCGGGCCGGAGAGGAACAGCAGCACGCCCAGGGGCAGGCCGAGGATCACGGTGAACAGCAGCGAGCCGCCGAGCATGCTCAGGGTGTCGAGGCTGGCGTAGCCGATTTCCGCCCAATCGACATTGGGTAACAGGCGGGTCAGGAGAGCCTCCATTAGCGCAGCACCTCCATGTGCACGTCGGCGGCGGCGAAGCACGCCAGCGCGGCGTCCAGGTCGCCGCCGGTCAGGGCCAGGGTCAACTGGCCGTAGGGGGTGTCCTTGATGTGGTCGATGCGTCCGGCGAGGATGCTGTAATCCACCCCGGTTTCACGCGCCACGGTGCCGAGCAGCGGCGCGTAGGTGGCCTGGCCCTGGAAGGTCAGGCGCAGGATGCTGCCGGCCACATGGGCGAAGTCGTCATGCACCTCGTCTTCGTCGACCTGCTCGGCTTCCTGGACGAAGCGTTTGCTGGTGGCGTGCTGCGGATGCAGAAACACATCGGCCACCGAGCCCATCTCGACGATCACGCCAGCATCCATCACTGCCACGCGGTCGCAGACCCGGCGAATCACGTCCATTTCGTGGGTGATCAGGACGATGGTCAGGTTCAACTCGCGGTTGATCTGCGCCAGCAGCTGCAACACCGAGGCGGTGGTCTGCGGGTCGAGGGCGCTGGTGGCCTCGTCACACAGCAGAATTTTCGGCTCGGTGGCCAGGGCGCGGGCGATGCCGACCCGCTGCTTCTGTCCGCCGGACAGTTGCGCCGGGTACTTGTTGGCGTGCTCGCTGAGGCCGACCCGTGCCAGCAGTTCGGCCACCCGGGCCTCCATGGCACTGCGCGACAGCACCCCGGCCAGCTTCAGCGGCAGGGCGACGTTGGCGGCGACGGTCTTCGACGAGAGCAGGTTGAAGTGCTGGAAGATCATCCCGACCCGCTGGCGGAAGCGCCGCAGACCAGCCGCATCCAGCGCGGTGACGTCTTCGCCGTCGACCTGGATGCGCCCGCCGGAAGGCTCTTCCAGGCGGTTGATCAGGCGCAGCAGGGTGCTCTTGCCGGCACCGGAATGGCCGATGATGCCGAACACTTCGCCACGGGCGATCTGCAGGTCGCTCGGCTGCAAGGCGGGGATGTCTTGGCCGTTGACGCGATACGCCTTGCGGACCTGATGGAAGTTGATCACGCGTTAAACCTTTTGGGTTTGTCGAGCAGCCGGGTAGGCATAAAGGCGCCTAGTCTACCCGGCACTCTTTAGGCCGTAAAAATCTTTGTAGGCCTATGGTTATAGCTGGATTGCATGAGCGATCCGGTACTTTGCACTGACAACCCGGCCTCGGTAAGGGCTGTGCCGCTTAGCGTTGCGGGCTAAGCAGCAGTCGCGGGGTCTGCTCGGGCTCGAGCAGCTGACTCATGGCCGGGCTGAAGTCCGGCTCGAGACGCTCGATCCGGGCCTTGAGCAGCGGGGCGAGCCACAGATAGTCACCGGTCTGACGGACCTGGATAGCCACCGTGCAGCGGCACTCGACCACCTCCGCGGCGACCGCATCGAGCAGACGGTAGAGACCCTGGTTGTCCCGGTTGTCCAGCATCGGCAGGGCAATCGTGCTGCTGGGTGCGGTCGGGTCGATCGGTTGGGCGTGCGGCTGCGTCGGCGCATGGTCGGTCGCCTTGATGGCGGCGGCTTGGCGCTCGGCGGCCAGGTGCAGCTGCCGAGCCTGCTCACGGCGTGCGGCCTGGGCCTGGGCGGCAGCCTGTTCGGCGGCGGTGCTGGCAAGGTCCGCCGCCTCCAGTTCGGTTTGCCGGACCTTGGCAATCGCGCCGCCCAGCCCGGTGGTCAGCGCGGGCGCCTGCGGCATCAATTGGCGCGCCTGGCCAAGGGCCTTGGCCGCACGGTCCAGGTCGCCGGTCTGCAGGGCTGTTTGTCCTTGGCGCAGATAAGCCTCGGCCAGCTGGCGCTGATAGCGCTCCAGGCGGGCGTCGCTGCTGGCGTGCTGCTGCAGGACTTTGAGCCGGCTTTCGGCTTCGCTCAACTGGCCGCTGGCCAGGCTCTGTTCGAGCAGGCGAAAGTCGCCGAGCAGTTCGTCGGTGGTCGCGCCCGACCCGTGTGGCGCGCTCTGGCACGCGGCCAACAGCAGCGAAAGGGCAAGAATGGAAAGACAACGTGAGGCGAACGAGATCATTACTGCGAGTCTCATGTCGGGCAAAAAACATGCAATTCTACACCGCCGTGTCGAGCGCAACCAAACCTTGCTGCGATCGGTCGGTGGATCGCGGGTGCAATCCGGGGAATCATCGCAGCCATGGAGCTAGGCGTCCCCGCCGTTCCTGCAGGGTGAGTGCAGTCCGTAGCCCGGATAAGCGCCAGCGCAATCCGGGATCGCGGCGCCCCCGGATTGCATCGGGCTACGGATCTACCGACGCAACTCGGTCGCGCCTTACCCCGTGCGCCGCGGCCAGGCGAAGCTGAGCAGGAACAGGCTGGCCGCCGAGACCACGATCGAGGGGCCGGCCGGGGTGTCCTGGAACCAGGACAGGCTGAGGCCGCCACAGACCGCGACTATGCCCAGCAGGCTGGCGCCCAGGGCCATCTGCTCGGGGGTGCGCGCGTGGCGCTGGGCGGCGGCGGCGGGAATGATCAGCAGGGAGGTGATCAGCAGCACGCCGACGATCTTCATCGCCACGGCGATCACCACGGCGATCAGCAGCATCAGGCTCAGGCGGATCGCCGCCACCGGCAGGCCTTCGACCCGGGCCAGCTCCTCGTGCACGGTGATCGCCAGCAAGGGCCGCCAGAGCAGGCTCAACAGCACCAGCACCAGGGCGCTGCCGCCGAGAATCCAGGCCAGGTCGCCGGGGCCGACGGCCAGCAGGTCGCCGAACAGGTAGCCCATCAGGTCGATGCGCACATCCTGCATAAAGCTCAGGACGACGAGTCCCAGGGACAGGGTGCTGTGGGCGAGGATGCCGAGCAGGGTGTCCGAGGCCAGCGGCTGGCGGGTCTGCAGGGTCACCAGCAGCACCGCCAGCAGCACGCAGCCGACCGTCACCGCCAGGGTCGGGCTGACGTCGAGCATCAGGCCGAGGGCCACGCCGAGCAGCGCGGCATGCGACAGGGTGTCGCCGAAATAGGCCATGCGCCGCCAGACCACGAAGGAACCGAGCGGGCCGGCGACTATGGCCAGGGCCAGGCCGGCGAGCAGGGCGTTGAGTAGAAAATCAGCCATGCTTGCAGCCATCTCCGTGTTTATGGGGTTGCAGCGGGCCCTGGATATTCAGGCCGGCGCCCGGTTGGTCGACCACGGCGCCATGCAGGTCGTGCTCGTGGTCGTGGCGGTGGTGATAGATCGCCAGGCTCTTGGCGTCCTGGCCGAACAGTTCGACGAAGGCCGGGTCAAAGCTGACCTGCTCGGGGTGGCCGGAACAGCAGACATGCCGATTGAGGCAGACCACCTGGTCGGTGGTGCTCATCACCAGGTGCAGGTCGTGGGACACCATTAGCACGCCGCAACCATGGCGGTCGCGCAACTGGGTGATCAGGCGGTACAGCTCGGCCTGGCCGCTGACGTCGACGCCCTGCACCGGCTCGTCGAGTACCAGTAACTCCGGCTCGCGCAGCAGGGCGCGGGCCAGCAGCGCGCGCTGCAGTTCGCCGCCGGAGATGCTTTGCAAGGGGCTGTCGATCACCTGGCTGGCGCCGACTTCGGCCAGCGCCGCCTGGGCGCGGGCGCGATCGACGCCGGGCACCAGGCGCAGAAAGCGCAGCACGCTGAGCGGCAGGGTGGCATCGACATGCAGTTTCTGCGGCATATAGCCGATGCGCAGTTTCGGTTTGCGCCAGACGCTGCCGCTATCGGGCTTGAGCAGGCCGAGCACGGTGCGCACCAGGGTGGTCTTGCCGGCGCCGTTGGGGCCGATCAGAGTGACGATCTCGCCGGGCTTGACGCTCAGCTGGACATCCTGCAGCACGCTCTGGCCGCGGAAGCTGACGCCAATCCCTTCGAGGCGAATCAGCGCATCGCTCATGCGGCCTCCTGACAGCCCGCACAGAGGCCGACCACTTCAACGGTCTGGCCTTCGACCACGAAGCCGACACTCTGCGCGCCACTGACGATCGCTGCGCTGATCGCCGCGTACTCCAGTTCGATGGCTGCATGACAGTTGCGGCAGATGAGGAACTGGCCCTGATGGGTATGGGTCGGGTGACTGCAGCCGACGAAGGCATTGAGCGAGGCGATGCGGTGCACCAGGCCGTTTTCCAGGAGAAAATCCAGCGCCCGATACACGGTCGGCGGCGCGGCGCGGCGGCCATCCTGCTCGCTCAATACGGCGAGGATGTCGTAGGCACCGAGCGGCTTGTGGCTCTGCCAGACCAGCTCCAGCACGCGCTTGCGCAGGGCGGTCAGGCGCAGACCCTGCTGGGTGCAGATGCCTTCGGCCTCGGCCAGGGCATGGCTGACGCAGTGGGAATGGTCGTGGGGACGTGAGGCGAGCGGTGACTGAGTCATGGGCAGGGACGGCAGAGGCGGGAGACGTTATTATATTACCCTTTCCTTCCAGCCCGAGTGTCCTCCGTGTTGCGTCTTTTTTCTGCTGTCAGTCTGCTCTGCGCCGTTTTTCTCACCAGCCCCGCCGCCCTCGCCGAGGTGCGCGTGCTGACCAGCATCAAGCCGTTGCAGCTGATCGCCGCGGCCGTGCAGGACGGTGTCGGCAGCCCAGAAGTGCTGCTGCCGCCCGGCGCCTCGCCGCACCACTACGCGCTGCGTCCCTCCGATGTGCGGCGGGTGCGCGAGGTGGCGTTGCTGTACTGGATCGGGCCCGACCTGGAAAGCTTCCTGCCGCGGGTGCTGGCCGCGCGCAGCCAGCCGAGCGTCGCCGTGCAGGACCTGTCCGGCATGCACCTACGCCACTTCGGCGACGGCCATGCCGAGGACGGTGAACACGATGACCACGACCAGGCCCACGACGAGCATGACGAGCATGACCGGGAGCTTGCCGACCAGCACGATCACGCCCACCGCCCCGGTGCCCTGGATGCCCACCTCTGGCTGTTGCCGGCCAATGCGCGGGTGATCGCCGCGCGCATGGCTGCCGACCTGGGCGCCGCCGACCCGGCCAACGCCGCGCGTTATCAGGCTAATCTGGCCGCCTTCGGCGCCCGCCTGGAGGCCCTCGACCAGCGTCTGCAAACCCGCCTGAGCGGCCTGGGCGGCAAGCCCTACTTCGTCTTCCACGAAGCCTACGACTACTTCGAAGCCGCCTACGGCCTCGAGCATGCCGGGGTGTTCAGCGTGGCCAGCGAAGTGCAGCCCGGCGCGCGGCATGTCGCCGCCATGCGCACCCGCCTGGAACAGGCCGGCCCGGCCTGCGTATTCAGCGAACCGCCGATGCGCCCGCGTCTGGCCGAGACCCTGACCGCCGGCCTGCCGGTGACCCTGGCCGAACTGGACACCATGGGCGGCGCGCTGGCAGTGGATGCCCGCGGCTATGAAAGCCTGTTGGAGAATCTGGCAGGCGAGCTGGCGGGGTGCCTGGAAGGGCTTTAGGCGTTTTCTGCGGCGTACGGCTTCGCCGCCGCCTCAACGGTCTCAACCGGCCTGCAAGCGCAGTAGCGTATGGCCGAGGCCGATATTGTCGATATCCTCGGCCACCACAAAGCCGGCTTCGCGCACGATGGCGATAAAGTCGTCGCTGCGGTAGAAGCGGCTGTTGCCGTTGGCCAGGCAGGTGAAATACAGCGAGGTGGCATTCAGGCTGTAGGTGGCGGCTTCGAACTGCTGGCGGTCGCAGAACATTTCCAGGATGTAGACCTTGGCGTCGGCGCGCATGGCGGCGCGCACCCGCCGCAGGATGGCGAGGATTTCCATGGGTGCGAAGCAGTCGAGGAACTGGCTCATCCACCAGATATCGGCCTCCTCGGGCAGGCTCTGCTCGGGGTCGAGGATGTTCAGCGGGTGGCCCTGCACGCGCCCGGCAAAACCGGCGGCATGGATGTTGCTCAGGGCCATGTCCAGTTGCCCCGGCAGGTCGACCAGGGTGATCTGCACCTCGGGGTCGTATTTGCAGCATTGCAAGGCCCACTTGCCGGTGTTGCCGCCGATGTCCACCAGGCGTTGCGGGCGTTCGGCCAGCACCCGCTGCAGCAGCTCGGGGAAGGCCCGGTCGCTGTAGTAGTGATCGAAGCTCAGCCAGCTTTGCCGGGCTTTTTCCGGCATGCTCGAGAGCCCCTGATAGAGGGTCGGCCAGTCGCCGAGCTCCTGCAGTCCGGCCGGCTGGCCCGTGCGGATGGCCTCGCTCAGGTGGCTCATGGCGCGGTAACAGACATCGGCGGTGAAATCCATATTGGTGCGGGTCATGCCGTCATGCAGAAGGAAATGGCCCAGGCGCGCCAGGCGATAATTGGGGGCGTCCTCGGTGACGATGCGCGCACTGAGGGCCATGTCCAACAACACCTTGACCCCGTACTCGCTGACGCCGCTACGCTCGGCGATCACGGCCGCGGGCAAGCCGGCATCGCCGGCCTGGTCGAGCACCTCGAGAATACCCAGATCACGCAAGCTCAGTGCGGCTTGAAACGCGATTGGCGCAAACGCCAGGCGCTGCGCTTCTTCCTTGGCCTGCAGTGCAGAAAGAGGGTCGTGCTGGTACCACTTCGCCATGCTCACTCCTATTTGTTGGGCCAGACACACAGAGCACCACGGGGGGGCGCCTTGCTGGCAGCGCGAGTATGCGGGTTATTCAAGCCGTACGCGGCAGTAGCGCTTATTATCGGCGCATTGTCACGGTGCCTGCCCGCTCAGTGCACATTGAATGCTGACAGCATCGGCCCAGGCAGCAGCGCAGGCATTCAACTCACCGATCCGCTGCGCGCTTGGGTCGCACGCCTGTTTAAACGCGCGGCGCTGCCCTATAGTCCGGCGTTATCGACGCCACCGCCGGTTCACCAGGGAAGGCCCGCATGCTGACCATCGAACGCATCTACCCCAAGCAACTCGACCCGAACAATGGCGACGACCAGAACACCCTGCGCATTCATCTGCAGCGTTATCGTTTCGCCGCCGCCTGCCTGAGCGGCGAGCGCATCCTCGACATGGCCTGTGGTTGCGGCTACGGCACCGCCTTGTTGGCCGAATTGCACCCGGACAAGACTGTGCTGGGGGTGGATATCGACCCGGACGCCATCGCCTATGCCGAGGAGCACTACCGTCTGCCCAACCTCAGCTACCGCTGCGCCGATGCCCAGAGCTTCAGCGCCGCGCAGCGCTTCGACAGCATCGTCAGCCTGGAAACCATCGAGCACCTGCCAAACCCGCGGCAACTGGTCGCCAACTATGCCGCGCTGCTGGCCGAACAGGGTCAGGTGATCGCCTCGGTGCCCATCACCCCGACCCTGGACGGTAACCCGCACCACCTGTACGACTTCAGCAAAGCCTCGTTCCTCGCCCTGTTCCGCCATCATGGCTTGCACCCGGATCAGTCTTTCGAGCAGATCCAGTGGTGGCAATTCAAGGGCTTGTTCGTCAAACGCCCGATCAAGCAACACCGCTCCGAAGGGGTGGGCAACGCCGTGCTGCAGTACTACCGCAAGCATCCCGCGTACCTGCTGCTGCGCCTGCGCTCGATGCTGCGCTACGGCTTCAGCAATCGCTACCTGACCTGCAACTTCAGGGCGCCCTGAAATCGCTAGCCCCTCACACACAGCTGAATGCCCTCTGGAATGGGCCTTAACGCATCTGGAACAATTCCTGATGGAAGTCTGCCGATTTCAGGCCATGAGCCACCAGATCATCACGCAGGGCCTGGCCAAAGCCCGCAGGCCCGCAGAACCAGACGCTGGCATCCTGCCAGTCCGAAACTTCCCTGCGTAGGCGTTCTCCATTGAGGCGACCACTTTGGTTGGCCACCAGCAGGTGCAGCCTGACCCCCGCGGCTGCGGCATCGGCGCGCAATTTATCAATGGCTTGGGGCGAATACTCGCCGGAGGGGTGGAACAGATCGATGCTGTGTTGACGATCAGGTTCCAGCGCCAGTTGCTTTAGCCTCGCGACAAAGGGGGTGATACCGATGCCGGCGCCGATCCAGATCTGCCGCTGGTTCTGGTCTTCGAAGGTGAAACAGCCGTATGGCCCTTCTACTGTCACCAGGTCGCCCACATGCAGGGTCTGCGCCAGTCGGCTGGTGTGGTCGCCCAGGGCTTTGGTGATGAAGCTGATCTGCGCTTGCGGCGGAGTCCAGGCCGAGGCGATGGTATAGGGGTGTGCCCCTTCCGATTCAGACGAAGTGACGAAGGCGAACTGACCGGCCTTGTGCCCGGGCCAGCCCGCTTGCAGTGCGATGTGGGTTTCCAGCACCTGCAGTTCCGGGTACTGGATCAGGGTTTGTATTTCCCCTTGAACCTTGCGCCGGGCGCCGATGCGATTGAACAGTGCCTGGAACGCCGCCAGGGTGCCACCGACCAGCAGCAGGGCGGTGACTATGCCGACCGGCTCGGACCAGTAGGTGAACTTGACCAGCACCACGGCGTGGAACACCAGCACCAGGTAGAGCGCGGCCAGGATGGTGTGGGTCTTGGCGAACCAGCGGTAGGGGAAGCGCTTGGCCAGCGCCAGGATGATCAGCACCCCGGCGGCGTAGAACGCCCACTCGCCAAGCGTTTCGGCCAACCCGCGCTGGCTGCGCAGCAACTGTTCAATGGAGCCAAATTCCGGGCGCGCACCGCCACCCTTGGCCGGTTTGCTCAGCCAGCCCCAGCCGACCGCCCACTTGGTCCCCTTGGCACAGACCCAGTGCAGGCTGCCAAACACCAGCGTGCTGATGCCTAGCCACTTGTGCAGCCGGTACATCTTGTCCAGACCGCCAAGCAGCGGTTCGGTGCGGCGCGGGCGCACGGCCAGCATCATCGCCACGCTCATGGCCGCCATCGCCATGACGCCGGTATATTGCACCAGCACCGCGCGCAGCGAGAAATAGGTCAACGGCTTCGGCAGGAAAGTATCTGCCAGTGCCCATAGCAGGGTTAGCCCTATCAGCAACGCCCACAAGGTTATCTTGATGTTCTTCATCTCGGACTCTGCTGTAAAGCCTGGGCGGACATGCTGAGAACTTGTGAAAAAACTCTCGCCTACTGCGGCCGGCGCAGGGCTGCTGCAACTGCGTTGCGCTCGCCCGACGGCACCTTCGCGACAGCCTTCGGGTTTTTCACACTCGCTGAGTGCTACACGGGTATTGAATTGATGCGGGAGCATGATGTTGCATCGCCGGCACTATATTCCAGCGCCACAGTTATCGTTTCAACCGGGTATTTCCAGTTGAAGTGTCTCAAGCGTTCGCGTGGCCGAAGGTGGCTGCGGGTCTCCGACCCTCTACGCAGCGCGATCACGCACACTACGCCGACGGCCACGGGGCACTGCTGGAAAACCGCGGCGCGCAACTGGCCGATTGTCTGGAAGTGCGGTAATTCGCGGCGCGCTGATTGAGACAGGTTGGGACGTATCGAGTAAGTTCGTTTATCCTGTTGCGCTTTGATTTCTCAGTATCGATACGAGGGTACGCAGGGCATGGCGAAGACGGGCGGAACCATCGCGGCAGGTATAGACAACTCTTCAGGCATCGCTTTGCAGGCGGCCTCCGAGGATATCTGGGCACAGAAATATCGCCTCACCCGCAAGGACGGCACGCCGGTCGATGACGGCATCGACGACACCTGGCAGCGTGTTGCCCGGGCGTTGGCAGATGTCGAGCCGCAAGAAGGACGCGAACACTGGTACCAGCAATTCCTCTGGGCTCTGCGCAACGGCGCGATTCCCGCCGGGCGGATCATCTCCAACGCCGGCGCGCAAGACTACAAACCGGCCACCTCGACCATCAACTGCACGGTCTCCGGCTCCATCACCGATTCGATGGACGACATCCTCGACAAGGTTCACGAAGCCGGGTTGACGCTCAAGGCCGGCTGCGGCATTGGTTATGAGTTCAGCACCCTGCGTCCGCGTGGTTCCTTCGTTTCGGGTGCCGGCGCGCATACCAGCGGGCCGCTGTCGTTCATGGATATCTTCGACAAGATGTGTTTCACCGTCAGCTCCGCCGGCGGTCGTCGCGGCGCACAGATGGGAACCTTCGACGTCGGCCATCCGGATGTGCGCGAGTTCATCCGCGCCAAGCGCGAGGACGGCAGGCTGCGTCAGTTCAACCTTAGCCTGTTGATCACCGACGAGTTCATGCAGGCGGTGGAGGACGACGGCGACTGGTCGCTGATTTTCCCGCTGCACCACAAGGAAAAAGCCGAGCTGGAGCTGGACGATTCGGAGCAGGTACTCTGGCGCGAATGGCCGGTGCACGACGGCTATATCGTCCGTGAAGACGGCCTGGTCGCCTGCCGTATCTACGGCCGGGTCAAGGCCCGGCATCTGTGGGACATGATCATGGTCTCCACCTACGATTACGCCGAGCCTGGCTTCATCCTCATCGACCGGGTCAACCAGCTGAACAACAACTGGTGGTGCGAAGCGATCCGCGCCACCAATCCCTGCGGCGAGCAGCCGCTGCCGCCCTATGGCTCGTGCCTGCTGGGCTCGATCAACCTGACCTGCTTCGTGCTCGATCCGTTCGGTGCCGAGGCGCGCTTCGACTGGGACAAGTACCGCCAGGTGGTGCGTATCTTCACCCGCATGCTGGACAACGTGGTGGAGATCAACGGTCTGCCGCTGGAGCAGCAGCGTCACGAGATCGAGCACAAGCGCCGGCATGGCATGGGCTTCCTCGGTCTCGGCTCGACCCTGACCCTGCTCAAACTGCGCTATGGCAGCCCGGAATCCTGTGTGTTCACCGAAGAAGTCGCCCGCGAAATGGCCCTGGTCGGCTGGGAAGAGGCGCTCGAGCTGTCCAAGGAGAAAGGCCCGGCGCCCCTGCTGATGGAAAACTTCAGCGTCACCGCCGAGATGTTGCGCAAGCGTCCGGAGATGAAGAAGGATGGCTACAAGGTTGGCGACCAGGTCCCCGGTCGCGTGCTGCACGCCAAGTATTCGCGTTACATGCAGAAGCTGGTGGAGTTCGCCCCGCAACTGATCGAAGCGCTGGCCGAGCAGGGCGCGCGCTTTACCCACCACAGCTCGATTGCGCCCACCGGCACCATCAGCCTGAGCCTGGCCAACAACGCCTCCAACGGCATCGAGCCGAGCTTCGCCCACCACTACTCGCGCAACCTGATCCGCCCCGGGCGCAAGGCCAAGGAAAAGATCGAGGTGTTCAGCTACGAGCTGCTGGCCTACCGCACCCTGATCAACCAACGGGCCACGCCGGGTTCGGCCGAGCCGGGCGAGAAGCTGCCGGCTTACTTCATCACCGCCGACGACGTCAGCCCGACCCAGCATGTGGACATCCAGGCGGCGGCGCAGAAATGGGTCGACTCGTCGATCTCCAAAACTGCCAACGTGCCGACCGACTACCCCTTCGAGGCGTTCAAGGACATCTACCGTTACGCCTGGCGCCAGGGCCTCAAGGGTTGCACCACCTTCCGCTTCAACCCGGCGGCCTTCCAGGGCGTGCTGGTCAAGGAAGCCGATCTGGAGAAGACCCTCTACCGCTTCATTCTCGAAGACGGCAGCGTGGTCGAGCTCAAGGGTAACGAGGAGGTCGAATACGATGGCGAAGTGAATTCCGCCGCCAACCTGTTCGATGCCCTCAAAGAAGGCTACTACGGCAAGTACTGAGCCGGATCCACTACCGTTCAAGGTTCGGGCCGCCACCGTCATCGCCGCCCGACAGGAGAGATTGCACCATGACCGTCAAGATCAGCCAGCGTATCAAGGGTTTCAAGGTAGTCGACGAGACCCTCGAGCGCTCCGCCGCCAGCACCACCGCCGACAAGGCCAGCAAGATCAACGTGGTGGAGATGGACGAAAGCCTGCAGCGTCCGGAGACGCTGATTGGCATAACCTACAAGATCAAGTCGCCGCTGTTCGAGCACGCGCTCTACGTCACCGTCAACGACATCGTGCTCAATGCCGGCACGCCTCACGAGCAGCGCCGGCCTTTCGAGATATTCATCAACTCGAAGAACATGGACCATTTCCAATGGATAGTCGCGCTCACCCGCATCATGTCGGCGGTGTTCCGTAAGGGCGGCGACTGCACCTTCCTGGTCGAGGAGCTGAGGGCGGTGTTCGACCCGCGCGGCGGTTACCTGAAGAAGGGCGGGGTGTATATGCCTTCCATCGTCGCCGAGATCGGCGCAGTGCTGGAGCGCCACCTGATTGCCATCGGCATGCTCGAGGGGCACGCGCTGGACGAAAACCAGCGCCAATACCTGGCCGAGAAACGCGCCGCCTATGAGGCCAGTCAGGGTGCCGCAACCCTGGAGCCGGGCGACGGTTTTCCGGCCGGTGCGCAACTGTGTGGCAAGTGCAACACCCAGGCAGTGGTGCAGATGGACGGCTGCGCGACCTGCCTCAACTGCGGCCACTCCAAGTGCGGTTAATCACCGGCTAACGGCGTCGCCTGCACCCGGGCGCCGCCGTTACAGGGCGAACGGCAGCGCCACTTCGACCTGCTGGCGATGCAGCAGGCGGCGCTGGAACTCGCCCGGGTCGTGGATCAGCACTTCCTGACCGGCGAAGGAGTCGGCGGCGATCAGTCTTGAGAGCCAGAAACGCACGCAGGCGATGCGCAGCATGGCCGGCCACAGCTCGGCTTCGGCCGGAGTGAAGGGGCGCAGGCTGGCATAGGCGCCGAGCAGGGCCTGGGCGCGGTGCGGATCGAGGCTGCCATCGGCGTCCGAGCACCAGTCATTCAGGGCGATCGCCAGGTCGTAGAGCATCGGGCCGGCACAGGCGTTGTAGAAGTCGATCACGCCGGCCAGGTGATTGCCGTCGAACAGCACGTTGTCGCGGAACAGGTCGGCGTGCAGATTGGCCCGCGGCAAGGCGAGAATGCGCGGCTTGAGCGCATGGATTTCCGCCAGGGCATCGCGCAGCAGCGGCAATTGTGCCTCCGGCAGTTTCAGCGCCAGGCTCGGCCCCTCTTCGAGCATCCAGTCCAGGCCGCGATCACTGCGCCGCTCCAGCACATGCCCGCGAGTGGCCAGGTGAATCTGTGCCAGCAGGCTGCCGACTTCCTGGCAATGGTGCGGGTTGGCCAGGCTGACGTGCTTGCCCGGCAGGCGCGGTTGCAACAGCGCCGGCTTCTCCGCCAGGCGGCGCAGCGCTTCGCCATCGGCGGTGCGCAGGGCGTAGGGCACCGGCAGGCCGGCCTCATGCAGGACATCGAGCAGCTCGATAAAGAACGGCAGATCGGCGCTGGGGCCGCGCTCGATCAGGGTCAGGACGAACTCGCCCTGCTCCAGGCTGACGAAGAAGTTGCTGTTCTCGCTGCCCGCGGCTATGCCCTGGAAGTCGCGCAGGCGACCCAGGCCATAAGGCGCGAGAAAGGCTTCCAGCTCGTGACGCTCCAGGGGGGTGAATACCGACATATCAGAACCGCCGACTTAACATGTACTGCCTTACCATTTAAAAATTTCCCAGGACGGAATCAGCATATCCGGAGAGTCCGAGCGGACGAAGTTGCCGTCACTGCCGTCGGCGCGTACCAGGAAGTAGGGTTTGCCGGTCTTGGGGGTGATTTTGATTGCATAGAGGAAGCCATTGACCCGGTATTCCTCGATGGTCTTGTCGCCGTCCTGGCGGATGGTCACGTCCGGCTCGGCGGACGGCGCATCATCGGCATAGGCGGCGAGCGAAGCGACAGCCAGCAGGCTGGCCAGCAACAAGCGATTGAGTGTGCGCATGATAACCTTGTCCCTTTGTTTTCAATGGTGCGGTTATTCTAACAGGCTGTTGCAAACTACTGCGCTCGACTATGCGGCGTTGAACCCAAACTCGAGTGCGAGCCCAGACTAGGCGTCCCCGACAAAATGCTCATACAGACGTAAACTGCGCTTTCTCGCCAGGGTTCGCCTTGCCTAGCCATCGCGCGCTACATTTTTCAACAGCCCGTTAACGCCGCACCCCGCCGAAAAGGTTGATCCTGCTCATGAGCCAAGCCCCTCTCGTCCTGGTCGACGGTTCCTCGTACCTGTACCGTGCCTTTCATGCCCTGCCGCCGCTGACCACCTCCAAGGGCTTGCCCACCGGTGCGGTGAAGGGCGTGCTGAACATGCTTAAAAGCCTGCGCAAGCAGTATCCCGACAGCCCCTTCGCGGTGGTCTTCGACGCCAAGGGTGGCACCTTTCGCGATGCGCTGTTTGCCGAGTACAAAGCCAATCGGCCGTCGATGCCCGATGATCTGCGTGTGCAGGTCGAACCGTTGCACGCCAGCGTCAAAGCGCTGGGTTATCCGCTGCTGTGCGTCGACAACGTCGAAGCCGATGATGTGATCGGCACCCTGGCCCGCCAATGCGCCGGCGAAGGCCGTGACGTGGTGATTTCCACTGGCGACAAGGACATGGCCCAGCTGGTCTGCCCGCACGTTACCCTGGTCAACACCATGACCGGTAGCGTCTATGACATCGATGGCGTGAAAGCGAAATTCGGCGTCGGTCCTGAGCTGATCATCGACTACCTGGCGCTGATGGGCGACAAGGTCGACAACATTCCGGGGGTGCCGGGGGTTGGCGAGAAAACCGCGCTGGGCCTGCTGGTCGGCCTCGGCGGCGGCCTCGACGTGATCTACGCCAACCTCGACCAGGTGGCCGGGCTGCCTATTCGCGGGGCCAAGACCCTGGCGGCCAAGCTCACCGAGCACCGCGACATGGCCTACCTGTCCTATGAGCTGGCGACCATCAAGCTGGACGTGCCCCTGAACCTGGAAGTCGATGCGCTGCACCCCGGTGCCGCCGACGTGCCGACCTTGATCGAGCTGTACGAGGAGCTGGAATTCAAGAGCTGGCGCGATCAGCTGTTGCGCCAGAACCAGGGCCAGGCTGCCAAGGCCAGCAAGGTCGCCAGCGTCGCCCCGCCTGCCGCCGACCTGTTCAGCCTGACCGCCAGCGCTGCGCCGCCAGCGGAGCCGGCCAGCGTCGCCCCGGTGCCGGCCCCGTCTGGCTACCTGACGATCCTTGAGCAGGCGCAGTTCGACAGCTTGCTGGAGAAACTCGCCGGCGCCGAGCTGATCGCCTTCGACACTGAAACCACCGGCCTCGACGCGCAGAAGGCGCAATTGGTGGGCTTGTCGTTTGCGGTCACGCCTGGCGAGGCCGCCTACATTCCGCTGGCACACTCCTATATGGGCGTGCCGGCCCAGCTCGATCGCGACCAGGTGCTGGCGGCGCTCAAGCCGATTCTCGAAGACCCGCGCAAGGCCAAGGTCGGTCAGCACGCCAAGTACGACATCAATATCCTCGCCAATGCCTCGACGCCGATCCAGGTACAAGGCGTGGCCTTCGACACCATGCTCGAGTCCTACGTGCTCGACTCCACGGCGACCCGCCACGACATGGACAGCCTGGCGCTGAAATACCTCGACCACAGTGCCATCCGCTTCGAGGACATCGCCGGCAAGGGCGCCAAGCAGCTGACCTTCGACCAGATCGCCCTGGAGCTGGCCGGGCCTTATGCGGCGGAAGACGCCGATGTGACCCTGCGCCTGCACCAGTGCCTGTGGGCCAAGCTGGAAGCCGAACCGAGCCTGGCCAAGGTCCTGCGCGAGATCGAGATGCCGCTGGTGCCGGTGCTGGCGCGCATCGAGCGTCAGGGTGCGCTGGTCGACGCCAAGCTGCTCGGCCTGCACAGCGTCGAGCTGGGCGACAAGCTGGTGGCGCTGGAGCGCCAGGCCTTCGATATCGCCGGCGAGGAGTTCAACCTGTCGTCGCCCAAGCAGCTCGGGGTGATCCTCTACGAGAAGCTCGGCCTGCCGATCATCAGCAAGACCGCCAAGGGCCAGGCCTCCACCGCCGAAGCGGTGCTCGCCGAACTGGCCGAGCAGGACTTCGAACTGCCCAAGGTGCTGATGCAGTATCGCTCCCTGAGCAAGCTCAAAAGTACCTACACCGACCGCCTGCCGGAGCAGATCAACCCGCGTACCGGGCGCATTCACACCAGCTATCACCAGGCGGTGGCGGCCACCGGGCGCTTGTCCTCCAGCGACCCGAACCTGCAGAACATTCCGATCCGCAGCGCCGAGGGCCGGCGCATTCGCCAGGCGTTCGTCGCACCCGCCGGCTACAAATTGCTGGCGGCGGACTACTCGCAGATCGAGCTGCGCATCATGGCCCATCTGGCCCAGGACGAAGGCCTGCTGGATGCCTTCCGCCATGGCCGCGATGTGCACAAGGCCACTGCTGCCGAGGTGTTCGGCGTGTCACTGGACGACGTCAGCAGCGATCAGCGGCGCAGCGCCAAGGCGATCAACTTTGGCTTGATCTACGGCATGAGCGCCTTCGGCCTGGCCAAGCAGATCGGCTGCGACCGCAAGCAGGCGCAGGCCTATATCGACGTCTACTTCGCCCGCTATCCGGGGGTGCTCGCCTATATGCAGCGCACCCGCGAGCAGGCTGCCGAGCAGGGCTATGTCGAGACCCTGTTCGGCCGCCGCCTGTACCTGCCGGAGATCCGTTCGAGCAACCAGGGCCTGCGCAAAGGCGCCGAACGCACCGCGATCAACGCGCCCATGCAGGGCACCGCCGCGGACATCATCAAGCGCGCGATGATCGCCGTGGACAGCTGGCTGAGCGAATCGGGGCTGGATGCCAAGGTGATCCTGCAGGTGCACGATGAACTGGTGCTGGAGGTGCGCGAAGACCTGCTCGAGCCGGTGCGCGAGCGGATCAAGCAGCTGATGAGCGGCGCGGCCGAGCTGGCTGTGCCGCTGCTGGTGGAAGTGGGTGTGGGCGATAACTGGGACGAGGCGCACTGAGCCGGCTGCCTGCCGGCGTGAAGCCGGCAGTGGAGGGTTTGGCCGCGGGCTTTAAAACCGCAAGACATCAAACAAAAGCGGTTTATGACCAATAGAATCTAAGAAGCGGCTGAACTTTGCGTTTGCACCACGAGTCAGAACCTACGAATGGCCCAGAAAGCCCTTCAATGCTCCTTGTTGTGTTAAGTGTTGGCAGATATCTGAACCCCGCCCTAGCGGTTCAGACCTTTGGACCCCGAGCTTCTCTCTCCCCATATGAGGCCCGGGGTTTTTTTTGTCTGCTGGAAAGTACCCGGCCACCGACTCAGAGGTTTTTCACACCCTCTCAGTCTTCGGGCTGCGGCTCGCTCAGTTCGAACTCACCCAATTGCAGCCACTCGGCCAGCACCGCCTGGGCTTCTTCGATGCCCAGGCGTTTGGGCGCCGAGAACAACTGGATGCTCACCCGGTCGCCCCAGCGCTTGTGGATGTCCTGCTGCACCTTGAGCAGCGCGGTCTTGGCCGCGCCGAAGGCCAGTTTGTCAGCCTTGGTCAGGAGAATGTGCATGGGCATTTCGCTGGCCGTCGACCAGTCCAGCATCAAGATGTCGAACTCGGTCAGCGGGTGACGAATGTCCATCATCAGCATCAGCCCGCGCAGACTCTCGCGGCTGCCCAGATAGGCCTCCAGGTGCTTCTGCCAGTGCAGCTTCAGCGGGATCGGTACTTTTGCGTAGCCGTAACCGGGCAGGTCGACCAGGCGCCGGTCATCGTCCAGGCGGAAGAAATTGAGCAGCTGGGTGCGCCCCGGGGTTTTCGAGGTGCGCGCCAGGCTGGCGTGGGTCAGGGTGTTCAGCGCGCTGGATTTGCCGGCGTTGGAGCGGCCGGCGAAGGCGACTTCGTGGCCCAGGTCGTCCGGACATTGGTCGACCTTGGCGGCGCTGATCTGGAAGGTGGCTTGTTGGCACAGGCCGATAATGGGGTTCTTAGCTTGCATCAGGGTATCCGGTGAGGGCGGGCATAATGGAAAATACAGGTGCGCAGCCCTTGCGACATTTACGCACATCCTGCCGGGCACTACGCTGCGCGGCAAGCGGCGCCGTTTCCGTTTCGGTGGCGCCAGTATATAATGCCGCAGATTTTGTGTGCGCTTTGTCCCACCCGCAGGATAAATGCTCATGGGAACGATTGAGAACCTCTGCCCTTAGAAGCAGGACGTTCCCCTTCTCTGATGAGGCCGCGCCGATGGAAAAAATGCTGCTTGCCGCTGATGTGTTGATGGTGTCGTCCAGCAGTCATGCCGCCCAGGAGTACGAGGCTGTCTATGCTCGTTCCTGCGGCGCTTGCCATAATGGTCAGCTGCCGACGGCGTCGCAAAAGGGGCGACAAGGCTGCCTGGGGCCCTCGCTTGGCCAGAAGCATGGACGTGCTGGTACAGAACGTCACCAATGGTTTGAATGCCATGCCGACGCGTGGCCTGTGCATGGACTGCACCGCCGAGGATTACCAAGCCGCTATACAGTGGATGACCGAGTAAATCCGGCCCATGCAGGCTGTTTTAAACAGCCTGATAACTCTTTCTCTCTTAGCCGTAGTTGGATTAGTCGATGAATAAAATACTCGTGAGTCTGCTGTTGACCCTGGGCATCACCGGTTTTGCCCAGGCCGCTGGTGACGCTGCCGCCGGTCAGGGCAAGGTCGTAATGTGTGGCGCTTGCCACGGTACCGATGGCAACAGTGCGGCACCGAATTTCCCGAAACTGGCCGGTCAGGGTGAGCGTTACCTGCTCAAGCAAATGAACGACATCAAGTCGGGTGCCCGGCCTGTGGTGGAAATGACCGGTCTGCTGAATCACCTCAGCGATCAGGATCTGGCCGATATTTCCGCGTATTACGCCAGCCAGAAGATAAGCGTCGGCGCCGCCGACCCGAAACTGGTCGAGCGCGGTGAAGCGTTGTTCCGTGGTGGCAAGCTGAACGAAGGCATGCCCGCCTGTACCGGTTGCCATTCGCCCGATGGTGCGGGTCTCGCGGCAGCGGGTTACCCGCTACTTGGTGGTCAGCATGCCGGCTATGTGGCCAAGCAGTTGACCGATTTCCGTGAAGGCAATCGGACCAACGACGGCGACAGCATGATCATGCGCGGCATCGCCGCCAAGCTGAGCAACAAGGATATCGAAGCGGTATCCAGCTTTATCCAGGGTCTCCACTGAGCCTCTTGTTACGCAGGGCGTAAGAACCTGCAAAGAAAAAGGGTGGCTTGGGCCGCCCTTTTTCGTTTGTCAGCCCGCTACAATGATTGGAACCTGGCCTGCAGCACAGAGTCTCATTAGCGACTCGCCGCTGGGCGACGCTTAACATCCATGCAAGGAGTACCCCCATGCGTAAACTGATCCTCTGCGCCGCACTGGCCGTCAGCAGCCTGTTCGCCATGGCTGTTCAGGCAGAGCCCGTCGCCGGCAAGAACTATGTCGAACTCGCCAGCCCCGTGCCGGTATCCAAGCCCGGGCAGATCGAGGTGATCGAGTTGTTCTGGTACGGCTGTGGGCACTGCTATCAGTTCGAGTCGACCATCAATCCATGGGTCGAGCAGTTGCCGGACGATGTCAATTTCCTGCGCATCCCGGCCCTGTTCGGTGGCCTGTGGAACGTGCATGGCCAGGGGTTCATCGCCCTGCAAGCGCTGAAGGTGGAGCCTGCGGTGCATGCCGCCGTATTCGACGCCATTCACAAGCAAGGCAAGAAGCTGGCGACGGCAGAGGAAATGGCCGAGTACCTCGCCACCCAGGGAGTCGATAAAGACACCTTCCTCAAGACCTACAATTCCTTCGGCGTGAAGAGTCAGATGGAAAAGGCCAAGAAGCTGGCCATGGCTTACCAGATCAGTGGTGTGCCGGTGATGATCGTCAACGGCAAATATCGCTTCGACCTCGGCAGCGCCGGCGGTGCCAAGCAGGTCCTGCAAGTGGCCGATTACCTGATCGCCAAGGAACGGGCAGCGCAGTAGGCGCCCCGGGCGTGAACTGACATGCGCCGTTGGCCTGCCAGCCGTCCGGTTGGCCTGTGTGACCCGCAGGTCAATCCGCGGTGCTCGGCTACCGACGATTGGCCCCTCGGCGGGCGCCTGCGTTTGCTCAGCTTCAACATCCAGGTCGGCATCAACACCCAGCGCTACCATCACTACCTGACGCGCAGCTGGCAGCACCTGCTGCCGCACAACGGCCGCGCCGGTAATCTGCAGCGCATCGGCGACCTGCTGGCCGATTACGACCTGGTCGCCCTGCAGGAAGTCGATGGCGGCAGCCTGCGTTCCGGCTACGTCAACCAGGTCGAACACCTGGCCCATCTCGGCGCCTTTCCCTACTGGTACCAGCAGCTCAATCGCAACCTTGGCCATCTGGCCCAGCACAGCAATGGCGTGCTCAGCCGGCTGCGCCCCAGCCTGCTGGAGGATCACCCGCTGCCTGGCCCGCCGGGTCGCGGCGCGATGCTGCTGCGCATCGGCGAAGGCGAGGATGCCATCGTGGTGGTGATGATGCACCTGGCGCTTGGCGTGCGTACCCGCACTCGGCAACTGGCCTATATCCGTGAATTGATCGGTGGCTACCGGCATCAGATTTTGATGGGCGACATGAACACCCATGCCCGCGACCTGCTGCTGAGCTCGCCCTTGCGCGACCTCGGTCTGGTGGCGCCGCAGATCGAGGCGACCTTTCCCAGCTGGCGTCCGCAGCGCTGCCTCGACCATATCCTGCTCAGTCCCGGCCTGGTGCTGGAGCGCTTCGAGGTGCTGGCCCTGCCAATCTCCGATCATCTGCCGGTGGCCGTGGAAATTCGCCTGCCCCAGACCATCGGAGGCTCGCCGCTGATAGCGCTGGGCACGCCCCCCGCATGAACAACGACGCCCGGCGCTGGAAAGACAAATACCTGGCCAGTCTCGAACGCCAGGAAAGCCTCGAGCGAAGCTGGGATAGCCGGCTCGATCTGCTACGGCGGGGCCTGGTGCGCAGCAGCCTGGCGGCCGAGGGGGCCGATAAAGCGGTCGATCAATGCATGCAGGATCTGCGCGAAATCTTGCGCCGCGACGATATGGATGGCGGTCTCTCGGCGCTGATTCCGCGCCTGGAAAAAGCCGTGCTGGACTCCGAGCAGCGGCGCCAGCAACGGGTCGGGCAGGTTTCCACTGCGTTGGTGGCGCTGGTTGACCCGTTGCTCGAACTGGACCTGCCGCGCGACGTGCGCAAGTCGCTGAAAAACTATGCCAGGCAGCTCGCTAGCCGCGCCGAGCAGGTGCGTGAGCTGCCGCTGTTGCTGGCCGAGTTGAGTGCCCTGCAGCAACAGGCCCTGGCAGTGCTGGGACACGAACAGGGCGAGCATCCGGGCTTGTTTCAGCGTCTGTTCGCCGGCCGCAGGCCGGCCATCCACGAGCTGTCGGCCGCGCCAGAATCCGGACCTGTGCCAGTGGCGCCGCTGCCGCTGCCTGTGCCATCGGCAGTCGCGCCCCTGGCAGAGCCAGTGCCCGTCCGCTCTGTTGACGAAGCAACGGCGGGTGCCGTCAGCCAGACCGCGGAGAGCGCCGTTCACGCCCCGGCCCCGGCGGCGAGCGTGCTCGACAGCCTGCCATTGCCTGCCGGCCTGCTGCCGTCGGCGGCGCCGCTGGCAGCAGAGCCGGACCCCGCCGAAGCACCGCTCGAGCCTGCCGAGGCGGATCCCGAGTATGCCCTGCCGGCGCCGCCAGAGCCCGGTTACAGCGCCATCGCCACCCATGTCGAGACAACCCTGCTCGGCCTGCTGGATGAGTTGGCCTTGCCGGAGCGCCACCAGGACCAGGCCGAGCTGCTGCGCGAGCGAATTCTGGCCGGCTTGAATATGTATGAGCTGGTGCCGGTGCTGGACGATCTGGCCGTGCTGATGCTGGCCCTCGCCGATGTTGGTCAGCGTGAGTTCGAGGGCTACCTCAAGCAGCTCAATGAGCGCCTGGCGACTTTCCAGGGCGGCTTGCAAGACGCCCACGCTGGCTACGCCGACGCGGTCGATGCCGCGCGCGAACTGGATAGCGAGCTGCGCCAGCAGGTCGACGTTCTGCACAGCAGCGTGCAGCAGGCAACCGACCTGCCCAGCCTCAAGGAGCTGGTGGAAACCCGTCTGAACGGTCTGCTCGGCACCATGGAGCAATACCAGCGCCAGCGCGACGAGCGTGAGCAACTGGTGGCCGGGCGCCTGCAAACCCTGGTCGAGCGCGTGACGAACATGGAGCAGGAAGCCAAGGGCTTCCGTCAGCACCTGGAGGAGCAACGGCAGAAAGCCTTGCTCGATCCGCTCACCGGCCTGCCCAATCGCGCGGCCTGGAACGAGCGCCTGGCTCTGGAGTTGGCGCGCTGGCAGCGCTACGGTGGCGAGTTGCTGCTGGCGGTGGTCGACATCGACCACTTCAAGCGGATCAACGACGAGTACGGCCACCTGGCCGGCGACAAGGTGCTGAAGATCATCGCCGGCGAACTGCACAAGCGTCTGCGCAAGACCGACTTTATCGCCCGCTTCGGCGGCGAGGAATTCGCCCTGCTGATTCCCGCGACCCCCTTGGCCGGTGGCCTGCAGCTGCTGGAAACCCTGCGCGCCGGCATCGAAGCCTGTCCGTTCCACTTCAGGGGCGAGCGGGTGAGCATTACCCTGTCGGCCGGGATCAGCGCCTTCGCCAACGCCGAGCGCGCCGAGCAGGTATTCGAGCGCGCCGACCAGGCGCTGTACCGGGCCAAGCGCGGTGGTCGCAACTGCATCGAGGCGGGCTGAGTCCCCAGATAGGCGCAGGACATTCGCCACCCCGTGTAGGAGCGGCCGCCCCGCCTGCGATGCCGCCTGGTCGCGCAGCAAACTGGAGGCAATCGTGTCTGTTGGCTTGTGGGCACCTGTAGGAGCGGCTTCAGCCGCGAACTCTTCGATGCACAGCACAGCTTCGCGGCTAAAGCCGCTCCTACAGAAAACGTCATAACCCATAAAATCAATGACATACGGGTTGTTAGAAAGAGTGCCTGGCTGCTCCCAAGAGGGAGTTTCCCTCATCCCCCATTCCCCGCGCCCCAGTCTGTGGGCCTCAGGCCGCCCTGGGCAGATAGGGTCGCCAGGTCTCGGGAATCTGATCCAGGCGTGGGTAGTCGAGGGCGTCCAGTTGCCGTTGCGAGAGCAGGAACGGGGTGTGACGTAAATGCTCGGGCACATGGCGCAGTTCTGGCAACCAGAGGCTGACGTAGGCGGCGTCCGGATCGTATTGGCGGGCCTGGCGCAGGGCGTTGAACGGATGCGTGTGCCGCGGGTCGCAGGCGACACCGGCGAGGTAGGCCCAATTGCCCCAGTTGCTCGCCGGGTCGTAGTCGATCAGGTGTTCCTCGAACCAGGCGGCGCCGTAGCGCCAATCCTGCTGCAAGTCGTTGATCAGGTAGCTGGCGACGATTTGCCGACCGCGGCTGGACATGAAGCCGGTGGCGGCCAGTTCGCGCATATTGGCGTCCACCAGCGGCATGCCGGTGCGGCCCTGGCACCAGCGCCGGTAGCCGTGATCGAGACGCTGCGGGGCCTGCTTCGTGGCTTTCAGGCCGCCCGCCTTGAACAGTGCGCTGCCGTGGCGAACCAGGGTCCAGCGAAAGAAATCGCGCCAGAGCAGCTCCAGCCACAAGCAATAGGTTGAGTCGTTGCGCCCGTATTGCGCCTCATGGCGGCGCAATTCGGCCATCACCCGCCGTGCCGAGAGGCTGCCGTTGGCCAGCCAGGGGGAGAATTTCGTCGAATACTCGCTGCCGATCAGGCCGTTGCGCGTGTCTTTGTAGTGGCGCACCCCCTGGCTGTTCCACAGGTAATCGCGCAGGCGTGCCTGCGCCGCGGTTTCGCCGCCGGAGAACGGGAAGGCGCTGGCCGGTACGCTGAGCGGCTCGCCAAGGCCCAGGCGGGACAGGCTGGGCAAGACTTGCAACAGCGCCTGCGCGCCGTCCGGCAGAGAGGGCAGCCGATGTGGCGCGGGGCGCGGCTGGAACACATGCAGGCGTTCCTCGATCAGGTTCTTGAACTGGCTAAACACCTGCGGCAGTTGTTCGAGAGCGCAGGGTAGCTCCTCTGCGTGCAGCAGGTTATTGCCGGGAACTTGCTGCAGGGCGACCCCGGCCAGCGCGTCTTGCACGCGGGCCAGTTGCGCGCGTTCGTCCGGAGCGATCTCCTCCAGGGTCAGCACCCGGTCCAGGCCGAGCTGGCTGATCAGCCGCGGGATCACCTGCTCTGGTGCGCCCGGCAGAACCAGCAAGTGCGAACCGCGCAGGCGTAGGGCACCATCCAGCGCCATCAGGCTCTCGAGGAGAAAGCGCGCCCGGTGCACGCCGAGCCGGCGGGTGCCGAAGGCGCAGGTCTGCAGCTGCACCGGATCGAAGACGAACACCGGCAGCAGGCACTCGGCACTCAGTCCGGCCTGCAAGGCCGGGTGATCGTCGAGGCGCAGATCCTGTTTGAACCACAACAGTGCGCGCATGGGAGGTTTCTCGAGTGTCGTTGACCCAAGGGGTGGGCGGTGGTTATAGGCGCTTGCCGCCGATTCGCCTGACGAAGGCGTTTTGCCGACAGACTCACGGCTACTACAACATTAGACTGTCGCGACCTGTCGAGGAGTGTTGCATGGATATTTTCGGTATCGCGGTGTTGATTTTTCTGGTGACCGACCCGTTCGGCAATATCGCCATCTTTATCGCCGCGCTGAAGAACGTCGCACCCAGGCGCCGGCTGTGGATCGCGGGGCGCGAGTTGCTCTGTGCCCTGGCCTTGCTCCTGCTGTTTCTTACCTTTGGTGACAAAGTCCTCAGCGCACTCGGTCTGTCGCGCGAGGCAACCGCGATTGCCGGCGGTATCATCCTGTTCGTGATTGCCATGCGCCTGATCTTTCCCGGCCCGCAGGGCGTGCTCGGCGATGTTCCGGATGGCGAGCCGATGCTGGTGCCGCTGGCCACCCCGGCGGTGGCCGGACCCTCGGCCCTGGCGGTGTTGATGACCCTGCGCAATACCCATGAGGGGCCGCTCTGGGAGCTCTACCTGGCGGTCATTCTGGCGTGGGCGGCGACCGCCTTTATCCTGTTGCAGGCCTCGTTCCTGCAGCGTTTCCTCGGCCCCCGCGGGCTGACCGCAGTGGAGCGCCTGATGGGTATGCTGTTGATCATGCTCAGCGTCGACATGCTGCTGGATAACCTGCAAAGCGTGTTGCATATCCGCCCATGAAATTCTTTTGCCTTGCCCTGTTGATCACCCTGCTCGCCGGCTGTGCCAGCGGTCCGCGGGTCGACGACCGTTACACCGCGACCGGCCAGAACAGCCGGGTGCAGTACATCGTCCTGCACTACACCTCGACCGATCTGCCGCGCTCCTTGCGCCTGTTGACCGAGGAAGAAGTCAGCAGCCATTACCTGATCGGCGATACGCCGCCGACCATCTATCGCCTGGTCGATGAAAACCGCCGTGCCTGGCACGTCGGCGACAGCCAGTGGCAGGGGCGCACCTGGCTCAATAGCACCTCGATCGGTATCGAGCTGGTCAACCAGGGTTACTACGAGGGCCCCGCGGGGCGCTCCTGGCAACCCTATGCCCCGGCGCAGATCGACGCGCTGATCGAACTGCTCGAGGACATCATGCAGCGCCATCAACTGCCTCCCGGCAGCATTCTCGGCCACAGCGACGTGGCGCCGCAGCGCAAGGTCGATCCGGGGCCGCTGTTCCCCTGGAAACGCCTGGCCGATGCCGGTCTGCTGCCCTGGCCGGACGCCCGGGCCGTGGCGCAGCAGCAGGCCCTGTTCGGCCAGAGCCTGCCCTCGGTGGCCTGGTTTCAGCAACAACTGCAGCGTCAGGGCTATTGGGTGCCCGCGCATGGCGAGCTGGATGAGGCCACGCGCAATGTGCTGGCGGCCTTCCAGATGAAGTACCGCCAGGCGCGCTACGACGGTGAGCCGGATGCCGAGACGGCGGCGCTGTTGCTGGTGCTCAACCAGCAGATGCAGAACTGAGAGGCGTCTGCAGACGCCCGCTACGCGGTTGCGCTAAGTGAGCGTCTGGAGACGGTATCGCTACCGCGCTCGATAGTTCACACCCGCTGCAGCAGAGGGCATGAAACGTCCGTCTGCTGCGCCTGCGGCGTTGGGCTTGCAACCGCCGGAACAGCCGAGACCGGCAACAACAGGTAGAACTGCGCGCCCTTGCCGACCTGCGAGCGCACGCCGATATCACCGCCATGCAGCTGGACGATTTCCTTGCACAGGGCCAAGCCCAGGCCGGCCCCGCCGCGCCGCAGGCCGAACTGGACGAAGGGCTCGAAGATCCGCGTCTGCTGGTTATGGGCAATCCCTTCGCCGCTGTCCTCCACGCTGATCAGCACCCGTGCACCCTTGGGGCTGGCATGCAGGCGGATCTCGCCGCCTGGGTGGCTGTGGCGCAGGGCATTGCCGATCAGGTTGTCGAGAACCCGCTCGATTTGCAGTGGGTCGATCTGCAGCGGCGGCAGCTCGCCCTGCAGCTGGGTGCTGATGACCACCCCCAGTTCGTCGGCCTGGGCGCTGAAGCGCTGCTGCGCCTGCTGCAACAGGGGCTCGAGGGCCTGACTCGACAGCACCAGGCTTTGCAGGCCGTTCTGATAGCGCGAGAAGTCCAGCAGGTCGTTGATCAGCCGCAGCAGCCTGTGCATTTCCTCATCGAGGGTGCTCAGCAGATCCGCCTCGCGGGAGGCCGGCGGGAAATCCAGGCGCTCCTGCAACAGGGACAAGGCCATCAGCATGCCGGTGACCGGGGTACGCAGTTCGTGGGAGGCGCGCAGCACGAACTCGCTGCGCACTCGCTCGAACATGCGCAGCTCGGTGACATCGCGCAGCACCATCACCGCGCACATAAAGGCCCCCTCGCCGTGACTGACTGACGACAGGCTGTAAGTCAACAGGCGCTTCTCGCCGGCGACCTCGATCTGCAGGTCGTCCAGCTCCCCATCCAGGCTTTCGCCCTGCAAGACCTGCCGCAGTTGCGTGCTCAGTTCGGGACGCTGCAACGCCTCGCCGAGTTCGCGGCCCAGGTACTGCGCGTCCCAGCACAGCTGGCGCCGAGCCACCGGGTTGAAGTGTTCGATGCGGCCCTGGCAGTCGAAGATCAACAGGCCATCGTCGATGCTGTCGAGCACTGCCTGCAGGCGGTGCTGTTCGGCCTGCAGGGCCTCGACGTCGCTGTTCTTGAATTGGCGCAGGGCCTCGGCCATCAGCCCGAAGCGCTGGCTCAGGGCGGACATCTCCGCCACCGGGCTGACCGGCAGGACGACCTGGAAGTCGCCCTGGCCAATCTGGTCGGCGGCGCGCGCGAGGACTTCGATCGGCTGGCCGAAGCGCTGGGCGATGCCGTGGGCGCTGGCGAAACCGATCAGCAGCATCGCCAGGCCAATCAGCCCGAGTAGCCCGGCGATCAGCCAGGCGCGCTGCCGCGAACTGGCCTCCGCCTGTTCCACGGCGGCGACATAGCGCAGCTGCACGGCATTGATGCGTTCACTGAGGATGTCCATGGCCTGACCGAACTGGTCATTGTTGAGCAGCTCGCGGCGCACGGTGAGTGGCTTGGCCAGCAGCTCGTCGAAGTGGGTGTAGGCGCGATCGATCTGGCCAATGGCCTGGCGATCGCTAGCATCCATCGCACTCTCTTTGGCGCGCTGCAGCCATTGCCGGAAGCGCTGGTCGGAGGCTTCGAGGGCGGCCCGGTCGAGGTCTTCCGCCAACAGCAGGAGCACCTGCTTGCCCTGTTCCTGGCGTAGGCCCAGGCTGGCATCGATGATCTGCAGGTTGCGCTGCATCGCCTGGCTTTGCACCTGGGTCAGCTGCAGTACGCTGAAAATCCCCAGCAGCAGACCGATCAGCGCCACCGTCAGCAGCGCGCCACTGCTCAGTAACAGGCGGTTGCGCAGGGTCACAGGCTCAGCTGCTTGCGCTTGCGGTACAGGGTCGAGGCGTCGATACCGAGGGTTCTGGCGGCCTGATCGAGGCTCTCGCAGCTGGCCAGGATCGCGCTGATATGGGCCTTCTCCAGTGCCTCCAGGCTCAGCGGATCGCCGACCTGGGGCTGGCTGGTGCCGTGATGCACGGTCAGCCCCAGGTGGCTGACCTGAACCAGTTCCTCGGTGCAGATAATGCTGGCGCGCTCGATCACATTGCGCAGTTCGCGGATATTGCCCGGCCAGGCGTACTCCAGCAGCGCCGCGCGCGCGCCGTCGCTGAAGTTGCGCGCGGGTCGGGCATATTCGATCACGAAACGGGCGAGAAAGCGCTCGGCCAGGTCAAGGATGTCTTCGCGGCGCTGGCGTAACGGCGGCAGGGTCAGGGTGATGACATTCAGACGGTACAGCAGGTCTTCGCGAAAGCGCCCCTCACGCACCATCTCGTCCAGGTTGAGGTTGGTGGCCGCGAGTATCCGCACGTCGGCCTGACGGGTCACCGGATCGCCGATGCGTTCGTAGGCCTTGTCCTGAATAAAACGTAGCAGCTTGGGCTGCAGGATCAGCGGGAAGTCGCCAATCTCGTCGAGAAACAGGCTGCCGCCATCGGCCTGGCTGACCCGGCCCAGGGTGCTCTCGCAGGCCCCGGTAAAGGCCCCGCGGCTGTGGCCGAACAGCTCGCTCTCGATCAGTTCGGCGCTCAGCGATGGGCAATTGATGGTCACGCAGGCCTTCTTCGCGCGCTTGCTCCAGCGGTGGATGGCCTGGGCCAGTTCGCCCTTGCCGGTGCCGGACTCACCGAGAATCAGAATATTGGCAGCGGTGTCGGCCACCTGCCGAGCGGTCTGCAGCACCGCCATCAGCGCCGGGCTCTGCGAGTCGAGGTCGGTGCCGGGCTTGCGCACATAGCCTTCCAGGCTTTCGAGACGTTCGACCATCTGCCGCGCTTCCAGCTGCTTGGCGGCGGCCAGGCGCAGCTGCTCGGGACTGCAGGGCTTGACGAGATAGTCCGCGGCACCGGCCTGGATGGCATCCACCGCGCTGTCCACCGCCGAGTGGGCCGTGACGATCACCACCCGCATCCAGGGGGCCTGCAGGCGCATCTGCGCCAGCACTTCGATGCCATCGTCCGCGCCCAGGCGCAGGTCGAGAAAGCACAGGTCGAAGACCTGACGCAGCAACAAGGCATGGGCCTGGGCCGCGGTTGTGGCCGTGCTGACTCGATAGCCCTGATCTTCCAGGCAATAACGAAAAGTTCGCAGAATGGCCGACTCGTCATCGACCAGCAGAATGCGCCCGTTGTTCTGTTCCATTGCCGTTGCGTGCATATCCTTCTCCTTAACCCGAGTGCAAGGTTTAGGCCGCAGGATGTCGTGCAAGTTGCACGGCGTGGGCCGGTCGATCATGCAAGCTGCATGCAACATCCCACCTAGATGGATGTATAAGTAACTGATAATAAAAAGATTTATCATTTGTTTAAGCTGGCGCGGCGCTTGCAAAGTATTGGTAACGGCTGCGACAAGCGGCTGATTGATCGTGACTAATTGGAGCAACTGCCATGCATAAACTGAAAACTCTAGCCCTGGCCACCGCCACCGCCGGTCTAATCGGCCTGGTGCCCTTTAGTGCCTTCGCCGCCGAGAGCGATACCAGTCGTCAGCTTAGCGAGGCCCGCCAGGAAGGCTCGATCTGGACCACCTTCGCGCTTAACCGCCACCTCAATCCCTTCACCATCGACGTGGATGTGGAAAACGGCAGCGCCAAGCTCAGCGGCAGCGTCGAAACCGACGTCGAGCGCGACCTGGCCGAACAACTGGCTCTGGGCATCGACGGCGTGACCAAGGTCGATAACCAACTCAAGGTCGACCCCAACGTCGAAAGGCAGACCAGCAACGCACCGACCATGGCGCAGCGCTTCGATGACGCCACCACGGTGGCCACGGTGAAATCCAAACTGCTATGGAACAGCAACACCGAGGGCCTGGATATCAAGGTGCAGGCCGACAATGGCAACCTCACCCTGAGCGGTAATGCCCAGAACCAGGCCGCCAAGGACCTGGCCGGCAGCCTGGCGAGCAATACCGATGGGGTGCGCAAGGTCGATAACCAGATCCGCGTCAGCGGCGACAACTCTGCTGCCGCCAAGACGCAGAACGCCGCCGATAATGCCGGCCAGGCCATCAGCGATACCTGGATCACCAGCAAGGTGAAATCCAGCTTTATCTACAACCGCAACCTCGACGGCCTGGACATCTCGGTAAAAACCAAGGACGGCCAGGTCAGCCTCGGCGGCAGCGTATCGAGCAGCGAGCAGAAGCAATTGGCCATCGAGACCGCACGCAATATCCGCGGCGTTCGCGAGGTCAATGCCGACGCCCTGAACGTCGCCGGCTAACCCATCCAAACAGCGCCCCAAGGCTGCTGTCCCCCAATAGCGTGCAGCCGATGCACGCAGAGGAATTCCAAGATGACCGACAAGACCGCACAACTGAACGAGCTGATCGAAATCACCCGTGACGGCCAGCAGTTTTACCAACATGCCCACGACGAAGTGAAGGATGTACGTCTGCAGGTGTTGTTCCGCGACATGGCGCAGAGCAAAACCGAGTTGATTCGCGCGCTCTCGGTAAAGGTCGCCACCAATCAGGAAACCCCGGCCAGCGGTGGCACCTTTATCGGCAAACTGCGCCAGGTCTATGCAGATACCAAGGCGAGCCTGACCAGTGACAAGGAAGCCACCTACGTGGCGCAACTGGAAGAAGCCGAAGACCGCATCCTGCACGCCTTCGAGGATGCCCTGGAAAGCGCCGAGCCGGACGTGCGCGCACTGCTGATGGCAGAAATGCCCAAGGTCCGCGCTAACCACGACCGCATGCGCGCCCTCAAGCACTCCCTGCAGTGACCCTTTGACGGGGCGGACAGCCTGCCCCGTTCGTCAACTGCCCGTACGCCGCGCGCATTATCTGCGGCGTACGGGCGGCGGAGGCCGCGGACCTGAACATCACAGACTAAAAGGTGCACGCCGGGCTGCGCCGCCTGGGCTGTGCGCCGGCCGAGCGCCCGGGTGAACCCGGGCAGTCGATGGAGCCAGCCGGTTGGCGGCGCAGGGGCGTTTCTTCTCGGCTGTCATGCAAAACGCCCGACGACCAGCAATGGCTCGTGCAGGATGCCCGTAATCGTTGTTGCAATTATTTTTATTTTGTTGATTTTGATGGCTTTTTATTTTGTTCGGCGATGGCATGGCAACTGCATATGCCCACTGTAATAGTCAATCTGTAAGCACCCAGCGCCAGCATCCATGCCGGCCGGGCAGCGGACAACTCTGAGAGGAATTTCAGTATGGGTCGCCGTCAGTTCGCTCTCGCGTTAAGCGATAAGTATTTGTTGGTTGGCAGCGCGTTTCTGCTGGCGCTGATTGGCTTGATGCTGAGCCGGGATGCCGAAGTGACTGCGCCCCGCGCCGTGCTCACGGCTCCAGCCCTGCCGCCGGGCCTGCCGGCAGACGCCGCGCCGGGTGGCGTGACGGCGGTGCGGCAGGTGCAGCAAATCGGCAGCGACAGCCTGGCGCCCGTCTGGAACGCCCCGGCGCGTCACTCCGGCTGGGTGTTCTAGACATGCTCATGGCGCTGCAGGCGAGTAAGGCGGCTCTTTGCGCGGTCGTCCTGCTGCTGGCGATTCTGCTGGCCCTGTCAGGCGTGATGCTCGGCGACACGCTGCTGGCCGGCCAATCGCTGTGGGGTAGTCGCGCCCAGGCGGATGTCGAGTCGCGTCAGCCGTGCGGCGTACGGGGCGGCGGGCCAGGCAGCGCTGGCCAGGCGCTGGCAATCCCCGAGTTGGAACGTCCGACCCTGAATTCGAGTCATATACAGCAAGACCTCATGCACCAAGGAGAAACGCCATGCTGAGTTGGGCCATAACTTTTCTGATCATCGCCATCATCGCCGCCGTACTGGGCTTCGGTGGTATCGCCGGCACTGCCGCGGGTATCGCGAAGATTCTGTTCGTGGTGTTCCTGGTGCTGTTCATCGTCTCATTCATCATGGGCCGCCGCCCACGGGGCTAGCGAGCCACGGCGCTGGCTGGTGCCCTGCAATGGGGCGCTGGCAGAGCGTTGCGGATCGGCTCCAGCCCAATAGCCGTGCCATGTTGCGGCAGAACCGTATCCTGTTGATCCCTGCCAGCCACTACACAACCTCGACGCCACCACCTTGAGCCGCGTTATCATCCGCGCATCGATTGGGGGTGGATGATGCTGAACGGCTTGTGGCTGGGATTTTTCGTGGTGGCGGCAGTGGCGGCATTGTCGCGCTGGTTGCTGGGTGACGATCCGGCGGTGTTCGCCGCCATGGTCGAGAGCCTGTTCGCCATGGCCAAGCTGGCGGTCGAGGTGATGGTGGTGCTGTTCGGCACCCTGACCCTGTGGCTGGGCTTTCTGCGTATCGCCGAGAAGGCCGGCCTGGTCGACCTCCTCGGTCGCGCCCTGGGGCCGTTGTTCGCCCGGCTGATGCCCGAGGTACCGCGCGGCCATCCGGCGCTGGGCTTCATCACCCTCAACTTCGCCGCCAACGGCCTGGGCCTGGACAACGCCGCCACGCCGATCGGCCTGAAAGCCATGAAGGCGCTGCAGGAGCTGAACCCGAGCAAGGTGGTGGCAAGCAACGCGCAGATCCTCTTCCTGGTACTCAACACCTCATCCCTGACCCTGCTGCCGGTGTCGATCTTCATGTACCGGGTGCAACAGGGCGCCGACGACCCGACCCTGGTGTTCCTGCCGATCCTCCTGGCCACCAGCGCCTCGACCCTGGCCGGCCTGCTGGCGGTGGCCATGGTACAGCGCCTGCGCCTGTGGGATCCGGTGGTGCTGGCCTACCTGATTCCCGGTGCGCTGCTGCTCGGCGGCTTCATGGCGCTGCTCGCCGGGCTCTCGGCCACGGCGCTGGCGGCGCTGTCCTCGCTGCTCGGCAACCTCACCCTGTTCGGCCTGATCCTGCTGTTCCTGCTGGTCGGTGCCCTGCGCCGGGTGCCGGTCTACGAGAGCTTTATCGAAGGCGCCAGGGAAGGCTTCGACGTGGCCAAGAGCCTGCTGCCTTACCTGGTCGCCATGCTCTGCGCGATTGGAGTGCTGCGCGCCTCCGGTGCCCTGGACTTCGGCCTGGATGGTGTACGCGCCGTGGTCCAGTGGCTGGGCTGGGACACCCGCTTCATCGACGCCCTGCCTACCGCGCTGATGAAACCGTTCTCCGGCAGCGCGGCGCGGGCCATGCTGATCGAGACCATGCAGAGCTTCGGTGTGGACAGCTTTCCCGCCCTGTTGGCGGCGACGGTGCAGGGCAGTACCGAGACCACCTTCTACGTGCTGGCGGTGTATTTCGGCGCGGTCGGCATCCAGCGCGCCCGGCATGCCGTGGCCTGTGCGCTGTTCGCCGACCTGGCCGGGATCCTCGCCGCCATCGGCGTGTGCTACTGGTTCTTCGGCTGAGCGGCGCAGCCATCAGGCTCGGCTGCTAAAGCGCCTCCCACCGTCAATTGGTAGTGGTCCAGTTTGCCGGCTACTCAACCACCTTGAAGCGCAACACGCCGATCATCTGCCCGGCCTCGGTCATGACCTGCACCTGCCAGTTGCCGACTGGGTCGGCGGGAAAGTTCTGCTTGTGGGTCCAGGCGCGGTAGCCTTTCTCGCGGCCACCGTGGATGTCCAGGGCGATATGCTCGCCGGCCAGGCCGTTGTGGCGCCAGACGTGGTAGATGCGTTCGTCCAGGCCGCGCGGTGCGTTGATCGCGGTGTAGGCATACAGGCCCTGGTTGCGCAGTTGCGCGGCACTGAGCTGCTTCAGCCGGGTGCCCGGCGCACGGTTGCGGTCATCGAACTCGGTGGTCACGGCGACGTCGGTCAGCCACAGCGTTGCCGGCGGCACCCAGGAGCGCGCCAGCCAGCCGGTCGCGCCCAGGGCCAGGCTCAAACCGACCAGCAGCACACCGCGCCACCAGCGCTGCACGGTGATGATCCCGATCAGGCTGGGAAACGACAGGATCACCGCGGTGGCCAGGGCCAGTTGGTAACTCTGCGGAGTGGTCAGCTTGAAGATGATCGGCAGGGCGGTGAGCATGACCGCGAACAGTGCCAGGGTGTGATAGGCGAGGAACAGCCAGCGCCGCGGCGCCAGCCACTTGTAGTACAGCGGATCAATGATCGAGACCAGCGCGGCCACCGCCAGCACGCCGCTGAACAGCGCCTGACCGCTGTTCCAGGTGGTGGTGATGAAGAAGAACGGCAGGACGAAGAACAGGCTTTCCTGGTGGATCATCTGGGTCGCGTAGCGCAGCAGCGGCGGCGGCAACTCGAAGCCGAACCAGCGGGCGATTTGCGCGCGCAGGATATTTTCCAGGATCAGCCACAGCCAGCTGACCAGCATCACCGTGGCCAGCACCTGGGCCAGTTCGGCCTGGCGCTCGACCAGCAGGAAGCTCGCCAGCCCCGAGGCGAAGCCGAAGATCGCCACCAGCCCCGGATTGCGCTGGATCAGGGCGAACAGACGAAGCAGCTGGATTTTTCCGCGTGCGAGTAGGGGCAAGGGTAGGCTCATGGCAGTGGTCGAGGTCGGCTAATAGCCGAGAATACTCCTTGTGCCCGGCACCTGTGTCCAGCGCCGTTTGCCGCTCTTCAGTGATTACGCCTCTGCCCCCACAAATGCTCGACCAGAGCCTGCGGATAGAGCGGATACGGCATGGCGACTTTATGGCGAATTGCCGGCAAGACCGGCGCGCCTGTTCTGCGGATCTATTGATGGGGCAGGGTTGCGTGGACGTGCATATGGTGAGCCGATTGCCCGCTAAAAGCGCATTGCTTCGTGCAAATTTTGTCCAAGCGGTTAGAATTCGCCACTTCCGGCCGCCGCCCACGAGGTTAGTGCGGCTTAACAACAAGCAAAAAGGAGCTCTCCCATGAAAGGCAAATCCCTGGCATGGGTCCTGTCGGCGGCACTCGCGGGTATCACCCTGAGTGGCACGGCACAGGCCGAAGAAAAATTCGTCACCATCGGCACCGGCGGTCAGACCGGGGTTTACTACGTGGCTGGGCAGTCGATCTGCCGTTTCGTCAACCGTGGCGCCCACGACATCAAGTGCAACGCCCCGGCCAGTGGCGGCGGCGTGGCCAACGTCAACGGCCTGCGCAGCGGCGAGTTCAACTTCGGCATCATGCAGTCGGATCACCAGTTCAAGGCGCTCAATGGTGTGGCACCGTTCGAGGCCGAAGGCGCGATGGGCGATATCCGTGCGTTGTTCTCCCTGCAGAGCGAAGTGTTCACCGTGCTCGCTCGCCGCGACGCCAAGATCGCCAGCTTCGACGACCTCAAGGGCAAGCGCGTCAACGTCGGTAACCCGGGTTCCGGGCAGCGCGACACCCTCGATGAAATCATGCGCGTCAAGGGCTGGGACAAGTCGGTATTCGCCCTGTCCGCCGAGCTCAAGCCGGCCGAGCAGGCGTCCGCCCTGGGCGACAACAACATCGACGCCATGACCTACTTCGTCGGCCATCCCAATGGCGCGATCCAGGAAGCCACCACCACCACCGACGCCGTATTGGTGCCGGTAAGCGGCGCCGAGATCGACAAGCTGCTGGCCGAGAAGAGCTACTACACCAAGGCCGAAATCCCGGGTGGGGTGTACAAGGGCAACGCTGCGCCCACTCCCTCGATTGGCGGCAAGGCGGTGCTCTCCACCACGGCCCAGGCCGACCCGGAAGTGGTCTACCAGTTGGTCAAGTCGGTGTTCGACAACCTCGAGCGCTTCAAACGTCTGCACCCGGCGTTTGCCGATCTCAAGGAAGCCGACATGATCAAGGCCGGCCTGACCGCGCCGTTGCATGACGGCGCCGTGCGTTATTACAAGGAACGTGGCTGGATGTAAGCCACGCTCGTAGCCTGAGTAAGCACCAGGGTAATCCGCAGCTGCATTCCGCGGATTGCGTCTGGGCTTATCCGGGCTACCGCCTAAGCTTGAAACAAGCCCGCGTGCCGCAAGGCTGCGGGCTTTGCCGTTCTCCGATTTCTCGAATGCAGGTTTCGCCCCATGCATGACAAGCGACTTTCAACCTACGAGCGCTCAACCGAAGAACTGTCCACCGAAGATCTGATTGCCCAGGACGTCGGCGCGCGTACCCCCGTCGGCACCATGGCCCAGGTGATCGCCGGCCTGGCCCTGCTCTGGTCGCTGTTCCAGCTGTGGATCGCCTCGCCCTTGCCCTTCGTTTTTGGCATTGGCGTGCTCAACGACACCGAAACCCGCGCCATTCACCTGGCCTTTGCCCTGCTCCTGGCATTTCTCGCCTTCCCGGCGTTCAAGCGTTCGCCGCGCGACCGCGTGCCGCTGCTGGATGTCGCCCTCGGCCTGGTGGCAGCGGCCAGTGCCGCCTATCTGTTCATCTTCTACCAGGATCTGGCGTTGCGCCCCGGCAGCCTGACCACGGCTGACCTGGTGACCGCCTGCATCGGCATTCCGCTGCTGCTCGAGGCGACGCGCCGCGCGCTCGGCCCGCCACTGGCGATCATCGCCCTGCTGTTCCTCGTCTACAGCCTGGCGGGGCCCTATATGCCGGGCCTGCTGTCACACCGCGGGGTGAGCTTCACTGCCCTGGCCAACCACCAGTGGATCACCACCGAAGGGGTGTTCGGCATCGCTCTCGGCGTGTCCACCAGCTTCGTGTTTCTCTTCGTGCTGTTCGGCGCCCTGCTCGAACGCGCGGGCGCCGGTCACTACTTCATCCAGCTGGCATTCAGCCTGCTCGGGCATTTCCGTGGCGGTCCGGCCAAGGCGGCGGTGGTGGCTTCGGGCATGACCGGGCTGATTTCCGGCTCATCGATCGCCAACGTGGTGACCACCGGCACCTTCACCATTCCGATGATGAAGCGCACCGGCTTCTCCGCAGAGAAGGCCGGCGCGGTAGAAGTGGCTTCTTCGGTCAACGGCCAGATCATGCCGCCGGTGATGGGCGCCGCGGCCTTCCTGATGGTCGAATACGTCGGCATTCCCTATGTCGACGTGGTCAAGCACGCCTTCCTGCCGGCGCTGATCTCCTATATCGCGCTGGTCTACATCGTCCACCTGGAATCGCTCAAGCTTGGCCTCACCGCCCTGCCGCGCAACAGCCCGGCGCACCCCTGGCTGCGCCGTCTGACCGGCCTGGCCTTCGGTGCGGCGCTGATCAGCGGTATTTCCCTCGGGGTCTACTACGGCCTCGGCTGGCTCAAACCGGCCCTCGGCGAAGGCTTCAGCTGGGTCGTCGGCGTGCTGCTCGCAGCGCTCTATATCGGCCTGCTGAAGATTGCCGCCAGCGTGCCGCCGCTGCCGCCGGAAGACCCCGAAGCACCCCTGGAAAAGCTGCCCGAGACCCGTGCGGTACTGCTCAGTGGCCTGCACTTTCTGCTGCCGGTGGTGGTGCTGGTCTGGTGTCTGATGATCGAGCGCCTGTCCCCCGGCCTGTCGGCTTTCTGGGGCAGCGTGATGCTGGTGTTCATCCTGCTCAGCCAGCGCCCGCTGCTGAGCTGGCTGCGCACCGACGGCGGCCATGAGCACGGCAGCTTCATGGATGGCCTGGTCGACCTGCGCGAAGGCATGACCGCTGGCGCGCGCAACATGATCGGTATCGGTATTGCCACCGCGGCGGCGGGCGTCATCGTCGGTGCGGTGTCGCAGACCGGGGTCGGTCTGGTGCTGGCGGACGTGGTCGAACTGCTGTCGATGGGCAACCTGCTGCTGATGCTGGTCCTCACCGCGCTGCTCAGCCTGATCCTCGGCATGGGCCTGCCAACCACTGCCAACTACATCGTGGTGTCCAGCCTGCTGGCGCCGGTGGTGGTCGCCCTGGGGCAGCAGAACGGGTTGATCGTGCCGCTGATCGCGGTGCACCTGTTCGTCTTCTACTTCGGCATTATGGCCGACGTCACCCCGCCGGTGGGCCTCGCCTCGTTCGCCGCCGCCGCGGTATCCAAGGGCGATCCGATCAAGACCGGGTTGATGGCCTTCTACTACAGCCTGCGCACCGCGGCGCTGCCGTTCCTGTTCATCTTCAACACCGACCTGCTGCTGATCGACGTGGACTTCTGGCACGGCGTGCTGATCTTCATCGTCGCCACCATCGCCATGCTGATCTTTGCCGCCGGCACCCAGGGCTATTTCCTGGTCAAGAGCCGCTGGTACGAGAGCCTGCTGTTGCTGCTGATCGCCTTCACCCTGTTCCGTCCGGGCTTCTGGATGGATCTGCTGCACGACCCCTACCGCGACATCGCCCCGGCGCAGCTGGTGCAGGCGCTGGGCGAAGTCGAGGGCGGCAGCCAGTTGCGTCTGCGCATCCGGGGCGAGGACGCGGTGGGCGATCCCCGCGAGTTCGCCCTGTTGCTGCCGGTGCCGGAAGGCGAGACGGGCGAGCAGCGCATGGAGAAGCTCGGCCTGCTGACCTATGAAGAAGACGGCAAACTGCTGATCGACAGCGTCACCTTCGGCAGCCCGGCGGCCGAGGCCGGCCTGGAGTTCGATCAGCAGATCCTCCAGGTGCTCGCCCCGACCGAGCGCTGGGCCAAGGAGCTGATCTGGATTCCGGGTTTGCTGCTGTTCGGCCTGGTAGTCTGGTTGCAGCGTCGCCGACGCGAGCCTGTGGCCGTTGCCGTAAGCGGCTGATTAGCGCTGCTCCACAACAAAAGGCAGCTTCGGCTGCCTTTTGCTTATCGGCTACTCGCCGCCCACGTCCTCCGTGTGCAGCGCGCCGGTTTCCCTGGAGTCCAGCACCGCATAGGCGCTGCTGCAGAACAGCGAGTTGAGGCGTTTCATGTCGCCGATCAGTTCCAGGTGCAGCGAGCTGGTTTCGATGCTTTGCACCACCTGGCGATGCAGGCGGCCGACGTGGGCGTGGGCCAGACGGCGCTCCTGGGCGCGGAAGCGGCGCTTCTCACGGAGCAGCTGGTGAGCGCTCTCGCTATCGCCGGAGAGAAACACCGACAATCCCAGGCGCAGATTGACCAGCAGTCGCCCGTGCAGGTCAGCCAGCTCCTCCAGGCCGCTGTCGGAAAACGAATGGCGCTGCGCGGTCTTCTGGTCCTGCACCTTGCTGAGCATGCGCTCGATGATGTCGCCTGCCTGCTCCAGGTTGACCGCCAGTTCGATGACCTCCGCCCAGCGTCGGCTGTCCTGTTCGCTGAGTGCCTCGCGTGGTACCTGGGCCAGGTAGAGCTTGACCGCGCTGTAGAGGGCATCGACGTCGTCGTCCAGACGGCGCAACTCCTTGCTCAGCGCCGGCTGGTTGCTGCGCAGCACTTCCAGCAGATGGCTGAGCATGGTCTCGATCAGGTCGCCGATGCGCAGGGTTTCGCGCACCGCATTGGCCAGCGCCAGGCTTGGTGTGGCCAAGGCCGTAGTGTCGAGGTGGCGCGGGCGGGCGACGCCGCCGGTGTCGGGTCGATCCGGTAGCAGCCAGTTGCAGAAGCGCGCCATCAGCCCGACTGTGGGCAGCATCAGCACGCAGCGCAGGCTGTTGTAGAGCAGGTGGAAGCCGATCACCAGCTCCGCCGGGCGCCAGTCGAGACTGTCCAGCCAGCTTACCAGCGGGTTGAGCAGGGGGATCACCAGGATCAGGCCGAGCAGCTTGTACAGCAGGCTGCCGAGGGCCACCCGGCGCCCCGCCGGGGTTTGCAGGCTGGCGGTCATGAAGGCCAGCAGGCCGCTGCCGATATTGGCGCCGATCACCAGGCCGATGGCCACCGGCAGGCTGATCAAGCCGGCGCCGGCCAGGGTCGCGGTGAGCAGCACTGCCGCCAGGCTGGAGTAGGAAATCAGGGCGAACAAGGCGCCGATCAGGGCATCCAGCAGCAGATCGCCGGTCAGCGAGGCGAACAGCACCTTGATCCCGGTTGCCTGGGTGATCGGCGTGGCGGCGGCGACGATCAGCTCCAGGGCCAGCAGCATCAGGCCCAGACCGATGCCCACGCGGCCCAGCTGGCCGGCGCGGGTTTGCCGGCGGGAGAGAAAGAAGATCACCCCGAGGAAAATCAGCAGCGGTGACAGCCAGCTCAGGTCGAAGGTCAGCACCCGCGCCATCAGCGCCGTGCCGACGTCGGCGCCGAGCATGATCGCCAGCGCCGGTGGCAGTGCCATCAGGCCCTGGCCGACGAAGGAGGTGACCAGCAGCGCGGTGGCGTTGCTGCTCTGCACCAGGGCGGTGACGCCGATACCGGCGGCGAACGCCAGGGGTCGCTTGCTGACGTTGTGGCTGAGCACCTGGCGCAGGTGCGAGCCGTACACCCGCAGGATGCCGGTACGGACGATGTGGGTCCCCCAGATCAGCAGGGCGACAGCAGACAGCAGATTGAGCAGGGTCAGCATGACGGCGGCCTCCCTGGCGGCAGACCCGGGTTCGTTGAATGCGCGAAGCGCAGTTTTATGCGGGCCTGTATTCAGCTATAGCCGCAAATGCGCCTTGCGTCAGCAGTTTTCTGCCGATGTCAGAGGAGGCGACCGCAGCAGCAGGCGTTTTTCCCCGCCGCTCAGGCGACACTGGCTGTCGCCCCACGCCGCCAGACTGGTTAACCTAGCGCTTCGCAACGGATGCAGTGCCCACCATGCTCAACCTTTATCACGCTCCCGACCTGGAAACCCTCGGCGAACTGGCTACCAGCCTGCTCGCCCAGCCGCTGCGCGAGCCCTTTGCCCCGGCATTGGTGGTGGTGCCGAGCCAGGGCATGGGCCGTTGGCTGACCCTGGAACTGGCGCGCAAGCAGGGCATCGCCATGCAGCTCGAAGTGCAGCTGCCGGCCAAATTCGTCTGGGACCTGTCGCGCCTGGTGCTCGGCCAGTTGCCCGAGCAATCGGCGTTCTCGCCGACCACCCTGGCCTGGCGTCTGTACGACTGGCTGTGCGAGCCGGCCAACCTGGCCGAGGCGCCGCGCCTGGCGCATTACCTGGAGGCCGGCGACGAGCGTCGCCGCCTGTCGTTGGCCAGCAAGATCGCCGACGTCTTCGACCAGTACCTGCTGTATCGCGACGACTGGCTCGCTGCCTGGGAGCGCAACGAGCTGCTCGACCTCGGCCCGGACGAAGCCTGGCAGGCGCTGCTCTGGCGCGAGCTGACCCGCGACGGCCACCCGCACCGCGCCCGCTTGCTCGAAGACCTGTTGCGCCGTCTGTACGACGCGGCGCCCATCGCCGATCTGCCCGAACGCCTGCTGGTGTTTGGCATCAGCAGCCTGCCGACTCACCATCTGCGCGTGCTCGAAGGCCTGGCGCGGCATACCGAGGTGGTGATCTTCGCCCTCAATCCGTGCCGCGAGGCCTGGGGCGAGATTCGCGATATCCGTGAACTGGCCCGCCAGCCCGAGCTGAGCCCGGATGACTGGTATCTGGATGTCGGCCACCCATTATTGGCCAGCTTGGGCAAACAGGGCCGCGATTTCTTCGACAGCCTGTTCTCCCTGGCTTCGAGCGAAGGCAGTCAGGAAATCGGCCTGTATTCCGAAGACGCCGATCTGCACGACAGCAGCCTGCTGCAGGCGCTGCAGAACGACATCCTGCGCCTGCGCACCCGCCAGGCCGACGAGCGTCTTGTCCTGCGCGAGGACGACCGCTCGCTGGAGCTGCATATCGCCCACTCGCCGTTGCGCGAAGTGGAAATCCTGCATGACCAGTTGCTCGCGCGCTTTGCCGCCGATCCCGAGCTGACCCCGGATCAGGTGGTGGTGCTGACCCCGGATATCGAACGCTACGCGCCTTATATCGAGGCGATTTTCGCAGCCAAAGGCGGCGCCTCCCGGCCGGCCGGCCCACGGATGGCCGCCCCACGAATTCCCTTCAGCCTGGCCGACCGCAGCCTGCGCGCGGAAATCCCACTGATCGAGGCCTTCCTCAACCTGCTCGCCCTGCCCGATAGCCGCTTCGCCGCCGAGGAAATCCTCGCCTGGCTGGAGCAACCGGCGCTCGCCCGCCGTGCTGGCATCGAAGCCGAGGACCTGCCGCTGCTGCGCGACTGGCTGCGCGAGGCCGGCGTGCGCTGGGGCCGCGACGGCGAACATCGTCAGCAACTGGGCCTGCCGGCGGATGCCGCCTTTACCTGGCGCCAGGGCCTGGATCGCCTGCTTCTGGGCTTCGCCGCGCCGCCGCAACTGGCCGGCGCGCATGCGCCCTTGCTCGGCGACAGCTGGCCGCTGGATGCCCTGGAAGGCGGCCGCGCGCAGCTGCTCGGGCGCCTGGCCGCGTTCGTCGAGCGTCTGGCCAGCCTGGCGCAGAGCCTGCAACGCCCGCGCAGCCTGGGCGAATGGAGCGAGACCCTGCTGGAGCTGATCGACAACCTGTTCGACGAGCGCGAGGCCGGCGACACCCTGTTGCTGCTCTCCCGTGCCTGCGCGGCGCTGCAGGATCAGGCCACGGCTGCTGGCATCGAGCGGCCGCTGGAGCTGGCGCTGGTCCGCCAGCACCTGACCTCTGCCCTGGAGCAGGGCGGCGGCGCCTCGGGTTTTCTCACCGGCGCGGTAACCTTCTGCACCATGGTGCCGATGCGCAGCCTGCCGTTCCGCCTGGTCTGCCTGCTTGGCCTGGATGACGGCGCGCTGCCGAGGCGCACCCCGGCCGCCGGCTTCGACCTGATTGGGCAGAAACCCCGACGTGGCGACCGCGCCCGGCGTCTCGACGACCGTTACCTGCTGCTGGAAATCCTCCTCTCGGCGCGCGGCGGCCTGTACCTCAGCTACGTCGGCCGCGACCCGCGCAGCAACGCCGAACTGCCACCCTCGGTGCTGGTCAGCGAACTGCTGGATGTCATCGATCTCACCGCCGTCTGCGGAAACCCGTGTGGGAGGGGCTTTAGCCGCGAAACAGATACCACCGATATCTCAGCCCCCAAGGCCAGCGCCCGCATCACCCACCAGCACCCGCTGCAACCCTTCGCCGCCGGCAACTTCGCCGGTGGAGCGCAGGCCGGTTTCGCCGCACCCTGGTTCCGCGCCGCCCAGCGCCTGAGCGAGGCGGTCGAAGCGCCGCAGCCCTTCGCCAGCACCCTGGCCGCGCCGGACCAGGACGGGCCGGGCGGCGATCCGCTGACCCTGGAACCCAGCCAACTGATCCACTGCTTCAAGCACCCGGCGCGCTACCTGCTGGAGCAGCGCCTCGGCCTGCGCCTGGCACAGGGCGAAGAGGCCCTGGCCGGCGACGAACCCTTCAGCGTCGAGTGGACCAGCCAGCACGGCCTGCGCCAACTGGCGTTGCAGGCCATCGAGCAAGGCTGGAGCGAGCGCGAGGAACGCCGCGTGGCCGCTGCCTCCGGTTGGTTGCCGGTGGGCGAGCTGGGCCAGGCGCACTGGGGGCAGATTCGCGGACCGATCCGCGCCTTCGCCCCGACCCTGTTCGACGAACGCCCGGAGGATGCGGCGCAACCGCTGCTGGTGGATATCCAGCTGGCCGGTGTGCGCATCCACGGCTGGCTCGACGGCGTCAGCGCCAGCGGCCTGTTCGACTACCGCCTGCGCGACCTCGGCGCCTGGGAACTGGCGCCGTTCTGGCTACGCCACCTGCTGCTCAACTGCGCCGCCACCCCGGGCATCGCCCGCGACAGCCGCCTGCTGTCGCCGAAAAGCGAATGGCGCCTGGGGCCATTGGCCAACCCGCTGCAACTGCTCGAACCCTGGCTCGAGGCCTACAAGAGCGCACTGTGCGAGCCGCTGCCGGTCCTGGCCAAGTGCAGCTATGGTTTCGCCAGAAAATGGCGCAAGCCCGGACGCAAGGACCCGCTCGACGCCGCGCGCAGCGAAGCGCGGGTGATGTGGCAGGGCAACGACTATATGAGCGGCGAAGGCCAGGACCCCTGGAACGCCCTGGCCTTCCGCGACCGCGACCCGCTGGACGAGCGCTTCGAAGCCCTCGCCGAACAACTCTACGGCCCGGCCCTGGATGCCCTGCACGGCAGTGACGAGGACGAGGCATGACCAGCGCACCTTTGGACCTGTTGCAGGACAGCTTCGCCGGTCGCTCGCTGATCGAGGCCAGTGCCGGCACCGGCAAGACCTGGACCCTCACCGCGCTGTACGCCCGGCTGTTACTGGAGAAGCGCCTCAACGTCAGCCAGATCCTGGTGGTGACCTTTACCACCGCGGCCACCGCCGAATTGCGCGAGCGCATTCGCCTGCGCCTGGCCGAGTTGCTGGCGGTCTACGACAATGGCCCAGGCGCGGACGAGCTGCTCAACCGCCTGCACGCGCAGTACCCGGATGCGGCCAGCCACCGGCGCCTGCTGCTGGCGGTGCACGGCTTCGACGAGGCGGCGATCTTCACCATCCACGGCTTCTGCCAGCGTGCGCTGCAGGATGCGGCATTCGAGGCCGGCGGCGATTTCGACAACGAGCTGACCCACGACGACCGCGAAATCCTCGACGCCCTGCTCGCCGACCTCTGGCGCCACGAGCTGGCCGCCGCCGAGCCGGAGTGGGCGGCCTTCCTGGTGCACAACAGGCTCACCCCGCAGAGCCTGCGCCAGCGTCTGCGCAATCACCTGGGTAAGCCCTATCTGCGCATCGAACCGCAGCCCGGGGCCGGCAGCGAGATGAGCGCCCTGCGCAGCGCCTGGCAACAGGCGCGGGATGCCTGGCAGAGCCACAGCGCCGGCTGGCTGGAGCAGCTCAAGGCCTTCGCCGGCTTCAAGAGCAATATGTGCAACCCGGCCAAGCTCGGCGCCTGGCAGGCCGAGCTGGACGGTTACTTCAGCGACGCCGCCGCGCTGTTCAGCAAGACCGAGGCGCACCAGCGGCTGTCGCGTGAAGGCCTGGCCAAGGCCAGCAAGAAAGGCGAGAGCGCGCCGCACAGCCCGCTGGCCGATGCCCTGCAAGGCCTGTGCGAGGCCCTGCAAGCCGCGCAGCCGGAAGCCGAGCAGCGCCTGATCGATCTGCAGGTACGCCTGATCGGCCAGCTCAATGAGCAACTGCCGCAGCGCAAGGCCGCCCAGCGCTTGCTGGCCTTCGACGACCTGCTCAACAAACTGCAGCAGGGACTCTATGGCGAGGGCGGCGACCACCTGGCCGGCACCCTGCGCGAACAGTACCCGGTGGCGCTGATCGACGAGTTTCAGGACACCGATCCGGTGCAGTACCAAGTGTTCCGGCGGATCTACGAAAACCAGGGCGACCTGTGTTTCGTCGGCGACCCCAAGCAGGCCATCTACGCCTTCAGGGGTGCGGACCTGGCCACCTACCTCAAGGCCCGCGCCGAAGCCGCGCGTCAGTACAGCCTGGCCACCAACCACCGCTCCACCCCCGAGCTGATCGCCGCGCTCAACCAGTTGTTCGACCGGCCCATGCCCTTCGCCGAAAAGGGCCTGGCCTATCCGCAGGTCGGCGCCAGCCAGCGGGCGCGGGCGCAGCTGGTGCTGCCGGTTGTCGATGCCGAACAGGACGCGCCCGTGGCGCTGGTCTGGCTGGCCGACGATTACCTCGGCAAAGGCGAGGCGGGCGCCCTGGTGGCCCGCGACACGGCCCGGCGCATCGCCGCGCTGCTGGCGGCGAGCGGCCGTGGCGAGGCCTATTTCGCGGCGCAGGGCGAGCGCACAGCGCTCAAGGGCGGCGATATCGCCGTGCTGGTCGCCAGCCACCGCCAGGCCGGGGAAGTCGCCGCCGAGCTGGCGGCGCGCGGCGTGCCCAGCGTGCGCCGCGGCAAGGAAAACGTCTGGCACAGCGAAGAGGCCGGCGAGCTGGCCGCGGTGCTGGCCGCCTATGCCGAACCGGGCCGCGAAGGCGCACTGCGCTATGCCCTGGCCAGCCGCCTGCTCGGGCGCAGCGCCGCCGATCTGGCCGCCTGCCAGGACGACGCCCAGGCCTGGGATGCCGAGCGCGAAGCCGCCGAGCGTTACCACCAGCTCTGGCAGCAACAGGGCTTTATGCGCGCCTTCCGCGCCTGGCTGGACGAGCAGCAGGTAGCGCCGCGGCTGCTCGCCCTGGTCGATGGCGAACGCCGCCTGACCAACCTGCTGCACCTGGCCGAACTGCTGCAGAGCGAGAGCCTGCAACGCCCCGGCCTGGAACAACTGCTGAGCTGGTTCAACGCCCAGCGCAGCGCCGAGGCCCACGGCGAAGAAGCCCTGCTGCGCCTGGAAAGCGATGCCGAAAGGGTGCAGATCGTCACCATCCACACCGCCAAGGGCCTGGAATACCCGCTGGTGTTCTGCCCCTACCTGTGGGACGGCGCGCTGCTGCGCCAGAGCGAAGACATCACCTGCCACGCCGACGACGGCACGCCGCTGCTCGATCTGGGTGGCGAGCGGCTCGACGTGCACCGCGAGCGCGCCCGCCACGAGCGCTTCGCCGAGCGCCTGCGCCTGACCTACGTGGCCCTGACACGTGCCCGCGACCGCCTCTGGCTGCACTGGGGGCCGGTGGACTGCAAGCCGAAAAAGGACGGCAGCCTCAGCGAGTCCGGCCTGCACAGCAGCGCCCTGGCCTGGCTGCTGCACGGTCGGCAACTGCCCGGCGAGGATGCCCTTGGTGAACTCGCCGGCCATCTGCAGACCCTCAGCCCTGCCGGCCTGCGCAGCGAGATCGAGCAGCTGGTGGGTTCGAGCCACGGCCATATGGCCGTGCAAGCATTGCGCAAAAGCGAAGCCAGCGCCGCCGGTGAACGCCGCGCGCCGCCGCCCCAGCAGCTGCAGCAGATGAATCGCAGCCTGCACAGCGCCTGGCGTATCGGCAGCTTCTCCGGGCTGGCCTCCGGCATGCACATGGAAGCGCCGGATCGCGACGGCCTGGTGCTGCCCGCCGCCAGCGAGCAGGGCAGCGGTTTTTTTGCCTTCCCCCGCGGCGCGAGGGCCGGTACCTGCCTGCACGCGATCCTGGAGGACTGGGCGCGCGGCAAGGCGCCGTTGGCCGAGCTGATCGAACCGGCCCTGCGCGGCCACGGCATCGACAGCGACTGGCGCGAGGTGGCGCTGAGCCAGTTGCAGCAGGTGGTCGACAGCGACCTCGACGGCAATGGCCTGACCCTGGCCAGCCTGCAGTCGGCGCGGCGCCTGCCGGAACTCGGCTTCACCTTCCCGGTGGTCAATCTCGACCTGCAGCGCCTGCGCGCCATCCTCTGCGACCCGGCCTTTGGGCTGGCCGCACCGATGCGCGAAGCCGCTGCACGCCTGGAGTTCGACAACCTGAAAGGCTTCCTCAAGGGCTTTATCGACCTGACCTTCGAACATGACGGGCGCTGGTATATCGCCGACTACAAATCCAACTGGCTCGGCCCGGATGCCAGCTACTATGGCGGCGAACGCCTGCTCCAGGCCCTGGCCGGCGAGCACTACTACCTGCAGTACCTGATCTACCTGGTGGCGCTGCGGCGCTTCCTGCGCCAGCGCCTGGCCGACTTCGACAACAGCCAGCTGGGCGGCGCCTACTACCTGTTCCTGCGCGGTATGCCAACGGCCGGGGTGTATTTTTCCCGCCCAGAGGATGGCTTGCTGGATGCGTTGGATAACCTGTTCGAAGGAGAGGGGTGATGGCCGTTTTTGTAGGAGCGGGCCATGCCCGCGAAAATTCGACGGCGCAAGCGCATCGCGGGCATGGCCCGCTCCTACCGGAGTACCGCCATGCTGCCTGATCTACCCCTCGGTCCACTGGAACGCGCCCTGGTCGACAGCCTGCGCCGCCTCGACCCGACCGCCGAACCGCTGGTGCTGGCCTCGGCCGCGCTGCTCTGTGCGGCGCTGGATAACGGCGACGTCTGCCTGCCGTTGGCCCGGCGCGCCGGGCAGCGGCCCTGGCCCGAGCACGCCTTCTGCCTGCCGCCGCTGGCCGAGTGGCAGGCGCGGCTTGCCGCCTCGTCCCTGGTCGGCGCCGACGGCGACTTCACCCCGCTGATTCTGGTCGGCGAGCGCCTCTATCTGGCGCGCTATCAGGCCTACGAGAAGCAGCTCGCCGAGCAACTGCTCAGCCGCGCCGCTGATCTGCCGGCCGTCGATGAGGCGCAGCTGAGCGAAAGCCTGACCCGGCTGTTCGCCTTCAACGCCCAGCAGCCCGACTGGCAGTGCCTGGCTGCGGCGCAGGCGGTGCGACGCAGGCTGGCGGTGATTTCCGGCGGTCCCGGCACCGGCAAGACCACCACCGTGGTACGCCTGCTCGCGGCCTTGCTCGAACAACGCGGCGGCCATCCGTCCGGCGGCGCTCAGTTGGCCGTCGGCCTGGCCGCGCCCACCGGCAAGGCGGCGGCGCGCATGGCCGAGGCGATCCGCAACGCCAAGGCCAGCCTACCGGTCGACGAGGCGATCAAGGCGGCGCTGCCAGACGAGGCGCGCACCTTGCACCGTCTGCTCGGCAGCCGTGGCGACAGTCCGCAGGTGCGGCACAACGCGGCCAACCCGCTGGCGCTGGACGTGCTGGTGGTCGACGAAGCCTCGATGGTCGACCTGGCGCTGATGGCCAAACTGGTCGACGCCCTGCCGGCCAACGCGCGGCTGATCCTGCTCGGCGACAAGGATCAACTCTGCGCGGTGGAAGCCGGTGCGGTCTTCGCCGAACTCTGCGAAGGCCGCGGCTTCGACGCCCAGGCCGCCGCGGATTTGCGGCGCATCACCGGCCAGCAGGTGCCGGTCGCACAACCGGGTTCACGCCTGAGCGATGCCGTGGTGCTGCTGACCCACAGCCACCGTTTCGCCGGCGACAGCGGCATCGGCGAGCTGGCCTGGCGAATCAACGGCGGCGACGTCAGCGGCACCCTGAGTCTGCTGAAAGAACAGCGCAGCGATCTGGCCTGGAATGCCGAACCGACCCCCGCCGATCTGCTGGAACGGCTGGATCGCGGTTATGCGCCCTTCCTCGCCGCGGCGAAAAGCGCCGATCCGCAGGCGGCCTTCGTCGCTTTCAACGACTTCCGCGCCCTCACTGCCCAGCGTGAAGGCACCTGGGGCGTGGCCGGAATCAACGAAGTGCTGGAGGCGCGGGTGAAACGGCGCAGTCAGGTCGCCAGCCGCGAACGCTGGTATGTCGGCAGGCCGGTGATGGTGCGGCAGAACGACTATGCCCTCGGCCTGTTCAACGGCGATATCGGCATCTGCCTGGACAGCGAGTTCGGTTTGCGGGTGTTTTTTGAAGGCGAGGACGGCTACCGCCCCTTCGCCCCGGCCCGCCTGCCCAGCCACGACTGCGCCTTCGCCATGACCGTGCACAAGAGCCAGGGCTCGGAATTCAGCGAAGTACTGCTGGTCCTGCCCGAACAGCCCAGCCCACTGCTGAGCCGCAGTCTGTTCTACACCGGCATCACCCGGGCCAAGCACAAAGTGGAAATCTGGGGCCTGCCGGCGCGCTTGGGCGAAGCAGTGGCCACCCGTGCCGAACGTGCAGCCGGCCTGGCCGAACGCCTGGCGGTCGAGCCGACCAGGCTACCCAAGCCGGTAGCGATGCCCGAGACCGGTGCCGGTCACGATCAACTGGCGCTGTTCTAGCCAAGCTGGCGGAGTGGTTGAGCGCAACGAGAGCCATTGCATGTCGGCATGCATGGCGGTTTTTCAGGTCAGTGCCCGGCCGAGCGCAGACGCTCGGCCGCAAGGCGTTGGTGCGCTACCGCTGGTCAGCCTGCGCCATGCGCTGACGACAGGCTTCGCCGAAGGCCTGGAAGATTTTCACCGAGTCGGGGTTGGCACTGGCCTGCCATTCCGGATGCCACTGCACCGCCAGGGTGAACTGCGCCAATCCGGGGGCATGGATAGCTTCGATCAGGCCGTCTTCGGCGTAGGCCAGTGCTTCAAGGCCTTCGCCCAGGGTGGCGATACCCTGGCCATGCAGCGAATTGATGGTGATTTCATCCTTCTCCAGCACATCGGCCAGCCAGCTGCCGGCTACCAGGCGCACGCTGTGGCTTTCGCCGTACTGCACATCCACCGGGTCGTTAGAGTCTTCGCGGTGGTCGTCGAAGTCGCCTGCGGCATAAAGTTTCTGGTGGATGTCGCCCCCCAGGGCCACGTTGATTTCCTGCATCCCCCGGCAGATGCCGAAGAGCGGCAGACCGCGTGCGACTGCGGCACGGATCAGCGGCAGATCGAACAGGTCGCGGTCGCGATCCTGGGCCTTGTCCGGGGTGAGGTTTTCCTGGTTATAGAGCTCCGGATCGATGTTGCTGCCGGCGCCGGTGAGGTAAACGCCATCGACCATGTCGAGGTATTGCTCGAGATTATCCGTGCCGCAGCAGGTCGGGGCCAGCAGCGGTACACAGTCGGAAATCTCAACGAGGGGAGCGATGTACTTGTGGGTCATCACCTGATAGGCATGCCCTTTGCGTTCCTGGGCGCCCATGGACATGAGGACCACGGGCTTGCGTTTGGCGGTCGGGGTTTTGTTGTCGGACATAAATCACCTTGGGGCAGGCTGAACCTGCCATTGCTGTGCGGGAAGGGCCGGGGCGCGGCGCAGCTTCCTGGGTGTTGCCGCTTTCCTTTGCCGCTGCAGCGCACTCGTGGAAAGTCGAGCCAGTTTGCCAAGGCCGTAAAATATGTCAAACAAATAAGCTGATTTTCTGTACGCAAGGACGCCGCGCTTTGCTGTATTTATGGTTAATACATTGGTTTTATTGGATTTAATCGGTATCGGCTAGTCCAATATATTTAACAGCTGTCGATTCGCTAAAAGACCGAGAGCAACATCAGCACCAACGGCAAGCTGCCTGCCGCCAGCAGCGTCTGCAGGGTGATGATCCCGGCCATCAGGTGGCTGTCGCCGCCCAGTTGGCGGGTCAGCACATAGGCGGTCGGCGCCGTCGGCAGGGCGAAGAACAGCACCAGTACACTGCTTTCCATCGCCGGCAATTGCAGGCCGTAGGCTACGGCCCAGGCCAGCAGCGGCATGGCCAGCAGGCGCAGGCTGCTGTTCCAGACCAGGGCGGGGATCTCGCCGCCGAGCTGCTCGGGTTTCAGGGCCGCGCCGACGCAGAGCAGGCCGAGCGGCAGGCTGGCGGCGGCGAGCAGGCCGAGCAGGCGTTCGCTGCCGCCGGGCAGGCCGAGCCCGCTGAGGTTGATCAGAGTGCCGCCGAGACAGGCGAGGATCAGCGGGTTCTTCAGGATCGGCAGGAGCAGGCTGCGCGCACTGACACCGCGCTCGGCAGTCAGCGACCAGACCGATAGCACGTTTACCGTCGGCACCATCAAGGCCAGCATCAAGGCGGCCAGGGTCAAGCCCGCCTGGCCGTACAGGCTGCCCACCGCGGCCAGGCCCAGGTAGGTGTTGAAACGCAGGATGCCCTGGCTGAAGGCACCGAAGCGCCCGGCCGGCCAGCCGCGCAGGCGCCGCAGCAGGAGCAGCGCCAGCCAGGCGATACCCAGGCCGAGCAGCACCGCCAGGGCCAGGCGGGGCAGCGCCGGGTTGTCCAGCGGCGCGTTGGCCAGGCTGCTGAACAGCAGGGCGGGAAACAGGATGAAGTAGTTCAGCCGCTCGGCGCCGGGCCAGAAGGCTTCGCTGGGGAAGTCCAGGCGGCGTAGCGCGTAGCCGGCGACGATCAAGGCGAACAATGGCCACAAGGCCAGCAACAACTCCAGCACGGCAATCCCCGCCAGCGAACCAGCGACCATCTTGGAGAGCGCGGCACAACGGCGCAAGGCCGTTAAAAGGTATTAGGCTGAAGTTAATGCGTACGAGGAGGGTCTATGAACGACGTTCACAGCGGTGGCTGCCAGTGCGGCGCCTTGCGTTATCAATTCGCCGCAGCCTTGGCCGATATCGCCCACTGCCATTGCACGGTGTGCCGGCGCAGCAGCGGCAGCATCGTCACCACCTGGCTCACGGTGCCGCTGGCGAGCTTTGAATGGCTGGCCGGTACCGCGACCGAGTTCGCCTCGTCCGCCAGTTGCACGCGCAGTTTCTGTCCGACTTGCGGCGCGCAGCTGACGTTGTTCACCACGCGCAGTCCGCAGACCCTGGACATCACCGTCGCCACCCTGGATCAACCGGAACTGGCGCCGGCGGATCGGCATATCTGGGTCCAGAGCCGTTTGCCCTGGCTGCATCTGGATGAGCAGTTGCCTGATGAGTGGCAGGAGCAGATTCCGTAGGACGGGCAAGGCTTTGCACTTTTGTAGCCCGCCTAAATTTATCGAGCAGGCCTTGGCGCAATCCGGGATGGCGGCGCTTGCGCTCCCGGATTGCGCTGCGCTTATCCAGGCTACGTTGTTGCGCTCTCCCGTAGCCCCGAATGCAATCCGGGAGCGGTTTAGCGTCAAAATCGTCCCCGAATTGTGTCCGAGCAGCCGTTTCGTAGGAGGCGCGCCCGATCCAACCTACGGCAGTATCAAGCCGCCGCTGGCCTTGTGCAGCGCGCGCAGGTGTTCGCCAAGCTGCACCAGGTTGGCTTCGTTGGCCTCCAGTTCGGCCAGGCGTGTCGGCTCCAGCAGGTTGCGCACTTCCTGGTCGAGGTCGTCGCTGAGCTGGCGTAATTGCTGCTGGCGGTTACGGCTCTCGGCTTCCAGGCGTTGCCATTCGGCGCGTTGCGGCAGGCCGTAACCGCCCTCGAGCAGCTCTGCCGGGCGGCTGAGAAAACCACTGTTGGCGAGAATCTGCTCCAGCGCACCGCCGGCCTTGTCCAGGCTCGGATCCTTGGCCGCGCGGCCGGTAAGGTAACGGCGCTTGAGTTCGTCCTGGGCCAGCAGCAGTTGCCGGCGTAGCGCTGCTTGTTCGAGCAGCAGCAGCGCGGCGCTGGCGCGCAGGTCGGCCTTGGCGAACCAGGGGCGACGGGCTGCGGAGGTCTGTGCAAGCCAGTCTTCGACATTCTCCTGCTTAATCGGCAGGCGCTGCTGCAGCACCCTGAACATGGCCTGGTAACGATCGCGGAAGGAGTCGAAGCGATAGCCCAGGCGCAGGGCCTCGCGCGGGTCGTCGAGCACGCTGCGATCGGCCAGGTTGCGCGCCACCAGGGTGTCGAGCAGGCCGTTGGGCAGGATGCTGTCGAGCGCCTGCAGGCCGGGATGCTGGCTGCCGCTGCGGAGCAGCTTGAGGGTTTCCACCGCGCAGTTGTTGGAGATGAAGTAGTAGTCGCCGTCGTAGCTCCAATGCTGTTCGGCGGCACGGGTGACCAATCGCTCCAGTTGCACACGGTCGAGCTGCAGCGGCACCGAGGCCAGGCTGCGCAGCTCGACCTTGGTGTATTCCTCGATCACCTGGGCCAGCGGCAAGACGAACAGCCGCGACGGGTAGGCGCCGGTCAGGCCGTCCCAGCTGGACAGTTGCAGATCGCCGACGAAGGCCCGGTAGGACAGCACCAGGTGTTCGTCCAGATCCAGCCGGCAATCCGGCCCGCGCGGCCGGCCGGGGGCGCAGATCACCAGGCGCAGCATGCTGTGGCCCCAGCGGCTGGCCCATTGCTGGTTGGCCTCGGCGAGCAGGTAGTCGATTTGGTAAACCCGCTCGGGATCGAGCGTGCCCAGCGGCTGGCGGGCGAAATCGCGGCCGGCATTGAGGTAGGCGTAAGCGTCGGCGCAGGGCAACTGGTGGGGTGGTGTCCAGCCGGCGAAATGCTCGCGCAGGTGACGCGCCAGCGAGGGCCGGCGACAGGCGTAGCTTGGGTCAAGGAGGAAGTACTCGATGTTCACCGCGACGAACTCGAGTGGATTGCTCAGCTCGTAAACATCCGGGCTGCGCGCTACCTGACCGTTGGTCTGCTCACGTGCACCGCGGCTACCGACCTGCTGTGGCCAACCGGCCAGGTCGAGCAGGCTCGGGTTGTCGCTGAGGGTGAAGCGCCGCGCGGTTTGACCACGGCAAGCATCGGGCAAGCCGACCGGACCGAGGCTGGCCAGACGCAGTCGGCAGCGCTGCAGCAGGCGTTTTTCGTCCGGTGTCCAGAGCTGCGCGCGGTCATAGAGATGGGTTAGTTCGTGCAGCACGGTGGCCAGCAGCTCACGACGCACGTTGCCATGCGGCCGCTGAGTCGGCGTGGTAGCAGCGCTGCCATCGTTGAGGGACGGCAACAGCTGGCTGTTCAGTTCGATGCCGCTGAAGCGTCCGGCGCGGCCATAGACCTCGGCTGGCATGGGTCGCCAGCGCACTGTGACGCGGCGATCCAGGCGCTGTTTGAAACTGGGAGGAAGGGCGCTGAGGGCTTCGTCCAATAGGCGCTGACTGGCCTGCCGTTCACTGCTGTCGAGTGTGGCGCTGTCCAGCACCAGACGCAGCTCGGCATGGCTGCCGACGCTGGTCAGTAGAGCGAGGGTCAGCAGCCAGGCGCGGGCAAGGCTCACCTGGCGAGAATGGCTTCGGCCAATACCTGATCGGACGCGTGCTGAGCCTCAGGCACACGGCTGCGAATGGTGCCAAGCGCTGCTTCCAGCTGGGCGCCACGGATCGCGCCCTGGCTGGCGACGAAACTGGCTGCATCGTCACGGGCGGCGAGGACGACTTTCGAGTCGCGTACCGAAGTGGTGGTGTCCGAGGTGAAGTCAAAGGTGCGATCCAGCGCACGGACAATGATATTGCTGGTGGCAACCAGGGTTTGTGCCTGGACACTGCCGACGGACAAGGCAAGCAGGGCGGCAGCGACGAGCAAGGAACGATGCATGGCAATCTCCGGGAAAACAGATGATGAGGATTTGATGGCTATCAGTGCCGGCAGTTCCTGCGCATGGCTAACCACGCAAGGCCTCGCTGGACATGGCAAGCCTACTGCATCGGCCATGAAACCGTGCGACTACGTGGCGGCATGCCCGCCTGTTGGTGCTTCAGCGGCTTAGAATCGCTTGCGCCAGTTGCTCATCGTCGGCAAGCAGATCGGGGGCTTGCTGACGGATGTGCTGCAGCGCCGCTTCCAGCTGCACGCCGCGAATGGCGCCCTGACTGGCGATGAAACTGGCCGCGTCGCCACGGGCGGCCAGCACGATCTTGTCGTCACGCAGCGAAGAGCTGGCGTCGGAAGTGGCGTCCGAGGTGCCCATTAGTGCGCCGCCCAGGGTATCGGTGGTGGCGACGAAACTGGAAGCCGTGGCGCTGCTGGCCAGCACCAACGCGGCAGAAAAGCCAAGCGCGCGCAAAGCGATCATGGTCAAACTCCTGAGCCATCTTTCAACAGCGTGACAATCGGCCACGCAACAATTGTGACAAGCCTAGCTCAGGGGGCAGTCGAGACACCATGCTGGCTTAGCGCCAGAACGGCTTTTCCAGCTCTGCCAGGCGTTCGCCGGGACTGATGCCGGCATCGGCCAACAGGTGTGGATCCAGCCTGGCCAGTTGGCGGCGGGTGCGGATATTCAGCTGCCAGCGCTTGAGGCTGCCGCGCAGGCGGGCGAGCGGGCCGCTGTGTGGCTGGTCTAGCGTTGTTGGAATGTCGCTGAGAATGCGCTCCATGGCAATGATCCTTCCCGTACAGGGCGGGCGTGGCGGTATGGGTATCCATGGTCGCGCACCATTGGAGCGCCTGGCAGCCACAGCCAGGCAAAAGTGTACTGGGTCAGTTGCTGTTTTTATAAAACTGTTCTGCTGGTGCGCGAGGCAAGCTGTGCCGCTCGCTCCGGCGCATAACGACAAAACCCGCCAACGCTGGGCGTGGGCGGGTTGATCAGAGTCAGAGCGAGTACAGCGGCTTGCGCCGTCAGCCTTAACGCCAGAACGGCTTGCTCAACTCGGCGTGGCGCTGGGCCTCGCTGATGCCGGCATCGGCGAGCAGGCGGGCATCCAGGCGCGCCAGTTGGCGGCGGCTGACGATGCGGCGCTGCCAGGTGAGCAGGGCGGCAAGCATGCGCAGCGGCAGGCCGCTGGTGGCGTTGGAGGAGTTGGTTTGAAAAAGCAGGTCGGAACTGAGTGTACGTTCCATGGTGTCATCCTTCCGCTTGTGGCGGGTCTAGAGAGTGTTTTGCCTGGTGCCCATGTTCCGCTTCTTGCAACCGGTGCAATAGTCACAGTTGGATTATATTGTTGAGCTATTAGATAGTTTGCTTGGTAACTGTTTTGCTATTTTTTATGATAGCTGTACTGGTGATAAGTGAATTACCGCGAAATAGCTATAAAGACAGCTTATTTTCTCGTTGGTAGATAGAAAGGCAGTGATTGACTGCAGGTACAGTTTTAAATTGATTGGTGGGTGTCGTTGATCTGTGGTTCAGCTTTTTATCGAATTTCGTTGCTGGCTCGGGGCGATCTGTATGGATAACGAGGCCCTGCAGAGAAGTCGTCGAGGGAGAACGCGGCGCTGCTGCATGCAGAAAAAACCCGGCACGCAGTGGCCGGGTTTGGTCATGCGCAGCAGCGGTCAGTCGACGGCTTTGACCATGTCCTCGATGACCTTTTTGGCGTCGCCGAAGACCATCATGGTCTTGTCCAGGTAGAACAGTTCGTTGTCCAGGCCGGCGTAACCGCTGGCCATCGAGCGCTTGTTGACGATCACGGTCTTGGCCTTGTAGGCCTCGAGGATCGGCATGCCGGCGATCGGCGACTTCGGATCGTTCTTCGCCGCCGGGTTGACCACGTCGTTGGCGCCGAGCACCAGCACCACGTCGGCCTGGCCGAACTCGGAGTTGATGTCCTCCATCTCGAACACCATGTCGTAGGGCACCTCGGCCTCGGCCAGCAGCACGTTCATGTGTCCGGGCATGCGGCCGGCCACCGGGTGGATGCCGAATTTCACGGTAACCCCGTGGTGGGTCAGCTTCTCGGTCAGCTCCATCAGCGCGTGCTGGGCGCGGGCCACCGCCAGGCCGTAGCCGGGCACGATGATCACGGTATCGGCGTTGCTCAGGAGGAAGGCGGCGTCATCGGCCGAGCCGGATTTGACCGGGCGCGCCTCCTGGCTGCCGGCGGCCGGGCCGGCATCCGTGGCGCCGCCGAAGCCGCCGAGGATGACGTTGAAGAACGAGCGGTTCATCGCCTTGCACATGATGTAGGAGAGGATCGCACCCGAGGAGCCGACCAGCGAACCGGCGATGATCAGCATCGAGTTGTTCAGCGAGAAGCCGATACCGGCCGCCGCCCAGCCCGAGTAGCTGTTGAGCATCGACACCACCACCGGCATGTCGGCGCCGCCGATCGGGATGATGATCAGCACGCCGATGACGAAGGCCAGGGCCACCAGCAGGGCGAAGGCGCCGAGGTTGCCGGTGAAGGTGTAGACCAGGCCGAGGCCGAGAATCGCCAGGCCGACCGCCAGGTTGATCTTGTGCTGGCCCTTGAACTGCACCGGTGCGCTCTTGAACAGGCGGAACTGGTACTTGCCCGAGAGTTTGCCGAAGGCGATCACCGAGCCAGAGAAGGTGATGGCACCGATGGCCGCGCCGAGGAACAGCTCCAGGCGATTACCGGCCGGGATCGCATCGCCGAGGCTGGCAACGATGCCCAGCGACTGCGGCTCGACCACCGCAGCGATGGCAATAAACACCGCCGCCAGGCCGATCATGCTGTGCATGAAGGCGACCAGCTCGGGCATCTTGGTCATTTCCACGCGCTTGGCCATGACGGTGCCGACGCTGCCGCCGACCAGCAGAGCGATGATGACGAAACCCAGGCCCTGGGTGGCCAGCTCGCTGCCGAGCTTGTACACCAGACCGACGGTGGTGACGATGGCCAGGCCCATACCGAGCATGCCGAACAAGTTGCCGCGCCGTGAACTGGTCGGGTGCGACAGACCCTTGAGCGCCTGGATAAAACAGATCGAGGCGACCAGGTAGAGAACAGTGATCAGGTTCATGCTCATGGTCAGTGCTTCTCCACAGGTGCTTTAGGCGCTTTTTTCTTGAACATTTCCAGCATGCGCCGGGTTACCAGGAAGCCGCCGAACACGTTGACCGCGGCCAGGGCCACGGCCAGGGTGCCCATGGTCTTGCCCAGCGGGGTCACGGTCAGGGCTGCGGCGAGCATGGCGCCGACGATGACGATCGCGGAAATCGCGTTGGTTACCGACATCAGCGGGGTGTGCAGGGCCGGGGTGACGTTCCAGACCACGTGGTAGCCGATGTAGATGGCCAGCACGAAGATGATCAGGTTGTAGATGCCATCGGAAATCAGATCCATATTCCTGCTCCTTTAACCGTTGTTACGGACGATTTGGCCATCGCGGCACATCAGGCACGCGGCGACGATGTCGTCTTCGAGGTCGAGGTGGAACTGGCCGTCCTTGTCGATGACCAGCTTGAGGAAGTCCAGCAGATTGCGCGCATACAGCGCCGAGGCGTCGGCGGGGACCAGGGTGGCCAGGTTGCTGTAACCGACGATGGTCACGCCATTGCTGACGATCACCTGTTCGGCCACCGTCAGCGGGCAGTTGCCGCCTTGCGCTGCGGCGAGATCGATGATCACCGAGCCCGGCTTCATCTCCGCCACGGTGGCGGCATGCAGCAGGGTCGGCGCCTTGCGCCCCGGAATCAGCGCGGTGGTGATAACGATATCGGCCTGCTTGGCGCGCTCGTGCACCGCCTTGGCCTGGCGCTCCATCCACGAGGCCGGCATCGGCCGCGCGTAGCCACCAACGCCTTCGGCGCATTCGCGCTCTTCATCGGTCTCGCAGGGCACATCGACGAACTTGGCGCCGAGCGACTCGATCTGCTCCTTCACCGCCGGACGTACGTCCGAGGCCTCGATCACCGCCCCCAGGCGCTTGGCCGTGGCGATGGCCTGCAGGCCGGCGACACCAGCGCCGAGAATCAGCACGCGGGCGGCCTTCACCGTACCGGCGGCGGTCATCAGCATCGGCATGAAGCGCGGGTAGTGGTGAGCGGCCAGCAGCACCGCCTTGTAGCCGGCGATGTTGGCCTGCGACGAGAGCACGTCGAGGCTCTGCGCGCGCGAGGTGCGCGGCGCGGCTTCGAGAGCGAAGGCGGTAATGCCGCGGGCATTGATCCGCGCGATGGTCTCGTTGCTGAACGGGTTGAGCATGCCGACCAGCACAGCGCCGGTCTTCATATGCGCCAACTCGGCATCGTTCGGCGCCACGACCTTCAACACCAGGTCGGCGCCGAGGGTGGCGGCATCGCTGCCGATGCTTGCGCCCACTGCTTCATAGGCGCTGTCCGGGATGCTGGCGCTGACGCCGGCACCGCTTTGAATGGTGACCTGATGGCCTTGGCCGATCAGCTTCTTGATGGTCTCGGGGGTCGCGGCAACGCGCGTCTCACCGACATGGGTTTCGTGAGGAACACCGATGTGCACGTCAAATCTCCTGCGTGATCTTTATTAGTGAACCAGCGCGCTGCGGATGGCGCGTCGGCGAAGGGAGGATCAACACAAATCACCCTAGCAGAAGCTATGTTGCGGGCGGGGCGGCATTTTGCAGGCGCAGCATATGTCGTTCAAGGCGTTATGGAGTAAAACCTTGCGACAACTACAAGTCACTCAGCGACTTATCGGCCGTTATTTCCGGCAAAGGCTTGCCGGGCCTGGCCGTCAGGGTCATTGACGGATAATTCTAGCGCCTCCGGCATGGGCGCCATGAATGGCCGGCCATCAAATGACTGCTGCGCATGCGAACAGGGCGTGCAGCCCAGCTGTTCGGGGCGTTATGCAGAGCAGACTGTGCAATAAACTGGACGCCTGTGCTCGGTGCAAGGGGCTGGTTTGTAGTTGTGCACATTATTGACTACGCAGTCAGCTTGCCTGGGCCGTTGAGGCTGGAAGGGCCGGCCAGGGCGAGCGGGAATTCCAGGTGGGGCGCCTGACAGGAGGGCGCCTGGGCAGTTGCTTCGCTTGCTGTCGTTTATTCCAGATCGCTCGCCCGGGCATAGTCCCGCGCTTGCCGAACCAGCCAGTCGCGAAAGCTTTGCAGCGCCGCGGATTCCACTTTGCGCTCGGGGATCATCAGGTAATAGGCCTTGTCGCTGTTGCAGGCATGCTCCAGCGCCAGCACCAGGCGGCCCTCGGCCAGTTCCCGTTGAATCAGGAAGGGCGGAATCAAGGCCACGCCCATCTCATGCATGGCGGCCTGGGCGAGCATGGAGAATAACTCGTAACGCGGTCCGCTCATGTCCCGGGGCACATTCAAGCCCAGCGAGGCGAACCACTGGCGCCAGGCGTAGGGCCGGGTGGTTTGTTGCAGCAGCGGCAGGCCGGCGATCCGCTCGGCGCTCAGGCCGCTTTGCCCGGCGAGCAGCGCCGGGCTGCACACCGGCATCGGGTTTTCGCGCATCAGCAGGTGCGAGGCCGTGCCTGACCAGTCGGCGTCGCCGAAGTACACCGCGGCATCGAACTGGGTATCGGCGAACAGGAACGGCCGGGTGCGGTTGGTCAGGTTGACCGTGACCTGCGGGTGCAGGCGCTGGAAATCCTTCAGGCGTGGCAGCAGCCACTGGGTGCCAAAAGTCGGCACCACCGCCAGTTCGATGCTCATGGCGCCTTGCTGGCCCATCACCGCCAGGGTGTCGCGCTCCACCGCGTCGAGTTGCGCGGCGACCCGCCGCGCGTAGGACAGGCCGGCCTCGGTCAGCTTGACCCCGCGCCGCGAGCGGCGAAACAGTTCGACGTTGAGAAACTCCTCCAGCCCGGCGATCTGTCGGCAGATGGCGCTCTGGGTCAGGGCCAGTTCCTCGGCCGCGCGGGTGAAGCTCTGGTGGCGGGCCGCCGACTCGAAGGCGATCAGGGCCGTGGTGCTGGGGATTTTGCGGCGCATCTGTGCGGCACTCTCACTCTATTCTGGAATAAATGCCGTTCAAGGCTATCTCGGAGTGCGTAAAGAGCACAACAGCATGCGAAATCCTCGTTTGCCCCGCGGGCTGATGCGGCCTAGGATCAATCCCATGCACCCCGTGGGCGCGGCCAGTGGCCGCGACGCTACTCCCCCGTCCTAACTCGAGGTTTTCACCATGGCCAAGGCAAGCTTCAACTGGATCGACCCGCTGCTGCTCGACCAGCAACTGACTGAAGAAGAGCGCATGGTGCGCGACAGCGCCCAACAGTTCGCCGCCGACAAACTGGCCCCGCGGGTGATCGAAGCCTTCCGCCACGAGCAGACCGACCCGGCGATCTTCCGCGAGATGGGCGACACCGGCCTGCTCGGCGCGACCATCCCCGAAGCCTACGGCGGCAGCGGCCTGAACTATGTGTGCTACGGCCTGATCGCTCGCGAAGTGGAGCGCGTCGACTCCGGCTACCGCTCGATGATGAGCGTGCAGTCGTCCCTGGTGATGGTGCCGATCTTTGAGTTCGGCAACGAAGCGACCAAGCAGAAGTACCTGCCCAAGCTGGCCAGCGGCGAATATATCGGCTGCTTCGGCCTGACCGAACCGGACCATGGCTCCGATCCGGGCAGCATGATCACCCGGGCGAAGAAGGTCGACGGCGGCTACCGCCTGACCGGCGCCAAGATGTGGATCACCAACTCACCGATCGCCGACGTGTTCGTGGTCTGGGCCAAGGACGATGCCGGCGAGATTCGCGGCTTCGTTCTGGAAAAAGGCTGGCAGGGCCTCAGCGCCCCGGCGATTCACGGCAAGGTCGGCCTGCGCGCCTCGATCACCGGCGAAATCGTCATGGATAACGTGTTCTGCCCGGAAGAAAACGCCTTCCCCGATGTGCGTGGCCTGAAAGGTCCCTTCACCTGTCTCAACTCCGCGCGCTACGGTATCAGCTGGGGCGCGCTAGGCGCCGCCGAAGACTGCTGGCACACCGCGCGTCAGTACTGCCTGGATCGCAAGCAGTTCGGCCGCCCGCTGGCCGCCAACCAGCTGATCCAGAAGAAGCTGGCCGACATGCAGACCGAGATCACCCTGGCCCTGCAAGGCTGCCTGCGCCTGGGCCGGATGAAGGACGAAGGCACCGCGGCGGTGGAAATCACCTCGATCATGAAGCGCAACAGCTGCGGCAAGTCCCTGGACATCGCCCGCCTGGCCCGCGACATGCTCGGCGGCAACGGCATCAGCGACGAGTTCGGCGTGGCCCGCCACCTGGTCAACCTGGAAGTGGTGAATACCTATGAAGGCACCCACGACGTCCATGCGCTGATCCTCGGTCGCGCGCAGACCGGGATTCAGGCCTTTTTCTGAAACTGAACCTAAACCTGTAGGAGCTAGGCGTCCCCCTGGCTCCTACAAAGGCCGCAGCAATATACAGAGAATTTCCCCATGCCCGGTGCCCTGTCCCATATCCGTGTACTTGACCTCTCCCGCGTCCTCGCCGGGCCCTGGGCCGGGCAGATTCTCGCCGACCTCGGCGCCGAGGTGATCAAGATCGAGCGCCCCGGAGTCGGCGACGACACCCGCCACTGGGGCCCGCCGTTCCTCAAGGATGCCCAGGGCGAAAACACCAGCGAGGCCGCCTACTACCTGTCGGCCAACCGCAACAAGCAGTCGCTCACCGTCGATTTCACCCAGGCCGAAGGCCAGCGCCTGGTGCGCGAGATGGTGGCCAAGGCCGACATCCTGATCGAGAACTTCAAGGTCGGTGGCCTGGCCGCCTACGGTCTCGACTACGCCGCACTGAAAGAGCTGAACCCGAAACTGATCTATTGCTCGATCACCGGCTTCGGCCAGGACGGCCCCTACGCCAAGCGCGCCGGTTACGACTTCATGATCCAGGGACTGGGCGGCCTGATGAGCCTGACCGGGCGCGCCGACGACGAAGCGGGCGCCGGGCCGGTCAAGGTCGGCGTGGCCCTGACCGACATCCTCACCGGCCTGTACTCGACGGCGGCGATTCTGGCCGCCCTGGCCAGCCGCGACCAGACTGGCAACGGTCAGCATATCGACATGGCCCTGCTCGACGTGCAGGTCGCCTGCCTGGCCAACCAGGCGATGAACTACCTGACCACCGGCGTGGCGCCGCGCCGGCTGGGCAATGCCCACCCGAATATCGTGCCCTACCAGGACTTTCCCACAGCCGACGGCGACATCATCCTCACGGTCGGCAACGATGGGCAGTTCTGCAGATTTTGCGAGGTCGCCGGCCTTCCGGCTTTGGCCGTCGACCCGCGTTTTTCCACCAATCAGGCGCGCGTCGCCCATCGCGCCGAACTGATTCCGCTGATCCGCCAGGCCACCGTATTCAAGACCACCGCCGAGTGGCTGGCGGCCCTGGAGCAGGCCGGCGTGCCCTGCGGGCCGATCAACGACCTGCAGCAGGTGTTCGCCGACCCGCAGGTCCAGGCCCGCGGCCTGCGCGTCGAACTGCCCCACCCGCTGGCCGGCAGCGTGCCGCAGGTGGCCAGCCCGATTCGCCTGTCGGCGACCCCGGTGCAATACCGCAACGCCCCGCCGCTGCTCGGCGAACACACCGAGCAGGTGCTGCAGCAATGGCTGGGTTTGAGCCTGGAGCAGATAGCCGAGCTGCGTCGGGCCGGGGTGCTCTAGCCGCCTGCACAGGGTCATCGGCGTAAGGACTTACCAGTGCAGCGCGCCCCATAGTGGGTCTGCGCCCGCCAGATCGCTTTCGCGGACAAGTCCGCTCCTACAGGAGGGCGACACTCGTGTGGCTGTGGCCGCGCCCTCGAGCGCCTGCGCAGAGCGGGCGATTGAACCCTTCGCGCGTTTCAGGCCGCGCAGTAGCAGGCGTTGGCGGCGCCAGGTTGCGCCGGCTTTTCGGCGAGCAGGCGCATCACGTAACCCACTTTCAATAGCGTCGGACCGAGAATCGTCAGGCTGTGGGCGCCGATCAACGTGCCCATACTGAGTTGCTCGGCCCAGCCATAGGCGCCGAGCACGCCCAGCAGCAGGGCGGCGCCACCGATCGACAGCAGCTGGTTGGACAGGCGCAGCAGGCGTTGCGGGCAATCGAACAGATTCATTACGGTGCTCCTGTTGATGAGGCCGCCCGGCGCAACCGCGGCGGGCGGGTCAAGCTCAGACCTCCAGCGAGCTGGCCGGGCCGAAGAACTCATAATGGCTCTGCTGCTCCGGCACGCCGAGTTCGCGCAGGTGCTTCTTCACCTGGGCCATGAACGGCTTGGGGCCGAGGAAGTAGGCGTCCAGGTCGCGTTCTTCCGGCAGCCACTCGGCCAGTTGCTCGCGGGTCAGCAGGCCCTCGGCATGGCCCCGGTCTTCGTCGCGTGGTTCGCTGTAGCAGACAAAGTGGCGCACCTGCGGGTGGGCCTCGGTCTGCGCCTCGACCCAGTCGCGGAAGGCGTGCACGCCGGCATGCCGGGCGCAGTGGATGAAGTGGATCGGCCGGCCGTGCTCGCGCGCGGCCTCGAGCATGCTCAGCGCCGGGGTGATGCCGACGCCGGCGCTGATCAGCACCAGCGGCTTGCTCGACTCGCGCAGGACGAAATCGCCGGCCGGCGGGAACAGTTCCAGGCGGTCGCCAACCTGAACCCGGTCGTGCAGGTGGTTGGACGCCTTGCCGCCGGGCTCGCGCTTGACGCTGATGCGGAATTCGCGGCCATTGCCGCGGGCCGACAGCGAGTAGTTGCGCCGCACTTCCTCGCCATCCAGTTGCAGGCGCAGGCCGATGTACTGGCCCGGCTGGAACTCGAGCAGCGCGCCGCCGTCGTCCGGCACCAGGTGCAGGGAGACGATCTCCTCGCTTTCAACGATCTTTTGCGCCACCCGGAAGTCGCGGGCGCCGCGCCAGCCGCCGCTGGCTGCGGCATTGGTGGCGTAGGCGTTCTCTTCGGCGTCGATCAGGATCTGCGCCAGTTGGCCATAGGCGGCGCCCCAGGCGTCGATCACCGCGTCGGTGGCGATCTCTGCGCCGAGCACCTCGCGAATCGCCCGCAGCAGGCAGCTGCCGACGATCGGGTAATGTTCGGGCAGGATCTGCAGCGCCACATGCTTGCTAACGATCTGCCCGACCAGCGGGCCGAGCGCCTCCAGGCGGTCGATATTGCGCGCGTACATCAGTACGCCGTTGGCCAGTGCGCGTTGCTGGTCGCCGCTGGCCTGATGCGCCTGGTTGAACAGCGGGCGTACCTGCGGGTATTCGCCGAGCATCAGCTGGTAGAAATGCCGGGTCAGGGCTTCGCCGCCGGTTTCCAGTAGCGGCACTGTGGCCTTGATCAGGGTGCGTTGTTGGGCAGTGAGCATTGAGTGGTTCCTGGGTGGCTGTGCCGCCTGAGGCGTGCGGGCGATTATCGAGAAGCGTTCGGCCGATGCGCTCAGGCGTGCTAAGTTCATGGTGTCTGGGTTGTTACACAACTCGTGCCAGCTTTATAGTTCAATTATTTCAATGACTTGTATTCTTTGCTGTCTTTATGACTACAGGCAAAGGCGAGTCTTAATGACGCCGAGTAGTCTTTATGACAGCAAATCCATTGCTGACGGCATTGATCCCGCTGGTCGCCGACCTGTCCCGCGAGCTGTCCGAAGTCGAGCGTTATCGGCGGCTGTTGCTGGCCCTGCGCGAGCTGTTGCCGTGCGATGCGGTGGCCTTGCTCAGGCTCGAGGGTGAGGTACTGGTACCCCTGGCGGTCGACGGCCTGAGCGCCGACACCCTCGGCCGGCGCTTCAAGATCGCCGAGCATCCGCGTCTGCAGGCGTTGCTGGCCCAGCGTGGGCCGACCCGCTTCGCCATGGACTGCGGCCTGCCGGATCCCTACGACGGCCTGGTCGAGGGGCATCGCGGCCACCTCGAGGTGCATGACTGCATGGGCTGTCCGCTGTATCTGCAGGACCAGTTGTGGGGCCTGCTGACCCTCGATTCGCTGGACTCGGCGCGCTTCGGTCGCGTCGATCTGGATACCCTGGCCGCGTTCGCCAACCTGGCCGCCGCCGCCGTGATGGCCAATGAGCGGATCGCCCAGTTGCTGCGTCGGGTCGAGGACGAGCATCGGCTGGCCGAGGTCTACAAGCAGGCTGCCGACCAGCATCGGCCGCGCGAGCTGATCGGCCAGAGCCCGCTGCACAAACGCCTGCAGGAGGAGATCGCGCTGGTCGGCGACAGCGAGCTGACGGTGTTGATCAGCGGCGAAACCGGGGTCGGCAAGGAGCTGGTGGCCGAGGCCGTCCATGCCGCGTCGGCACGGGCCAGGCGGCCGCTGATCAGCCTCAACTGTGCGGCGTTGCCCGAGACCCTGGTCGAGAGCGAGTTGTTCGGCCACGTGCGGGGCGCCTTCTCCGGCGCGGTCAACGAGCGCAGCGGCAAGTTCGAACTGGCCGACGGCGGCACCCTGTTTCTCGATGAGGTCGGCGAGCTGCCGGTGGTGGTGCAGGCCAAGCTGCTGCGGGTACTGCAGAGCGGACAGTTGCAACGGGTCGGCTCGGATCGCGAACACCGGGTCAATGTGCGGGTGCTGGCGGCGAGCAACCGCGACCTCGCCGAAGAGGTGCGCGCCGGGCGCTTTCGCGCCGACCTCTACCACCGCCTGAGCGTGTACCCGCTGAAAGTCCCGGCGCTGCGCGAGCGCGGCCGCGACGTCCTGCTGCTGGCCGGTTACTTCCTTGAGGAGAATCGCTCGCGCCTGGGGCTGCGCAGCCTGCGCCTGACCGGCGATGGGCAAAAAGCCCTGCTGGCCCACGACTGGCCGGGCAACGTGCGCGAACTCGAGCACCTGATCGGCCGGGCCGCGCTCAAGGCCTTGTCGGCCTGCGCCGAGCGGCCGCGCATCCTCAGCATCGACAGCCAGGCATTGGACCTGCCCCAGCACGTCAGCGCTGCCGAGCCGCCGCCGCCCGAAGCCGCCGGTGCCGGTGCAGACGCCGTGCCGCTGCGCGAGGCCGTGGATGCCTACCAGAAGCAGCTGATCGGCGCGGCCTTGCAGCGTCACCAGCACAAATGGGCCGACACCGCCCGCGAGCTGGGGGTCGATCGCGCCAACCTGATGCGCCTGGCTCGGCGCCTGGGCTTGAAGTCGTAGCGCCGGGCGGCACTCGGCATCCCCGCAGGCGTCATTGCTCTACGTCAATAGCGGTTTTGTGCAGGGCCTTAGCTTGGAGCTGTAACCGCTACACCGAGGGCGACCGCCATGCAATCGTGCCGCGCCGAGCAGGACCAATGCGCTCAACCTCAAGCGAAATCCGGCCCGGGGAAAAACGCAAATCTGTCGACTACAAGCAGGCGTTGACTGTGGCCCGGCTGGATTTGAGCGAAATCGGTTTCAGTCCTTTGCTCTGTGCGGAAGAGGAACTGTATTTCGCGCGTTTGGCGCGGCGGGGCGACATGCTGGCGCGCAATGCGTGGCCACGACAGTCGTACGCGGGAGGCGATCGGCCAGGCGTTCGGCCTGACCCGCGAACGGGTGCGGCAGATCCAGGTCGAGGCGCTCAAGCACCTGCGTACGATCCTGCAGCAGGATGGCCAGTCCAGCGCCACCTTGCTCGAGTGCCCCTGATCTGCCGAGGAGCGCCTGCTAGTTACGCTGCGGGGTGTTGCGCACCGGCGCGCCGCCCGCCACGTAGTAGGGCGCGGTGCTGCGCGGCAGCGGAGCGCGCCCGCGGATCTTGTCGGCAATCTTCTCGGCCATCATGATGGTCGGCGCGTTGAGGTTGCCGGTGGTGATCAGCGGCATGATCGAGGCATCGACCACCCGCAGCCCTTCGATGCCGTGCACCCGGCCCTGGCCGTCGACCACCGCCATGGCGTCCTCGCCCATCTTGCAGGAGCAGGATGGGTGGAAGGCGGTTTCCGCATGCTCGCGGACGAAGGCGTCCAGCTCGGCGTCGCTCTGCACCTCGGCGCCGGGACTGAGTTCGCGGCCGCGGAACGGATCGAGCGCCGACTGGCTCATGATCTCGCGGGTGATGCGGATGCCGTCGCGGAACTCCTGCCAGTCCTGCGGGCTGCTCATGTAGTTGAACAGGATGCTCGGGTGCTGGCGCGGGTCCTTCGACCTGGCCTGGATGCGTCCGCGGCTCGGCGAACGCATGGAGCCGACGTGGGCCTGGAAACCGTGTTCCCTGACCGCGTTGCTGCCGTTGTAATTGATCGCCACCGGCAGGAAGTGGTACTGGATGTTCGGCCACTCGAACTCGGCGCTGGAGCGGATGAAGCCGCCGGCCTCGAACTGGTTGCTGGCGCCGGTGCCGCGGCCGAGGAATAGCCATTTGGCGCCGATCGGCGGCTGGTTCCACCATTGCAGCGCCGGGTACAGCGACACCGGCTCCTTGCAGGCGTATTGCAGGTACATCTCCAGGTGGTCCTGGAGGTTCTCGCCGACCCCGGGCAGCTCGTGCACCAGCGGGATGTCCAGATCGCGCAGCAGGGCGGCCGGGCCGACCCCGGAGCGCTGGAGGATCTGCGGCGAGGCGATGGCGCCGCTGCACAGCAGTACTTCGCGCCGGGCATTGACGGTGGTCGGGGTGTTGCTGTCGCCGTGCAGGTAGGCGGCACCGATGGCGCGCTTGCCGCTGAACAGGATGCGCTCGGTCAGGGCGTGGGTGACGATGGTCAGGTTCGGCCGACCCTTGGCCTGGTCCAGATAGCCGCGCGCGGTGCTGGCGCGCCGGCCCTGCGGGGTCACGGTGCGATCCATCGGGCCGAAGCCTTCCTGCTGGAAGCCATTGAGGTCGTCGGTGCGCGGGTAGCCGGCCTGCACCCCGGCTTCGATCATGGCCTGGAACAGCGGATTGTTGCCGGCCTTGGGCGTGGTCACGCTGACCGGGCCGTCGCCGCCGTGGTAGGCGTTGGCACCGCTGTCACGGCTCTCTGCTTTCCTGAAATACGGCAGGCAGTCCAGGTAGGTCCAGTCTTCCAGACCCTTCTGCTTGGCCCAGCCATCGTAGTCGAGGGCGTTGCCGCGGATGTAGCACATGCCGTTGATCAGCGAGGAGCCGCCGAGGCCCTTGCCGCGTCCGCACTCCATGCGCCGGTTGTTCATATGCGGCTCCGGCTCGGTCTCGTAGGCCCAGTTGTAACGCCGGCCCTGCAGCGGGAAGGCCAGGGCGGCGGGCATCTGGGTGCGGAAATCCAGGCGGTAGTCCGGGCCGCCGGCTTCCAGCAGCAGCACGCTGACCTCGGCATCCTCGCTCAGGCGGGTGGCCAGTACGTTGCCGGCCGAGCCGGCGCCGATGATGATGTAGTCGAATTCTTGGGACATGGGGCTTACCTGTAAAAACGGACCGGCGCAGACCGGGTGATCGGGTTGCCGTATGGGTGGCAGTCATCCCGTGGGAGGGGCTTTAGCCGCGAAAGGCGTCGCGGCTAAAGCCCCTCCCACTGACGCAATGCTCAAAATACCGAGGCGTAGTCGCCCAGCTCGACCTGCACCGACTTGATCCGGGTGTAGTGCTCCAGGGTGCTCAGGCCGTTCTCGCGGCCGACGCCGGACTGCTTGTAGCCACCCACCGGCATTTCCGCCGGCGACTCGCCCCAGGTGTTGATCCAGCAGATGCCGGCTTCCAGCTGGTGGATGACCCGGTGCGCGCGGGCCAGGTCGCGGGTCACCACGCCGGCGGCGAGGCCGTAGTCGGTGGCGTTGGCCCGGCGGATCACTTCCTCTTCCGTGTCGTAGACCAGGATGCTCATCACCGGGCCGAAGATTTCCTCACGGACGATGGTCATCTTGTCCGTGCAGTCGGTGAACACGGTCGGCGCCACGTAGGCGCCATTGGCGAATTCACCCTCGGTGACCCGCTCGCCGCCGATCAGCAGGCGTGCGCCTTCGCTACGGCCCTTGTCGATGTAGCCGAGCACGCTTTCCAGATGGGCGAAGCTGACCAGCGGGCCGAAGTTGGTGGCCTCAATCTGCGGGTCGCCCAGGCGGATGCGCTTGACCCGTTCCAGCACCTTGCTCTCGAAGCGCGCCTGCAGCATGCGCGGCACGAACACCCGGGTGCCGTTGGTGCAGACCTGGCCGGAGCTGTAGAAGTTGGCCATCATCGCGATGTCGGCGGCACGGTCGAGATCGGCGTCCTCGAAGATGATCAGCGGCGACTTGCCGCCCAGCTCCATGGTCACTTCCTTGAGCGAGGAACTGGAGGCGCTGGCCATGACCTTCTTGCCGGTGACGGTGCCGCCGGTAAAGGAAATTTTCTCGATGCCGGGGTGCTCGGTCAGCCACTGGCCGACTTCGCGGCCGCTGCCGGTGAGCACGTTGAACACGCCGTCCGGCAGGCCGGCTTCGCTGTAGATCTCGGCCAGCTTGAGGGTGGTCAGCGAGGTGACTTCGCTGGGCTTGAAGATCATCGCGTTGCCGGCGGCCAGGGCCGGGGCGGACTTCCACAGGGCGATCTGGATCGGGTAGTTCCACGCGCCGATACCGGCGACCACGCCCAGCGGCTCGCGGCGGGTGTAGACGAATGCGCTTTCGCGCAGGGGGATCTGCTGGCCTTCGATGGCGGGCACCAGGCCGGCGTAATACTCGAGTACGTCGGCGCCGGTAACGATGTCGACGAAGCGGGTTTCCGACAGTGGCTTGCCGGTGTCGAGGGTTTCCAGCTCGGCCAGCTCATCGTTACGTTCGCGCAGGATGTCCACCGCCTTGCGCAGGATGCGCGAGCGCTGCATGGCGGTCATCGCCGCCCAGACCTTCTGCCCGGCAGTCGCGCTGGCCACCGCGCGTTCGACGTCTTCCTGGCTGGCGCGCTGCACGTTGGCGAGCACTTCACCGTTGGCCGGGTTGATGCTTTCGAAGGTGGCGCCGCTGGTCGAGTCGACATAGCGACCGCCGATGTAGAGCTTCTGTTCGTCGAATCGGGCCATGGAGGAGTCCTCTCTATTGTCTGTTGTCTGCGCAAGGCTGGCTGGCGGCTTCGCTGCGCCTTGGCCAGATGGGTCGGCAGGTCCAGGTGTCGCGCGCGGCGACAATGTCCAGGCCGGAAAGAGTGAAAATCAGCCTACGTTATTTTTATTGAACGTTCAATCAATAAAAATAACCGAGAGCGACTCATGCTGGTCTGGATGCGACAGGCGCGTCGGCGAAGGCGATATACCCGTTATCTGTTGCATGAGAGATAAGGTTTTTGTAGGCGCGGCCCCTCCCGCGAGGTTGCAATCTGGCTCAACAGATAATGGGGACATGGCCAAAGGGAATGGCCGAAATGCGACTAGCGCATTTACTTAGGATCTACAGGGGGTATTGCGCTCGGGTGGGAGCGGACTTGTCCGCGAAGTTTGTTTCGCTCGCGCCACCGATTCGCGGACAAGTAACCAGGCGTTCCCCGCTCCCACAAGAGCCATGGTTCGGTTGCAGTCCCGTAGCCGGGATGCAATCCGGGGAAATTGTCGTGGGTTTATCCCCTCTCGCCGGATTGCACCCGGACTACGCGGGGCGGGGCTCAGCCAGCCTTGCCCAGTTGTTGGTCGAGATAGTCGTAGGCGATCTGGATCGCCTGCCGGGTGTCGAAGCTGCCGCCGGACAGCGCCCCGCGCAGCCACAGGCCGTCGATCAGGGCGGCCAGGCCGCGCGAGGCGGCGCGGGCCTGCTGTACGGGGAGGACGCGGCGGAACTGGCAGCACAGGTTGGAATCCAGGCGGTGGTCGTTGACCCGCTGCAAGCGGCGCAAGGACGGCTGGTGCATGCTGCTGGCCCAGAACGCCAGCCAGGTCTTGATCGCCGGACCGTTGACCTGGCTGTCGTCGAAGTTGCCGTCGATCATCGCCCGCAAATGCGCGCGCGGGCTGTCGTCCTCGAGCGCGGCCCGGCGTTCGTGCACCGCGTCGCTCAGGGCCTGCATCAGGTGACGCATGGTGGCGTCGAGCAGGCCGTTCTTGTCCTTGAAGTAGTGGCTGATGATGCCATTGGAGACCCCCGCTACCCGGGCAATATAGGCAATGCTGGCATCGCCCATGCCGACCTGATCGACGGCTGCGAGGGTGGCCGCAATCAGTTGCGAACGGCGGATCGGTTGCATTCCGACCTTGGGCATCGGTGTCTCCGTAGATTGAGGGCTGTCGTTGGGTGGCCGCAGTCTAGGCCGATTTTGATTGATCGATCAAACAAATATGCCGTGCGGCCCACGACTTGCCGGTCGTGGCAGGGCTGCCACCACGCCCTTGCAGGAGGGCCGGCAAGCCCCTGCGCGCCGTGACAGCAGCTGACTACGCCATTACAATTTGATTAACATCAAACTTGAGTGGCTGGCTATTTTATGGAAAACAAGACTGCGCGCCTCACCGTGTTGATCGACCCGGTCAAGAAGAAGGCGTTCGAGGAACTGTGCGCCGGGCAGGATCTGACGCCTTCCCAGGTCGTGCGTCAGCTGATTCGAGATTATCTCGAGACTCACGGCGTCAGCTACGCCACCCAGAGCAAGCACGGTCCCGGCGCCAAGTCATGATCTGCTGAGCGGCTGAGAAAAAGCGCTTGCCTGCTGCGAGCGTCGACGGAGGGCTGCAACTGCGTTCGATATTTTTCTAGTCCCTGGGCCTGCCGCCCCTCGCTCTAGCCAGGTGCCTGCTCGCGCTCCTTGTAGGCGCCCAGCGCGGCGTTGAAGTCGGTGTGGTAATGCTCCTGTCCGATCTCCTGCAGGATGCCGGCCTTGTCCAGTTTGGCCAGCACCTTGCGGTTGGCCTCGCAGAGTTTCACCACGATCTTGCGTTTGTGCAGTTGCTGGATGACTTCCTCCAGCGTTTGCAGGCCGGTGATATCCATGAAGGGTACGCGGTTCAGGCGAATCACCAGCATCTGCGGGTCGGTATGGGTTTGTGCCAGGGCGCGCTCGAAGTTCTCGGCCGCGGCAAAGAACAGCGGCCCTTCGATCGTGTACACCAGCACGCCTGGCGGCAGGTGGCTATGACCGCCAACCCGTAACTCCGCTTCCAGCTCTTGCTCGACCACCTGCTGCACCTCCACCGAGGCGGCCATGCGACGCATGAAATGCAGCATCGCCAGGATCACGCCGATGTTCACCGCCACCACCAGGTCGCTGAATACCGTGAGGCCGAAGGTGATCAGCAGGATCGCCACGTCCGCCCGCGGCGCCCGCAGCACCATGCGCTTGAAGTGACGCAGTTCGCTCATGTTGTAGGCGACCACGAACAGGATCGCCGCCAGCGCGCACAGCGGGATGTCGGACGCCAGCGGGGCGAGGAACAGGATGATCAGCAGCAAGGTGACCGCGTGCATGATGCCGGCCAGTGGGCTGGTGCCGCCGTTACGGATATTGGTGGCGGTGCGCGCAATCGCGCCGGTGGCGGCGAAACCGCCGAACAGCGGCGTGGCCAGGTTGGCGATGCCCTGGCCGATCAATTCCTGGTTGGAGTCATGCTTGGTGCCCGTCATGCCGTCGGCCACCACCGCCGACAGCAGCGACTCGATCGCCCCGAGCATGGCAATCGCAAAGGCCGGGCCGATCAGTTCGATCACCCGCGCCAGGCTGACTTCAGGCAGGCCGAACTCGGGCAGGCCCCGGGGGATGCCGCCAAAGGCACTGCCGATGGTGGCCACGCCGTCGAACTGAAACAGGGCCTGGATCAGCGTGACCACCAGCATCGCCACCAGCGGGCCTGGCACGCGCCTGAACCCGGGTAACTTAGGTGAAAACAGCACCAGGCCCAGGCTGAGGATGGCCAGCAGCGTGGTGGCCGGATGCAGGCCTGGTAGCGCTTGCAGCAGGTGCCAGACCTTCTCGTGGAAATGCTCGCCGCCGACCTTGGGCAGGCCGAAGAAGTCCTTCCACTGGCCAACCCAGATGATCACCCCGATCCCGGCGGTGAAGCCGACGATCACCGGGGCGGGAATGAATTTGATCACCGCGCCCAGCCGGGTAATACCGAGCAACAGCAGCATGGCGCCGGCCATCATGGTGGCTATCTGCAGGCCGCCGACGCCGTGCTCGGCGGTGATGCTCGCCAGAATCACGATGAACGCCCCGGTCGGCCCGGCGATTTGCAGGCGACTGCCACCAAACAGGGACACCAGCACGCCACCAACGATCGCCGTGTAGATGCCTTGCTCGGGCTTGACCCCCGAGGCGATGGCAAAGGCCATGGCCAGCGGCAAGGCGACTATCCCGACGATCACCCCGGAGACCAGGTTGTTCAGCCAGTGCTTGCGCCCCAGCAGGCCGGCGTTCCAGGCTTCACGTAGCGCAATCATGGCGAACTCCTCGGTGAGTACATGTGCATGATATTATCATGTGGTGATAATAAAGCGGCTCTTTGCTCGAGCGCCCCAGGTTTCGCGTCAGGCCATATCTGACTGGCGCGTGCGCTGCAGGCGACTGACACTGAGCGTAGGGCGTGCGCAAGCACCAACCAGCGGGTGACCGAGATGAACCGTAACGACGTTAAAAGCAAACATGCCGAGGGCGTCACCTTCGACACCCATGTAATCGCCAATCCGACCAGCCTCAAGGAGTGGATCGTGTTCTTCAAGAAGGACGCGGGGAGAAGCTACTTCCTGGTCGATGAGCGCGAGGAGGTCGAGTCGTTTGTCCATCTGGATGAATTGATCGATGAGCTGCGCGAGCTGGGGATCAAGAACGCCGAGATCCATTTTTAACTGTCTAGTCAGGCACGCTCCTGAAGGGTGCGGGGAGCGGGGCGATGCGGCCTGGGTCAGCAGTCGGGCGACGCCAGGGGAGGAAGCATGTCCCGCCGCGGAATAGCCGGCGCGGTGAGAGCCGTCAGCGGTAACACGGATAACGAAAAAGCGGGCCGAAGCCCGCTTTCTGTTGTTGCTGTAACAGTGCTTACTTCAACCAGCCTGCTACGCGCTCGGGGTTGGCGGCGACCCAGTCCTTGGCGGCCTGCTCCGGCTTGGCGCCTTCGCTGACGGCCAGCATGACGGCGCCCACATCTTCGGCGCCCCAGGAGAAGTTCTTGAGGAACGCGGCAGCTTCTGGAGCCTTGGCTTCCATACCCATGCTGGCCACGGTGTCGATGTGCTCGGCTTCACCGAAGACATTCTGCGGATCTTCGAGGAAGCGCAGTTTCCACTTGGCGAACATCCAGTGCGGGATCCAGCCGGGAACCACGATGGCTTCGTTCTTCTTCTCGGCGCGGGCCAGGGCGATGGCCATGGCCGGGCCGGAACTCGGCATCAGCTTGAAGTCCAGATTGTATTTCTCGATGGCTTCTTCGGTGCGGCGCATCACCCCGGCGCCAGCGTCGATACCGGTGATCTTGCCGTCGTAGGCTGCTTTGTCCTTGTTCAGGTCTTCGATGCTCTTGGCTTCGACATAATCGGGAACCACCAGGCCGATTTTCGCGCCTGCGTAGTTGGTGCCGAGAACCACCACCTTGTCCTTCATCTTGGTGAAGTACTCACCGTGAGTGACTGGCAGCCAGGCGGAGAGCGTCGCATCCAGGTCGCCGCGGGCCACGCCCTGCCACATGATGGCGGGTTCGACCGCTTTCAGTTCGACCTTGTAGCCGAGGTTGGTCTTGAGGATTTCGCTGGCGACATGGGTGGTCGCGACACTGTCGTCCCAACCGTTGACGAAGCCGATGGTCAGGGTAGGTTTTTCCGCTGCCATGGCAGTCGACATGCCCAGCGCGAGTGCAGCAACGCCAAGGCTTTTCAGGCAGAAGGTGGATAGTTTGCGCATAAATTTGGTGCTCCATCAGTGAGAGTTGCAGTTCAACTGTGTTGCTGGCTCGTGCTGATTGCGGGTGTTGCGCTGGCCGGTTAGCCCGGCCAGTGAAACGTCCCTCTGCCCGCCTGGCGCGGACGCCAGGTGGGCGAGAGTCTTTACAGACCGATGTATTTCTTCACGGCGGCAGCGCCATCCTGGCCGTCATAGGTGGTGACGCCAGCCAGCCACTTGTCCAGGGCCTGCGGGTTGGCCTTGATCCAGTTCTTGGCTACCTCGGCCGGGTCTTCTTTCTCCAGCACTTTTTCCATCAGCTGGCTTTCGATCTCGACGCTGAATTGCAGGTTGTTCAGCAGCTTGCCCATGTTGGGGCAGCGGGCCTCGTAATCCGGCGGTACCACGGTGTAAACCTTGGCCGCGCCGTAATCCGGACCGAACACGTCATCGCCGCCGGACAGGTAGGTGATGTCGAACTGGGTATTCATCGGGTGCGGTGCCCAGCCGAGGAACACCACTGGCTTCTGCTTCTTCACGGCGCGCTGCACCTGTACCAGCATGCCGGCTTCGCTGGACTCGACCATGCGGAAACTGCCCATGCCGAACTGGTCTTCCTTGATCATTTTTTCGATCAGCAGGTTGCCGTCGTTACCGGGTTCGATGCCGTAGATCTTGCCGTCGAGTTCTTTCTTGAACTTGGCGATGTCCTGGAAACTTTTCAGGCCGGCCTCAGCCAGGTAGGTCGGTACCGCGAGGGTGTACTTGGCCCCCTCCAGGTTGGCGGTTGGCAGCACCTTGACCCCGCCATCCTTGGTGAAGGGTTCGATCACCGCGTCCATCGAGGGCGCCCAGTAGCCGAGGAATGCATCGATCTGGCCCTTTTGCACGCCGGTGAAGGCAATCGGTACCGAGGCCATGATCTTGCGGGTCTGGTAGCCCAGGCCCTCGCTCAGGGTCATGGCCACACCGGTGGTGGCGGCGATGTCGGCCCAGCCGATCTCGGCGAAGCGCACCTGTTTGCAGCTTTCCGGCTCCTGGGCCCAGGCGCTTTGCAACAGCGTGCAGGACAGCAGGCCAACTCCAGCAATGGTTTTCAACTTGCTCATTTATGGCTCCCTCTGTGAACGGATAAGGTGAAGGTCTTACTGGCGCTGCAATTTCGCGCTCACCCAGCTGATCAGCGCGCCGCGTTTCTCGCTTTGCTTGGTGCCGAAGCTTTCGGTAATGCGGTCGAGGATGATCGCCAGCAGTACCACGGCCATGCCGCTCTCGAAGCCTAGACCGATATCCAGGCGCTGGATGCTCGCCAGCACGTCGTTACCCAGGCCGCCGGCGCCGACCATCGAGGCAATGATCACCATCGACAGGGCCATCATGATGGTCTGGTTGACCCCGGCCATGATCGACGGCATGGCGCTAGGCAGTTGCACCTTGAGCAGCAGTTGGGTCTTGCTGCAGCCGAAGGATTGACCGGCCTCGACGATTTCCTTGTTGACCTGGCGAATGCCCAGGTTGGTCAGGCGCACCGCCGGCGGCATGGCGAAAATCACCGTGGCGATGATCCCCGGCACCCGGCCGAGACCGAACAGCATGGCCGCCGGAATCAGGTAGACGAACGCCGGCATGGTCTGCATAAAGTCGAGAATGGGGCGGATGGTGGTCGCCACACGCTCGCTCTTGGCCGCCCAGATGCCCATGGGGATGCCCAGCAAGAGGCTGATCAGCGTCGCGGAGAAGGTCAGACCGAGGGTCACCACGGTCTGTTCCCAGAAGCCTGTGAGGACGATCAGAATGAAGGATACGGCGGTAAAGGCGGCAAACCGGGCACCGATACGCCAGAGGCCGAGGCCGACGAAGATGGCGATCAGCAGCCACGCAGGCGGCAACATGAGGATGGCCTCGATGCCTTCGGAAAACGAGCTGACCACGCCGCCGATGCTGTCGAAGCCGTTGCTGTAGTTGTCCAGCAGGTACTGAACGCCGTCGTTGACCCAGCTGCCCAGGTCGAGTTTCTTCTCGCTCATGTCATTCTCCCTGCATGCGGGTCAGCAGGCGACCCTTGCTAATGGCGCCAGAGTATTGGCCGTTGCCACCGACAACCGGAATTGGCCCTTCGTTGTCCACCAGGCGCGCGATGACCTTATCCAGGGGCATGTCTTCCGGCACAGGGGTGATCTGCTTGACCACGCTTTGGTCGAGCTTGCATGTCTGACCGCCTTCGACCAGCAGGGCGATTTTCTCCAGGCTGATGGAGCCGTAGAAACGGTGGTGCTCGTCGACAATGAAGGCGTAATGCTTGTCCAGTTCCTGCAGCTTTTGCGAGACCACCCGGGCGTCCGGCGCGACGCCGTTGTGCACGAAGATCGGCACGCTGTTAGCCATGAGCTGGCCGGCGGTGAGGTAGCGGTTGGTGTCGACGGTGTCGAAGAAGTTGCGCACATAATCACTGGCTGGATTGTCGACCAGTTCTTGTGGAGTGCCGACCTGTACCAGCTTGCCGCCTTCCATGATGGCGATACGGTTGCCGATACGCATGGCCTCCTCGATGTCGTGGGAGACGAAGATGATGGTGCGGCGGTGTACCTTTTGCAGTTCGAGCAGCAAGTCCTGCATTTCGCGTCGCTTGAGCGGGTCGAGGGCGGAAAACGCCTCGTCCATGATCATCATCGAGGGGTCTACGGCCAGGGCGCGGGCCAGGCCGACGCGCTGCTGCATGCCGCCGGAAAGTTCGTGGGGATGCATCTGGGCAAAAGTCTCCAGACCCACCTCCTTGAGGACCTCCATGGCGCGGCGCTCCCGTTCCTTGCGGCTTACTCCGGCCACTTCCAGGCCGAAGGCCGCATTGTCCAGCACGGTGCGTGAAGGCATCAGGGCGAAGGACTGGAAGACCATGCTCATGTCGCGGCGACGCAGGCTGATGAGTTCCGCGTTGGACATCTTGGCGACGTTATGACCGTCGATGAACACATTGCCGTCGGAAGGCTCAATCAACCGGTTGATCAAACGAATCAGGGTGGATTTGCCGGAGCCGGAAAGGCCCATGAGGACGAAAATTTCGCCTTCTTCGACACTGAACGACACATCGCTAACACCAATCACCGCGCCGGTTTCGGCGAGGACTTTATCCTTGCTCCAGCCTTGCTTGCTCTGGGCGATGGCTTCTTGTGGTTTGTTGCCGAAAACCTTGTAGAGATTTTCGACGACGATTTTTCCAGACTGCATGGGTGTTTCCCCTTCAGTAGACATCCAGATCAGCTACATGGACCTACCGCACGCCTTCGGGGCGTTCGTCAGGTGATGCCGACTGTATTTGCCTGTGGGTGTGAGCATGGTTACGAGTGCCGGAAAGCTTTTTGCAGGGCGGCTTGCAGGGCGTTCAGACGCAGGCCATAGCACAGGCCCGGACCCGCAGGGGGTCATGGGCATTGCTAGAGTCAGTTGCTGAATGAACCTTGTCTTGCCGTATTGCAAACTGCTTTCCAAGTCCTCTGGCAGCGTTAAGAAGCCCAATCCTTGGGAGTTCACATCTCCAAGTGAGATGCGCGTACATCCGAAATTTTCTTGTTGGGCTGGTACCAAATGTGTGGCCAGCGCTGTTGTTTTATTCGGTCCGGAGTGGTGGGCTCCGGTCTGCCATCTCCTTCGAGAATTGGCAGCGACGAAATCGGCTGGCTCAACGATATAGTCTTCGAATCACGGCAATTGTCGGTTTGCGACGCCGACGTATTGGGCGACGACATGACACTGACCTAAAAACCATAACAGCGTTTTATAGCCCTTGGCCAAGGCTGAAACCCTTGCCAGCCGTGGTTTTCAGCTATTGACATGAGTGTAGCCAAGGTATCCCGGGGGTTGTGGCGGAATGAAAAAAAATGAAATTCAGGGCGTTTTTTTGTTGTCCGATGGCAAATCTGCCAGGCTGCCGTCGCGTCGGGTGACGCCTTGCAGCCATTGACGGACCACTTGTGGATTGGCAGCCAACCAGGCCTTGGCTTCGCGCCTGGGCGTGGTGTTCTGGTTGAGGATCGCCTCCATCAGGTCGTTTTCCATCTGCAGGCTGAAGCGGATATTTTTGAACAGCCGGCCGAGGTTCGGGCATTGCGTCGCAAAGCCTTTGCGCACCGTGGTATAGACGGTGGCGCCACCCAGGTTGGGGCCAAAGTAGTCATCGCCGCCGGTCAGGTAGCGCATGTTCAGCTGGTTGTTCATGGGGTGCGGTTCCCAGCCGAGGAACACCGCCCATTTATTCAGGTGATCGGCGCGTTTGACATGCAGGATCATGTCCGACTCGCTGGACTCCACCAGTTCGAATCCGCCGAGGTCAAAGATGTTCTTGTCGATCATCTGCTGGATCAGCTGGTTGCCGCTGTTGCCCGGCTCGATGCCGTAGATCTTGCCGTCCAGTTGCTGGCGGAATTTGGCGATGTCGCGAAAGTCCTTGAGGCCGTTTTCGTGCGCTGCCTGATTGACCGCCAGCGTGTATTTGGCGCCCTCCAGGTTGATCGTCAGCAGCTCCACCGAACCGTCGTCCAGGTAGGGACGGATGTCCTTCTCCGAACTGGGTAGCCAGGTATCGAGGAACACGTCGACCTCGTTGTCCTGCAGCGCCTTGAAGGTCTCCGGCACCGAAAGGCGCTTGACCTGGGAGCGGTAGCCCAGGTCGTTGAGCACCAGGCGGGTCACGGCGTTGGTGGTGATCAGGTCGGTCCAGCCGACGTCGGCCAGGCGCACCTGACTGCAGCTGGCGGGTTCGGCGGCGTGGGTCAGCAGTGGGGTGCTCAGCGCGAGCGCCAGCAGGCAGTGCTTGGGCAAATTCATCGGCTTATCCAATAGCAGGTGACGGATCCCTTCGGGGTTTCTGGCCACGAACCTGGCGAGACGAACGGCTGCTGGCTGGCACATGGACGTCGGATCATTGCGCCGAAAGCGGGTCGCTGCCTACGCATCGGGTCGCTGACAGAACTACAGGCGTCGCATCTGCTCGTGGAGGAAATGCAGGAGCCAGCTTGTGCCCCACATGGATGGAGGAAAATGCAGTAAGCCGTAGGCGGTAGGGAAATTGTCGGGAACATTTTCGAGAACGGCTACTGCCTGACGATCCGGCGTGCCCGTACGCCGCTGCGCAGGCGAAACCGGCGGCTTCCATTTGCCGGTCTGACGGCTTTGGACACGAACGCGTCGGTGTGGGACGTCTGCGTTTTGCGCAAATCCCGATGATGGCCGCACAGCTGGAATGCGTGCAGGAGATTAATTGTGGCTATCAGTGTGTTCGACTTGTTCAAGATCGGTATCGGGCCTTCCAGCTCGCATACCGTTGGCCCCATGCGCGCCGCCGCGCTGTTCACCGGCGCGCTGCGCGAGCGTCACCAGCTCGAGCGTGTACACCGCGTGGAAGTGCGCCTGTATGGCTCGTTGTCGGCCACCGGCATCGGTCACGGCAGCGATACCGCGGTGATCATGGGCCTGATGGGCGACTGGCCCGATCAGATCGACCCGGCCAACATTGCGCCGCGGATCGAAGCACTGCGCAGCAGTGGCACCTTGCAGCTGGATGGCCGTTTACCGATTGCCTTCGACTGGCAGCGCGACATGTTGCTGCTCGAAGAAAACCTGCCCTATCACCCCAATGCCATGACCCTGACGGCCTATGCGGCCGACGCCAGCGAGCTGAGTAGCGGCACCTATTATTCGGTCGGTGGCGGTTTCGTGGTCGATGCCGAGCAGGCGGCCACCGGTCAGCTGGACCAGGATCACACCCAGTTGCCTTACGACTTCTCCAGCGGCGATGAATTGCTGCGCCTGTGCAAGGAGCATGGCCTGCGCGTGTCCGAACTGATGATGGCCAACGAGAAGGCCTGGCGCAGCGAGGCGGAAATCCGCAGCGGCCTGATGCGCCTGTGGCAGGCCATGCGCGACTGCGTCGAACAGGGTCTCAAGCACGAGGGCATTCTGCCCGGCGGGCTCAACGTCAAGCGCCGCGCGGCCAAGCTGCACCGCAGCCTGCAGGAAATGAGCAAGCCCAACGTGATCGGCTCGACCCTCAGCGGCATGGAGTGGGTCAACCTGTTCGCCCTGGCGGTCAACGAGGAAAACGCCGCCGGCGGGCGCATGGTCACCGCGCCGACCAATGGCGCGGCCGGGATCATCCCGGCGGTGCTGCATTACTACGTGCGCTTCAGCCCGGCGGTCAGCGAGGCGGACGTGGTCGACTACCTGCTGGCCGCCGCGGCGGTGGGCATCCTGTGCAAGAAGAACGCCTCGATCTCCGGCGCCGAAGTCGGCTGCCAGGGTGAGGTCGGTTCGGCTTGCGCCATGGCCGCAGCCGGTTTGGCGGAAATTCTCGGCGCCACCCCGGAGCAGGTGGCAAACGCCGCCGAGATCGGCCTGGAACACAACCTCGGGCTGACCTGCGACCCAGTCGGCGGGCTGGTCCAAGTGCCGTGCATCGAGCGCAACGCGATCGCCGCGGTAAAGGCGATCAACGCCGCGCAGATGGCCCTGCGCGGTGACGGCCAGCATTTCATCTCGCTCGACCGGGTGATCCGCACCATGCGCGACACTGGCGCCGACATGCACGACAAGTACAAGGAAACCTCGCGCGGCGGCCTGGCGGTCAGCGCCGTCGAATGCTGAGAGGCTGTGAAAAAACGCTCGCCTACTGCGAACGCCCTCTGAGTTTCGCTGCTTCGGTACGCTGGTCGAGCTGATGCCGATACCGGCCAAAAACCCTTCACTTGTGCCCCTGTCCGGGGCGCTTGCCTGCTTTTGGCGCGTCCGCGCCCGGACGCCTGCAGCGGTCGCCGTGACCGCCCGGTCAGCCGGCTTGTTACTGCCTGATGACGACGGGCATTTCCGCCCGTAACGGGGTGACAGCAAGGGCTTGGCGAGTGCTACCGAAATGCACAGCAAGCCCGCCCCCAAGGGCTTGCGGTCGTTATCAGCATACTTCTGTCGCTCCTGCCAAAGCCCGGTGGCACGGGCCTTGGATAAATCCCGTATTTATATTGAGCACCCAGGTAATTTAGGCACGTCCTTTGCGTTGTTATTCACGCCGATCTGGGGTTGTCGTCTACCAGAATTATAAAAGTAGAGCCTCTCCATGATTGAAGGCTCAACACCGTGGTTTGCTTTAGCGTGAGGGTTTGCTTTATGTCGCAGTTCACTCCAGGGGCGCAGCCCCAGAACCCTGTCCCCCGGTCCATCGGTTTTCTGCTGTTGGACAACTTCACCCTGATTTCCCTGGCTTCGGCAATCGAGCCCCTGCGCATGGCCAACCAGCTTGCCGGCAAGGAGCTGTATCGTTGGCATACCCTGACCCAGAGCGGTCAGCCGGTGTGTGCCAGTGACGGCCTGCAGATCACCCCGGACGCCGGGCTGAGCAATGCACCGGCGCTGGAGGTGGTGATCGTCTGCGGCGGCGTGGATATCCAGCACAGCGTCACCCGCGAACACCTGCACTGGCTGCAGGTCCAGGCGCGCCATGGGCGGCAAATGGGCGCGGTGTGCACCGGCAGTTGGGCCCTGGCCAAGGCCGGTTTGCTCGATGGCCACGACTGCAGCGTGCACTGGGAATTCCTCGCTGCCATGCAGGAAGCCTTCCCGCGTGCGGCCGTGACCACCCGGCTGTTTTCCATCGACCGCAACCGCTATACCTCGTCCGGCGGCACCGCACCGATGGACATGATGCTGCACCTGATCGGCCGTGAGCATGGCCGCGAGCTGGCCGCCGGAATCTCCGAGATGTTTATCTACGAGCGCATCCGCAACGAGCAGGATCACCAGCGCGTGCCGCTCAAGCACATGCTCGGCACCAACCAGCCGAAGCTGCAGGAAATAGTCGCGCTGATGGAGGCCAACCTGGAGGAGCCGATCGACCTCGACCAACTGGCCTGCTACGTCGACGTCTCGCGCCGTCAACTGGAGCGGCTGTTCCAGAAGTACCTGCACTGTTCGCCGTCGCGCTACTACCTCAAGCTGCGTCTGATCCGCGCCCGTCAGCTGCTCAAGCAGACCTCGATGTCGATCATCGAAGTGGCCTCGGTCTGCGGTTTCGTCTCCACCCCGCATTTCTCCAAGTGCTACCGCGAATACTTCGGCATCCCGCCGCGCGACGAGCGCTCCGGGCAAAGCTCGGGCAACGTCGTAGCGCTGGTGCCGCTGCCGGAAGACCTGATGCGGCCATCCTCGTCCAGCGCCTTGACGGCACTGACCCGCGCCCAGGGCGAGTCGACCTTCGCCAGCGTGCGGCTGCTGTAGGCACGAATCTATCCGCGAAATTTTGCTCATGCGAGAATTTTTGCGGATAAATCGGCTGCTACAAAGGCGCCGCCGAGGCGCCTTTCCCGGGCGCGGTTGCGCGGCGTCTGCAGTTCTTTCCTGTGCCGATTGGCGAGGGGCCGGCGGCGTCTGCCGCGGTGCCGATCACGCCGCCCGGGCGCTGCTGGTGAACGCCAGATCAGGCAGGCTTATCCCGTCCGTTACTGCCGCCACGGCTTTGCGTAACGGGAGTAACACCGTCCTCCTCGGACGCTGCTACCGAAATGCTCAAGCCCCCGTCCGCCGGGGCTTGCGCGGGTAAAGGGACTGGCTTGTCCTGCGGCCAAGACCTTGTGCCGCGGGGCCTGGACAACCCCGGTATTCTTGTTCAACACACAGCCAATTCAGGCATGGCCTTTGCGTTGTTATCCGACAGCTCTGGGGGCGTTGCTTTCCAGAATTACAACAGCATAGAGCCCCGCCATGATGCGGGGCCCAGCACCGTGTTTAGCTTCGCGCGAGGGTTTCACCAATGTCGCAGTCCAGCCAGGGGACACAACCCCAGAACCCTGTTCCCCAGGCCATCGGTTTTCTGCTGCTGGACAACTTCACCCTGATTTCCCTGGCCTCGGCGGTCGAACCCCTGCGCATGGCCAATCAGCTCGCCGGCAAGGAGCTGTATCGCTGGTACACCCTGACTCAGAACGGCGGCCCGGTATGCGCCAGCGACGGCCTGCAGATCACCCCGGACGCCGGGCTGGACAATGCTCCGGGACTGAACGCGGTGATCGTCTGCGGCGGCGTGGATATCCAGCACAGCGTCACCCGCGAGCACCTGCACTGGCTGCAGGTCCAGGCGCGTCATGGCCGCCAGATGGGCGCGGTGTGCACCGGCAGCTGGGCCCTGGCCAAGGCCGGCTTGCTCGACGGGTACGACTGCAGCGTGCACTGGGAAGTCCTCGCCGCGATGCAGGAAGCTTCCCCCCGGGCAACCGTCACCACCCGCCTGTTTTCCATCGACCGCAACCGCAATACCTCGTCCGGCGGCACCTCGCCGATGGACATGATGCTGCACCTGATCGGCCGCGAGCATGGCCGCGAATTGGCGGCGGCGATCTCCGACATGTTCATCTACGAGCGCATCCGCAACGAGCAGGATCACCAGCGCGTGCCGCTCAAGCACATGCTCGGCACCAACCAGCCCAAGCTGCAGGAAATAGTCGCGCTGATGGAGGCCAACCTGGAGGAACCGATCGACCTCGATGGCCTGGCCACCTACGTCGATGTCTCGCGTCGCCAGCTCGAGCGCCTGTTCCAGAAATACCTGCACTGCTCGCCGTCGCGCTACTACCTCAAACTGCGCCTGATCCGTGCCCGTCAGCTGCTCAAGCAGACCTCGATGTCGATCATCGAGGTGGCCTCGGTCTGCGGTTTCGTCTCCACCCCGCACTTCTCCAAGTGCTACCGCGAATACTTCGGCATTCCGCCGCGCGACGAGCGCAGCGGGCAGAACCTGGCAAGCCTGAGGGCGCTGGTGCCGTTGCCAGAAGACCTGCTGCGGCCGTGCTCGACCTCGGCCCTGGCCGCGCTTGCCCGGGCCCAGGGCGAGTCGACCTTCGCCAGCGTGCGGCTCTAGCCGGCCGTCGGGTTTGACCGTGTGGAGCGAGGGGCTCTGCGGTTCGAGTGGCGGTCATGCGTGTGGTTTGCCTGGGCGTGCCGCGGACAGCGGGTTACCCCGGGCTTGATGAGAAGGCGCCGGTTCGGCGCTCAGGAACATTCCAGGCAGATGAAGTTCGGTTCGCACAGGAAGTCGCGCCAGAATTCATGGCCATGTTCCTCCAGGCCTTGTGGCGAGACGGTGGGCGCCTGCCAGTTGCAGGCGCCGAAGCCGGCCTGGCGAAAGGCCCACTCGTAGGTTGCGCGGCTCCAGTGGTAATTGCGCAGGCGGATCGAATGGTTGCCGGTGAAGAACGAGTATTCCACGCCATCGCCTTCGCGCAGGGGCGAGGGGCCCTGCACCAGATAGCCATACTTGCGTGTGGCCTGGTTGTTCAGGAGCGGGAACAGGGGCGTCGCATTGATGCTGGCGACCAGTTTTCCGCCCGCTTTGAGGTTGCTGTAGGCCGTGCGGCAGAGCGCCAGCAGCGCCTCTTTGGAGGCGGCGTAGTTGAACAGGAACGCCGCACTCACCACATCGAAGCTGCCAATGGTGCCGAGGCTGGCCACATCGGCGTGGATATAGGTGGTGCCCAGAGGCTGCTGGTCTTCCGCCTGCCGAGCCAGTTCGATCATGCCCGCCGAGATGTCCACGCCGACGACCTGGTGGGCGCCGCCGTGTTTTATCGTTCGACTGAAGCGCCCTTCGCCGCAGGCCAGGTCCAACACCGTTTTGCCCTGCACATCACCGAGCAGGTTGAGGTAGGTGAACTCCTCGGCGTGTTTCTTCACCGTCAGCTCCCCGTGAACGATTTTGTAGGCGAGCGAAATATCATCGTAGCTGGCGTGCATGGGTATTCCTTGCAGATGTGAACTGTCGCAGCCGCTTTTCGGCGGTTGTGAACATAGCCGGCGTCGCTGCGAACGCAGGCAGCGCGGCGTATCTTCACCGATGTTTCAGGGTAGTGGGACGCTGTGGTCGCCCCCGCTCAGAACGGGCACGCGCTCGTCGAGGCTGTAGTAATCGCCGGCTTCGGCGGCATAGATGTGCGCGGCAATCCTGAGCCCCTGCGTGTGATCCAGGCTGCCCGCGGCAATCGACATGCGCTCGCCGCCTTGCTCTTCGAAGAACAAGCTGGAGCCGCATTCCTGGCAGAAGCCACGGCGAAAGCCGGCGATGCAGGAAAACCATTTGAGTGATGCATGGTTGATCAGGCTGAAATTGGCCTTGCGGCACGCTGTCGCCGCGACGAAATGGCCGCTGCTGCGACGGCATTGCTGGCAATGGCAGGCGATTATGTCCCTCAGTGTACCGGCCACCGCATAGGTCACGCCGCCACAGAGGCAGCCACCGGTATGTCGGTCGTTCATGGATAACCTCCAGGGCGGGTGAACATGCCGAGCGCCGTCGCGGGGCCGCCTTGCGCGGGTCTCGCGGCGGCGCTCGGTGGTGGTTACACGCTCGAGTCGGGCATGCTCGCCTTGCGCTGCTCGATGTAGGCCAGCAGGGCCGCGTCGATTGCCGGATCCAGCGGCGGCGCCTGGTACTCGGCGAGCAGCTTCTTCCAGCGCGCATTGGCGCGCTGGGCCATGTCCAGCCGGCCGTCGGCATCCCACTGCTCGAAGCTGTTGTTGTCGGTGATCGGCGACAGGTAGAAGGCGGTCTTGAAGTTCGCCTGGGTGTGGCTGCAGCCGAGGAAGTGCTTGCCGGGGCCGACTTCGCGAATCGCATCCATGGCCTGGCCGTTCTCCGACAGGTCGACGCCCTTGAGCAGGGTCTGCATCATGCCGGCCTGGTCGGCATCCATGATGAATTTCTCGTAACCCATGGCCAGTCCTCCCTCCAGCCAACCGGCGGTGTGCAGGGCGAAGTTGACCCCGGCCAGCGAGGTCGGCAGCAGGGTGTTGGCGCTTTCACTGGCCGCCTGGGCATCGGGAATCTTCGACGCGGTAAAGGAGCCACCGGAGCGGAACGGCACGCCCAGGCGCCGGGCCAGGTTGGCCATCACGTAGAGCACCAGCGCCGGTTCCGGGGTGCCGAAGGTGGGGGCACCGGACTGCATCGACATGGAGCTGGCGAAGCTGCCGAGCACCACCGGCGCGCCCGGGCTGACCAGCTGTACGAACGCCAGGCCGGCCAGGCCCTCGGCCAGGGTCTGGGCGGCGGTGCCGGCGATGGTCACCGGCGACATGGCGCCGGCGAGGATGAACGGGGTGACGATGCAGGCCTGGTTGGCGCGGGCATAGACCTTGGCAGCGCCGAGCATGGTGTCGTCGAAGGTCATCGGCGAGTTGGCGTTGATCAGGCTGACCACGCAGGTTTTCGGCTTGCCGGTGTCCGGGTCGAGCCAGTCGTCGCCGAACAGGATCTTGGCCATCTCGACCGTATCCTCGGCGCGTTCCGGGTGGGTGACCGAGCCCATGAAGCACTTGTCGGAGTACTTCATGTGGCTGTAGATCATGTCCAGGTGGCGCTTGTTCACCGGCAGATCGACCGGCTCGCAAATGGTGCCGCCGGAGTGGTGAATGCTCGGCGACAGGTAGGCCAGTTTGACGAAGTTGCGGAAGTCCTCGAGGGTGCCGTAGCGCCGCCCGCGGTCGAGGTCGTGGACGAAGGGGCAGCCATAGGCGGGCACGAACACGGTGTTGTTGCCGCCGATGCGTACGCTGCGCGCCGGGTTGCGTGCATGCTGGGTGAATTCGCGCGGAGCGTTGTCCTGGATCAGCTTGCGGCACATGCCGCGCGGCATGCGTACCCGCTCGCCCTGGACGTCGGCGCCGGCATCGCGCCAGATCTGCAGCGCCTCGGGGTCATCGCGAAAATCGATGCCGATTTCCTCGAGGATGGTGTCGGCGTTGGCCTCGATGATAGCCAGGCCTTCATCGCCGAGCACCTCGTAATACGGAATGTTGCGCGTGATGTAGGCTGGCTGCGAGGACTGGGCGTCCGCGCGGCTGGCGCGGCGCGCATCACTGCCACCCGAGCGTCGGCGTGTGGTGGTTGAGCTCATGCTGGAGTACTCCCTCGGTGGTTGTCGATCATGCTGGCGTCACCAGGACGCGGCGGTGTGGCGGTGCGGTACAGCGGTTGGGTTAGTCGAGACATGCGTCGTTGCCCCAGGCGGATTGCATGATGCCGGCGGGAAAGACGATCCCGTGTTGGCGGCAGGTCGCCTCCAGGGTGTTGAGCAGCAGGCAGGCGATGGTCATCGGACCCACGCCGCCGGGAACCGGGGTGATGGCGCTGGCGACCGTGCTGGCGGAGGCGAAATCCACGTCGCCGACCAGGCGCGCCTGGCCGTCCTCTTCGATACGATTGATGCCGACGTCGATGACCGTCGCCCCGGGTTTCAGCCAGTCTCCGGGAACCAGTCGCGCTCGCCCGACCGCGGCCACCAGGATGTCCGCGCGCCGACATTCGGCTTGCAGGTCGCGAGTGCGCGAGTGGGCGATGGTCACCGTGCAGTTCTGGTTGAGCAGCAGGCCGGCCATGGGCTTGCCGACGATGTTCGAGCGCCCCAGCACCAGGGCATGCAGGCCGCTCATGTCGCCGAGGTGGTGCTTGAGCAGCATCAGGCAGCCCAGCGGCGTGCAGGGCACGATGCCTTGACCGCCGGTAGCCAGCTTGCCCACGTTGATCGGGTGGAAGCCATCGATGTCCTTGTCCGGGCGGATCGCGTTGATCACCCGTTCGGTATCCACCTGGGGCGGCAGGGGCAACTGCACCAGAATGCCATGCACGGCCGGATCCTGATTCAGGCGCTCGATCAGCTCGAGCAACTGGGCCTGCGGCACGCTGTACGCCAGGCGGTACTCGAAGGACGCCATCTCGGCTTCGCGGGCCTGGTTGGCCTTGTTGCGCACATAGATCTGGCTGGCCGGGTCTTCGCCGACCAGGATCACGGCCAGGCCGGGGGTGACCAGGTCATGCTCGCGCAGCTTGCGCACCTGGCGGCCGATTTCCTCGCGCAGGCGGGCCGCATAAGCCTTGCCATCGATGATGTGTGCCATGGGGAAAAACCTCTGTCGGTCGGCATGCGCCCGGCCGGTGGCCGGGCATGGGGCGCCTGTTAGCGGAACACCACTGTGGTATTGCCGTTGGTGAAGACCCGGTGCTCCAGATGGAAGCGCACCGCCCGCGACAACGCCATGTTTTCCGCATCGCGGCCCACTGCGGCGAGTTGCTGGGGGCTGAAGGTGTGATCCACGCGCTCGACGATCTGCTCGATGATCGGGCCCTCGTCGAGGTCGGAGGTCACGTAGTGGGCTGTCGCGCCGATCAGCTTGACCCCGCGGGCGTAGGCCTGGTGATAAGGCTTGGCACCCTTGAAGCCCGGCAGGAAGGAGTGGTGGATATTGATCGCGCGTCCGGCCAGCTGCTCGCACAGCTCCTCTGAGAGGATCTGCATGTAGCGCGCCAGGACCACCAGCTCGGCACCGGTCTCGTCGACGATCTCCAGCAGCCGTGCTTCTTGCGTGGACTTGTTCTCCGGGGTCACCGGCAGGTGGTAGAAGGGAATCCCGTGCCAGTCGGCCAGGGGCTTGAGGTCCGCATGGTTGGAGACGATGGCCGCGACCTCCATCTTGATCTCGCCGGTGCGCTGGCGATACAGCAGGTCGTCCAGGCAGTGGTCGAACTTGGAAACCGCGATCAGCACCTTGGGCGGGGTCAGGGTGTCATGCATCTGCCAATCCAGCCCGTCGACCTCGGCCACCGCGGCAAAGGTCTCCTGCAGCACCTGGAAGGGCGGGGTTTCGCCGGGGGTCGTGGAAAACACTGCGCGGACATAGAAGTTGCCGCTGGAGATCTGGTCGAACTGGGCCATCTCCATGATGTAGCAGCGGTTTTGCGCCAGAAAGGTGGAAATTCTGGAGACAGTGCCGATGGCGCCCGGGCAGCTGGCCTTCAGCACATAGATGTTCTTTCCTTCGGTCATTGCAGACATTGCGGACATTTCGATCCTCCGGACAACGGGACATTCTTGTTAGGCGTTCGGACGTGGCGACGCGTTGGATGACCGGAGCGACGCAAGATTCGGACTGCTCGAAATGTACTCGCGTGACTTGCGATCACTTATCTTTGGACGACATCCAGCATCGCCCTGACGACGTCGTTAAAATTCCGTAATTTTCGAAAAAATTGATCCAGATCAATATTTTACGGATCAAATAATTTTTCCGCCGAGACGCCTTTGGTTTGGTCGCGGATCGACATGTCCGCGTCGTCCATGTGGTTACTGGCGTGACTTTCTGTCCCTACTCTGCGAGCTCAATACCGCCGTCAGGCGCAACTCAGATGTCTTGTTTTCGGGGAGTCAATTGCCATGACCGAACAGTTAAATGAAGAAGATTTCGATCTCAACGATCTGCCCGACGACGAGCTCGTCGAACAGGTGCATGACGACCTTTATAACGGTCTGCGCGAGGAGGTGGTGGAAAGCACCGAGATCCTCCTGGCGCGTGGCTGGAGCGCCAGCAAGGTGCTGGATGAGGCATTGGTCGGCGGCATGGGCATCGTCGGTGTCGACTTCCGCGACGGCATCCTGTTCGTGCCGGAAGTACTGATGGCGGCCAATGCCATGAAAGGCGGCATGGAAGTGCTGCGCCCGCTGCTCAGCCAGGCCGGCGCCGAATCGGTCGGCAAGATCGTGATCGGCACGGTCAAGGGCGACATCCACGACATCGGCAAGAACCTGGTGTGCATGATGATGGAAGGCGCCGGCTTCGAGGTGATCGACATCGGCATCAACATCCCGGTCGAGGAATATATTGCCGCGCTGGAAAAGCACAAACCGGACATCCTCGGCCTGTCGGCACTGCTGACCACCACCATGTCCTACATGAAGGTGGTGATCGACACCCTGGTGGAAAAGGGCATGCGCGACGACTACATCGTGATGGTCGGCGGCGCACCGCTGAACGAGGAATTCGGCAAGGCAGTCGGCGCCGACGTCTATTGCCGCGATGCCGGGGTAGCCGTGGACATGGCCAAAGAGCTGATCGCTCGTCGTCGTGCGGCCTGAGCCGGCGCCATGCAACCCATGCTCATCATCGCCTGCGGCGCGCTGGCCCGGGAGATCACTGCGGTGATCAGGGCCAATGCCTGGACGCAGGTGCGGGTGGAGTGTTTGCCCGCCGATCTGCACAACCATCCCGAGCGCATCCCCGAGGCGGTGCGGCGCAAGCTGGAGCAGGTCGACCGGGCGCGTGAACGGGTGTTTGTCGCCTATGCCGACTGCGGCACCGGCGGCCTGCTCGATCAGGTGCTCGAGGCGCATGCTGTGCAGCGGCTACCCGGTGCGCATTGCTACGAGTTCTATGCCGGGACGCGGGTGTTCGCCGAACTGGCCGAGGCCGAGCCCGGCACCTTTTACCTGACCGACTTCCTGGCGCAGCATTTCCAGCGGCTGGTCGTGGCCGGGCTGGGCCTCGACCGCCACCCGCAACTGGAGGCGTTGTACTTCGGCAACTACCGGCGCCTGGTTTACCTGGCGCAACGCGAAGACCCGCTGCTGCTGGAGCGCGCCCGGCAGGCCGCGGTACGCCTCGGCCTGGCTTTCGAGCAGCGCCTTGTCGGCTATGGTGATCTGCATACCTCATTGGTTCGCTTCATCGACGAGGAGTCGACATGGCCAAACTGATCATAGTGTCCTGGCGCGACATCCCGGCGCAGGTCATTGTCAAACGGGGCCGCGACAGCGCCAGAGTGCAGTTGCCCCAGCGTTTTCAGGAGGCCATCGACCGGGCTGCCATGCGCGCCGGCAAGGGTGGCTCGGCGGCCTATCTGGCCGACTGGACGCGCTCCGAACCGATCACCTGCGGCGACGATCTGCAGGCCGAAGCTGAGGCCGAGGCGATCCGGATAGAGCAGCGCTTCAGCGATGACGAGCTGGATCGGCTGATCAGGAACAAGGGCCTGAGTGCCCATACGGATGACTGAAGGGGCGTTCGTCATCTGAACACCACGCACAATCACATTGCCCGGCCACGGGCCAGGATAGATCCCATGTACAAGGTTCGTCGTTGGGTGGTTCGCCACTCGAGAATGTTTGAAACCCTCTACCGCAGCTTCGAGCCGATCCTGCTGAAGCTGCACCCGCTATGGAAACGGCTGGGTTATGCCCGGGTCGAGGCACCCATGCGGGCCGTCGAGATGCGCGTCAAGGGCCTGCTGTTCGACTGCCAGATGTGCGGCCAGTGCGTATTGAGTTCGACCGGCATGTCGTGCCCGATGAACTGCCCGAAGAATTTGCGCAACGGCCCCTGCGGCGGGGTGCGCAGCAACGGCCACTGCGAAGTGAAGCCGGAAATGAAATGCGTCTGGGCCGAGGCCTGGGCCGGCAGCCAGAACATGCAGCACGGCGAGCGCATTCATGTGGTGCAGCAGCCGGTCGACTTCCGGCTCAAGGGGACGTCCTCCTGGCTGAGCGTGGTCCGTCAGCAGACACAACGAAACGAGGAGCGGGTGCAATGAAATTCGACGACGAGCCGGTTCCCGGCTATTCCCTACCGATCCTGCCCGGCCACGTCTCGCCCGGCCGGTTGGAGCGGGTGCTGCGTGCCGGCAAATTCGCCATCACCTCGGAAATCGATCCGCCGGACTCCGCCGATCCGGGCGAGGTGCTCAAGCGCGCGGCGATCTTCGACGGCTATGTCGATGCCATCAATGCCACCGACGGTTCGGGGGCCAACTGCCACATGTCCAGCGTCGGCGTGTGCTCGCTGCTGACCCGCGTCGGCTACGCCACCATCATGCAGATATCCTGCCGCGACCGTAACCGTATCGCCATCCAGGGCGAGATCCTCGGCGGCGCCGCGATGGGCGCTGCCAACATCCTCTGCCTGACCGGCGACGGCGTGCAGGCCGGCGATCACCCGCAGGCCAAGCCGGTATTCGACCTGGACTCGATGTCGCTGCTGGAAATCGCCCGCGGCATGCGCGACGACTGCCGCTTCCAGAGCGGACGCAAGATCACCACGCCGCCGCGGGTATTCCTCGGCGCCGCCGAGAACCCGTTCGTGCCGCCCTATGACTGGCGCCCGCACCGCCTGGCGAAGAAGGTGGCGGCCGGCGCACAGTTCATCCAGACCCAGTACTGCTTCGATATCGACCTGCTCAAGCAGTTCATGAGCAAGGTCGGCGATCTCGGCCTGCTGGAAGGGCCTGACCGGGTACACATCCTGGTCGGAGTGGGTCCGCTGGCCTCGGCCAAGAGCGCCCTGTGGATCCGCGAGAACGTCCCCGGTGTGCACATTCCCGACGCGGTGATCAAGCGCCTGCAGGGCGCCAGCAAACAGAAGGAGGAGGGCAAGCGCCTGTGCATGGACCTGCTCCAGCAGATCCGCGAGATCAAGGGCGTCAGCGGGGCGCACATCATGGCCTACCGGCAGGAGGAATCCGTCGCGGAAATCATCCAGGCCACCGGCGTGCTCGAGGGTCGCGTGCCCTGGTATCCAGGGCGTGACAACCCCGCGCAACTCAACCCGGAGTCGCCACAGGCGATCGCCCAACCGGCGCAAGCCGTATACGAGTAATTCGCTGCACATAACCCCGGGTCATAGACCCAAACCCATAATCGAGGAAGTGTCATGACAGATACCATCATCAGCTCACACCGCCGGGAAGTGGTGATCGGCTTCGAGCGGCCCTTCGTGGTCATCGGCGAGCGCATCAACCCCACCGGGCGCAAGATGCTCGCCGCCGAAATGGCCGCCGGCGACTTTTCCCGGGTGATCCTCGACGTCGAGGCGCAACTGGCGGCAGGCGCGCACATGCTCGACGTCAACGCCGGCATTCCGCTGGCCGACGAACCGGCGATCCTGGCCAAGACCATTCAGCTGGTGCAGTCGCTGACCGACGTGCCCCTGTGCATCGACTCCTCGATCATCGCCGCGCTGGAAGCCGGGCTGGCGGTGTACCAGGGCAAGGCACTGGTCAACTCGGTGACCGGCGAGGATGAAAGCCTGGAGCGGGTACTGCCGCTGGTGAAGAAGTACGGCGCCGCCGTGGTGGCGATCAGCAACGACGAAACCGGCATCTCCCACGACCCCGACGTGCGCTTCGCCATCGCCAAGAAGATCGTCGAGCGGGCGGCCGATTACGGCATTCCCGCCTGCGACGTGGTGGTCGATCCGCTGGTCATGCCGATCGGCGCGGTGGGCAGTGCCGGCCGCCAGGTGTTCGCGCTGTGCCACCGGCTGCAGCAGGAGTTGAAGGTCAACACCACCTGCGGCGCCTCCAACGTCAGCTTCGGCCTGCCCAACCGCAACGGCGTCAATGCCGCCTTCATGAGCATGGCGATCGCCTCCGGCATGACCTCGGCCATCACCAACCCCATGCACGGCGAGATCATGGCGGCGATCCTGGGTGCCGACGTGATGATGGGCCATGACCCGGACTGCATGCGCTGGATCCAGAAGTTCCGCGAACCGCCGGCCGCATCCTCCGATGGCGCCCGCGGCCGTCGCGAGACCCGTCGGCGCACCACCTCCTGATAGGCCGGGAAACAATCGCTTGCCTGCTGCGCCCCTCGCCTGGGGGCGTTCGCAGTAGGCGCTGTCCCCGTTAGTTGAGCCAGGTCGCTCCTAGTGGGAGGGGCTTTAGCCGCGAAACATAGTCAGTGTTTCGCAGATTTCCGTGGATGAAGCGGAACGCCGCCAGGTCGCTCCTGCAAAACCGTTATCTCTCATGTAACGGATAACGGCTACATCGCCAGGCAGGAGCCCCGAAACGGGGTTCCTGTTCGTTTTCGCCAGAAAAATCGAGGAACACGCCGTGTCCATACCCGAGGATGCACTTGTCGTATTCACCCCGTCCGGCCACCGTGGCCGCTTTCCCCTGGGCACCCCGGTGCTGGAAGCTGCCAGGGCGCTGGGGGTCGATATCGACTCGGTGTGCGGCGGCCGTGGTCTTTGCGGTCGTTGCCAGGTCGACCTGTGCGAAGGCAGTTTCGCCAAGCACGGGGTGACGTCCGCCGCCAGTCACCTGAGCGACAAAAGCGCTACCGAGCAGGCCTGGGAACAGCGTCGCGGCATGCTCGATCCGGGTCGCCGGCTGAGCTGTGCGACCCGGTTGCTGGGCGATGCGGTGATCGATGTGCCGCCGTCCAGCCAGGTGCACCGCCAGGTCGTGCGCAAGCGCGCGGAGGTGCTGAATATCGAGCTGGATCCGATCATCCGCCTGTACTTCGTCGAGGTGCAGCAACCGGACATGCACGTGCCGGCCTCCGACCTGCGCCGCCTCAAGGACGCCCTCAACTACCAATGGCACCTGCCCCACCTGGAAAACGACATCCGCGTGGTGCAACAGCTGCAGCAGGCCCTGCGCCAGGGCCAGTGGCAGGTCACGGTGGCGGTGTACGACGACCAGCGGATCATCGCCGTCTGGCCGGGCCTGCAGGAAAAGATCTACGGCATGGCGGTGGACGTCGGCTCGACCACCATCGCCGCCCACCTGTGCGACCTGCAGAGTGGCGAGGTGGTGGCCAGCGCCGGGCGGATGAACCCGCAGATCCGTTTCGGCGAGGATCTGATGAGCCGCGTCTCCTACATCATGCTCAACCCGGGCGGCGAACTGGAAATGACCCGCGTGGTGCGCGAGGCGCTCAACCAGCTGGCCGTGGAACTGGCTGAGGCGGCGGGGATCGGCGTGGAGGCCATCCTCGAGGCGACCCTGGTGGGCAACCCGATCATGCACAGCCTGGTGTTCGGCATCAATCCGGTCGAGCTGGGCGGTGCGCCCTTCGCCCTGGCCTCCGACGAAGCCATCGACGGCCTCTGGGCCACCGAGATCGACCTGCGCATCCACCCCAATGCGCGGGTCTACGGGCTGCCGTGCATCGCCGGGCATGTCGGTGCCGACACTGCCGCGATGATCCTCTCCGAGGCGCCGCAGCTAAGCGAGGAGCTGATGCTGCTGGTCGACGTCGGCACCAACGCCGAGATCGTGTTGGGCAACCGCGAGCGCCTGCTGGCGGCCTCCAGCCCGACCGGGCCGGCCTTCGAGGGCGCACAGATCAGCTGCGGCCAACGCGCCGCGCCGGGCGCCATCGAACGGGTGCGCATCGATCCCGAGACCCTGCAGCCGCGCTTCAAGGTAATCGGCTGCGACCTGTGGTCGACCGAACCCGGCTTCGCCGAGGCGGTCGCCGCGCATGGCGTCACCGGCATCTGTGGCTCGGGCATCATCGAGGTGATCGCCGAGCTGTTCCTGACCGGCATCATCAACCACGAGGGCGTGGTCAACGGCGCCCTGGCCGAGCACTGCCCATGGGTGCTGGCCGATGGCCGAGCCTTCGCCTACCTGCTGTACCAGGACGACAGCCGCAGCCTGCGCATCACCCAGAACGACATTCGCGCCATCCAGCTGGCCAAGGCCGCGCTCTACGCCGGGATCAAGCTGCTGATGGAACAGTTCGGCACCGCTCACGTCGAGCGCATCCGCCTGGCCGGCGCCTTCGGCGCGCATATCGACGTCAAGTACGCGATGATTCTCGGCCTGATCCCGGACTGCGACCTCGCCCACGTCACCTTGGCCGGCAATGCCGCCGGCAGCGGGGCGCGCATCGCCCTGCTCAGTCGCCAGTCGCGGCGGGAAATCGAGGCGCTGGTGCGCCGCGTCGAGAAGGTGGAAACCGCCGTCGAGCCGCGCTTTCAGGAACACTTCATCGGGGCCATGGCCATCCCGCACAAGAGCGATAGTTTCCCCCATTTGCTACAACAGGTGACGCTGCCGCCGCCCACGCCGAGCCAGAACAGCCTCAATCGCGGCACGGGACGGCGCTCGCGTTCGCGCTGACTGCGCTTGCGAAAAACGCCCCGTCGCGAACGCCTGGAGACGCTCTCGCGACGGGGCTCGATAAGGCTATGTACCTATTAACTGTTGAGCCCGGCCCCTCCCACAAAAACGTTATCTCTTATCAAACTAAAAACAACTCGTTGTTTGATATATAGAAATTAAATCAGCACGAAGTCTTGTAGGCGCTGGTAACCGTAGGATGGCGTTGAGCGCAGCGATACCCATCGAGCGTTTTATACCTGTATCCGATTGTAGTGGCTGAAATCCATGATGGGTTACGGCGCGGTTATTCTGCTGGCAGCAGGTCAATTTGTGGGCGCCTAACCCATCCTACG
>JAUYKV010000020.1 GCA_030699825.1 Pseudomonas sp. | reverse complement strand
CCAGCGCGCTTGCTCCAATGTCGCCGCGCACTGGGCTTCGGTACCGTAGCGCTTGAGAAACTCGGGCATCGACAGCCCAGGTTGAAACTGAATTCGGTTCATCGCCATGATTCCACCCCTCACCGAAATAACTGTACGCATATACAGCATAGGCCCGGTGACCACGGGCGGCCAGCTTGGCTGATCATCATTGCTAATCAGGACAGTTAATGGGTACATAGCCAAAAAAATGGCCGCTCAAGGCGACCAAATGGGAGGGTAAAAAGGGGTAAATCTAGTGGGCTGCCGAAGCAACGCTTCAGCCGCCGCTGGCGTTCATGAAACGCAGGATTTTCACCTCGCCATCGGCACTGAATTCGTGACGCAGTGGTTTACGTTGCAGGGCCTGCTGCACCGCGTCGATGATCGGCTGATCGTCCAGCGGATGGCTGCGCAACAGGGCGCGCAGGTCGATGGAATTTTCCTGGCCCAGGCACAACAACAGACGACCTTCGACGGTCAGGCGCACGCGGTTGCAGGTGCTGCAGAAGTTGTGTGAATTCGGCGAAATGAAGCCGATACGGGTAGCCGCATGCTCCTTCAGGCGCATGTAGCGCGCCGGACCGCCGCTGTGTTCGGCGCTGTCGAGCAGGGCATGTCGGCTGACGATCAGCTTGCGCACTTCTTCACTGGAGCAGTACGACTCGCCGCGCGAACGGCCGACATCGCCCAGGGGCATTTCTTCGATAAAGCTGATATCCAGCTGCCTGGCGATGGCGTAGTCGACCAAGTCGAGCACTTCGTCGAAGTTGCGTCCTTTCATGATGACCGCGTTGAGCTTGATCCGCTCGAAGCCGGCATCGCGCGCCGCTTCGATGCCGTCCAGCACCTGGCGCAGGCTGCCGGTGCGGGTGATGCCGCGAAATTTGCCCGGATCCAGACTGTCGAGGCTGATGTTCAGACGCTTGACCCCGGCGTCGGCCAGCGGCCTGGCCAGCTTCACCAACTGCGAGCCGTTACTGGTCATCACCAGCTCGCGCAGGCCGGGCAAAGCGGCGATGCGCTGGCACAGTTCGACGATGCCCGTGCGTACCAGGGGTTCGCCGCCGGTCAGACGGATCTTCTTCACCCCCAGGCCGACGAACAGCGCCGCCAGCCGGTAGAGTTCCTCGAGACCGAGCACCTGCTGGCGCGGCAGGAAGGTCATGTCTTCGGCCATGCAATAGACACAGCGGAAATCACAGCGGTCAGTGACCGACATGCGCAGGTAATCGACTGTGCGGCCGAAGCCATCCTGCAGTTGTGTGTCCATGGTTTCTCCGATGCCTGCGTTCCCACGCGGACGCGTTCGACGCCTCGACGAGGGAACGATCATCAACAATCATCGCGGCTAAAGCCCCTCCCCCTGGAAGGATACTGTCCTGACCGGATGCAATCCGGGGCTTTTCGCTTGCAGCTTATGGCTTGCCTACCGCCGTCGTGGCTACTGCAACAACGGCGAATCGGCGCATTGCAAGCGGATGCCAACGATATCCGCCGCGCCAATCAGGGTCTGCAGGTACTGGGCCACGCCCTTCTGCCATACCCCTTGTTGCAACAGCGCGCGGATGGAGCCGGCGACCACTTCGTAGGGCAATTGCTTGCCTTCGATGCGCTGGTCGACGCTGACCACATGCCAACCGTAGCGACTTTCAAGCGGCTGGCCGGCCAACCCGGCGGGCAGCTTGAACAGTTGCCGTTCGAACTCGGGCACGGTCTGGCCTTTGCTCAGTTGCCCCAACGCGCCGGCCTGGGCCTTGGACGGACAAGCCGAATGGGCCAGGGCCAATTCGGCGAAACGACCGCCATCCTGGCGCAACAGTTCGAGCAACTGCTCGGCCTTTTCGCGTACCAGGCTGCGGGCCTCGGCATCATCCGGGGCGCACTCGAGCAGGATATGCCGCGCCGCCAACAAAGGAGCGGTGACGTAGCGTGCCTGGTTGCTCTGGTAATAATGCTGACAGCTTTGCTCGTCGCATTCCGGTAGCGTCACTTCCAGCTCGATCAGTTGGCGAGTGGCGGCCTCCTCCGCGCTTTCGCCAGGATCGGCTTGCACCGTCAAGCCCAGCTCGGCGATGCGCTGCTGCAACAACTCACGAATCACCAACGCCTGGGCGGCCAGGAACACCGCTTCCTCGCGGCTTTCCGCCGGGTGATATTGCAGCTCCTGGGCCATGACCTCGGGCGCGATAGTCACGCCGTTGACCGTGATCCGTGGCCATTCCTGCTCGCTGCTGGCGATCAGCGTGGGAGCTGACTCGACCTCTTCGGCGAGAGCCTCCGGCTCATCGGCCGTGGGCTGTGATTCCGGGGTTACCTCTTGTACGCCAGGGGCATCGACCATCAGATCGACTGGCGGCTTTTGTCCGCCGCAACCGCCCTGCTCTGCATTGCCACCACCACATCCGCATCCCATGACAAGTTCCTCGTTAATGCTTGATTCATTCACTCAAACGCCAGGTATGGGATGGGCCGAAGCGGATCGCCGCCCGGCCCACCTCATTTCATTGGCGTATCAGTGGCCCTTGGCTTTGGCTGCGCCCATGGGATAGCCAGACTGCTGCGGCTGCCCGGGGATTTCACGAGCAGATTGCGCAAGCGGACGAACCTGCGGCCGTTGCACGACCGGATGCACGCCCTTCTGCCGAACGATCTGGTAGCGCCGGCCCAAGTACCACACCGGTGCGCTGACGATGTGCACCAGGCGGGTGAAGGGGAACAGCACGAACAGGGTCAGACCGAGGAATACGTGCAGCTTGTAGACCAGGCCCACCGGTTCGATAGCTGCAGCGGCTGCCATCGGTTGCAGGGTTACGGTGTACTGCGCCCAGTTGGCCAGCATCACCATCACCGAACCATCCATGTGGCTGGTCGAAGCGACGATGGTCAGCAGGCCGAGGACCAGTTGCACCAGCAGCACGATCAACACCATCATGTCCGAGGTGCTGGAACTGGCCCGCACCCGCTGATCGTTGAAGCGACGCTTGAGCAGCATGACCAGACCGATCAGGCAGAGAATGCCGAAGAAACCACCGGTGACCATGGCCAGCAGCTGCTTGTTCTGCGTACTGATGACCGAGTGGTAGAGCGCCTCGGGCATCAACAGACCGACGAAGTGGCCGGCCAGGACAAACAGCACGCCGACGTGGAACAGGTTGCTGGCGATGCGCATGTAGCGTTGCTCGGCCGCCGAACGGGCGAAGATCTGGCTCGATCCGGCCTTCCAGCTGTACTGCGACAGGTCGAAACGCGCCCAGCTGCCGATGATGCAGATGGCCAGGGCGATGTAGGGATACACCCCGAACGCCAACAGATTGATGTTAGACATTGCGCACCTCCTGAACCGGCGCGGCGGCCGGCCCTTCATGCTTGAAATCCACCCAGTGCAGCGGCACCGGCACTTCTTCGCGGGTCTTGCCCGGTAAGGTCGTCTGGCTCGGGCAGCGGTCCTGCTGCTCGGCCTGGAGGAAGTCCACGGCCTCCTCCTCCCAGATCTTGTCGAGGGCTTCGAGCGAGTCGTCGCGTACCTCGGCGGCGACCTGCTCGCGCATCCCTGCCATGGCCTCTTGAGGCTCGACCCCGGCGATCTGCAAAAGGGCACGGAAGCAGCTGGCATAAGCACTTTCGCGCTCGTCCAGACGAGTAGCCAACAGCGTCAGCAGATGACTGACATCTGCCAGGCCCTCGCGGGCTTCCAGATCCTCGCGGGTGGAGAGGAATTCCAGATACAGCGGAATATAGTCAGGCAGTTCCTTGATGCCGATCGCAAAACCGGCCTCTTCGTACTGCGCCATCATGTCGACCATGGCCTGACCACGATCACGCGACTCGCCGTGTACGTGCTCGAACAGCAGCAGCGATAGCGAGCGACCACGGCCGAACAGGGCACCGTAGTGCTCCTGGCCGTCCATCAGATCGTTGTCGCAGATCAGCTTGAGCAGCTCGTGCAGCGCATTGCGCTGCTCCGGGCTGATTTCGCGGCTGCTGGAAATTGCCTGAGCCAACTCGTCACGCCCGACCACCAATTGCTCAGTGGGATAGTCAAGCAGCAGGGAAATTACTTTGAGAATTTGCATGCTCAGTCCTCCCACAACTGTACGGTTTTGAGGATGTCGCGCTGGTTGGACTTCTTCGCCCCGAACATGTTGGTGTCGGAGGAGCCACTGCAACCGCTGCCGAAGCTGAAGCCACAGCCGGAACGCTCGGCGAAGGTATCGCTCATGGCTTCCTCGCGGTGGGTGCTTGGCACCACGAAACGGTCTTCGTAGTTGGCGATCGCCAGGTAGCGGTACATGTCTTCGACTTGCGCCACGCTCAGGCCGACATCAGCCAGCACCTGCAGATCCTGCACGCCATCCACTTGCTCGGAACGCTTGTAGGCACGCATGGCCAACAGACGTTTGAGCGCCAACTTGACCGGTACGACGTCGCCGGCGGTAAGCAGGTTGGCCAGGTAGCGCAGCGGAATGCGCAGGCTGTCGACATCCGGGATAACCCCGTTCATGCCCACGGTGCCCGCAGTCGCGGCGTTCTGGATCGGCGACAGCGGCGGTACGTACCAGACCATCGGCAGGGTGCGGTATTCCGGGTGCAGCGGCAGGGCCAGCTTCCAGTCCACCGCCATCTTGTACACCGGGGATTTCTGCGCAGCGTCGATCACCGACATGGGCACGCCGTCGGCCAGGGCCTGGGCGATGACCTTCGGATCGAACGGGTCGAGGAACATGTCCAGTTGCTTCTGGTACAAATCCTGCTCGTTCGGCGTGCTCGCCACTTCATGGATGCGGTCGGCGTCGTACAGCAGCACGCCGAGGTAGCGGATACGGCCCACGCAGGTTTCCGAACACACGGTCGGCATGCCGGCCTCGATGCGCGGGTAGCAGAAGATGCACTTCTCGGATTTACCGCTCTTCCAGTTGAAGTAGATCTTCTTGTACGGGCAGCCGCTGATGCACATGCGCCAGCCACGGCATTTTTCCTGGTCGATCAGGACGATACCGTCCTCTTCACGCTTGTAGATCGCACCGCTCGGGCAGGACGCCGCACACGCCGGGTTAAGGCAGTGCTCGCACAGACGCGGCAGGTACATCATGAAAGTATTTTCATACTCGCCATAGATGTCGGCCTGGATCTGGTCGAAGTTCTTGTCCTTGCGACGCTTGGCGAACTCGGTACCGAGAATTTCCTCCCAGTTCGGGCCCCACTCGATCTTCTGCATGCGCTTGCCGCTGATCACCGAACGTGGTCGAGCAGTCGGCTGGTGCTCGCCCAGGGGAGCGGTGTGCAGGTGCTGATAGTCGAAATCGAACGGCTCGTAGTAGTCGTCGATGGTCGGCATGTTCGGGTTGGCGAAGATATTCGCCAGTACGCGGAACTTGCCGCCGATCTTCGGATTGATCGAGCCGTCTTTGTTGCGGATCCAGCCGCCTCTCCACTTGTCCTGGTTTTCCCATTCCTTGGGGTAGCCGATACCTGGCTTGGTTTCGACGTTGTTGAACCAGGCGTATTCCATACCTTCGCGGCTGGTCCAGACGTTTTTGCAGGTGATCGAACAGGTGTGGCAACCGATGCACTTGTCCAGATTGAGGACCATGCCGACTTGCGAACGAATTTTCATGGCAGAGCTCCTCAAATGTCTTGTGGCAGGGGTTGTGGCAGGGCTTCGTCGTCTGTGCCGTCAAGCCAGTCGATCTTGTCCATCTTGCGTACCACGACGAACTCGTCGCGGTTGCAACCGACCGTGCCGTAATAGTTGAAACCGTAGGACTGCTGGGCATAGCCACCGATCATGTGGGTCGGCTTGAGCACTACGCGGGTCACCGAGTTGTGGTGGCCACCGCGAGTCTTGGTCATCTCGCTGCCAGGCATGTTCATGATGCGTTCCTGGGCGTGGTACATCATGACCATGCCCTCCTTGACCCGCTGGCTGACTACCGCGCGGGCGACCAGAGCACCGTTGACGTTGAAGCATTCAACCCAGTCGTTGTCCTCGACGCCGGCACGCTTGGCGTCGATTTCCGAGAGCCAAATGATCGGCCCGCCACGGCTCAGGGTAAGCATGATCAGGTTGTCGCTGTAGGTGCTGTGGATACCCCACTTCTGGTGCGGAGTGATCCAGTTGAGAACGATCTCAGTGTTGCCGTTAGGCCGCTTGCCCTTCACGTGATCGATGGTGCGGGTGTTGATCGGCGGCCGGTAGCTCATCAGCTCCTCGCCAAACGCCTGCATCCACGGGTGATCCTGGAAGAACTGCTGGCGGCCGGTGATGGTGCGCCACGGGATGAACTCGTGAACGTTGGTGTAGCCGGCGTTGTAGCTGACCTTCTCGTCTTCCAGACCCGACCAGGTTGGGCTGGAGATGATCTTGCGCGGTTGCGCCTGGATGTCGCGGAAGCGGATCGCCTCATGCGCCTTGTTGATCGCCAGGTGGCTGTGATCCAGGCCGGTAAACTCCGACAGCGCCGCCCAGGCCTTGAGCGCCACGTGACCGTTGGTTTCCGGGGCCAGGGTGAGGATCACCTCGCAGGCATCGATGGCCGATTCGATTTGCGGCCGACCTTTGCTGACGCCTTCGTCGCGCACCTTGTGGTTCAACTCGCCGAGGAATTCGACCTCGTGCTCGGTGTTCCAGTCGATGCCCTTGCCGCCGTTACCCAGCTTGTCGAGCAGCGGGCCAAGAGAGGTAAACTTCTTGTAGACGTTCGGGTAGTCGCGCTCGACCACGGTCATATTCGGGCAGTTCTTGCCCGGTACCGGCGTTTCACCTGCAGTTTTCCAGTCGATGCCTCCGAACGGCTGAGCCAGTTCGCCGACGCTGTCGTGCTGCATCGGAATGGTGACCAGATCTTGCTCGACACCCAGATGGCCGACCGACATCTCGGAGAAGGCTTTGGCGATGCCCTTGTAGATTTCCCAGTCGGAACGCGATTCCCAGGCCGGATCGATGGCCGCGGACAGCGGGTGGATGAAGGGGTGCATGTCCGAGGTGTTCATGTCGTCCTTCTCGTACCAGGTCGCCGTCGGCAGAACGATGTCCGAGTAAACGCAGGTGGAAGACATGCGGAAGTCCAGGGTGGTGACCAGATCGAGCTTGCCGATCGCACCTTCGTCAACCCACTCGACATCGTTCGGCTTGACCCCGCCACGCTTGCCAAGGTCTTCGTTCATCACGCCGTTCTTGGTGCCCAGCAGGTACTTGAGCATGTACTCGTGGCCTTTGCCCGAGCTGCCCAACAGGTTGGAGCGCCAGATGAACATGTTGCGCGGGAAGTTCTCCGGGCTGTCCGGCTGCTCGCAGGAGAAACGCAGCGAGTCGTCCTGCAGCGACTTGAGTACGTAATCCACCGGCGACATGCCGGCTGCTGCCGCATCCTTGGTAATTTGCAGCGGGTTACGGTTGAGCTGTGGCGCGCTCGGCAACCAGCCGGCGCGTTCGGCGCGGATGTTGTAGTCCAGCGCATGCTCGGGGAACTGCGATTTGTCGGCCAGAGGCGAGAGCACTTCGTGCATGTTCATCGTCTCGTGGCGCCATTGCGAGCTGTGCGCATAGAAGAAGCTGGTGCCGTTCATATGGCGTGGCGGACGGCTCCAGTCCAGGCCGAAGGCCAGCGGCAACCAGCCACACTGCGGACGCAGTTTTTCCTGGCCGACATAGTGGGCCCAGCCACCACCGGTTTGGCCTACGCAACCGCACATCATCAGCATGTTGATGAGGCCGCGGTAGTTCATGTCCATGTGGTACCAATGGTTCATCGCCGCACCGACGATGATCATGGAACGACCCTTGGTCTTGTCGGCGTTGTCAGCGAATTCGCGGGCAATCTGAATCGCCTTCTCGCGGCTGACGCCGGTAATCTGCTCCTGCCAGGCCGGGGTGCCCGGTACGTTGGCGTCGTTGTAATCCTTGGCGACGTTGCCGCCACCCAGACCACGGTCGATCGCCAGGTTGGCCGCCGACAGGTCGAACACGGTGGCGACCTTGGCTTGCGAACCGTCAGCCAGGGTGATGCTGCGTACCGGTACACGGCGCAACTGTACTTCGTCACCGGCCACATGCTGGAAGTGCTCGTGGGTCTGGCCACCGAAGTACGGGAACGCTACTTCGGCTACATCTTCACCGATCAGGCTGAGTTGCAGCTTGACTTCACGACCGTCACCACCTTCGCGGGCCTCGATGTTCCACTTGCCCTTCTCGCCCCAGCGGTAGCCGATCGAACCCAGCGGCGACACCAGTTGATTGGTCTCGCTGTCCAGCGCGATGGTCTTCCACTCGGGGTTGTTTGCCTGATCCAGGTTGGCGGCCAGGTCAGAGGCGCGCAGGAACCGATCCGGCTGATAGCTACCCTCGGCGTGCTCCTTGAGCATCACCAGCATCGGGAAGTCGGTATAGCGACGCACGTAGTCGGTGAAGTAGGCGCTCGGCTTGTCGAGGTGAAACTCTTTGAAAATAACGTGGTTGAACGCCTGCGCCAGCGCCGCATCGGTGCCCTGCTTGGGGTTCAGCCAGAGATCGGTGAGCTTGGCCACTTCGGAGTAGTCCGGAGTGATGGCCACGGTCTTGGTGCCCTTGTAGCGCACTTCGGTAAAGAAGTGGGCGTCCGGGGTACGCGTCTGCGGCACGTTGGAGCCCCAGGCGATGATGTAGTTGGAGTTGTACCAGTCGGCCGATTCCGGCACGTCGGTCTGCTCACCCCACACCTGCGGCGAAGCCGGCGGCAGGTCGCAGTACCAGTCGTAGAAGGACAGACACACGCCACCGATCAGCGACAGGTAACGGCTGCCGGCGGCGTAGCTGACCATCGACATGGCAGGGATCGGCGAGAAGCCCATCACCCGGTCCGGGCCGTGCTCTTTGACGGTGTAGACGTTGGCCGCGGCGATGATTTCGTTGACTTCGTTCCAGCTCGAGCGGATGAAGCCGCCCATGCCGCGCTTGCTCTTGTAGGACTCGGCCTTGACCGGGTCTTCGACGATGCTCGCCCAGGCCTGCACCGGCGCCATGGTGGCTCGGGCTTCACGCCAGAGTTTCAACAGCGGCTTGCGCACCTTGGGATACTTGAGACGGTTGGCGCTGTAGATGTACCAGCTGTAGCTGGCACCACGCGGACAGCCGCGCGGCTCATGGTTGGGCAGGTCGTTGCGGGTACGTGGGTAGTCGGTCTGCTGGGTTTCCCAGGTGATCAGGCCGTTCTTCACGTAGATCTTCCAGGAGCACGAGCCGGTGCAGTTCACCCCGTGGGTGGAACGCACGATCTTGTCGTACTGCCAGCGCGAACGATAGACGTTCTCCCAATCGCGTGACTCGATGCGGGTTTCGCCATGACCATCGGCGAACTCACCCTGTTTACGGTTGAAGAAACGCAACTGGTCGAGTATGTGACTCATCTTTTTTTCCTCTCAGGCTTGCTGCGGGCTCTGCGTCCCGCACACGCAATGATTCGATTCTTTACCGCGCCGCCCTCATCCAGCGCCAAGCGCCGGCTGAGGGCGACGTCATGCCCGTTAGCAGGGGGTTTCCGCGCCTTTGCGCGAGTACCACCACCAGGTCACCAGGATGCAGCTGACGTAATAGCCGGCGAACACGTACAGCGCCATCTGCGGACCGCCGGTCAGCGCCATCGAGGTGCCGAAGGATTTCGGAATGAAGAACGCCCCGTAGGCGCCCATTGCCGAACTAAAACCTAGCACCGCTGCTGCTTCCTTACCGGCATTTTTCAGCGCCTGCTCCTTGACCGCCGCCGTCTTGCCGATGCTGTCGCGCTCGTGCAGGGTGCGGAAGATCACCGGGATCATGCGGAAGGTGGAGCCGTTGCCAATACCGGTGGTGATGAACAACAGCATGAACATGGCCAGGAAACCGTAGAAGTTGCCCTCGACGCCGGCCTGAGGAATGAAGGCCAGCACACCGAACACCGCGGCGATCATCAGCACGAAATTCCACAGGGTGACCCGCGCGCCGCCCAGTTTGTCTGCCAGCCAGCCACCCAGCGGGCGCGCCAGGGCGCCGACCAGCGGGCCGAGGAAGGCGAATTTGAGCGGATCGACGCCAGGAAACTGGGTCTTGATCAGCATCGGGAAGCCGGCGGCGAAGCCGATGAAGGAACCGAAAGTGGCCAGGTACAGCCAGCACATCAACCAGTTGTGCTTGCGCTTGAAGATCACCGCCTGTTCGGCGAACGAGGCCTTGGCGCTGCTCAGGTCGTTCATGCCAAACCAGGCCGCCACGGTCACCGCCGCAATGAACGGTACCCAGATGAAGCCGGCGTTCTGCAGCCACAGCTGGTTGCCATCGCCGAGTTCCTGGGCCTGGCCACCGACGGCGCCAAAAAGGCCCATGCCGATCACCAAGGGCACGCCGAACTGCATCACCGATACGCCGAGGTTACCGAGGCCGGCATTCAAACCGAGCGCGGTGCCCTGCTGGGCCTTGGGAAAGAAGAAGCTGATGTTGGACATGCTCGATGCGAAGTTGCCGCCACCGAAGCCGCACAGCAAGGCGATGATCACGAACACGCTGTAGGGGGTGGCCAGGTCCTGCACCGCGAAGCCCATCCACAACGCCGGAATCAGCAAGGACGCGGTACTCAGCGCCGTCCATCTACGGCCACCGAAAATCGGCACCATGAACGAGTAGAAGATCCGCAGGGTGGCGCCGGACAAGCCCGGCAACGCCGCCAGCCAGAACAGCTGGTCGTTGGTAAAGGTGAAGCCGATGCTGTTCAGGCGCACGATCACCGCGCTCCACACCATCCACACGGCGAATGCCAGAAACAGCGCGGGGATCGAGATCCACAGGTTGCGCGAAGCTATCGACTTGCCGATGCTGCCCCAGAAGTGTGGGTCTTCCGGACGCCAGTCATCGATCACCGGGCCCACCTTGGGCTTGCCCCCCAAGGCCGGGTTCTTGATTGCGGACATGCTCATTCTCCTTCAAGCGGCAGGATAGCGGGAGCCGGTGACCTTTCGGAGGCCTGGCCCATAACGGAGGTTTTGCGAACTTCGCTGAAGTACATCCAGATCAGGGAGACCCAGACCACGCCGTACATCAGCATGAAACTTGAGGACCGTATGCCGGTCAGGTCGACCAGGGCACCGAACATGATTGGCAGAATGAAGCCACCGAGGCCGCCGGCCAGGCCGACGATGCCGGAGATGGCGCCCATGTTGTTCGGGTAGTCATCGGAGATGTACTTGAACACCGAGGCCTTGCCGAAGGCGAAGGCGATACCGACGATGAACAGCAGTATGGTGAAGCCCCAGGCATTCAGGCCGATGTTGTAGGTCTGCGGGCCATTGATGGTTTGGATGATCAACTCGGTCTGCGGGTAGGACAGCAGGAACAGGCACACCCAACTCACCCACATCACCCACCAGGTCACGCTCTGCGCGCCCCACTTGTCCGACATCCAGCCACCCATGGCGCGCAGCACGCCGCCCGGCAGGGAGAAGCAGGCAGCCAGCAAGGCGGCGCTCTGCAGGTTGAAGCCGTACTCCTCGACGTAATACTTGGTCATCCACAGGGCCAGGGCCACATAGCCGCCGAAGACGATCGAGTAGTACTGGCAGTAGCGCATCACCTTGGGATCTTTCAGGGTGCGCAGTTGATCGGCCAGGGACACGTTGCTACGTACCCGATGACTCTTGTTCTCGTAGGTGCAGAACCAGAACAGCAGCGCGGTGATGAACATGATCGCCGAGTAGACCTTGGGCACCATCTGCCAGCTGGCCGCGGCGATGATCGCCGGCGCGACGAACTTGGTCAGCGCGGAGCCGGCGTTACCGGCACCGAAGACGCCCATGGCGAAGCCCTGGTTCTGCTTTTCGAACCACTTGGCGACATAGGCGATGCCGACCGAGAAGGAACCGCCGGCCATGCCGACGAACAGTCCAAGGACCAGGAAATGCCAGTACTCGGTAGCCAGGCTGATCATGTAGATCGGCAGCACACAAACCAGCATCAGCAGGAAGAACACGATGCGCCCGCCGAACCTGTCGGTGAGCATGCCCAGCGGCAGGCGCACCAGCGAACCGGTGAGCACCGGCGTGGCGGCCAGCAGGCCGAACTGGGTATCGTTGAGTTGCAGTAACTCCTTGATCGGAACGCCGAGTACAGCGAACATCATCCAGATCATGAAGCAGATAGTAAACGCCAAGGTGCTCATACCCAGAACCAGGCTCTGCTGTATTCTCAAACTTGCCATAGCGCACCCCTTGATTCCCGAACCATGGGCGGCACACTAGATAGGCAAGGAGGTGGTGCACTTGACTTGGGTCAATTAATGCAGAGGTACCTGGACCCACCGCGACCCCGCCTACCTCTTAAGTGGTAGTCCGTTTTTTCTTACTAAAAGTCTTTAAAAACAGATAGTTATAACTGATATAAATGATTGCCCACGAGCCTGCGGGCAGCCCGAGTTCTTTGGAGGTAGTCAGTTCGATGTTGAGATGGATGCGCAGTTCGGTACCGGTAAGGGCCGGTTTGGCGGTGACCCTGATTGCCGTGCTGGCCCTTGGCAGCTCAATCAGCGCCGGACTGATCGCCTGGTTCAGCGAAGACGACGCAGCAGCGATCAATACCGCCGGCTCCCTGCGCATGGCCACCTACCGCCTGAACTGGCAACTCGAGGCCAACGCACCTGCGCAAGTCATAGCCGCGCTGCGCGACGACCTGCAGCAGCGTCTGGACGGCAGCCTGCAACGGCGCATCAGCAGCAAGCCGGACGACCCGCTGTACAAGGCTCACCGCGAGATCAACAGGCTATGGCAGGAACAGTTGCGTCCGGCCCTGGATCGCGGCGACAAGGCCTCCTTCGTGCAGCACACCGAGAACTTCGTCGCCCAGCTGGAACACTTCGTCATGCTCCTGCAGAAACAGAGCGAACACCGCCAGAGCTGGCAGCAGAGCATCCAGGGCGCCGCCCTGCTGATTACCGTGATCATCCTGCTGGTGGGTATGTACGAACTGCAGCTCAATGTGATCAGCCCGCTGCAGGAACTGGTCGGGGTGGCCGAGCGTTTTCGCAACGGCGATCACTCTGCGCGGGTCGAATTCCGCTCGGAGGACGAGCTGGGACAGATGGCCGAGAGTTTCAACGCCATGGCCGAAACCATTGAGGAGTCGCACCGCACCCTGGAAAGCCGGGTGGCGCAGAAGACCCAGACCCTGGCGCAAACCAATGCGGCCCTCGAGTTGCTCTACCAGAACAGCCGCAGCCTGGCCACCCGCCAGGCCAACGTCGAACGCCTCGACGAGCTGATCAGTCGTTTCCAGCAGCGCCTGCCGGGCCTGCGCCTGACCCTGTGCCTGGAGGACAATGTCCATGCACCCAGCGAGCAGTTGCTGGCCCTGCATGGCAGCGAAACCCGCGAGGTCTGTGCGCGCAGCGATTGCGCCACCTGCGAGCGCAAGATCAACCCCGACCAGGCCGTCTTCAGCATCAACAACCAGGGCAATAATCTGGGCGAACTGAAAGCCCACTTCCGCGACGGACGCAGACCGCAGGCCTGGGAAACCGCGCTGATTCAGGCCCTGGCCAACCAGGTTGGTACGGCACTGTCGCTCAAGCGTCAGCGCGAGCAGGAAAACCGTCTGTTGCTGCTCGACGAGCGCACCATCATCGCCCGCGAACTGCATGACTCGCTGGCCCAGGCACTGTCCTACATGAAACTACAGGTCAGCCGCCTGCAGACCCTGATCCGTCGTGGTGAAAGCGCACAGAATCTGGAGACCGTCACTAACGAGCTGCGCGACGGTCTGAACAGCGCCTACCGGCAACTGCGCGAACTGCTGACCACCTTCCGTTTGCAGATTCAGGACGGCGGACTCGACCAGGAACTCAAGGACACGATGCAGGAGTTCGCCAAACGCGGTGATTTCAGCGCCGAACTGCAGATCGACCGCCTGGCCTTCCAGCTCTCGGCCAACGAGCAGATTCATCTGTTGCAGATCGCCCGCGAGGCGCTGTCCAACTGTGCCCGGCATGCCCGGGCCAACCACGCCTGGCTGCGCCTGCGGCAGATCGGCGAACAGGTCGAATTGTCGGTCGAGGACGATGGTTGCGGCCTGGTTGCGGGCTTCGACCCGCGCCAGCACCACGGCCTGACCATCATGCAGGAGCGTGCGCGCAGCCTGCATGGCCAACTCAGCATCGAAGCCCGCACGCCCTCGGGCACCCGTATCCATTTGCAGTTCCACCCCGAGTTCCTCGGGCATCACGAAGAAGGTAGCGCCGCATGAAACCATCCATCGGCCATAGCACGCCCCTGCGCCACAGCATCCTGCTGGTCGACGATCACCCGATGATGCGTCGCGGCATGCGCCAGCTGCTCGAGCTAGAGGAAGACCTGGAAGTCGTCGGCGAAGCCGGAAATGGCCAGGAGGCCCTGGATCTGATCGGCCAGCTACAACCCGAGCTGATCCTGCTGGACAACAACATGCCGCAGATGAACGGCCTGGAAACCCTGCGCCGCCTGCGCGAGAGGCACTATCAAGGCAAGGTGCTGATCTTCACCGTGTCCGATTCCGAAGACGACATCCGCGATGCCATGCGCCTGGATGCCGATGGCTACCTGCTCAAGGACATGGAACCGGAGCTGTTGATCCAGTTGATCCGCGACGCCCTGCAAGGCAGTTTGGTGGTCAGCCCCACCCTGACCCGAATCCTCGCCCAGGCCCTGCGCTCGCCCCATACCAGCTCGCAAGTCGACCTCACCGACCGCGAACGCCAGGTGCTGAAAACCATCGCCGCCGGCCACAGCAACAAGGTCATCGGCCACAAACTCGGCATCACCGAAGGCACGGTCAAGGTCCATGTGAAAAACCTGCTGCACAAACTCGGTCTGCGCTCGCGGGTCGAGGCCGCAGTCTGGGCGATGGAGCATCTGCGTTAGGACAGCGATAACCCAACAGGTAGCGCAGGTGCCAGATGCATGCGCTACCGCCCGACAGCATGGGTATCGCTACGCTCAACCCATCCCACCCAAGCTCCGACCGCCCCCTCCCGTAGGATGTGGTTGAGCGCAGCGATACCCATCGCCGGATTGCTGGGTATCGCAGGCTCAACCTGCGCGACCCGACCTACGCGACCCGGCCCATCCTACGTTTCACTGATCGTAGAGAAAGCTGTCGTCAAGCTGATCCGCCCCATTGACCGTTACCTGCAGGTCGTTGACCAGGCCGTCGGTGAGCCCGTAGATCCAGCCGTGCACCGCCAGCGCCTGACCGCGTTTCCAGGCGTTCTGCACGATGGTGGTGTGGCAGACGTTGCGCACCTGGCGCTGCACGTTCAGCTCGCACAACAGATTGACCTGGGCTTCCGTCTCCAGACCGTGAAACCGCTCCAGATTCTGGTGATAGAGCGCCTTGAGCGCCCGCAACCAGTTGTCGATCAGACCCAGCGCCTCGTGACCCAGGGCCGCGCGCACCCCGCCACAGCCATAGTGGCCGCAGACGATCACCTGCTTGACCTGCAGCACGTCCACCGCGTATTGCAGCACCGAGAGGAAATTCATGTCGGTGGCCACCACCATATTGGCCACGTTGCGGTGCACGAACAGCTCGCCCGGCATCAGGCCGACCACCTCATTGGCCGGTACCCGGCTGTCCGAGCAACCGATCCAGAGAAACTCCGGGCGCTGCTGCCGCGCCAGGCGCGCAAAGAACTCCGGATCCCTGGCCTTGAGCGACTCAGCCCAGAAGCGGTTATTGGCCAACAACTGTTCAACGTCCATCGATGCTCCCGATTTCCCCGCCGGCGGCAGGGGCATGCGCAAGGATAGGCATGGCGCAGGGCGGCAGAATTGCTGCAGGTCAATATTCCATCCCCTCTACCCACCCTGAACCAGGACGACCTCTTTAGAGGTAGTCCGCCCAAACACGCGGCTGCAGGCCGGCAACAATATTTTTGCCATCTTGATGGCCGTCAATAAGTTCGATCGCTGCGCCGCTAACGTGCCTCGCAGAATTCATCACATGAGGCATCACCATGAAAATCCGCATGACGCCAATCGCCCTTGCCCTACTCGCCTGCATCAGCAGCGCCGGGGCCAGCGAAAACTTCGTCAACCTGTTCAAGGACGGCAAGCCGATCCTCGACCTGCGTTACCGCTACGAACACGTCGACCAGGACAACGCCCTGAACAACGCCAACGCCCAGACCATCCGCACCCGCGTCGGTTTCCAGAGCGGCAAGTGGTACGGCCTCTCCGGCCTCATCGAAGCCGACAACGTCAGCCGCATCGGCGATGCCAGCTACAACAGCACGCGCAACGGCCAGGGCGACTACTCGGTGGTCGCCGACCCCGATGGCAGCGAGATCAATCAGGCCCTGCTGCGCTACGATTTCGCCCTCGGCAATGCCGTGGCTGGCCGCCAGCGCATCAACCTGGACAACCAGCGCTTCGTCGGCGGCGTCGCCTGGCGCCAGAACGAGCAGACCTACGACGGCGTGCTCGGCCAGCTCAAGCCACTGGACGGCCTGACCCTGACCTACGCCTACATCGACAATATCAACAGCATCTTCGGCCCCGGCGACAATCGTTTCGACAACGCCAGCAACCCGGCCAATATCGAAGGCCACAGTCACCTGCTGAATGTCCAATATGTGCTCATGCCGGAACTGACTGCCACCGCCTACCAGTACCGTCTGAGCCTGGATAACCTGCTGGCCGGCAACCAGTCGAGCCAGACCAGCGGCCTGCGCCTGAACGGCGCCATCTCGGGGCTCAGCTATGCCCTGGAATATGCACAGCAGAAGGACTATGCCGACAATCCGCAGGATCTGGACAGCGAGTACTACTTGGCCGAACTGGGTTATACACTCAAAGGCGTGGCGCTGAAGGGCGGCTACGAAGTGCTCGGTGGCGACTCGGGACCGGGCAACCGTGCCTTCCAGACCCCGCTGGCGACCAAGCACGCCTTCCAGGGTTGGGCCGACCTCTTCCTGTTGACCCCGGCCAACGGGGTCAAGGACGCCTACTTCGGCGCCACCGCACCGCTGTTCGGCGGCAGCCTGCAGGCCTGGTATCACGACTTTCGCGCCGAGCGGGGCAGCAGCAACTACGGCTCGGAGATCGATGTTTCCTACGCCCATGCGATTCCCGGCGTGAAGGGCCTGGTCGGCCTGGTGAAGTACGCCGGCTATGATGCCGACGATTTCGCCGTGGACACCGACAAGCTCTGGCTGCAGGCGCAGTACAGCTATTGAGCGATAGGCTCGGTCGTTTTTTTACCGAGCGCACCCTGGGCGCGTCTTCCCCTACGGGAGGGCGCACTTTCTGGAGAGATTCCATGCGCAAGAAAAACTGGTGCGGACTGCTGTTCGGCCTGGTGTTCCTCAGCCCTTCGCTGTGGGCGGCCATCGGCGTCGCTGAGGCGGTCAACCTGTCGGGCATGCAGCGCATGCTCAGCCAACGCATCGCCAAGAATTACCTGATGATCGGTACCGAGGTTCGGACTGAACAGGCCAGTCGGCAGCTCGATGAGAGCCTGGCGCGCTTCGAAAGCAACCTTCTCACCCTGGATGACTATGCCGCCAGCCCAGCCATCGAGCAGCAACTGCAACGGGTCAGCCTGCACTGGCAGGAATACCGCAGCCTGGTTCTGCAGCGGCCCGAACGCGAATCCGCGGTGCGGGTACTGAGCCTCAGCGATCAACTGCTCGCCGAGTGCGAGACCCTGGTGGCGCAGATCGAACGATCCGGCGCCGGGCGCACCGCGCAACTGGTCAACCGTAGCGGCCGCCAGCGCATGCTCAGCCAGCGCATCGCCAAGCTGTATCTGGCACTGAGCTGGAAGCTGCCACAGCAAGAACTGCAGACCCAGTTCGGCCAGGCAGTGGACGAGTTCAGCCAGGCTCTGGAAGAGTTGCGCATCGCACCGGAAAACACTACAGAGATCAACGCGGCGCTGGTCAAAGCCAGCGCACAATGGGAATTTTCGCAACAGGGTTTTCACCTGTCCGAGGATGCCCGCTATGTGCCGACGCTGATCAGCATCACCAGCGAGACACTGCTCAAGCAGATGGAAGACCTGACTCGAGCCTACGCCGAGCTACCTCTTTAGAGATAGTTCCGATGAGCAATGGGCAGCCCAGGCTGGCGCACCTAAGATGGTGTCCACTGAGGTGAATCATGCTGAGCGACTCTACGACACTTGCCCTTCTGCGCGAGCATCAGCTGTTCGACAGGCTACCCGACAGCGCATTTCAGGAAGTCGGCAACCTGGCGATTTATCGACGCCTGCACAACCTCGACATCCTCTTCCATCAGGGCGACCTGGCGGAGCGGTTCTACCTGCTGCTGGAAGGGCAGATCATTCTGACCCGCGTGCTGCCGGAAGGTAACGAGAAACTGGTCGAGGTTATCCAGCCGGGGCAGATCTTTGCCGATTCCCTGCTGTTCTGCGATACCCGCCACTATCCGGTAACCGCCAGCGCACTGAAATCCAGCGGCCTGATAAGCATCGATGGCGCCCACTATCGTCGCCTGCTTGAAGAGCAACCGAGCATCTGCCTGGAACTGCTGGCCAGCTTCAGCATCCGCCTGCACCAGCGGCTGGCTGAAATCGACACCCTGGCCGTGGCCAATGCCAGCCGCCGGGTGGCGCGTTTCCTCTGCCAGGAGCAGGCCGCCGGCAATGGGAAAATCAAACTCAACGTGTCGAAACGCCTGATTGCCTCGCAGCTGGGCATCCAGCCGGAAACCTTCTCGCGCATTCTTCATCGGCTGATCGATGCCGGGCTGATCGCCATGGAGCAGCGCAACATTCGCATCATCAATACACTCAAACTGGCCAGTTACCACGAGTGAGCGCGTGTAAAAAACGCTAGCCCAGCGCTGGCAATACTGTTCGTTTGAGTCGAGCGAGCAGCATTTTCCTGAAGACGGCCCACCCCAGGGGCGAACTTCGCCCTGTATCCGCCAAACGATGAGTCGGCAGCCCTGCTGGGCTGCATTCGCCGCGAGACGCGTCGCTCATCAAACAACCTGCATGTCATTGATTTTATTGCTTATGACGCGCTCTTTGAGATGGGCCTTTTTGTGGGAGCACCGGCCCCTCCAACAGGTATCCACAAGCCGACAGGCACGTTAAATCTCCCCAGTTTGCTGCGCGACAGTGCTCCGTCGAAGACGGAGCGCAATCTCCTACAGGGATGTTTGGTAGACCGGGAGCAACAGATTACGGCTGCTTGGTCGATTCCGGCTGTTGCGGAGCATCGTCGCTGCCCATCGATTTGCGAAAGCCGCCGATCGCTCCGCCAATGTCGGAGCCCAGGCTGCGCAGGCGCTTGCTGCCGAACAGCATGACCACGATCAGCAGAACGATCAGAAGTTGCCAGATGCTGATACCCATTTGGATCTCCTACTTTGCGAATAATGGCAAACATTTACGACCTGGACTCAATGCGTGGCTTGCCCGTGCATACCCACATGCTGCGTGGCGGCGGCCTGTTGCAGCACGTCCTGATCGATCTGCTCGAAGCGTAACACCCGGGCGCCGTGGATGGCGGCCAGTTTGCCGGCCGCCTGCTCATCGGCGAACGAGGCCAGCACCGCGCCCATGGCGCCCTTCAAGCCGCTGTCGCCGAGACCGACCACATAGAAGGCGCTGGTGGCATCGATCAGGTGGCTGTCATCGGGTTTGGCCCACTCGCTACGACCCATGTCGTGCACGTAGAGCTTGGCATCGCCGATTCGGTTTTCCGGTTGCAGCCACCAACCGAGCATTTCGGCAGCGGAGCAGAATTTTTTCACTCCGGATTTATCCACCGCCTGACCCTTGGGCCCAGGAAAGTCGGTGATGATCATGCCGCACACATGGCACTCGTCAGTGTCGTGAAACGCCACGGGAACCAGGCTTTTCTGCTCGGCTTCAGGCTCGCTGCAGGCCAGCAGTCCCAGACCGATCAATAACGCCAACAGGGTCCGGGTGGTGTGTTTGAACAGGCGTTTCATCATTGCTCCTTGATAGGTTAAAAATGGCTCTGCTCCAGTTATATGTAGCAAGATCGATTCCGGGGGGCTTCACTGTTGCGCCAGGCGATAGTTTTTTGTGGGAGGGGCTTTAGCCGCGACCCAAGTTCCACCGCCCGCGCTGACACAGCGCAAGGCATCGCGGCTAAAGCGGAGCGCCGCCCGGCCCCTCCCACAAGGTTTGCGGCGCGCAACACATAACTATACGTAGCCTTAAAAATCAGCTCGGTCGGCGCAGAAATACCCAATAGGCCAACAGCAGCGGCACCCCGACCCACAACAACAGGCACAGCCACAGCCCCAGGCCGCCGATGGGCAGGTCGCCGCCCAGGGCCATCACGCCGACGGCATTTCCGCTGTCCGCGAAACCGGACAGGTTGATCAGGCGGTAGACGTCAGCCGGATTGAGCAACAGCAGCCAGGGCAGCAGATCCGGGTTGAACTTGCCCTGACTCAGCACCAGCAGTGCCAGCAGCGCCAGATCGAACACCAGCACGAAGAGGAACCACACACCCAGAGCCAACCCGGCGGCGCTGGATTTTTCACTGACCTTGCTGCTCAGCACATAGGCCATGGCCAGGAACACCCAACCGAGCAGCGTGCTGGACAACATGAAGCGGCCAAAGGCCCAGGCCAGCAGGCCCAACTCGACATCCTCGACCAGCACGGCGATGGCCAGGGCCGCGCAACCGAATCCGATCAGGGTGGCCAGCGCCAGGATCAGGCCATGGCCGACAAACTTGCCCAGCAGCAACTGACCGCGGCCCAGGGGATAGGTAAGCAACAGCATCAGGGTGCCGCCCTCGTCCTCGCCGACGATGGCGTCGTAGGCCAGCAACAAGGCGATCAGCGGCACCAGGAAGGTGGCCAGGCTGGCCAGGCTGGCGATGGTCGCCGGGATCGAAGTGAAGCCCAGTTGCCCGGACGCCGCCGCGCCGAGCCAGGCGATGCCCACCGCCAACACGGCGAACAGCAGGCTGATGGCGAGCAACCAGCGGTTGCGCAGGCCGTCGCTGAGTTCCTTGCGGGCGATATTCCAGATCTGCGTCATGCCGCGCCCTCCCCGGCCTGGATGCTCCGGGCCTTGTCCATGTAATAGCGGTACAGATCCTCCAGCGAAGGCTGGTGGATGTCGATGTCTTGCGCCTCGCCATCGCCGAGCAATTGGCGCAGCAGGCCGAGCTTGTGGCCGTTGACGGCGACCACTTCGACGCCATCGACGCCGACCGAGCGGGCTTGATGCCCGTCGGCATGCCAGCGCTGCAACAACTGCGCGCTCTGTTTCAGCCCGCTGGCGCGGATCAGCGCCGGCAGGCCGGCGTCTTCGCGCAGACTGGCCAGACTGCCGACCGCCTGCAGGCGACCATGGGCGAGGATCGCGGCGCGGTTGATATGCGCCTCGACCCCCGGCAACACATGGGAGCAGAGAATGATGCTGGTGCCCTGCTGGCGCAGACGATCGACCAGTTGGTAGAGATCCTGGGTGGCGATGGGATCGAGGCCGACCGTGGGCTCGTCGAGCAGCAACAGGCGCGGCACGCCGAGCAGTGCCTGGGCCAGGCCGAGACGCTGGCGCATGCCCTTGGAGTAGGTCTTGACCCGTCGCTGCATGGCGTCGGCCAGGCCGACCTGCTCCAGCAGATCGTCCACCTGCCCCAGCGCAGCGCCCTTGAGGCGGGCGAAATGGCGCAAGGTCTCGCGTCCGCTGAGTTGTGCATAGAAGGTCACGTTCTCCGGCAGATAGCCGAGCTGACGGCGCACCATAGCGTCATTCGGACTGCGCCCGAGCACCTGCACCCGGCCTCTGCTGGCCTGCAGCAGGCCGAGAATCAGTTTCATGCTGGTGGTCTTGCCGGCGCCGTTATGGCCGAACAGGCCGAGCACTTCGCCTTCGCCCAGACACAGGTTCAAGTCGTGCAGCACGGTCATGCTGCCGTACTGCTGGCTGACGCCTTCGATTTCGACGGCATTCATGGCGTTGGCTCCTGGCGGGTTGGCAGCAGATCGGTAGTAGGCAGTTGCATCAGTGGGTAACTGTCCTGCACGCCAGGGGATTTCATCACCGGAAAGGCGCGCTGTACCCAACGCAGCAACTCGATGCCCGGGCTGTTCATCAACAGACGCACCTGCGGGTACAGCCACAGCAGGCGGTCGACGTTGTCGTTGGGTTCGTAGGCAATATCGCCCAGGCCATCGTCGTTACGATCCCAGCCCAGATAATCGCTCCAGTAGTTGCCGCGTCCCTCCAGCGACCATTCCTGGGTGCGGCTGGCGACGTACTTGACCTGCTGCTGATTATCGACAAAGGCGTTGCCGGCGATACGGTTGTCCTCGGAACCTGCAGTCAGATGGATGCCCAAAGCGCTGCGCTCGAAATGGTTGTGCTCGATGCTGTTGAACAGCGAGTTGTAGATGAACAACGCCTTGCCTTCGGCACCGGAGATCATGCTGTCACCGGTCGAGCCGCTGCGCACATCGCTGACGAAATTGTCGCGTAGGGTGGAATAGGTGATGTAGTTCATCAGGATGCCGTAGTTCTCGTCCTGCTCGGAACGATTGCCGATTACCGTCAGCTTGCGGCTCTGCATCAGGGCATAGCCGGTGCGGGTGCGCCGGGTGATATTGCCGAGCACCTGATTGTCGTTGGAAAACATGTAGTGCACGCCGTAGCGCAGGTCTTCCAGGGTGTTGTTTTCGAGCAGGTTGCCGTTCGAGGTGTCGATGTAGATACCGTCGCGGGCATCGCGTACCTGGTTGCCGATGACCTTGGCGCCGTGCACCGCAAACAGGTGGATACCATTGCCGCGATCCTGCGAGCGGATGCTCGGATCGCCCTGGATGCTGTTGCCGATCAGGCTGACGTCCGCCGTGCCGTCGACCCAGATGCCGAAGCCCGGGCCCTGCATGCGGTTGTTCTTGATCACCGCGCCACGCGCCTTGGGCTGGATGAGCACGGCGGCGTTCATGGCGGTCATGTCACGACCCCAGTCGAGCAGCGTGCAGCCCTCGATGGTCACCTCTGGGGCACTGATGATCAGGCCGTTACCCTGGCCCTGGCCTTGCAACACGGCGCCCGGTTCGCAGCGGATATGCATCGGCTGATCGACGCGGAACGAACCTTGATATTCTCCGGCGGGCAGCCGCCAGCGATTGTCACCCTCGGCCTGCAGCGGCAGCGAGGTGATGGGTTGCGGTGCCGCCTGGGCAGCGCCGCAGAAAATGAGCAGCAATAGCGCTGTGACGCGAAGCCATGCCATTGCCTGGGTGTTTAACACTGTATTTTTACCTTGAGTCATTTAGCCGTAGTCCGACCGCCACCAAGCGGGACGCGGAGCGTCCCAGGTGGGGCTCCCACGCAGAGGTTCGACGCCTCGACATGGGAGCCAGTGATGGCCCGTAGCCCGGATAAGCCTTGGCGCAATCCGGGGCGTCATCCCGGATTGCGCTTCGCTTATCCAGGCTACAGAGCTACACCTTACGCCGGCTCGACCATCATGCGGCCGACCATTTCCATGTGCAGCGCATGGCAGAACCAGCTGCAGTAGTACCAATGCAGGCCCGGCTTGTCGGCGATGAAGGTGATCGACGAGGTCTGCTGCGGGCTGATCTCCATGCTCACACCATGGTTGACCATGACGAAACCGTGGGATACGTCTTCGATCTGGTCGATGTTGGTGATGGTCACGGTAACTTCACTGCCCTGCTTGACGGTGAAGTCCTGCACACCGAAGGACGGTGCCATGGAGGTCATGTACACCCGCACCTTGTTGCCGTCGCGGATGACCTTGTTGTCGGTCTCCAGGTTGATGCCGTCTTTCTTCGCCCGCGCGACTGTGGGAGCGAAAAACGGGTCGTTGCGATCCCAGATCTTCTTGGTCTTGACCTGATCACGACGCGCCATGGTGCAGTCGTGCGGCTCGGCGAAGGTCGGGCCGTCGTGCACCAGCTTCATTTCGTCGCCGGAGATGTCGATCAACTGGTCGTTCTCCGGGTGCAGCGGGCCGACCTGCAGGAAGCGGTCCTTGGAGAACTTGCACAGGGCAACCAGCCACTTGCCATCGGCTTCGCTGGTTTCGCACAGCGAGGCATGCAGGTGACCCGGCTGGTACTGCACGTCCAGCTTCTGCTTGATGTAGTTGACCTTCTCGCCCTTATAGGCGCGCACCGCGTCGGCCATGCTCCACTTGACCACCTGGCTGTCGATAAACAGCGTGGTGTAGGCATTGCCGCGACCGTCGAAGGTGGTGTGCAGCGGGCCGAGACCCAGCTCCGGCTCGGCAACGATGGTGTCGCGCGGATCCTTGAGCTTGCCGGCGAACAGGTCAGGCAGCTTGGCGATCTCGATCATCGATACGGTTGGCGACAGCTTGCCGTTGGCAATGAAATATTTGCCGTCCGACGAGGTGTTGAGGCCGTGCGGGTTCTTCGGCACCGGGATGTAGCGGGTGAACTCGCTGTCCTTGTCGCCCTTCTTGCGACCATCCAGCACCGGCACCTTGGAGTCGCCCAGGGTGATGAACTTGCCGGCCTTGACCGCCTTCTCCGCGGCATGCATGTCGAACACCACGACCCAGTCGCGCTCGTTGCGCATCATGCCGCCGAGATCGTAGGCCTTCTCCGAGTTGTAGCAGGTGGCTGCGGTGAAACGGCCGGTGTAGTCGGCGTCGGTGTTGTCGAGGTTGCCGTCGACGATGATCTGGTAGGCCATCTCCATGGTCTCGGCATCGATGACGTTGTACATGGTGTAGCTGTTTTCATCCTGCAGATCGAAGATCTTGCCATCGTTGGGATGGGGGATGACGAACTCGGCGTTGGCGTACACGTACTTGGTGTACGGCACCTTCTGCAGGCGCAGACCGTGGATGGCCTGGCAGTTCGGCACAGTCAGCATTTTGTCGCACTTCATGATATCCAGGCGGATACGCGCGACACGGGTGTTGGCCTTGTCGTTGATGAACACGTACTTGCCGTCGTACTTGCCGTCAACCATGGAGATGTGCGGGTGGTGGCAGTCGCCGTTGAGGAACTTGGCGCTATCGCCCATGATGGCGCGGCTTTCGTTGGTCAGGCCCCAGCCGGTGGCGGAGTCGACGTTGAACACCGGGATGCGCATCAGTTCGCGCATGGACGGAATGCCCAACACGCGTACTTCGCCCTGGTGACCACCGCTCCAGAAGCCAATGTAGTCGTCCAGCTCGCCCGGCGCGACATGGTAATTCTGTTGCGAGTCCTTGACCGCCGCCGCCCAGGATTCGCGGGTCATCACCGCGCTGCCCAAGGCTGTCGCGCCGACCAGGGCCGCGCCTGTCATGGCGCTGGCACCCAGGAAGCCACGGCGGCTCAAGCCGGCCTTTTCCAGCATTTGCGCCTGCTCTTTGCTATCGATTGCGGGCTTGTTCTTCGGTTCTTTATCGCTCACAGGTTCTGCTCCTTGACTAGATAAATACAGCCGCGCTCACGCGCTTATAGGGCTCGTTCAGGGACGACTACTTGTACTACGGGTATCAACTCGGCACTGACAGGAGCCTTCTTGCTGCGTTTCTTCTGCTTGAGAATCAGCGGCGGGCACTTGTCGTCGTTGTGGTAAGTCATCTGGCAATCGAGGCAGTAGTGGCACTCGTTGGCATTGATATGACCGTCGGGATGGATCGCCTGGATCTCGCATTCCTTGGCGCACAGCTGGCACGGATTGCCACATTCCTTGCGCCGCTTGAGCCAGTCGAACAGGCGGAACTTGCTCGGAATGGCCAGCGCCGCGCCCAGCGGGCAGATATACCGGCAGTAGACCTTGCGGGTGAAGATGTTGATTACCAGGAGAATCACCGCGTAGAGCACGAACCACCACTGGCGGTCGAACCTGAGGGTGATGGAGGTCTTGAACGGCTCTATTTCGGCGAAGCGCTCGGCGGTGGCCAGCGACTCCAGAGACAGGCCGAACAGCAACAACAGGATGATGTACTTGATCGCCCAGAGCCGCTCATGCAGCGCGAAGGGCAGCTCGTACTGGGGGATTTTCAGTTTGCGCGCGGCCTCGTTGATCAGCTCCTGCAACGCGCCGAACGGGCACAGCCAGCCGCAGAACACGCCGCGGCCCCAGAGCAGGATGCTGGCGGCGGTGAAGGTCCAGATAATGAAGATGATCGGGTCGGTGAGGAACAGTTCCCAGCGGAAGTCCTGCACCAGGGCGTGGACGAAGGTCAGTACGTTGACCACCGACAACTGGCCCAGGGCATACCAGCCGATGTACACCACAGTGAAGATCAGGTAGCCACGGCGCAGCCAGTGGAGGAAATGCGGGCGTTGGGTGAACTTGTCCTGGAGGAACAGGATCACCGTGAGCAGCAACAACGCCACACTGATCACACCGATCTGGAAGCTCTTCTGGTACCAGATATTCAGCCACAGCGGCCGATTGGCTTCTTCGACGGCAGCCAGTTCGGCGGCGGTCGGCAGCGGTCGCTCGAGGTACTCCTCGGGCATCTGATAGGGCAGTTCGAAACTGCTGAAGATGCCGCTGATCGGACCTGTCTGCCGTTTCACCAGCAGTTCCAGGACCCAGGGTGAGCCGGGATCGAAGCCGGACGGCTCGCGCACGATAAAGATCGCCATCTCTTTGAAATCCGGCATGCCCTCGGCATAGACATCGCTCAGACGTTCGAAATCGCTGTCATGGAAGCTGATGGTTTCGCCGAACTGGCGCAATTGCACCCGATCGAAGATGCCACCGCGCACATAACCCGAACCCTTGAACGAATACTCGCCGCTGCCCAGTACGGCAATCGCCTGTTCGCCGGGCTTGAGCGCGTCCATCAGGAAGCGGTACTGGCTGTCGCCCAGCAGATTGCGGCCGATGGTCGGCGCATTCAGGTGCGTGGCGTAGAGGTCGATGAAGGTCTCGTCGACCTGATCGGGCGCGGCCTCGTCGAAACCCTCGGCTTCGCTACCCTTGAAGGCCTCATCGACCTGACCACGGGTCAGGTGCAGGCGGCGGATGGCGCCGTTGCCGGTGAGCTCGGCCCAGTCGGCGGGCTGATAGAGATCCTCGCGCACCGTGGCCGGCTTCTGCGCCAGGCCGGCAGCCTCTTCGACCAGACCGAGCGACACCGCTACCTTATGCGCGGCACGCATCACCACCTCGTTGACCACCATGACCGTCACGGTGGCGCCGGTGACCGCATCGACGGTGACCGCATCGGGGTCGCTGGAACGGCCGACGACTACCCGCTGGTTGACCTTGATGCCCTGATACTTGGCGTTGAAGGCGTGCAGTTTGGCTTCGGGAATGCCGATCAGCAGGATCGGTTCGTGGTGCTCGAGCACATAGGCGTCCTGAATCACGCCGGCTGTGTCGAGGATCACCTGCATGTTGATCGGCTTGCCGGAATAGGCCGGAATATCGACCACATCCAGACTCTGGAACACATAGCCGAGCACCTTGTCGCCACTCGACAGGGTGCGCACCTTGAACTTGCCCTGCGGCTCGGAAACGCTATCGACCGCAGGCAAGGCCTGGTCGATGCGCTCTTGCTCGATGTCGCCGTAAGACTTGGCCTGCACGCCCTGAAGCGCCGCACAAGCCAACACCAGCAAAAACAAGCAAACATTTTTCCATGAATACAGATGACTGTTCGCTAAAAACCGATTGACCTTCATGGGGTTATCTAAAGCCGACAATGAATATGTCTGCATGGTACTGACCCCGTCCCCTATTTCGATTGACACAGGTCAAGCCGCGCCCCCTGTGCGGCAATCTGCCGCAAACCTGCCTTGGGGTGAGCCGACCGGAAGTAACTCGTCTTGCCGCAATTGCTGCGAACGAGAGTATATACCCATCCCGACCGGCCTAACGCCCCCGCGCCTACGCCTCAGAGGTTGTGAACAGATCCAGCACCTGGAGGCGCTCGCAGTAGGCGATATTTTTTGCACAAGTTGTCAGGCCAGGATTTGCCCTGCACAAGGCCAGCCCTTGCCGTCCGCCGGAAACGCCGGACGCACCAGACACTCGAAAATCTTGCCACGCCGGCGCGACCCTCAGTTTTTGCCGAATGGCGTCAGGTAAGCCGCCGTCGCCCCGCGCGTGGCTGCGCTGGCCTTGAGTTCCAGGCGGGCGATGCTGCGCAAATGCACCTGATCCGGGCCGTCGGCGAAGCGCAGGGCGCGGCCGGTGGTCCACATATCGGCCAGCGGCGTGTCCGGGGTCAGGCCCATGGCGCCATAGACCTGCATGGCGCGGTCGACCACGCGGGTGTGCATGCCCGGCACCAGCGCCTTGATCATGGCGATTTCCTTGCGCGCGGCCTTGGCGCCCACCTCGTCGATCATCCAGGCAGTCTTGAGTACCAGCAGCCGCGCCTGTTCGATCTCTATGCGCGACTCGGCGATCCAGTCGCCGATATTGGCGTACTGGTGCAGGTACTTACCGAAGGCCTTGCGTTCCTGGCAGCGCTCGACCATCAACTCCAGGGCCAGCTCGGCCATGCCAATCGAACGCATGCAGTGATGCACGCGTCCGGGGCCGAGGCGCGCCTGGGCCATCATGAAGCCTGCGCCCTCCTCGCCCAGCAGGTTACTCGCCGGCACCCGCACATTACGCAGCAGCAGCTCGCTGTGGCCTTCCGGGGCGATGTGGTTCATCACCGGGATATTGCGCAACAGCTCGACGCCGGGCGTATCGAACGGCACCAGGATCATGCTCTGCTGCTGGTGGGTGTCGGCATCCGGGTCGGTCTTGCCCATGACGATCAGCAGCTTGCAGTCGGGGTGCGAGGCATTGGTGATGAACCACTTGCGCCCGTTGATCACGTACTCGTCGCCGTCACGGCGGATCAGGGTCTGAATATTGCTGGCATCCGAGGACGGCACATCCGGTTCGGTCATGGCGAAGGCCGAGCGGATCTCGCCGTCGAGCAGTGGCAGCAGCCAGCGCGCACGCTGCTCGGGGGTGGCGAACAGGTGCAGCAGTTCCATGTTGCCGGTGTCCGGTGCATTGCAGTTGAACACCTCCGAAGCCCAGGACACGCGGCCCATGATCTCCGCCAGTGGTGCGTATTCCAGATTGCTCAGGCGGGTGCCCGGCTCGTCCGTACCCAGCGCCGGAAGAAACAGGTTCCACAATCCCTCGCTACGCGCCAGAGCCTTGAGGTCAGCCATGAACGGCACCGGAAATTGCCCGGCGCCGACGGCCTGGTGCCAGGCGCCGATGCGCGGCACGACATGCGCATCCATGAAATTGCACAGCTGCTGACGCAGCGCCTCCACATGCGGGCTGTAGGCGAAATGCATGGCGACCCCTTGATTCGGTAATGGTTTGAGGTTTCACGTTAGGCCGGAAAATCGTAAAAACCCAGGAACTTCGACCTCTTGAATCGGCGCCAATCACGGCAGACGCAAGTCAACTCAATCTTGATCCGAATCATCATTGCAGCCGAAAAAGCTGCTAAGCACCCTGCGCTCCGCAGGGTGTCACTCGCAGCAGGCAGCACCCCTTGGATAGCGGGCGCAACGCGGAGCCGGCGGGCTGTCGCTGCGCTCCGAATCCGCCGGCCTGTTTCACGCCGTGCTGAACCATGACCATGCTGCGTGCAGGCCAAGCCATGGCGCGGAGTAATCGCTACAATCTCGCCTCGCGTATTTCGATACACCTTGGCTGGAGTCTTATGTCGACCCTGGAATTAATTGCATCGGTTATTGGCGTTGTGGCTGTCTGGCTGACGGTAAAGCAAAACCCGTGGTGCTGGCCCATCGGTTTGGTCATGGTGGTTATGTATGGCTGGATTTTTTACGACGCGGCGCTGTATTCGAACATGCTGCTGCAGGGCGTTTATGCCGCCCTGCAACTCTATGGCTGGTGGCAATGGACGCGTGGCGGCGATGGCCAAACCGGTGTACGGGTCAATCGGCTGAACCGGTACGGCGTGCTGTTCAGCCTGGCTGCCGGGGCTATAGGCGCATTGCTGCTGGGCTACCTGATGCTGGCATTCACCGATGCCGCCGCGCCCTGGCAGGACGCAACGCTCAGCGCTTTCAGCCTGGTTGCACAAGTCTGGATGGCGCAGAAACGCGTGGAGTGCTGGCCGTTGTGGATCATCCTCGACGTACTGTTCGTGGGGCTGTTCCTGCAACACGGTCTGTACCTGACTGCAGGGCTGTATGCGCTGTTCACCGTGCTGGCGCTCAATGGCTGGCTGACCTGGCGCCGCGACCGCGCCCTGGCCCCTGCATGAAGGTACTGGTCTTGACCGGGCCGGAGTCCAGCGGCAAAAGCTGGCTGGCAGGTAACCTTCATCGCGAGTTTGGCGGCGTGGTGGTCGGTGAGTACGTTCGCCACTTCATCGAACAAACCCAGCGTGACACCTGTTATGCAGATATCGAGCAGATCGCGCGCGGCCAACTGCAATGGGAAGACCAGGCCCGTGCCAGCCGTCCGGAGTTGCTGATACTCGACACCCACCTGCTCAGCAACATGCTCTGGAGCCAGGAACTGTTTGCCGACTGCCCGGCCTGGCTGGAACAGGCGCTGCTTGAGCGCGAATACCATCTGCACCTGCTGCTCAGCCCAAACCAGGTGCCGTGGGTGGATGATGGCCAGCGCTGCCAGCCAGAGCTGGCGCAGCGGCAACAGTTCCATCAGCGTTGTGAGCGCTGGTTGCGCTTGCATCGCCAGCCACTGCAGTGCATCCAGGGCGACTGGCAGCAGCGCCAGACCCAGGCCTTGCAAGTGGTGCGGCAGTGGCTCGAGTCGACCTGAGGCAACACGAGGGCCAACTCCACGGCAGACGCGCAATAGCGCCGGCTGGCAGCGAATTCAGGCCATGCCGGCAGAAGCTTGCGGTGGAGAATGCTTCGGGGCTTTAAATCCCGCAGGGATGGGTGAAGCTTGTTCATCCACCCTTTTTACCGCTGCATCCAGGTGCAGCGCTATGCGCAGCTCAACTCAACCGCGTAGTCGACTTGCGCACGATCTTGATCGAGTGCTTGAGCGTCGGCTTGCGCGTCACGCTGATCGCCTTGCGGGTAACCGTATCGATGGTGATATTCCAGAAGCCGCTGCTGGGTACGGTGATTTTCGCCGGGAAGGTATCGAACGCGCCGCCGTGGTAGGTATGCCGGCCGCCATTCTTGAAGCTGCGGAAATTCGCGTCGCTCATCAGGCGGATATTGCAGGTCTGCGAGCACTCGATCACGACGACGTCGTCTTCATTGAGGTGTTCGCGCTGGTGTATGTATTTCATCTACCGCTCCGCACAGCTGGGTCAGGCCAATCAAGGCGCTAGTATGAGTGTGCGGGCGGGCTTGAGCAAAGCACTCGTCACGCCGCCAGGCAATAAACCTCGCCAGACCACGGATACCGCCGCCGCCTGCGCGGTGATAGCATGTGCGCCCCATGCAGATCGAAGAGTTTCACCAGCGCCTCGCCGACCTCGGCGCCAAGCCCATGCATATCGGGCGGATCAGCCGTGCCTGGCTGCAAGGCAAACCGCTCGATAGCGGTACGCGCAACCAGAAGACCGAGAATTTCCTGCCGCTGGCGGTGCGCAATGCCCTGCCGCAGTTGACGGAAGCACTCGCCGCCCTCGCCCGCCTCAGCTCCGAGCACCCGGCGGCGGACGGCTCGGCACGCTTGCTGGTGGAGCTGGCCGACAAGCAGATGGTGGAAAGCGTGCTGCTGCCGCGCGATGGCCTGTGCGTGTCGAGCCAGGTCGGTTGCGCGGTGGGTTGCGTGTTCTGCATGACCGGCAAGAGCGGCCTGCTGCGCCAGTTGAGCACGGCCGAGATCGTCGCCCAGGTGGCGCTGGCCAGGCGTTTTCGCCCGGTGAAGAAGGTGGTGTTCATGGGCATGGGCGAGCCGGCGCACAACCTCGACAACGTGCTGCAAGCCATCGACCTGCTCGGCACCGATGGCGGCATCGGTCAGCGCAACCTGGTGTTCTCCACCGTAGGCGATCCGCGGGTGTTCGAGCGCCTGCCGCAACAGCGGATCAAGCCGGCGCTGGCCCTGTCACTGCACAGCACCGATCGCGAACTGCGCCAGCAACTGTTGCCGCGCGCGCCACGTATCGACCCCGAGGAGCTGGTCGAGCTGGGCGAAACCTACGCCCGGCAGATCGATTATCCGATCCAGTACCAGTGGACGCTGCTCAAGGGCATCAACGACAGCCAGGCCGAAATGGACGGCATCCTGCGGCTGCTCAAGGGCAAGTACGCGATCATGAACCTGATCCCCTATAACAGCCTGCAAGACGATGAGTTCCAGCGCCCGGATGGCGAGCGCATCGTGCAGATCGTGCGCTACCTGCACAGCCGCGGCGTGCTGACCAAGGTGCGCAACTCCGCCGGCCAGGATATCGACGGAGGCTGCGGCCAGTTGCGTGCGCGGGCGGTCGAGGTGCTCGACCGCCGTCGCCGGGGTGAGCGCACAGTTGGCGTGTGAGACCGAGGCACGCGGCGAGCCGCTGCTGACATAGGCGATTGTCGATGTCCTGCGACATGCTTGAGCATCTGCCCGCGGGTTAAGATGCGCACCACCTCCGGCGTCGAGCATCCTGCATGCCGGGTTAATTGGCCCACAGCGAACCCTGCATGATCGAGCGTCAACGCCTACGGCATATCCTCACTCTCGGCCTACCGATTATCGGCGGCATGCTCAGCCAGAGCCTGCTCAACCTGGTGGATGCGGCCATGGTCGGCCACCTCGGCGAGAAGGCACTGGCCGGAGTCGGCATCGGCAGTTATGCCAATTTCATGGCCATCGCCCTGGTCATGGGCCTTGGTGCCGGCGTGCAGGCCCAGGTCGCGCGGCGCCGCGGCGCAGGACGCCTGGACGAACTGGCGGCACCGTTGAATGTCGGCATGCTGATCGCGCTGTGCCTAGCCCTGCCACTGACGGTGTTCTGCTGGTTGAACGCCCAACCGATCATTCGACTGCTGTCGGGCGACCGCGAAGTACTGGGCATCGGCACCGCCTACTTCGAGTGGCGGGTGCTGGCGATTTTCGCCGTCGGCCTGAACTTCTCCTTCCGCGGCTACTGGAATGGCAACCACCGCTCCGGCGTCTATATGCGCACCCTGGTGATCATGCACCTGGCCAATGTGCTGATCAGCTACTCACTGATCCACGGCCTCTTCGGCTTACCGGAGATGGGTGCGCCCGGCTCAGGGCTGGGCACCACTCTGGCGCTGTACCTGGGTTCACTGATCTATGCCGGGCAAACCTGGCACAGCGCTCGCCGCCAGGGTTTTCTGACCCGCCTGCCCAGCGCCATTGACCTGCGCAGCATGCTGCGCCTGTCGCTGCCCAACTCGGCCCAGCAATTCTTCTTCGCCACCGGCATTACCGCACTGTTCTGGATCATCGGCCAGGTCGGCACCGCCGAGTTGGCGGTGGCCCACGTGCTGATCAACCTGGCGCTGCTGCTGATCCTGCCGGCCATCGGCCTGGGCATGGCGGCCACCACCCTGGTCAGCCACAGCTTGGGCGAAAAGGACGTCGACGCCGCCCATCGCTGGGGCTGGGATGTGGTCAAGGTCGCGGCAGTCGGCCTGATACTGCTGGGCGCACCCTTCTGGCTGTACCCGGAACTGATCTTGCGGCTGTTCGTCAGCGATCCGGCGTTGATCGAACTGGGCAGTTGGCCGTTGCGCCTGACCGGCATGGGCATGGTGCTGGATGCCACCGCCCTGGTGCTCACCCAGGCACTGCTCGGCGCCGGCGCCAGCCGCACGGTGATGCTGGTCAGCCTGGGCAACCAGTGGCTGTTCTTTCTACCCTTGGCTTATCTACTCGGCCCCATATTGGGCTATGGTTTGCTGGCCATCTGGAGCCTGCAGATTCTCCAGCGTGGCCTCGCCTCGGTGATCTTCGCCGTGATGTGGCAACGGCGAGGCTGGACCCGGATACAGCTGTGAGCAACTATCGGTGTGTGATCGATAGGCCTGACAAAGCGCCATTCAGGGGTAAATATGAGCAAACAGGATGATCCAGACGACAAGCCGCTGACTCTATGGGAAATGCTGCAGAGCGTGCTGGCGGCGGCCATCGGCGTACAGAGCGGCAAGAAGCGCAGCCGTGACTTCAGCCGCGGCAAACCCAGCCATTTCATCATCCTCGGGCTGCTGTTCACCCTGCTGTTCGTGCTGCTGATCTTTGCCGCGGTCAAACTGGTGCTGTATTTCGCGGGAGTCTGAACCAGAGCCTGTAGACGTTTCACCGCGAGCCACGACGAAACATCAGCAGACCTTGGCGCGCGTCAAGCTTCCGCCCACAAACGCGAGCAGCATGTGCACCCGGCGGAGGTTGTTTGCCGTCGACTATCGGCAAACGTATACAACCGCTGGCAACGAGCCGGAGTTGGTTTTCAACCAGTCCTGACTATTGCTGACTGATCCAGAAAACCGCTGATGCCACCACTATCAATATCAGGGTGAAGATCGCTCGGGCGTCCGCAATGCTGTCTCGGCTGTCGAGTTCTGTGTGATCGCTCATGGGCTACCTTTTTATTGTGGTTATGAATGGTTCGCCTGTGCAGTTAAGCTCAGGAGGCGTGTCAGCTCAAGTGCCGAGAGACTATGAAAAACTCTCGCCTGCCGCGGCTGCCTCCATCACCGGCTACCGACGTTGCGAACACCTGACTACAGCCTCGCGACAGCGTTCGCCATTTTCACAACCGCTGAGGTTATGCTCTCGCCCATCCTTAGTCTTCAAAGTTCTAACCATATGCTTAAACTTCACTTTTGCGCATAACCTTGAGCTGGTATCTTCCTGCAGCTCCGTTAGGGGTGCGCGGCCGTGCGCGCTGAATTGCTGTAAGCAGCCTGAAAACAGGACTCTTCATGTACGTATACGACCAGTACGATCAACAAATCATCGAGGACCGCGTCAAGCAGTTCCGTGATCAACTCCGCCGTTACCTGGCAGGTGAGCTGAGTGGCGAAGAGCTCCTCCCGCTACGTCTGCAAAATGGCCTGTACATTCAGCGCTTCGCGCCGATGCTGCGTATCGCAGTGCCTTACGGCCTACTGTCTTCCAGGCAGGTGCGCATGCTGGCCAAGATCGCCCGTGACTACGACAAGGGTTATGCGCACATCAGCACCCGACAGAACGTCCAGTTCAACTGGCCTGATCTGGAAGACGTGCCCGATATCCTCGCCGAACTGGCCACCGTGCAGATGCATTCGATCCAGACCAGCGGCAACTGCATCCGCAACACCACCACCGACCAGTTCGCCGGCGTGGCCAAGGATGAGATCGTCGATCCGCGGCCCTGGTGCGAGATTATCCGCCAGTGGTCGACTTTCCACCCCGAGTTCATCCGCCTGCCGCGCAAGTTCAAGATCGCCGTCAACGGCGCCGTCAGCGACCGCGCCGCCATCGAGGTGCATGACATCGGCCTGGAAGCAGTGCGTAACACCGCGGGTGAGCTGGGTTTCCGCGTCTCGGTCGGTGGCGGCCTGGGCCGTACCCCGGTGGTGGGCAGCTTCATCAACGAATTCCTGCCCTGGCAACACCTGCTCAGCTACCTCGAAGCCATCCTGCGCACCTACAACCGCTACGGCAGGCGCGACAACAAGTTCAAGGCGCGCATCAAGATTCTGGTCAAGGCATTGACGCCCGAAGTGTTCGCCGAGCGCGTCAACGCCGAGTGGGCGCACCTCAAGGATGGTCCAACCACCCTGACCGAAGCCGAAGTGGCGCGCGTCGCGGCGCATTTCGTCGACCCGGCCTATCAGCCCCTGCACGACGAGGACAGGCTTCTGGCACAACTGGATGCCGAGCACCCGGGTTTCGCCCGCTGGCGCCAGCGCAACACCTTCGGCCACAAGCAACCCGGCTATGTCGCTGTCACCCTGTCGCTCAAACCAACCGGCGTCGCGCCGGGCGATGTCACCGACAAGCAGCTCGACGCCATCGCCGAGCTGGCCGATCGCTACAGCTTCGGCGAGGTGCGCAACAGCCATAACCAGAACATCATTCTCGCCGACGTCGAGCAGAGCCAACTGTTCAGCCTCTGGGGCGAACTGCGCGAACACGGCTTCGCCACCCCGAACGTGGGCCTGCTGACCGATATCATCTGCTGCCCGGGCGGCGACTTCTGCTCACTGGCCAACGCCAAGTCGATCCCGGTGGCCGAAGCCATCCAGCGTCGTTTCGATGATCTGGATTACCTGTTCGACATCGGCGACATCGAGCTGAACATCTCCGGCTGCATGAACGCCTGCGGTCACCACCACGTCGGCCATATCGGCATTCTCGGCGTGGACAAGAAGGGTCAGGAGTTCTACCAGGTATCGATCGGCGGCAACTCCGGCCGCGAGGCCAGCCTGGCGCAGATTCTCGGTCCATCCTTTGCCCAGGATGATATGCCCGATGTGATCGACAAGATCATCAAGGTCTACGTCGAGCAACGCACCGATGAAGAAAGTTTCCTCGACACCTTCCGCCGTATCGGTGTCGCCCCGTTCAAGGAGCGCGTATATGCAGCGAATCATTAAGAATGGCCAGGTGGTCGACGAAACCTGGCATCTGCTGCCCAAGGACACGACCCTTGACGGCCTGAGCAACTGCGATGACCTGATCGTGCCCCTGGCGCTGTGGATCGAACATCCGTGCGCACTCAAGGCTCGCGACGGCGGCCTGGGCGTCTGGCTGGAAGCCGGCGAGGAGATAGAGGAAATCGCCGATCAGCTGGATAATTTCCAGGTGATCGCGCTGAACTTTCCTGCTTTCACCGACGGCCGCCACTGCTCCACCGCCTATTTGCTGCGCACCCGCTACGGCTACAAGGGTGAAGTGCGCGCCATCGGCGACGTACTGCGTGATCAGTTATTTCTCCTCAAGCGCTGCGGTTTCGATGCCTTCGCCCTGCGCGAAGACAAGGATCCGCTGGACGCCCTGAAGGCCTTCGAGGAGTTCTCGGAGGTTTATCAGGCCTCCAGCGACCAGCCGCAACCGCTGTTTCGCCGCCGCGCCCAAGCCTCGTAATCGAACAGGCGGCGGGATGGCTCCCGCCCCTGACAGGCAAGCTTGCTGATCAACCAAGTCGATCCCACTGCTGCTTCGCTAGCCGCCTGAGGTGTCAATCCCGAAGTATCGGAACACCGCAGGGTGGCTTAGCGGCGCCAAGCTTCGCACGAACAGCCACCTCAATCGTGGCGCGCCGCGTAACCCGCCAGGCGACATGCCGGGTTGCGCCGCAACGGATCTTGCGGGTTCATCGCTGTCGGCAACAGGCACCTAACCCAACCCGCAGGAGTCGCGGTTCATGGGTAAGAACGTGGTTGACCATCGACATCCAGACGCACACCTCAATGCCCCAGACCTATCAGGTTGCGCTTGCGCGCAACACGCCATGGCGCACCAATAAAAAACGCGGCCGAAGCCGCGTTGCGAGAGTGATTTGCTGCCGTAAAGATCAGGCCGCTGCAGCCTGCTGCAAATCTCGCCCTAAGGGGCCTATCGCAGGGTAACCCGGCGCACGGGAGCACGTGCGCCGAGGAGCAACATTTGACTTAGAAAAAGCCCAGCGGGTTGATGTCGTAGCTGATCAGCAGGTTCTTGGTCTGCTGGTAGTGGTCGAGCATCATCTTGTGGGTTTCGCGGCCGACGCCGGACTTCTTGTAGCCACCGAAGGCGGCGTGCGCCGGGTACAGGTGGTAGCAGTTGGTCCACACACGACCGGCCTTGATCGCCCGGCCCATGCGGTAGGCGCGGTTGATGTCGCGGGTCCACAGGCCGGCACCCAGGCCGAACTCGGTGTCGTTGGCGATCGCCAGGGCTTCGGCTTCGTCCTTGAAGGTGGTGATACCCACCACCGGGCCGAAGATCTCTTCCTGGAACACGCGCATCTTGTTGTTACCCTTGAGCAGGGTCGGCTGGATGTAGTAACCGCTGGCCAGATCGCCTTCCAGACGCTCGGCGGCGCCGCCGGTGAGCAGCTCGGCCCCTTCTTCCTGGGCGATCTGCAGGTAGCTGAGGATCTTGTCGTACTGCTGCTCGGAGGCCTGGGCACCGACCATGGTTTCGGTATCCAGCGGGTCGCCGCGCTTGATCACCTTGATCTTCTTCATCACTTCAACCATGAAGGCGTCGTAGATCGACTCCTGTACCAGAGCGCGCGACGGGCAGGTGCACACTTCGCCCTGGTTGAAGAACGCCAGGACCAGACCTTCGGCGGCTTTTTCGATGAAGGCCGGTTCGGCGTTCATGATGTCTTCGAAGAAGATGTTCGGCGACTTGCCGCCCAGCTCAACGGTCGACGGAATGATGTTCTCGGCGGCGCACTTGAGGATGTGCGAACCGACCGGGGTGGAACCGGTAAAGGCGATCTTGGCGATACGCTTGCTGGTGGCCAGGGCCTCACCCGCCTCCTTGCCAAACCCTTGCACCACGTTGAGTACGCCTGGCGGTAGCAGGTCACCGATCAGCTCCATCAACAGGCTGATCGATAGCGGC
>JAUYKV010000017.1 GCA_030699825.1 Pseudomonas sp. | reverse complement strand
CCCGGCCACGTGCCGATGCAGCTGATCAAGGAGAACATGGACAAGCAGCTGGAATGCTGCGACGAGGCGCCGTTCTACACCCTCGGCCCGCTGACCACCGACATCGCCCCGGGCTACGACCACATCACCAGCGGCATCGGTGCAGCGATGATCGGCTGGTTCGGCTGCGCCATGCTCTGCTACGTCACGCCCAAGGAACACCTGGGCCTGCCGAACAAGGATGACGTCAAGACCGGGATCATTACCTACAAGATCGCCGCGCATGCAGCTGATCTCGCCAAAGGCCATCCGGGCGCGCAGATCCGCGACAACGCCCTGTCCAAGGCGCGCTTCGAGTTCCGCTGGGAAGACCAGTTCAACCTCGGCCTCGATCCGGACACCGCGCGCAGCTACCACGACGAGACCCTGCCCAAGGACTCGGCCAAGGTCGCGCATTTCTGCTCCATGTGCGGGCCGAAGTTCTGCTCGATGAAGATCACCCAGGAAGTGCGCGACTACGCCAAGGAGCATGGTCTGACCGACGAGCAGAAGGCCATCGAGGCCGGCTTCGCCGAGCAGTCCGGGCGTTTCAAGGATGAAGGTTCGTTGATCTACAAGCAGGTCTGACGCGTTACCCGGCGCCAGGAGCATGCTCCTGGCGTCGCCTATTCAGTTCTTCGAAACCCTCCTCATTGTGCCCCCTCCAAGGAGTTGCTCAGCGCATTTGCCGGTGTCGATCGGTCGGGTGTGTGACCTGTGCGACCGGTTCCTTCATTCGCGCTCGGGAAAGTATTGCGGCTTGAGGATGCCCCGCAGCTGGCTGTAGGGGATCGTCAGCTGCGGATGGCCGCTGGAGTAGGGCGCGATGCTGTAGACGTTGTATTTCAGCAGCACGGCGGCCTGGCCGAGGGCGACATTCTCGGTGCGTTCGAACGGCCAGTTGCGGATGTACTCGGGGTCCTGCTCCAGCCGGTTGGCGGTCAGCCAGCGCTGGTGGGCCTGCTCGGCGAGGTTCCAGAACGCGGTTGTCTGCCCGGGTAGCAGCATGTCCGGCAGGCTCAGGGCCTTTTCCAGCGTGCGGTCGTAGTTGATGAAGCCACGCCCCGGCATGCCGTGCGCCCCGCCCGTGGACAGGTAGCTGGAAAATTCGATGATCACCAGTTGGTCATGTTGCTCGCGCACCTTGGCTTGCAGGTAGGTATTCCAGCCGCGCTTGGCACTCTGCAGGAAATCCTTTTCATAGGACTGCAGCGAGGCCGGCAGGGGCGCGCCCGGCGAGTCGTTGGTCATCTGCAGCAGGCGCTGTTCGATCAATTGGTTGAGCTGCGCTTCGCCGGGGAAAACCAGGGTGTCGATATTCACCAGTGGGCAGGTATCGCCCTGGCAGCCGGGCTGAATACTCTCCCAGGCGACACGTTGCACCGGTAGCGCACTATCGCCAGGAAGCAGACTCTGGCAGGCGCCGAGCAGGAGGCCAAGGCTGAGGGGGACGAGTTTTTTGCATGCAAACATTGAGTTCGGCGCCAGACGGAGAGAGGGTAGGGTCGCGGGGTTGGACTCTCGGTTGTCCCGGTGGTTCGCCAGGGCAGCCCGTCGCCGCACGCTGCATAATCCCAGTCAGCGCCTAATCTGCAAAGAGGCTGCGCAAGGTTGGACGCAGGGGGTAGGATGCGCGAAAGCCCAGATTATCGGATTGAGTGAGACGTGGATGACCGACACTTTTAAGCCAGGCCCGGATGCGGTGCAGATTATCGAACGAGAAGCCTGCTTTCGCGGGTTTTATAGCCTCGATCGCCTGCATCTGCGCCATCTGCAGTTTTCTGGCGTAATGGGCCCGACGCTCAGTCGCGAGCTGTTTATCCGCCACGATGCCGTATGCGTGCTGCCCTATGACCCGCAGCGCGATGAAGTGGTGCTGATCGAGCAGTTTCGCGTTGGCGCCATGGGCAAATCCGCCAGTCCTTGGCTACTGGAGCTGGTCGCCGGGCTGATCGATACCGATGAGCAGCCGGAGCAAGTGGCGCTGCGCGAGGCGGTGGAAGAGGCCGACCTGACCCTGACCTCGCTGTGGCCGATTACCCAATACTTTCCGTCGCCCGGCGGTTCGGACGAGCGGGTCTACCTGTACCTCGGGCGTTGCGTCAGCCTGGGTGCCGGCGGCGTGCATGGCCTGGCCGAGGAGGGCGAGGACATTCGGGTGCATGTGCTGCCGCTGGAAGATGCCCTGGACGCGGTCAAGGACGGGCGGATCAACAATGCGGCGAGCATCATCGCCTTGCAATGGCTGGCGCTGAACCGCGCCGAGGTGAGGGGGTTATGGTCGTGAACCTGCTGCATGACCGTTATCGGGTGGATTTGATCGAGCTGCAGGCGGCCTGTGAAGCCAACTACGCACGCTTGCTGCGCCTGCTGCCGGACATGCGCGAGGGGTCGTGTGCGCGGCGGGTCGCACTCAGTCAGGGCGAGCACCTGCTCGGCGTGCTGAGCCTGGAAGTGCTGGAAACCTGCCCCTATACCTCGACCGTGCGGGTGCGTCAGGAGCACAGCCTGCCCTGGTTGCCGGTGCCGCAACTGGACGTGCGGGTGTACCACGATGCGCGCATGGCCGAAGTGATAGGCGCGCAGGAAGCCCGGCGGTTTCGCAGCATTTACCCCTACCCGAATGCGGCCATGCATCAACCGGATGAAAAGTCCCAGCTCAATCTGTTTCTCGGCGAATGGCTGAGCCATTGCCTGGCCTGTGGTCATGAGCTGGAACCGGTGGTTTGACCCCAGCCACATGCGCCAAGCCATAGGCGTCAAGAAGTATCCTGAGCGCGTCACCCGACAGCTTACCGCTGCTTTTCTGTGATCCATGCCCATTTCGCGGGTTTACCGCCGCCCTGACTAGCCAGCATAATTCACCCATTCTGCTCAAGGAGACGGCCTTGCCGAGCGAGCTCAAGTCCGCTGCTGATTCCTCGGTCCTGCTGGTGCAGCTGTCCGACAGCCATCTATTTGCCGAAGCGGCCGGCAAGCTATTGGGTCTGGATACCCAGGACAGTCTGCAGCAGGTGATCGAGCGGGTGCTGCAAGAGCAGCCGCAGATCGACCTGATGCTCGCCAGTGGCGACCTGTCGCAAGACGGCAGTCTGGCGTCCTACCAGCGCTTTCGGCAGATGACCGAGGCACTGGCGGCGCCGGCACGCTGGTTTCCCGGCAACCATGACGACATCCCGGCCATGCAGGCCGCCTGCGCCGACAGCGATCTGCTGGAGCCGGTGATCGACCTGGGTAATTGGCGCATCATCCTGCTCGATTCGTCGATTCCCGGTGCGGTGCCCGGCTATCTTGACCCGCAACAGCTGGCCCTGCTGGAGCGCGCGCTCGGCGAAGCGCCGGAACGCCATCACCTGATTTGCCTGCACCATCATCCGGTGTCCATCGGTTGCCGCTGGATGGAGCCCATCGGCCTGCGTAACCCCGAGGCGCTATTCGCCGTGCTGGAGCGCTTCACTCAGGTGCGTGCGCTGCTCTGGGGGCATATCCATCAGGAATTCGATCAAGTGCACAAAGGTCTGCGCCTGCTGGCGTCGCCCTCCACCTGCGTGCAGTTCGCTCCGGGCAGTGAAGAGTTCCAGGTCGACACCACGGCGCCTGGCTACCGCTGGTTGCGCCTGCACGCCGACGGTCGGCTGGATACCGGTGTGTCGCGGGTGACCGGGATCGACTTCGAGGTGGATTACAGCGTCAAGGGCTATTGAGCTGAGCCGTAAGCCGTAAAGAGCGCTGGACTTGGAAGGCCGGGCGAGCAGACAGAAGAGCGCGCTGGATCGGTTGGGGCTTGAGAGGAATGGGGATGAGGTTTGTGCTGGCCTCAAGGGCGGGGCACGATCCCCCATCCCCCATCCCCCATCCCCCAGCTTGCAGTCTGCAGCTCTGTCCTAGTAGCCTCCCGCTCCATGACTGCATCTATTCTCTATCTCCACGGCCTCAACAGCTCGCCCGCTTCGCTCAAGGCCAGCCAGCTGTCGCGTGGCATGACGCGCATGGGGCTGGCGGCGCAGCTGCGGGTGCCGGCCCTGGACCATCATCCGCGCCGGGCCATCGCCCAGCTCGAGGCGCTGATCGGCGAACTCGGCCGGCCTGTGCTGGTCGGCAGCTCCCTGGGCGGCTACTATGCGACCCACCTGGCCGAGCGTCATGGCTTGCGCGCGCTGTTGATCAATCCGGCGGTGCGTCCGCACCTGCGTTTCGATGGCTACCTGGGGCCGCAACACAACTATTACAGCGGTGAAACCTGGGAGCTGACGGCCGATCATGTGCAGGCCCTGGCCGAGCTGGACGTGCCGCCGCCGCAAGATCCCGCGCGTTACCAGGTGTGGCTGCAGACCGCCGACGAAACCCTCGATTATCGCGATGCCCAAGCCTATTACCGCGCCTGCGCGCTGCGCATTCAGGCCGGTGGCGATCATGGCTTTCAGGGGTTTGCCGCGCGCTTGCCGATGCTCTTTGCCTTCGCTGGTATTCCCGCCCACCTGTGGCGCGATACCGACTTTTCCGACCTTTAATAACGACCAGAGAGCCCATGGCCAGTTACAACGCAGACGCCATCGAAGTCCTTTCCGGCCTGGATCCGGTGCGCAAGCGCCCGGGCATGTACACCGACACCAGCCGCCCCAACCACCTGGCTCAGGAAGTCATCGACAACAGCGTCGACGAGGCCCTGGCCGGCCATGCCAGCTCGATCCAGGTGATCCTCCACGAGGACAGCTCCCTGGAGGTCATCGACGACGGCCGCGGCATGCCGGTGGATATTCACCCCGAAGAAGGGGTCTCGGGGGTCGAGCTGATCCTCACCAAGCTGCACGCCGGCGGCAAGTTCTCCAACAAGAACTACCAGTTCTCCGGCGGTTTGCACGGCGTCGGCATTTCCGTGGTCAACGCCTTGTCGACCCGCGTCGAGGTGCGGGTCAAACGCGATGGCAACGAATACTGCATGACCTTTGCCGACGGCTTCAAAGCCAGCGACCTGCAGGTGATCGGCACGGTCGGCAAGCGCAACAGCGGTACCAGCGTGCATTTCTGGGCGGATACCAAATATTTCGACTCGCCCAAGTACTCGGTCAGCCGCCTCAAGCATGTGCTCAAGGCCAAGGCCGTGCTCTGTCCGGGGCTGCACGTCAGCTTCGAGGACAAGGCCAGTGGCGAGCGGGTCGAGTGGCTGTACGAGCAGGGACTGCGCTCCTACCTGGTGGATGCGGTCAGCGAATTCGAACGCCTGCCCGTCGAACCGTTCTGCGGCAGCCTCAGCGGTAACAAGGAGGCGGTCGACTGGGCGCTGCTGTGGCTGCCGGAGGGTGGCGATACGGTGCAGGAAAGCTACGTCAACCTGATCCCCACGGCCCAGGGCGGCACCCATGTCAACGGCCTGCGTCAGGGCCTGCTGGACGCCATGCGCGAGTTCTGCGAGTTCCGCAGCCTGCTGCCGCGCGGGGTCAAACTGGCGCCGGAAGACATCTGGGAACGCATCGCCTTCGTCCTCTCGACCAAGATGCAGGACGCGCAATTCTCCGGTCAGACCAAGGAGCGCCTGTCCTCGCGCGAGGCCGCGGCCTTCGTCTCCGGGGTGGTCAAGGACGCCTTCAGCCTGTGGCTCAACGCCCACCCGGAACTCGGTCAGCAGCTCGCCGAGCTGGCGATCAGCAACGCCAATCGCCGCCTCAAGGCCGGCAAGAAGGTCGAGCGCAAACGCATCACCCAGGGTCCGGCGCTGCCCGGCAAACTGGCTGACTGCGCTGGCCAGGACCCGATGCGCTCCGAGCTGTTCCTGGTCGAGGGCGACTCCGCCGGCGGCAGCGCCAAGCAGGCGCGCGACAAGGAATTCCAGGCGATCCTGCCGTTGCGCGGCAAGATCCTCAATACCTGGGAAGTGGATGTCGGCGAAGTGCTGGCCTCCCAGGAAGTGCACAACATCGCCGTGGCCATCGGCATCGACCCCGGCTCCAACGACCTGGCCCAGCTGCGCTACGGCAAGATCTGCATCCTCGCCGACGCCGACTCCGACGGTCTACACATCGCCACCCTGCTGTGCGCGCTGTTCGTCCAGCATTTTCGCCCGCTGGTGGATGCCGGGCACATTTATGTGGCCATGCCGCCGCTGTACCGCATCGACCTGGGCAAGGAGATCTTCTATGCCCTGGACGAGGCCGAGCGCGACGGCATCCTCGACCGCCTGGTCGCCGAGAAGCGCCGTGGCAAGCCGCAGGTCACCCGCTTCAAGGGCCTCGGCGAGATGAACCCGCCGCAACTGCGCGAAACCACCATGGATCCCAATACCCGGCGCCTGGTGCAGCTGACCCTGGCGGATTATCCGGGTACCCAGGAACTCATGGACATGCTGCTGGCGAAGAAACGCGCCGGTGACCGCAAGTCCTGGCTGGAGTCCAAGGGCAACCTGGCCGAGGTCCTGCTTTGATGCGGCGCTTGGCTGCCGCCCTGTTGCTGGTCGCTACTCCGGTTCTGGCCGAGACCCAGGCCCTGGAGGAGCTGACGCTGCTCAGCGAGCACCCGATCGAGGGCATCGCCGCCGGCAACCTGTCTGGGCTGGCCTGGTGCGGCGAGGCGCTCTGGGCCGTTTCCGATCGCGAGGATGACCGCCTGTATCGCCTGGCTGCCGGCGACGCCGTCTGGCAGGCCGAGGCCGAACACTTTGTCGCTCCGCCCTTGTCCTCGCCTCTGCTGCCCTGGGGCTTGCGCATGCGCACCTGGGTCACCGGTCTGCTGCGCGGCGGTAATCTGGATTTCGAAGGCTTGTCCTGCGACGCCATTGGCAATCGTTACCTGGTCAGCGAGGCGCGCGCCGCCGTGTTGCAGATCCCACCAGCGGGGGCGCCGCAATGGCTGGCGCTGCCCGATGGCATGGTGCGCCAGGCGCGTGCCAGCGGCATGCTCTGGGACTTCAATGCGCTACTCGAGGGCGTGGCCATCGATCCCGCCGGCGAGCGCCTGTGGTTGGCTGCCGAACGCCAGCGTCGCGGTCTGCTGGTGCTGCACCAACGCGGTTCGAGCTGGCGCTGCACCGGTGGTTGCGTGCTGCTGAGCGAAGGCGGTAACGAACCCTCACCGCCGCAGTTGGGCGGTGAAGCGCAAGCGCGGGACTTTGCCGGACTGGCCTTTCACAAGGAAAAACTCTTCACCCTCGAGCGTCAGGCCCATCGCATTTGTCGGCGCAAGCTGAGCGATGGCGCGGTCGAGCGCTGCTGGTCGTTCGCCGCCGAAGCCTTGACCGATGCCCGGCGTTACCCGCCGGCCTATGGCCTGGCCGAAGCGCTGTGGATCGATGAGCAGGGCGCCTGGATCGGTAGCGACAATGGCCGCCACAGCCGTGCCGATGGCGAGCAGCGCCCGGTCGTCTGGCGCTTCGCCGCGCCCAAGGGCGGCTGGGGACGCACTCGGTGAGCACGCAGACTCCGGGCCGGCGGCTCGGCCGGGTGATGCTGGTGCTGACCTGGGGCGCCGGGTTGCTGCTGACCACGCACTTCTTCGGCAAATGGGAGGAACGCCGCGATAACCCCAATCAGGCGCCGCAGTCGGTGCAGGGCGAGGGCTATATCGAGGTGCGCCTGCTGAGCAGTCGCGGCGGGCATTACCTGCTGGGCGGCCGGATCAACGGCGCCAGCGTGACCTTGCTGCTCGATACCGGCGCCACCGCCGTCGCCGTGCCCGCCGCCCTGGCCGAATCCCTCGGCCTGCAGCGCGGTGCGCCGGTGCAGATCCGTACCGCCAATGGCACCGTGGTCGGCTACCGGACCCGGCTGGCCAGCCTGCAACTCGGCGAGATCCAGCTGCACGACGTGGCCGCCCTGATCACCCCGGGCATGGACGGCGACGAGGTGCTGCTCGGTATGAGCGCCCTGAAACAACTCGAATTTACCCAGCGCGACGGCACCCTGGTGCTGCGCCAGCCAACTTCGCTTGACTAAATTTTCTGATCAATGAGGCACGCATGAGCGAACCCCTCGATTTGAGCCTGGACGGTGTTGAACGCCGCTCCCTTGCCGACTTCACCGAGCAGGCTTATCTCAATTATTCGATGTACGTGATCATGGATCGCGCGCTGCCGCATATCGGCGACGGTCTCAAACCGGTGCAGCGGCGGATCATCTACGCCATGAGCGAGCTGGGCCTGGACGCCGACTCCAAGCACAAGAAGTCGGCGCGTACCGTCGGCGACGTGCTCGGCAAGTTCCACCCGCACGGCGACTCGGCCTGCTACGAGGCCATGGTGCTGATGGCCCAGCCGTTCAGCTACCGCTACACCCTGGTCGACGGCCAGGGCAACTGGGGCGCGCCGGACGATCCCAAGTCGTTCGCCGCCATGCGTTACACCGAGGCGCGCCTGTCGCGCTATTCGGAAGTGCTGCTGACCGAACTGGGCCAGGGCACCGTGGACTGGGTGCCGAACTTCGACGGCACCCTCAACGAGCCGGCGACCCTGCCGGCGCGCCTGCCCAACATTCTGTTGAATGGCACCACCGGCATCGCCGTGGGCATGGCCACCGACGTGCCGCCGCACAATCTGCGCGAAGTGGCCACGGCCTGCATCCGCCTGCTCGATCAGCCGGACGCCACGGTCGAGCAGCTCTGCGAGCATGTGCTCGGCCCGGATTACCCGACCGAGGCGGAGATCATCACCCCGCGCGCGGATTTGCTGAAGATCTACGAAACCGGCAAGGGCTCGGTGCGCATGCGCGCCGTGTACCGTGTCGAGGACGGCGACATCGTGGTCACCGCGCTGCCGCACCAGGTGTCCGGGGCCAAGGTGCTGGAACAGATCGCCGCGCAGATGCAGGCGAAGAAGTTGCCGATGGTCGCCGACCTGCGCGACGAATCGGACCACGAGCACCCGTGCCGCATCGTCATCATCCCGCGCTCCAACCGGGTCGATGCCGATGAGTTGATGCAACACCTGTTCGCCACCACCGAGCTGGAATCCAGTTACCGGGTCAACGCCAACGTCATCGGCCTGGACGGCAAACCGCAGGTGAAAAACCTGCGCAGCCTACTGGCCGAGTGGCTGCAGTACCGGGTAGGCACCGTGCGCCGGCGCCTGCAGTTCCGTCTGGACAAGGTCGAGCATCGCCTGCACCTGTTGGAAGGCCGCCTGATCGCCTTCCTCAACCTGGATGAAGTCATCCATATCATCCGCACCGAGGATCAGCCCAAGCCGGTGCTGATGGCGCGCTTCGGTCTCACCGATATCCAGGCCGAATACATCCTGGAAACCCGCCTGCGCCAGCTGGCGCGGCTGGAGGAGATGCAGATTCGCGGCGAGCAGGACGCGCTGGCCAAGGAGCGCGCCAAGTTGCTGGCCCTGCTCGGCAGCGAAGCCAAGCTGAAGAAGCTGGTGCGCGACGAGATCATCAAGGACGCGGAAACCTATGGCGACGACCGTCGCTCGCCGATCGTCGCCCGCGCCGAGGCCAAAGCCCTGTCGGAAACCGAGTTGCTGCCCACCGAGCCGGTCACCGTGGTGATCTCGGAGAAGGGCTGGGTACGCTGCGGCAAGGGCCATGACATCGACGCCACCGGCCTGTCGTACAAGGCCGGCGACGGCTTCAAGACCGCCGCGCCGGGCCGCTCGAACCAGTCCGCGGTGTTTATCGATTCGACCGGCAGGAGTTACTCCCTGGCCGCCCATTCGCTGCCGTCGGCGCGTGGCCAGGGCGAGCCGCTGACCGGGCGCCTGACCCCGCCACCGGGGGCGACTTTCGAGTGCGTGTTGCTGCCGGACGACAGCGGCCTCTTCGTCATCGCCTCGGATGCCGGCTACGGCTTCGTGGTCAAGGGCGAGGACCTGCAGACCAAGAACAAGGCCGGCAAGGCGCTGCTCAGCCTGCCGCCAGGCGCCAGGGTGCTGGCGCCCAGGCCGTTGTTCAACCGCGAACAGGACTGGCTGGCTGCCGTGACCACCGAGGGGCGGTTGCTGCTGTTCCCGGTCCGCGACCTGCCGCAACTGGGCAAGGGCAAGGGCAACAAGATCATCGGCATCCCCGGCGAGCGGGTCGCCAGCCGCGAAGAATACCTCACCGACCTGGTGGTGTTGCCGGGCGGTGCGACCCTGGTGTTGCAGGCCGGCAAGCGTACCCTGTCGCTCAAGGCCGCTGACCTGGAGCACTACAAGGGTGAACGCGGCCGGCGCGGCAACAAGCTGCCGCGTGGCTTCCAGCGGGTCGATGCGCTGCTGGTGGAAAAGCAGGGCTAACAGAGGGCGCTGGGATGGCTACGGACGAGCAGGGTGCAGGGCTGCGATGGTCGCTAGAGGATGACCGGCCGGCACGCTTGCGGGTGGACGGCGCCTGGTTGCTGCAGGCGGCCAAGCCCGACCTCGAAGCCCTCTGGTACAGCCAGCGGCAACTGCCCGCGCAGGTGCAGGTGGATGTCGCCGTGACCGCCTGGGACAGCAGTCTGCTGGCGCTGCTGCGCCGTCTGCAGCGCCTGGCCGTGGCGCAGGGTGTGGAGCTGCGCTGGCAAGGCTTGCCGGACGGCGTCGAGCGGCTGTTGCAGATGGCCGCCAAACCGTCTACCCAGGCCCAGGAGGCGCCGACGCCCGCGTATGGTCCGGTGACCCGCCTGGGGCTGCTGTTGCTCGGTGTGCTGGCCAGTATCGGCCAGGCTTGTCGCTTTCTCGGTGAGGTACTGCTGGCCCTCGGGCGGCAGCTGCGCGGCCGCGGACGCATGCGCCGCAGCGATTTCTGGCTGGCCCTGCAGCAGTGCGGGCCGGGCGCGCTGCCGATAGTGGCGCTGATCGCCATTCTGGTCGGCCTGATTCTGGCCTTTGTCGGCGCCGCCCAGCTGCAGGCCTTCGGTGCCCAGCTGTATATCGCCAACATGGTGGCCATCGGCATGACCCGCGAGATGGGCGCGCTGATGACCGCGGTGATCATGGCCGGGCGCACCGGCGCGGCCTACGCGGCGGAACTGGGCAGCATGCAGGCCAACGAGGAGATCGATGCGCTGAAGACCTTCGGTTTTCCGCCGCTGGAGTTTCTCGTCCTGCCGCGCGTGCTGGCGCTGCTGGTGAGCATGCCGCTGCTCTGCGTGTTTGCCGACGCCCTTGGCATTCTCGGCGGTTTCATCATCGGTTCCGGCTTGTTCGATATTTCCGCACAGCTTTACCTCAAGCAGAGTCTGGAGATGCTCAGCCTCGGCGATTTCCTGGTGGGCATCGGCAAGAGCCTGGTGTTCGCCGTGCTGATCGGCCTGATCGGCTGCCACTACGGCCTGGCCTGCGGACGCAACGCCCAGGCGGTAGGGCAGGCGACCACCCGGGCGGTGGTCAGTATCATCGTGGCGCTGGTGGTCAGCGATGCGCTGATCACCTTGATTTGCACCCGGCTGGGGGTCTGAGATGAGCGATGCGCTGTTGGTCGTCGAGAATCTGAGTGCCGGCTACGGCAGCCTGGTGATCCAGCACGACCTGAATTTCACCATTCGCCGTGGCGAGGTGTTCGTCATCATGGGCGCCAGCGGTTGTGGCAAGAGCACCCTGTTGCGTCATCTGATCGGCCTGCAGGCGCCACTGGCCGGGCGGGTGCTGTTTAATGGCGAGGATTTCTGGGCGGGCGACGAGGACAGACGCGCCGCCTTGCAGCAACAGTTCGGCGTGCTCTACCAGAATGGCGCCTTGTGGGGGGCGATGACCCTGCGGGAAAATATCTGCCTGCCGCTGGCCGCCTACCGCCGGCACCTGCAGCCGGCCGAGATGGTCGAGCTGGCGGCGTTGAAGCTGGCGCTGGTCGGGCTGGCCGGTTGCGATGAGCTTTATCCGGCGCAACTGTCCGGTGGCATGCGCAAGCGCGCCGCTCTGGCCCGGGCGCTGGCGCTCGATCCGCAGGTGTTGTTCTTTGACGAGCCCTCGGCCGGCCTCGATCCGATCAGTTCGCAGTCCCTCGACGAATTGATCCTGCAGTTGCGCGACAGTCTGGGCTCGAGCATCGTGCTGGTGACTCACGAGTTGCCGAGCATCCAGGCGGTGGCCGATACCTGTCTGTTTCTCGACAATCAGAGCCACACCCAGATTGCCCTGGGCACCCTGCAGGAATTGCTGGCCGATGGGCCGGAGCAGGTGCAACGTTTTCTGCGGCGGGGCGAAACGGCTCACAGAATGGAGGCATCATGAGCGAAGCGCGCAAACCCTTTATGATCGGCGCCTTCCTGCTTGGCGGCCTGGCCCTGCTGGCCGCGGGCCTGCTGCTGCTGTCGCGCGACAGCTGGTTCAGTCAACCCAGCGAGTACGTGGTGTATTTTACCGGGGCTCTGGACGGTCTGGATGTCGGCGCCGATGTGACCTACCGCGGGGTCAAGGTCGGCATGGTGCGCGAGATTCGCCTGTCCTACGACCGCGAACTCAAGGATGTGGTCATGCCGGTGGTGCTGCGCATCGATAACCCGGGGCAACAGCAGGCCGGCTCCCGCGGCTTCGACCAATTCATCGGTCAACTGGTCGAGCGTGGTTTGCGTGCCCAGTTGCAGACGCCCAGCCTGTTGACCGGCAAGGCAATAGTCGCGCTGGATATGTTTCCGGATCAGGCCGGCTATGTGCGCACGCCGCACGAGCTGGATCTGCCGACCATTCCCAGCGTACCCTCGCGGATCGATGAGATTGCCGATGTGCTGCGCGAGCTGGCCGGCAGCCTGCGCGAATTGCCGTTGCAGGAGATGGTCGCCTCGGCCACGCAGACCCTGCAATCCCTGGAGAAGCTGACCAGCTCGCCGGAATTGCAGCAAGGCTTGGCCAGCATGAGTCAGTTGCTGACCAAACTCGATCGCCTGAGTGGCCGCCTGGAACAGCAACTGCCGCCGATCATGGATAATGTTCAGCAGAGCAGCGTTGACCTGCGTGACGCAGTGGGCGAAATTCGTCGCGCGGCGCAGAATACCGCGCAGGCTTTGCAACAGATCAACCAGCTGGCGGCTGACAGTCGTCGCAGCCTCGGCCCGGAATCCGAGGTACAGTACGAGGCATTGCGTGCCCTGCAGGAGCTCAGTAAAGCTGGAAAAGCCCTGCAGCGCACGATGGAAGGGCTCGATCAGCAGCCCCAATCGCTTATATTTGGCAAATCAAGGTAATGTTTTGATGAGACCGTTGCACTTTTCACCGCCGTTGTTGGTGCTTCTCGCGGCGCTCACCCTGCAGGGCTGTGCTGCGCTGCAGCCAGCGTCGCAGTTCTATCAGCTCGAGCAGGGCAGCCCGGAGCTGCCGCAGGGCGATAAAGGGCCGGCGTTACTGCTCGGCCCGTTAAAACTGGCGGATTATCTGCAGCGTGAGCAGCTGGTCCAGCGCGAGTCTGATGATAGCCTCTCGCTCAGTCAGAAGACCCGCTGGGCCGGTAGTCTGCAGGACGATGTCGGCCAACTGCTGCTGCGCCAACTGGCCGGACAGCTCGATACCAGCCGCGTCGCGCTGTATCCGGATCGTGTCGGGTTCGCCACTCAGGTACAGGTAGTACTGAGCATCAGCCGACTGGACTCGGGGACGCAGCAGCCTGCGGTACTCGAAGCGCAGTGGCGTTTGCTCGATGCCGCCGGAGTGCAGCGCAGTAGTCGGGTTGTGCGCCTGCAGGCCAAGCATGGGGGGCCTGTTCCCGAGCAAGTGCGTGCCCAGAGCCAGCTGCTGCAGCAGTTGGCTGGCGAATTGGCGGACGCAATCAAGGCCATGCCGGTCACCGAGGCCGCTCCTGCGCGCAAACCGACCGCCAGCGCGCCGGTCAAGCGTCCGCAGAAGCCGACACCGCTGATCGAACCGGCCAAGCAGATGGAAGTGTTTCGCTTCTAAGCCGGTACCGCCGGTCGGTTCCTGTGGCGAGAGCCGGTCAACCAATGGCGCAGTGCCTGCGGGTAGGGCGGCCTCGGAGCGAAGCGACAGCCCGCCAGATTTTGTGCCGTGCCGATGAACCAATGGTGCACTGCCTGCGGCGAGTGACACCCTGCGGACTGCGGACTGCGGACTGCGGATTGTTCCAGGTCAGGTGGATTGCTCGAGGTAATGCTTCGGCGCGCAGGGCGTTTGCAGGAGGCCGCAGCAGGCAAGAGGTTTTTTCACACCCTCTCAGTGCTGATGGTGCTCGTGCATATGCGCCAGTTGGCGCTCCAGCAGTGATGGATAAGGATCCAGCAGGCGCTCCACGCAGCAGGCACCTTCCGGGCTGGCGATGGTGCGAATGCGCGCGCGCTGACGTACCAGCGCATCATCACCCACGCTCCGCTCGAGCAGCAGCAGGTTGCGGCTGTGCTGGGACAGGGCCAGGGCATCCTGGGCGGTCTCGCTGAGCAGCAGGTCGCCCTGGCTCAGGTCGAGTAGGTCTTCACCCCGGGTCAGGCCCAGTTGTAGCTGGAGGGTGATGCCGCTGTCGGCCACCTCGATTTGCAAGGCATGGCCGAGGGCGCGCATCAGTTCGCCGCAGCAGATGGCATGGGTCAGGTAATCCTCCCCGCTGTCCCGACGATGGAACAGCATCAGGCTGCTGCCGTCGTTGAGGGTGTGCAGTTCGCCCTGATAGAGCGCCGAGGCCTGGTTCAGGCAGTCGCGATAGCGCTGCAGCAGCTCCAGCAGGCGCGCGCGCGGCAGGCGCCGGAGTTGTTCCTGGGCACCCAGCTGAATGGCCAGCACAGCGCTTGGTTGCGGGCCGTTGACGGTCGGTGCGGCAACCGCTGCCGATTCGGCGTGGTCGCGCAGGTCGCTGAAGGGGTCATCGTCGTTCGGCCGACCGAGTGGGCCGCCGTCATCCGCCTGGTTGCGGGCGTCAAAGCGGTCGTCGTGCAGGTTGCGCACCTCGAAAGCCGGCTCATCGTCTTCGTCTTCGCCGAATTCGTGCTCATCGGCGTCGTCGTGGAAATCATCAAGCGCTGCTTCAGGCTCGGATTTTTCCGGTACCAGGCGCATTTGCAACTGGCGCGCCAGATCGCCGATTTCGTCCTGGCGGCCGGCGCCGGGCGCCGGGTCATCCGGATCGCGCAGCCAGACGCGCAGCTGCAGCAGCGGGGTGGAGATGTGTCGGCCCAGGCGCATGCTCAGGACCAGGGTGAGTGCCAGCAGAATCAGGCTGAGGATGCCCATGCTCTGCAGGCTGATGGTCATTGGTTGCTGGAACTGGCGCATATCCAGGCTGATGCGTAATTGACCGGTGATCACTTCCTGGAAGGTGATGGGCACCGAATAGATGCCGTTGGTGTTGCCCAGCAGACCTTGCACGGGGCGTGAGCCGGATTCGGCGAGGATACGATTGTCGACGCTGTAGATGACCGCATGGGCTACCAGCGGGTTTTTTACCAGGTCATTGAGCAGTACGTTGAGACTGAGACCATCATTGGATACCAGCGGCTCTTTGGCGGAGGCAGCCGTCTGCACGATCAGGCTCTGGCCGACGGCCTCGGCCTGCTGTTCCATCGCATGCTTGAACTGCATGCCGATCACCCAGGCGTAGATTACCAGCGCCAGGGCCACGAGTAACAGGCTATGGCTGGCAATGCGCAAGACCAGGGGTACGCGGCGTTGGCGCAGGGCCTGGAACAGCAGCAGGAAGAAGTTATCGGGTTTGACGGGGGCGGGCCGGTTCACAGAGCTCGGCTCTTATCGACTGTAGGTGCCGCGCAGTATACGGAAAAGCCGAAAAAAGCGCTTGAGGCTTGAAGGCTGGACGAAAAAGCTGGGCGGGGCTCGGGCGTGAGCAAAAGCTGTCCCGCGTCCCGCGTCCCGCGTCCCGCGTCCCGCCTGTAGCCTGTAGCCGGCAAGCGGGTAGAATAGCCGCCTTCTTTTATCCTTGGGGGTGCGCCTTGCGCGAAATCGTCCTGATCAATATTACCGGCGAAGACCGCCCCGGTCTGACTGCCGCCATCACTGGTGTGCTGGCCCAAGGGGGGGTGAATATCCTCGATATCGGCCAGGCGGTGATCCACGACACCCTGTCTTTCGGCATTCTGGTGGAGATTCCGCCAACCGAGCAGGGCTCCTCGGTACTCAAGGATCTGCTGTTCACAGCCTACAAGCTTGACCAGCAGGTGCGCTTCACACCGGTATCCGAGGCTGATTACCAGCAGTGGGTCGGCGGTCAGGGCAAGGCCCGGCATATCGTGACCCTGCTCACGCGCAAGGTCACCGCCGAGCAGCTGCAACGGGTCAGTGCGATCACTGCGCGCTATGACCTCAATATCGACCATATCGATCGCTTGTCCGGGCGCATGCCGCTGGATATGCCGGCCGAGCAGGGCAAGGGCTGCATCGAGTTCTCGGTGCGTGGCGAGCCCGCCGATCCGGCCGCCTTGCGTGCCGAGTTCCTCAGCGTGGCCCAGGAACTCAATGTCGATATCGCCTTCCAGCGCGACTCGCTGTTCCGACGCAACCGCCGCCTGGCGGTGTTCGACATGGATTCGACGCTGATCGAGGCCGAGGTGATCGACGAGCTGGCCAAGGCTGCCGGGGTCGGCGAACAGGTTTCGGCGATTACCGAGCGGGCCATGCGCGGCGAGCTGGATTTTGCCGCCAGCTTCAGGGAACGTCTGGCCCTGCTCAAGGGCCTGCCGGAAAGCGTGCTGGCCGATATCGGTGCCTCCTTGCGCCTGACCGAGGGTGCCGAGACGCTGTTCAGCGAGTTGCGCCGCCTTGGCTACAAGACGGCAATCCTGTCCGGTGGTTTCAGCTATTTCGCCAAGCAGCTGCAGGCCAAGCTGGGCATCGACTACGTCTTCGCCAACGAACTGCAGATCGTCGATGGCCTGGTCACCGGCGTGGCCGTCGAGCCGATCGTCGACGCCCAGCGCAAGGCCGACCTGTTGCGCGAGCTGGCGGAAAAACAGGGCTTGCGCCTGGAACAGACCATTGCCGTCGGCGATGGTGCCAACGACCTGCCGATGCTGGCCATCGCCGGCCTGGGCGTGGCCTTCCGGGCCAAGCCGCTGGTCAAGCAGTCGGCCAAGCAGGCCATCTCGACCCTGGGCCTGGATGGCATTCTCTATCTGCTTGGCTTTCGCGATCGCGATGGCCTGGAATAATAAAAGCTACGTCCCGATTACGTGTTGCATGCGGTAATCCCATGTAGGAGCCAGCTTGCTGTGGTCCGGCACTCCGGCGATGCTTCTGTGCAGTTTTTAGTCCGGATCGCCAGCAAGCTGGCTCCTACAGATGCCGTTCTTTGGCTATTTGCAACAGCTCACTGGGACAGAACCATAATAAAAGCCGGAAAGACGAAACAAGCGCTGGAGGCTGGAGCGTCGCACGAAAAAGCTTGACGGGTCTCGGGCGTGAGCAAGCCCAGCCCTGCTCCAGCCTATTCGTCGCCCGCCGAGAAGTCATAGTCCATCGACTGGCTGGGGCCTTGCAGGTAGTAACCCTGGATGTAGTTGACCCCGGCCTGCCAGAGAGTTGCCAGCACGCTGGCGCTCTCGATGAAGGGCACTATGGTCAGCTTGGCCTGGGCGTGCAGGCTGGTTAGCAGGGTTTTCAGGGCTTCCTGGCTCTCCGGAGTGGACAGGTCCTGGGAGAAGGAACCGTCGATCTTGACGAAGTCGATGTGCAGGTGCTTGAGGGTGTTGAAGGGGTTGATCGCGCAGCCGAACTGGCTGAGCGCCACCTTGCAGTGCAGTTCCTCCAAGCCCCGGGTCAGTGCCTTGGCCTGCTTGAGGTAGGCGATGGCGTCCGGCTCGCTGAACTGGAAGACCAGCGCATCCGAGGGCAGGCGGGCGGCTTTCAAGGCCACGCTGAGCCACGGTAGCAGGGTCTGATCCTGCAGGCTGGCGCTCGACAGGTGGACGAACAGGTGGGTGTTGTGGCCCTTGTTGCGGTGGTCGGCGAGCAGCTTGACCGAGTTGAGGATCACCCAGCGGTCGATCTTCTCGCCCAGGCCGGCTTCTTTGGCGGCGTTGAGGAATTCCGCCGGTGGCACCTCTTCGCCTTGCGGGCTGAGCAGGCGCAGCAAGACTTCATAGTATTCATGGCTGTCGCCGCGCAGGCTGATGATCGGCTGGAACAGCAGGCGGAAGCTGTTGTGCTCCAATGCCTGTTGCAGCATGGCGACTATGTTGCCGCGGTTGGCCGCCGCAGCCAGTTCGTCGCCGGGGTTGAACAGCTTGAGGGCATTGCCCTGGTCCAGTTCGTCCGCGCAACGCTGGGCGCGGTCGACCACTTCCTGGGCTTTCGAGGTTTTTTCATTAAGCCCGGCGACGCCTATCGACAGGGTGCTCTGGGCCGTGCGGCCGTTGATATCGAACAGGTTGCTTTCGACTTTTTTCAGCAGGCCCGCCAGTTCGGCTTCGGCTTGCTCCGGGGTCTTTCCGGGCTGCAACACGGTGAATACATCGTCGCCAAAGCGCGCCAGTTGCGCCTCGTGGCTGAAATGACCGCGCAGCAGGCTGGCCAGGTCAGTGAGCAGCAAGTCGATGCCTGCCAGGCCGACCTCCGCCAGCAGGCTGGCATAACGGTCGATGCGGATATAGGCCAGGCAGGCCGGCTGGCCGGCATTCACCGCGCGCTCGGCGGCGGCATCCATCAGGCCGAGGAAGTGGCTGCGGTTGTACAGGCCGGTGACCAGATCCTGGCTGCTGATCTCGCGCAGCTTCTCTTCCAGTTCGGCGTTGCCGCTTTCCGCGTGGATCACTACCTGGATACAGGGCTCGCCGTCGTAGGTGGCCGGCGAAAAGTTCATGCGCACCGGGACGGTCTGACCGCTGGCCCGAACGCCGGTACAGGCCAGTTCGGCGTTGCCTTCGACGTTCTGGTAATTTTTCAGGAAATCTTTGAAATTGCTTTGGTCGGCAGCGGCGATCAGGTCGATCATCGGCATGCCTTCCAGCTCATCGCCATCCTGATAGGCGAAAAGTTCGAGGTAGGCGCGGTTGGCATAGATATGCATGCCGTCATGCACGTAGGTGATCGCGTCGACCGAGCTGTCGAGCAGTGACTGGCAGCGCTTCTCTGCCTCGCGCAGGGCCACTTCGGCGGCGCGCCGGGCGCGGCGTTCTTCGAGGTTGGCCAGTTCGCGTTTGGCCACCAGTACCAGGCGCTCGTCTTCGCCTTGCGGCAGCGCGTCCTGGGCGCCCAGCGCCAGGGCCTCGGTGATGCTGTCGGAATCGTTGTCGGCGAGCAGCTGGATGACCGGAATATCTTTTGCCTGGCGGCGGATGGCATTGATCGCTTCGCTCGGCTCCAGGTGTCGGCTGCTGGGTGCGCAGATCAACAGATCCCAGCTGTGCTGCAGGGTCTCGGCCAGGTCATCGCTGGACGTCAGGCGATGCACGCGCGTGGCGCGGCCGGCGTTGCGGAACAGACTGACGAGCCGCTCGGCCTCGTTCTGCGAGTCTTCGAGAATCAGCAGGCGGATGGTTTTTTTTTCGATGGCCATATCAGGAGTCAAATCTGCGGCAAACGGGCGCGAAAAGGCGACAAAAATTGAGGTGCCGGCAATCTACAGCGACTTCCATAACGAGTCAAAGTCTTCCTCCCCGCTGGCGCCCTGGCTGTCTCGGGCCGTGACGGGTTTCCCCGGATCGCCGGGTTTCTGTTCGACATGGCGGTATTCGAACTGATTGAAGCTGCCGGTGCTGGTTTGTCGGTGACTAAGCACGGCGCGGCGTTCCGTGCCATTGAAGTTGATCATCACCTTGTTGCCTTCCTGAAAAGGCAGGCGTGGGGTGATCAGGGTGGCGGGTCGGGAGATCGCGCTGATTTCCGGCAACAGCAGCGTACGCAGGTAGTGGCTGTTATGTTCGACTTCGGCCCTGCGCAGCAATTGCAGGCCGCAAGCTTGTGCATGCGGGGCAATCAGTTCAATGCCCATCTGCGTGCCACCGCCGCGGACTTGGCGGATCCAGCGCACCACGGCGACGCTCCAGCCCTGTTCCGGCGAATCCTGCACCCCGAGCAGTTCACCGGCCTGCAGTTGGCTCGGTACTTCTTTGGGCCAGGACAGGCAGTAGCCGCCCGGGCTGTGGTTGATGATCGGCAGGACGAAGGTCGGGTAGCTTTCGGCGTCGGCGGACTCCGTCTGGCTGTCTTGATGGGTGGATTTGCTGTACTCGATTTCTTCGAAGGGCAGTTTACTGTCCCAGTTGCTGCTCTTCTGGGTGTCGAAGGCTTTCGCCCAGACATCCTTGGTGCTGTCGTCGGCGCCGGGGGCGAATACCGCCGTCTTGATTTCGTTGGGCTGTTGCAGGATCTCGTTGAAGGGGCGCTTGTTGGCCAGGAAAAAGTGCAGGGCGCTCATGCCGATGCACAAGGTCAGGGCACCCTGGCCGTGGGTGCGATTGAAGGTTCGTTCGGAGATGTCGCCCCAGGCGGCGCTGAGGTGTTGCAGCATGTCCAGGCTGAACCCTTCGGGTACCAACAGGCGTGACTGGCTGGCAGTCTCGGCAGGCAGCGACAGGTACTCCTGGATCGCATCGACCAGCGGGTGTGGGTCGATGCCCAGCGTATTGGCCAGCTCTTTGTCCTGAAACAGCGAGGTGTAGCGCGGTGGGCCATCCACTTGCGGGGCCAGCGCGAACAGGCTCGAAGGGGCATCGCCAGCTTGCAGGCTGACCAGCGCGCTCCAGGGTTCGAGGACTTCGGCGAGGCGCGCGATAGCGTTCTGGCGCATCTGGTTGCAGCGGGCGCAGCCGAGCAGCAAGGCGACCACATAATTCTGCTCGGTGCTCATGGCTTGAGTGTGGCGGGCCAGGGGGTCGCGGATCGCGAGTTTATGCAGGCGCCGCTCGCGGGCGATCTGGTAGATCTGGTGCAGCTCCAGCCAGAGTCCTTCGGGTACGGGGCAATACAATTGACTGGCGCGAATCAATGGGCCGCACAGGCTGTGGGTGGCACGCTGCAGGGCGACGCTCAATAGTGGGTTGCGCTCGCCATTATGTTGCGGGGCCAGGCTGGCAATGATCAGCTTGTAACCGACGGCCAGGTGGTTCTGCAGGGCCTGGCAGAGATTGGCCACCTTGCGCGGACGTTCATCGAGGACAATCGCCTGGTTGAGGAAATGCCGCTCCAGGTGTTTGCAGACGAAATACACTTCCGGGCGCAATAGCTCCAGTAACTGCAGGCGGTTATCCGCTGCGCTGCGCAGCTGGTTGAGTTCGACCAGGGCCTGGTAAAGCTGGCGGGCGGTTTCTCCGATATTGGCTTTCGGCAGGTTGGCGAGCCAGCGTTTGAGGTCGCGCGGGCTGGCTTCGCAGAAAGACAGGCCAGGCTTTTGCGGGGTGGGGACGCGGAGCAGTAGGTGGGAAGTTTGTTTATCCATCTAGCCTGGATACTCCAACGCCCGGAGTTCAGCCGAGTCATTCTCTTGGTAACTAATGTGGCGAACTTTAGCAGTATCTGGCTGCCACCGCAGCCCTGCCCGTATCCGGGCAAGGTACGGATCAGCCAGCCTGGCTGTTACCGATGCGTTGACCCGCCCGCACGCTGCTGTTGGCGCCCAGGGCCTGCGCCCAATGCACTTGATCCGGGCCGAACAAGACGATGGCCGTCGAGCCCAGCTTGAAGCGGCCCAGTTCCGCACCCTGGTCCAGGACCACGGGCGCGCGCGCGGCTTCGTCATAGCGGACAGTTTTCAGCTGGCGCTTGGGTGGCGTGACCAGGCCAGCCCAGACAGTTTCGATCGAGGCGACGATCATCGCGCCGACCAGCACCACGGCCATCGGCCCGCGCTCGGTGTCGAACAGGCAGACGACCCGCTCGTTGCGGGCGAACAGTTCCGGGACGTTTTCTGCGGTGGTCTGGTTGACCGAGAACAGTCGGCCCGGCACGTAGACCATTTCCCGCAGGGTGCCGGCCAGCGGCATGTGCACGCGGTGGTAGTCCTTGGGCGACAGATAGATGGTCGCGAATTCTCCGCCCATGAACGGGCTGGCGCGTTCACTGTCGCCGCCGAGTAGTTCGAGCGCGCTGAAGCTCTGACCCTTGGCCTGGAATACCCGGCCGTGCTCGATCTTGCCCAGTTGGCTGACGGCGCCGTCGGCCGGGCTGAGGATCGCGCCAGGGCTGGTGTCGAGTGGGCGTGCGCCCTCTTTCAGGGCGCGGGTGAAGAACGCGTTGAAGTGCTCGAAGGCGGTCGGGTCTTCGATCTGCGCCTCGCTCATGTCGACCTGGTAGCGCTTGGCGAACCAGTTGATCAGACGATTCTTGAACCAGGCTGTGCGGCATTCGGCTGCGCAGCCGATCAGACGCGACAGCAGGTGGTGCGGCAGCAGGTACTGGCTGAGGATGAACAGGCGATCTTTCATGAGTGTTCCTTGGGGATTCGATGGCATGCGGATGGCAGCTGCTCGCGGCTCAACGTTCGACCGGGGTGTCGGGATGGTTGCCCCACTCGCCCCAGGAGCCGGCGTAGGCCTTGACCCGCGGATAGCCGAGCGCCTTGGCCACCAGGTAGGTGAAGCCGGAGCGGTGGTGCGTCTGGCAGTGGGTGATGATTTCCTTGTCCGGACTGATGCCGAGGCTGGCGAGCAGCGTGGGCATGTCCTGGCGAATGCGCAAGGCGCGGGCCGGATCCATGCCGGCAGTCCACTCGAAGTTGACTGCGCCAGGAATGTGCCCGGCTTTGGCCGCCAAGGCCTTGTCGCCGTTGTACTCGGCCGGCGAGCGGGCATCCCAGATCGCCAGGTCGGCGGCGCCCAGGCGGCCTTGCAGGTATTCGCGGCTGGCTGTCGGGCCGTCATTCAGTGTCAGCTTGAGCGGGCCGGTGCAGGCGGCGGGTTGCTCGGTGCTTAGTGGGCGATCCTCTGCCAGCCAGGCCTGCAGGCCGCCGTCGAGGTAGTGGTAATGGCTGTGGCCGATCACATCCAGCAGCCAGATGAAGCGCCCGGCCCAGCCACCGCCTTCATCGTCGTAGACCACATAGACGGCGTTCGGGTTATGTCCCAGCTCGGCGAATAGCTGTTCGAGCTGAGCGAGTTCCGGAAGCAGACCGGGGGCCGGCGGTTGGCCCAATTGGGTGCGTTTGGGATCGACGAAGTGCGCGCCGGGAATGTGCCCGGCGGCATAGCGCGCAGCGCTGGTCAGGTCGACCAGAATCAGTTCGGCAGCAGCCAGGCGCGCGGCCAGTTCGGCCGGTTCGATAACCAATGGCAACGCAGCGAAGGCAGTCATGCCGGGCCTCTTCATTAATGGAGAAAGGGGCGGATTGTAACGGAAAGCCTAGCGCTCAGAGGGTGTGAAAATATCGAGCGCCAGCAGCGGACGCCAGGAGGCGGGAATTTTTTCACAACCTCTCCCGTCTGGCAAAACTATCCAGGGCACGCTGAATGCATTGCACGGTTTTACCGAAGGCTTGCACGTTGGTATCGCCGAGGATGGCGCCGTTCCGATCGGCGACGATGACCATCACCACGCGGCCGTTGCTGGCCAGTGAGCGGATCAGCAGATGTTCGCTGGGAAACAGTGCCTTCAGCGAGCCGGGCAGCAGGGCCGAGAATTGCGCGATATTAGCCGGCGTCAGGCGCAGTTGTGCCGGCGCCTGGAGCAGACGCCGCAATACCTGGCTGTGCTGTGGGTCGATGATGAGCGTATTGGCCGACTTGTCCAGGCCGGTCGGTTGCTGCGCCCGCAGACGGCTGTGGCTGCGGTCGGCGAGGAGCAGCAGGACCCGCGACAGGTCGCAGGCCAGCAGGGCTTGAGTGCTGCCGCTGATGAGCTGGTCGAGGTTGTGGAACGCACTCGGCTGGGCGAGCAATTGCGCGCAGTGTTGCCGCCATCCCTTGTCTGTCGTTGCTGTCGTCGCCGGTGAAGCTGCGGGCTTGCCTTGCAGGCGCCGAGCGTCCCAGGGCCAGAGCAGGGCTTGGGCAGGGTGCCAAAGTGCTGGCGTGGCGTGTTGGCGCGCACTCTGCGCCGCGTGCTGGTGAATCTGTTGCTGCACGTCGTTCAACGGCAGTTGCAGGTAGAGCCCGGTCAGGCGTTGCCAGCGCAGGCTGTGCGGGCTGTTCCAGGCGTGGTGGGCAGACAATGCCAGGCCATTGGCCAGCAGGATGCTGTTGGCTGGCTGGGTTAGCCAGCGCCGCAGAGGAATATCGGCATCGAGCATTTGCCGCTGATGCAGGGGGTGCTGAATTTCGCGGGCGATATGCAGGGCTTTGACCAGTTGGCGACGGTCTGCAACCAACAGACGGTAGCCTTGGATCACCCAGTCGGGCAGGCGCCAGCGCTCGGCCAAAGCGAGGCACAGGATCAGCAGGGGCACGCCGAGCAGGTCCTGCTCGACGTTGGCGACCGGTTCGGCCCGGGCCAGCACGCGTTGCTCCCATTGCTCGAACAGTTCGGGATGGGTTGCCAGCAACGACCAGATAGGCGCGAGAAACAACAGGCTGCCCCAGTGGATCTCCTGCCAGAGCCGTGCCAGGCGCCCACTGAACAAACCGCTGGCCTGCTGCGCGGCGTGTTGGCTGATCAGCTGGATCTGCCGTAGCGCCAGAGGGATTTCCTCGATGGGGCGAGCGGGTTGACGTTTCACCAGCTCCAGGGTGCGCTGCAGGCCCAGTCGGCTGAGCGCGCTTTCCAGGCTTTCGGAGGGGGCGCTGAAGCTGCCTGCCTGTCGATTGGCCTCCCGTAACACACAGAGGGCCAGGGCTGGGCTGGCCTGCATCAAGTCGGCAATTTCACGCAGCGAGCGGCGGCTGTCGGACAGGGCGCGACAGACATTCAGGTGATGTTCGACGGGCACCGGCAACAAGTGCTTGTCCAGCTGTGCGAGCCAGTCTTCGAGGGTGCGCGGTAGGGGTTTGGAGGTGGGCATCTGTGCTTAGGGCCTGTCACTAAATAACTACGACGTCTTGCTGGTCTTTTCGTCTGCCTTCGGCGTTACGGCAAAGCTTACATAGAGCGACTATGCGCGCCTTGCCGTGCCTTGAAGGCAAACGAAAATCCGGCGCAATACATAGCAGTTATTTCTTTCCATGCCCTTAGCCATACTGGCTTTTAGACTTAACTGGCTATAGTCTCGCGCATAAGTTCCGATAAATAGAAGGGTTGTTTTGCATAACCCTCACTCCAGGCACTGGCAAGTTTCCTTTCTATGGCAAAAATCATTGGCATCATTGTTGTATTAGCCAGCGTGCTCGGCGGCTTCATGCTGTCCGGCGGCCAGTTCATGGCCCTGGTGCATCCGTTTGAAGTATTGATCATCGGTGGCGCCGCGCTGGGGGCTTTTCTGCAGGCCAACCCGGGCAGCATGTTCATGCAGGTGTTCAAGAAATCCCTGAGCATGTTCAGTTCGCGCTTCAGTCACGCCTACTATCTTGACGTGCTCAAGCTGATCTACGAAATCCTCAACAAGAGCCGCCGCGAAGGCATGATGGCGATCGAGGCCGACATCGAGGAACCTTCGGCCAGCCCGATCTTCGGCAAGTACCCGAGCATCCTCAAGGATGAGCGGATGATCGCTTATATCTGCGATTACCTGCGCATCATGTCCTCCGGCAATATGGCGCCCCATGAGCTGGAAGGTTTGTTTGACATGGAGATAGCCAGCCTCAAGGAGGAGCTGGAGCATCCCTCGCATGCCGTGGCCAAGGTCGCCGATGCCATGCCGGCCATGGGTATCGTCGCGGCGGTGCTGGGGATCGTGATCACCATGTCGATCCTCGCCGAGGCCGACAACGCGCAGATCGGTCAGAAGGTGGGCACGGCGCTGGTCGGTACCTTCCTCGGCATTCTCGCCTCCTATGGTTTCTTCGGTCCGCTGGCAGGAGCCTTGGAGCACGATGCCAAGGAAGAGCTGAACGTCTACGAGGCGATCAAGGCCGGCCTGGTCGCTTCGGCGTCCGGCATGCCGCCCTCGCTGGCGGTGGAGTTCTCGCGCAAGGTGCTCTATCCGGCCCATCGCCCGAGTTTTTCCGAGCTCGAGCAGGCGATGCGCGGAAACTAACGGAAAATGGACAACAATCAGCCGATCATCGTCAAGCGGGTCAAGAAGGTTGCCGCCGGCCACCATGGTGGGGCCTGGAAAATCGCCTTTGCCGACTTCGCCACGGCGATGATGGCGTTCTTCCTGGTGATGTGGCTGATGTCCGTGGCTACGCCCGAGCAGAAGAAGTTGATCTCTGGTTACTTCAAGGATCCGATCGGTTTTTCTGAAAGTGCCAGCCCCTTCGTCATCGACCTCGGCGGCTCGCCCACTCCGGCGCCGGATCGCACCCTCAATCAGCAGGTCGACGATCAGACCGAGGGCGAGGAAGTCGAGGTCGAGCCGGCGCAGGTCGACCCCGCACAGGCCGAAGGCAAGGCCGAGGAAGTGGAGCGCGAGCGCCTCGAGCTGTTGCTGCAGGAGCTGCAGAACAAGGTCGAGGAGAATCCGCAGTTGCAGCGCTTCAAGGATCAGATCCTGTTCGAGATCACCCAGGATGGCTTGCGTATCCAGATCATGGACGCCGAGAACCGGCCGATGTTCGGTAGCGGCAGTGCGCGCTTGCAGCCGTATTTCGAGGACATCCTGCTGGCCCTGGCTGACACCATCAGGGCGGTGCCGAACAAGATCAGCATCAGCGGCCACACTGATGCCAAGCCGTTTGCCGGTGCCGCTGAGTTCGGTAATTGGGAGCTTTCGGCGAATCGGGCCAATGCCGCTCGGCGCACCCTGATCGCCGGTGGTTATGATGAGGTGCAGGTGGCTCGGGTGGTTGGCTATGCGTCGTCGGCGTTGTTCGATCGAGACGATCCGCTGAACCCGGTCAACCGGCGTATCGACATCGTCGTGTTGACGAAAAAAGCGCAGCGCGCCATTGAGGGTGAGCAGGATGGCACTGTCGACGCAGAGGCTGAGGGGGCTGACAGCAGTGTCGCGCCTGATGCTCCGCTGCCGCCTGCCGCGGACCCGGTCGGGCCGGACGAGGTGCGCGAGCGTTTGAATATTTTCGAGGACGGGCTGTTGCAGTTCGATCAGCCGAGCGAATGAATCGCCGCTCGTACGCCCCGGGCCGCGAGTGATCGCGGCCTGGTCGCTTCAGCGGTTGTGAAAATATCGAGCGAGAGTTTGCACGGCCTTATCAGTAGTCCGCTTCGGGCAGGCTGGCCAGGATGTGCCGGTAGCTGGCCATTCGTTGTGGTTGGACGCGTCCGTCTTCCAGGGCCTTGAGCAGGGCGCAGCCAGGCTCGCGGTCATGCTTGCAGTCGCGAAAGCGGCACTGGCCGATCAGCTCGTTGAACTCGATGAAACCCGCTTCGACATCCGCGCGGCTGACATGCACCAGGCCGAACTCGCGAATACCGGGCGAGTCGACCAGCTCACCGCCGCCGGGGAAGTGGAACAGGCGTGCGGTGGTGGTGGTGTGGGTGCCCTTGCCGGTCAGTTCTGACAACGGTCCGACGCGGGTGTCAACGCCTGGCAGCAGGCTGTTGACCAGCGATGACTTGCCCACCCCGGACTGGCCGACGAAGACGCTGACGTGGCCGTCGAGCTGCCGCTTGAGCTGCTCCATGCCGTCGCCCTGGTGGGCCGAGACTTCCTGCACGGGATAGCCGAGCTGGCGATAGACGCCGAGCAGGGCGTTCAGCGCCACGGCGTTCTGCTCGTCGATCAGGTCGGCCTTGTTCAGCAGCAGCAAGGGGCGAATGCCGGCGTGTTCGGCGGCCACCAGATAGCGGTCGATCAGGTTGGCGTGGGGCTCGGGCAGCGGCGCGAAGACGATCACGATAAGGTCGACGTTGGCCGCCACCGGCTTGAGCTGGCCGCGGGTATCCGGGCGGCACAGTTCGGTTTGGCGCGGCAGTTGCGCGACGATGACGCCGATGCCCTGGTTGCCGGCACGCCAGACCACGCGATCACCGGTGACCATGGCCGGCAGGTTGGCGCGCAGGTGGCAGCGAAACACCTGGCCGGCCAGTTCGCCGTCTGCGGCTTCGACTTCGACCTGTACGCCGAAGTGGGCGATCACCAGGCCGAGCTGTTCCGGGCCGAGGTCGCCGCCCTCCAGGGTTTGCACGGCCTGCGACTCGCGCTTGGCCGCGCGGGCGGCGCGTTCGCCCTGAATTTTGTCGATGCGCCAGCTTTGCCGGCGGTTGAGTTGGCGTTTGGCCATGAAAGTTCCGAGGTTGACTTGCGGTGAAATCCGCCAGCGAGTCTAGCACGCGGCACATGCGGACTCGCGCTGCAGCGTTGCCAGATGTCGAAGGTTGGTGTCGAGGGTTAGACTGCGGCGCAGTGGCGACAGGTAGATCGAGGCGATAAATGGTTGGGCGTATAGCTATGATTGGTCGAGTGGCCGGCCGTTATCCGGTCCTGCTGGCGTTGCTGGCACAGCTGTGCGCGGCGCTGCTGGTGGGCGGGGCGATCATCCTGGCGGTGCAATTCTCGAACTGGCGTCCCAGCGCTCTGGCCGCCGGGTTGGTCCAGGGTTTGCTGGCGGCGGGTTTCGCTCGCCGGCTCGGTTTGGCGTCATGGTGGTGGTGGCTGAACCTGGGGTTCGTTCCGGCGCTGCTGCTGTTGAGTGGTGCGGCGCTGCCGTCCTGGGTGTTTTTAGTCGGCTTCCTGCTGCTGTTGTTGGGCAACTGGAACAGCGTCGGCGAGCGGGTGCCGCTGTATCTGACCGGCGCGCGCAGTCGTCAGCAACTGGCCGAGTGGCTGGTCGGGCAAGCGGCCGGTTTTCGCTTCGTCGATCTCGGCTGTGGCCCGGCGGGAACCTTGCTCTGGCTGGCGCGGCGCTTTCCCCAGGCGCAGTTCGTCGGGGTGGAGACCGCGCCCTTGCCGTTCCTCATCGCCTGGCTGCGCGCCCTGGCGCAGAGCAACTGTCGGATTCGCTACCAGAATCTCTGGCGCACCGATCTGGCGGAATTCGACGTGGTCTATTGCTTCCTCTCGCCGGCGCCGATGGCGGCGCTCTGGACCAAGGCCGTGGCGCAGATGGCCGTCGGTGCCTGGCTGGTCAGCAACAGCTTCGAGGTGCCCGGGGTGCCGGCCGAGCAGCAAGTCGAGCTGCATGACTGGCGCCGCTCGCGTCTGCTGTTATGGCGGATGCCGGCAGTCGCTCGGGCGTGACGAGGGCAAGTCCGCCGCTTCGCGGGCGACTTTATTCGCTAAACTGCCGGCATCAGCCGAGGAGTACAGCATGCAGAACCCGCAGAATCTGATCTGGATCGACCTGGAAATGACCGGACTCGATCCGGAACAGGACGTGATCATCGAAATGGCCACGATCATTACCGATAGCGACCTCAATGTCCTGGCCGAAGGGCCGGTGATTGCGGTGCATCAGAGTGACGAGGCGCTTGCCGGCATGGATGAATGGAACACCCGCACCCATGGCGAAAGTGGCCTGGTCAAGCGGGTACGTGAGAGCACGATCAGCCAGGCCGAGGCCGAGGCGCAGACCATCGCCTTTCTCGAACAGTGGGTGGCCAAGGGCCAGTCGCCGATCTGCGGCAACAGCATCGGTCAGGATCGGCGTTTTCTCTATCGCTACATGCCGGAGCTGGAAGCCTATTTCCACTACCGCTATCTGGATGTCTCGACCCTGAAGATCCTCGCCGAACGCTGGGCGCCGAAACTCAAGGAAGGCTTCCAGAAAAAAGCCAGCCACCAGGCGCTGGACGATATTCGCGAGTCCATCGCCGAACTCCAGTACTACCGCGAGCATTTCATCAAGGTATGAGAGGCTGTGAAAAGACTCTCGCCTACTGCGACCGCCTCCAGGCGCCCGCTGCTGACGTTGCGCTACGAACGCCTGGAGACAGTCTCGCTACGGCGCTCGATATTTTCACAACCTCTGAGGGAAAAAACGCTGGAGGCTGGACAGGTTTTGTTCACGCCCGAGGCCTGTCAGACTTTTTCGTCCAGTCTTCCAGCGTACTTTTCGGCTCTTGCGCTTGCGCTTGTTCTTTGTCGTCCGCTGGTTTTTCCGCTGGCGCGCGACATCGCCTGTGATCCGACGTTCGGGATTAATTCTCGGATCTGTGAACCTGCTCACCTATTGAGTGGCTGATGGCTCAGTGCCGTATGATTTAATGCGCGCGGGATTTTTGCCATTCAAGGGACTGAAGGCATGGCGCCGCGTTGTCGATTTGTGGCCATCTGGCTGCTGTTTTTTCTCGCCCCGATTGCTGCCAGCGCGCAAACTGCGGGCGACCTCGAGCTGATTCGCGAACGCCAGGAGCGCCTGCTGCAGAAGCAGCATCACCGCCTCGAGCAGTTGCAGCAACTCCCGGGAAAGGCCGAGCCGGCCCCCCTCGCTCCGGGCGCGGACGAGCGCTGTTTCGAGGTCCTGAACATCCGCCTCGAAGGTGCCAGCCTGCTCGGCGAGGCCGATCGCCTGGCGCTGCTTCATCCCTTCGAAGGCCAGTGCCTGGGCAGCGGCCAGCTCAACGCGCTGCTCAAGGCCATCACCGACCACTATATCGGCCGTGGCTATATCACCACCCGCGCCTACCTGCCGCAGCAGGATCTGGCCGATGGCGAGCTGCAGGTGATCGTCATCGAGGGCCGTCTGGAGGGCCTGGACAGCTCCGCGCTGGCCAGTGAGCGCGAACTGGCCATGGCTTTCCCCGGCCAGGCGGGCGAGGCCCTCAACCTGCGCGAACTGGAGCAACTGATCGATCAGCTGGGCCGCCTGCCGTCGCGCCAGGCCAGGCTGGAGCTGGTGCCGGGCGAACAGGTCGGAGGCAGCCGGGTACGGCTCGAGGGGCAGCGCGACAAAGCCTGGCGCGTCAGTCTGGCGCGGCATAACGACGGGCAGCTTAGCACTGGCGAACAGCAGTGGGGCCTGGGCCTGGACTGTTACAGCCCGCTCGGTCTGGCCGACCAGTTGAGCCTGCGCGCTAGCCGCGATGCGGTCAGCGACTACTACCGCCATTCCGAGAGCCAGAGCCTTAACTACAACCTGCCCTACGGCTGGTGGAACTTCAATTACAGCTACAGCCAGAGCTACTACCGCACCGAGAGCGAGGCCAACGGCTTTGCCTTTGACTCCGACGGCGACAGCACCACCCACGCCCTGCGCGCCGAGCGTGTGTTGCATCGCGACAGCCTGAGCAAAACCGCGATCAATCTGGGCGTCAGCCACCTGCGCAGCAATAACTTCATTCTTGGCAATCTGATTGATGCCTCTAGCCAGCGCCTGAGCGAAGCGCAGCTGGGTTTCAACCACGGTCGACGCATCGGCACGGCCTTCGTCAACGTCGATGTCGGCTGGCAGCATGGCACCGGCGCCTTCGATGCCCAGCGCCGCGGGGACCCACAAGACGGCGAGCCGGTTGCCCGTTACCACAAATACAGCCTGACCCTGAGCTACCTGCAGCCGTTTCAACTGTGGGGCGAGTCGTTAAGCTTCGACAGCCTGGTCAACGGCCAGCGCAGCGAGGACGTGCTGTTCAGCTCGCAACGCATCAGCGTCGGCGGCCTGAGTTCGGTGCGGGGGTTCAAGGAACAGTCGATTTCCGGCGACAGCGGTGGCTATTGGCGTAACCAGTTGCGCTGGCGCAAGCCGGTGGCCTGGGAGCCGTTGCGGCCCTTCGTGCAGGAATATGGCCTGGCTTTGGCCTACGACGTCGGGGTGATCAGTGGCGGTCGCTACAGCCCCGAACAGCGCGGCCGGCTCTCCGGCAACGCCATCGAGCTGAGTGCCCGTGGCCAGCATATGGCCGCTTCGCTGACCTTGGCCCGCTCGCTCGAACGGCCCGATGCCATCGAGCGGCAAGAACACCCGCTGTACTTTCGCCTCGATTTCTTCTTCTGATTTTTTGCTGATTCAAGCCTTCGGGTTGGAGTTATTTACATGGACGTTCGCACGCCATTGTTCCAAAACATTGCTTGTGTACTGATCGGCATACTCTTCCTCAACCCGATCGTGTCCACTGCCGCACAGCTGACGGTGGATGCCCAGGCCGGCGGCAACACCAGCCTGGCTCAGGCCGGCAATGGCGTGCCCGTCGTCAATATCGCCACGCCCAACGGCAGCGGTTTGTCGCATAACAAGTTCAGCGAGTACAACGTCGGCCAGCAGGGGCTGACCCTCAACAACGCCACCGATAAGCTGCAAGCCACCCAGTTGGGCGGGATCATCGTCGGCAACCCGAACTTCAACGGCCAGGCCGCCGGGCTGATCCTCAACGAGGTGACCGGGGCCAATACCAGCCAGCTCAAGGGCTACACCGAAGTGGCCGGCAAGTCCGCCGCAGTGATAGTCGTCAACCCCCACGGCATCACCTGTGACGGCTGCGGTTTTATCAATACGCCGCGCGTCACCCTCACCACCGGCAAGCCGATTGTCGAAAATGGCCGGCTGGACCGCTTCGATGTCAACGGCGGCCAGATCAGCATCCAGGGCGCAGGGCTCAACGCCAGTAATATCGAACAGTTCGACCTGATCACCCGCAGCGCCAAAATCAACGCCGAGCTGCACGCCAACAAACTCAATGTCATCATCGGGCGTAATCAGGTCAAGGCCGACGACCTCACCGCTACCGCCAAGGCCGCCGACGGCAGCAGTCAACCGCAACTGGCCATCGACAGCTCCGCCCTGGGCGGCATGTACGCTGGGGCGATCCGCCTGGTCGGTACCGAGGCCGGGGTCGGCGTCAAGCTGGCCGGCGACATGGCCGTTAGCGCTGGCGATATCCAGATCGATGCCAATGGCCAGTTGAGCTTGGCGCAGACGGCCGCCAGCCAGAATCTGAAAATCCAGGCGCAGAGCGTAGAACTCACCGATAAAACCTATGCCGCCGGCAACATCGACATCAGCTCCAACAGTGAATTGGCCAACCGTAAGAGCCTGGCCACCGCGGGCAGCATCACCCTGCAGGGTGGTCAGTTGATCAACCAAGGCGTGATCGAGGCGGGCGTCAACCCGGACAACAGCCGCAACGCCTTGGGCGATGTGCGCCTGAGCGGCGAAGGCCTGCAAAACAGCGGCACTGTGGTCGCCAATCGCGACCTTGAGGTGCAGGCCAGCCAACTGTTGAACAACCAGACCGGTACCCTTAACGGCAAAGGCCATACGCAGATCGACGCCGGGCAGCTGGATAACCGTGCCGGCCGCATTCTCGCGGGTAGCACCCTGAATCTGGCTGCGGATGCCATCGACAACCGTCAGGCCGGTCTGATCCACAGCCATGGCGCTGCCGATGTGCAGGTGGCGGGCGCGCTGCACAACCAACAAGGCCAGCTGGTCAGCGAGGCCAAGCTGGGCGTGCAGGCGCAGCAACTGAATAACCAGGGCGGGTGGGTGATTGCCCGCGATGCGCTGCAACTGCATGCGCAAGATATCGACAACAGCGCCGTCGGGGTCATCTCGGCGCAGGCCAGCGTGCAGATCGCAGCGCAAAGCCTGAGCAATGCTCAGGGCGGCGAAGTCTCCGCCGGCGCGGAGCTGGGGCTCGACGTTAAACAACTGGATAACTCCGATAGCGGCTCGATCAGCAGCGTCGAGGCGCTGACATTGCAAGCCGATACCATAGATAACCGCGACCAGGGCACTATCAGCAGCGAGCAGGTGCTGACCCTGAACGCAGCCAGCCTGGACAGCAGCGCCGGCGGGCGCGTCGAGAGCCGTGGCGATCTACAGGCCACCCTGGGCAATCTCAAACAGCAAGGTGGCGTACTGCTCAGCGAAGGGCGTTTGATCGTCAATGCCGGTGCTATCGATAACAGCCAGTCGGGTCTGATCCATGGACGTCAGGGCTTGCAACTGCAGGCCGGGCAAGTCGACAACAGCGACAAAGGCCGAATCAGCAGCCAGGGTGCTTTTACCGCCAGCCTCAGCGGGCTCGACCAGCAGGGCGGTGGACAGTTCGTCAGCAGCGGCTCCTTGACCCTCGACCTGGCCGGCGGGCACTTGAACAACAGCCGTCAGGGCTTGCTCTCCACACCGGGCAGCCTGTTGCTGAAAAATGTCGCCACCATCGACAACAGCCAGGGCAGCGAGATATCCAGCGACCGCGCCTTTACCCTGGTCAGCGGGGAACTGAACAACAGCGCCGGCAAGATCCTCAGTGGCGAAGCCCTGGAACTGCGCATCACCAGGGCACTGCGGAATAACCTCGGCGGCCTGCTCTCGGCCGCCAAGCAATTGAGTCTGAGCGCGGGCATCCTGAACAATAGCGGCGCCGGCCAAATCAGCAGCCTCGGCGATATGCAGCTATCCCTTGCCGGCGCTTTGAACAACAGCCAGCAGGGCCTGATCGGCAGCCAGGCGGCCTTGCGCATCGACGCCGCCGATATTGACAACCACGACCAGGGCGAGCTTTCCAGCGCCGGCGCCTTGCAGCTCAAAGGTTCCAGCCTGAACAACCAGGGCGGCCTGGTAATCGGCGACGCCAGCCTCGACCTCGAAACCAGCGGCCTGCTGGATAACAGCCAGCAAGGCGTGCTGGCGGCAGGCGCGGCGTTCAGCCTCAAGGCGGGCCAATTGCTTAACCGCGACAAGGGCCTGATTCAGGGCGACGCCGGCATGCAGGCGACCATCCAGGGCGCTTTCGACAACAGCGCCGGCAGCCTGCGTACGGGGAGCGATTTGCTGCTCGTCAGCGATTCGCTGGATAACAGCAGCGGCAACCTGAGCAGCGGCGGCACGCTGACGTTGACCAGCGGCGCGTTGAATAACGCCAAGGGCACCCTGGCCGGCGCTTGGGACAGCCATGTAACCAGCAGCGGCTTGAATAACGATGCCGGCACCCTCAGCAGTCAGGGCGATTTGTACCTGGTCAGCGGCGCGGCGAGCAGCCGCGATGGCGGCGTGATCGTCACTGCAGGGCAGTTGCAGCTGCAGGCCGACAGCCTGGACGCCAGCAATAGTGGGCGTGTGGTGGCCAATGGCGCGGCGGATGTCCAGCTCGACGGTCAACTCGACCTGAGCGTGGGCGGTCAGTTGCTTAGCGGCGCGGCATTGCTGCTGCGCGCGCAAACAATCGATAACAGCAAGCAGGGGCTGATCTCCGGCAAAGGTGCGGCCTCGGTCGAGGCGACCAGCATCGACAACCGCCAGGGCGGCGAAATTTCCAGCAATCTCGGCCTGACGCTCGTCACCGATGAGCTGGATAACCGCGAGCAAGGGCGGGTAATCGCCGAGGCCGGTCTCAGGCTGGTGGCCGACCATGTATTCAATAGCGCCATGGGCGTGCTTAGCGCCGCTCAGGCCTTGAACCTGCAAACCCGCGTGCTGGGCAACAGCGGCGGCCGCGTTCTCAGCGGCGCGCTGCTCAGCCTGAGCGCGGAGCATATCGACAACAGCGCGCAAGGCCGCATCAGCGCCGGCGGCGATCTGTTGCTGGTAACCCAGCAACTCGACAACCAGCAACAGGGCGAAGTGCTTAGCGCTGGCGCTCTCGAACTACACGCCAAGAATATCGACTCCCGCGACCAAGGGCTGATCGCCGGCGAAGGGGCGATGGCTATCCGCGTCACCGAGGCGCTGGATCTGTCGCAAGGTGGCCAGATCATTGGCGAAGCCGTGCTCGACCTGCAAGCCTCCAGCCTGAGTACCCGCCAGCAGGGTCTGGTCGCTGCTAATGGCGCACTGCAGGTAACTGCCACAAGCATCGACAATGCCGAAGGCGGCGAGATTTCCAGCCAGAACAGCCTGACCCTGGCAGCCGACAGCCTGGACAACAGCGACGGCGGACGGATCATCGGCGAGACCGGGGTAAACGCCAGCCTCGAACAACTGGATAACAGCGGCAAGGGCCTGCTGGCCAGCAATGCCGGCCTGGTTCTACAGGCCAAACAGATCGACAACAGCGCCGGCGGCACCCTCAGCGGTGTGCAACTGCTGACCCTGAATGCCGAAACCCTGAACAACCAGGGTGCTGGCCGTGTGCTTAGCGGCGGCGACCTGCAATTGACCCTCGATAAACTGAACAACAGCGACGCCGGCTTGCTCAGCAGCCGTGGCGATCTGCTGCTGCAAGGCACAGAGCTGGACAACAGTGGCGGCAACATAGTGGTCGATGGCCAGGGCAAAGTCGTAGCCGATCGCCTGGATTCCAGCGACGGCGGTCAGCTTTCCAGCCTGGGCGACCTCGAGGTCGAAGCCAAAATTCTGAAGCAGCAGGGTGGCGGCGAACTGCTTAGCAACGGTCAACTCGACCTGCGTGTCGATACCCTGGACAACAGCAACGGTGGTCTGGTCTCCGGCCTGCAGGGGCTGAGCATCAGCGCCGACAGCCTGACCAACCAGGGCGGCGAGCTGTCCACGGATGCCAACCTGAGCATCCAGGCCACGCGCCTGGACAACAGTGCCGCCGGCAAAGTGATCGCCGGCAATGTCCTGAGCCTGACCGTGGCACAACTGCTCAACCAGGCCAAGGGCGTGCTCTCCGGTCAGCACAGCCTGACCCTTAGCGGCGCTTCGCTGGATAACAGCGGCGCAGGCCTGTTGGTCAGCCAGGGCGCTATCGACCTGACGCTTGCGGCGACGTTGAACAACAGTGACGGCGGTTCGCTGCTCGCCCAGGGCCCCCTGAAGTTGCGGGCCGCCAGCCTGGACAACAGCCAGGATGGTCTGCTGTCGAGCAAGGCCGGGATGGACCTTGAGCTGACCGGCGACCTGAATAACCAGGCGGGTACGCTGATCGCCGACGGCGCGCTGCAACTCAGTGCGCAGCAACTGGATAACAGTCTGCGGGGTGTACTTAACAGCAAGGGCGACCTCAAGGTCGAACTGGACGAACTGGTCCAGCAGGGCGGCGAGCTGCTCAGCCAGGGCAAGCTGACCCTGAATGCCGGCGACATCGACAACAGCCAGGCCGGCTTGATCGCCGCCACCCAAGGTATCGCTATCGTCACCGGCAACCTGGACAACAGCGCCGGCGGGGAGATTTCCAGCAGCGCTGCCGTACACATCGACGCTGCCGATCTGGATAACAGCGATGCCGGGTTGGTGATCGGCGACGGCGGCCTGTGGCTGACCGTGCAACGCCTGTTTAACCAAAGCCTGGGTCTGCTCTCCGGTCGCGATGGCCTGGTGTTGCAAACCGACAGTTTGGACAACAGCCAGGGTGGCACCCTCACCAGCCAGCAGCAGCTCGATGTGCAGTTGAGCGGTGCGCTGGATAACCACGCCCAGGGCGCGCTGCTCAGTGAAGGCGGCTTGCAGCTGCAGGCTGGCGAGCTGAACAACTCCAGCGGGGTGCTTTCCAGCGTCGGTGAACTGGCTATAGCCACCGGCACCCTGAATAACCAGGGTGGCAAGCTGGTGACCGATGATCAGCTGAAGCTGACCAGCACCTCTTTGGACAACAGCCAGAGCGGTCGCATCAGCGCCAAGCAGGCGCTGTCGATCAGCACCGGCCAACTCGACAACCAGCACCAAGGTCTGATCAGCGGCGCTGCTGCGGTTAGCCTGACCACCGCGCAACTCAACAACCACAATCAGGGCCTGATCGCCACCCCCGGCGCCTTGCTGCTGAACAACCTCGACACGCTCAACAACAGTGCCGGCGGTGAGATTTCCAGTAGCCAGAGCTTCCTGCTCAAAGCCAGCCAGCTGAACAACAGCGCCGGTCGCGTGATCAGCGGCCAGGAGCTGCAGTTGCAGATTACCCAGGCGCTGCTGAACAACCTCAACGGTGTTCTCTCCGCCGCCAAGCTCACAGTCGCGGCGGCCAGCCTGGACAACTCCGCCGCCGGCGTACTCGCCAGCAGGGGCGATATCCAGGTGAACCTCACCGGCAAGCTGGACAACCACGACCAGGGCACCCTCTCTGCCGCGCAGGAGCTGAGCATTGCCAGTGCGTCGCTGGATAACTCCAACGATGGCCTGCTGGCCAGCGGTGGCGCTTTGCAGTTGCACACTGGCGCGGCGAACAACCAGGGCGGTAGCATCCTCAGCCAAGCCGCGCTGGACGCCAGCACCGCCGCTCTCGACAACCGCGGCGGGGTGCTGAGTAGCCATCAGGCGCTGACGCTCAGCGCGGGCGCCATCGACAACCGCGACAACGGCCTGATCACCAGCGCTGGCAAACTGACCTTGAACGCCGCCAGCCTCGACTCCAGCCGCCATCTCGCTGACAGCGGTGGCGAAGTTTCGGCCAAGCAGGATCTGCAACTGACGGTCAGCCAACTGATTCAACAACAGGGCCGCTTGATCGGCGAAGCCGGCGTGCGCGTCGACTTCAAAGGTGGCGACCTGGATAACCGCGGCGGCTTGCTCAGCGCCACAGGTCCCTTGACCCTGCTTAACCTGGGCAAGCAGGATAACCGCGACGCCGGTGAAGTCTCCAGCAACCAGAGCTACAGCATCGCTGCCAGTGCAATCGACAACGGCGAACAGGGCCGCTTGATCAGTGCCGGTAGCCTCAGCCTAGACGTGGGCAGCAGCACCCTGCGTAACACAGCCGGCGGCCTGATTTCCGGCTGGCAAGGTTTGACGGTCGACGCCGGCAATCTGGACAACAACGCCCTGGGCACCTTGTCCAGCCGCGATGGCGATCTCGACGTCGAACTGAGCGGCGTGTTGAACAATAGCGGCGAAGGTGCGCTGGTCAGCAAGGGCAAGCTTGCAGTCGATGCCGGCAGCCTGAATAACAGCGGCAAGGGCATTCTCTCCAGCGAAGGCGACCTTGAACTGAGCCTCAGCGGCGCGCTGAACAACTCGGCCTCCGGCCTGATCGACAGTCAGGGCACATTGATGGCAACCGCCGGCGCGGTCAACAACCAAACCGGGCAGATCGGCAGCCTGAAAGCCGCCAGCCTGACCGCCACCAGCCTGGATAACAGCGCCGGCCAGCTCTCCAGCAACGCCGCCCTGAACCTGACTCTATCCGGCAACCTGATCAACACCCAGCAGGCCAAACTGGCCGGCGCCGGTCCGTTGGTACTCAAGGCTGCGGCCATCGACAACCAAGGCGGTAGCCTGGTCAGCCAGAACCTGCTCAGCCTAATCGGCAGCAGCTTGAACAACGCCAATGGCGGCACCCTGGCCGCCCGTAACGGCCTCAATCTGCTGCTCACTGGCGCGTTGAACAACAGCGCCGATGGTCTGATCCACAGTGAGCTGGGCGCGCTCGATATCCGCGCGCAAAGTCTGAATAACCAAGGCGGCACGCTAAGCAGCCAGCAGAATTTGACGCTGAACCTGGACGGCAAACTGGACAACCAGGGCGGTCATATTCAGAGCCAGGCCGGCAACCTCGACCTGCAAAAAACCAGCGCAGTGGACAATAGCGCCGGCGTGCTCAGCAGCGTCACCGGTTGGCTCAAGCTGGCCACTACTGGGCTGTTCGACAACGACACCGGCACGACCCAGGCGCAATCTTTGGTAATCGACGGCAAGGGCGTGGACAACCGCGGCGGCCATATCTCCGCACTGTCCGGCGACACCGCGATCGACATCGGCACAGCCACCTTCAATAACCAGGGCGGCGGTCTGTATGCCCACCAGTTGCTCGACGTGATTGCCGGCAGCTTCAACAATGAGGGCGCAGCACCAGGCCAGGGCGGCAAAGTGACCGCCGGGCAGATTGACTTCAGCCTCTCCGGCGCGCTGAACAACAGCTACGGCATTCTGGAAAGCGCCAGCACCCTGAACCTGACCGCCGCCAGCATCGACAACCAATTGGGTAGCCTGCGCGCGCTGGGCACCAGCGGCGATACTGGTATCGCTGCGACCAGCCTGGACAACCGCAACGGCACCATCGAAACCGCCAATACCAATCTCGACCTGAACGTCGCCAGCCTGCAGAGCAGCGGTGGCAGCATCCTGCATGTCGGCACCGGCGACTTTGGCCTGAGCGCAGCCCAAGTTACGGGTGCGGGTGGCGACCTCAGCACCAACGGCCTGCTGACCCTGACTGCCGACAGCTGGACCAACAGCGGCGTACTGCAAGCCGGCCAGTTGGTACTGAATATCGGTAACTTTACCCAGACCTCCAGCGGCCAACTGCTGGCTGGCAGTTCCTTTAACGGCAGCGGCAGCAACTGGGTCAACCACGGCCTGCTGGCCAGCGACGGCAACTTCAGCCTGAACCTGAGCGGCGCCTACAGCGGCAATGGCCAGGCCACCAGCCTCGGTGACCTGAACCTCAGCGCCGGCAGCATCAGCCTTGCCAGCAGTACGCGTATCGCCGGCAGCGGTCTGACCAACGTCAGCGCCACTGGGCTACTCAGCAACCTCGGCAAGCTCACCTCCGCGGGCGACCTTACCGTTACCGCCAATACCCTGAACAACTACGGCACCCTCGGCAGTGCGGAAAACCTGCGTTTAGTTACCCCGACGTTGCTTAACGAGAACGGGCTGATTTTTAGCGGCGACGATATGACGTTGCGGGTGAATAGCTTCACCAATAAGTTTGCGGATGTTTATAGCCTGGGGGCACTGAGCGTTGCCAAGGATGACGCCGGCAGTCAGTTGAGCGTGTTGGAAAACCGTTCTAGCAGTATCGAGTCGGTCGGTGACATGAGCCTTAGGGCGGCCACCTTCACCAACCGTAAAGAGCTTTTCACAACGAGCAAGGAGCAGACTTACGGCCATATCCATTTGGTCTGCTATGACTGCAGTGGCGATCATCACAACGTTGATTACGTCGCCACTGAGCGTTTCGAAACCGAGTTGGAAGAGGACTCCGCGGCCGCACAAATATACAGCGGCGGCAATCTGGATATCCGCGGCGGGACCATCGTCAACCGCTACAGCAGCCTGTCGGCAGCTGGCGACATAGCGATCAGCGCCACTACCCTGGAAAACACCGGTGCCGCTTTGGGGCTTATCGAGCGGGTGCGGCGTTTCAATACCGGGCGCATCACCGATGGTACCGACGAACGCTTCCGCGCCAACCACATCAACCCTTACAACGCCCTGCCGCTACCCAAGGAAACGCCGGACGAGCTCTATCGGTGGAACCTAGTCAGCGACATCGAGACCCAGAGCAATACGGGTATCGCCGCGTCTGCGATCATTCAGGCAGGCGGCAATATATCTATCCAGGCGGCCCAGACCCTGGAAAACAGCGTGGTCCGTGAGAGTCACCTGCAAGGCGGCGGAGCCAATCGGGTCGCCGATAGCGCCACTCAAGGCACCGGCATAACCCTTGTGGTCCAGCTCAATGCGCAGCTCCCCCCAGACCTGCAGCAGCAACAGGTCAACCCTCTGAGCCTGCCTGGTTTCAGCTTGCCGCAGGGAGAGAGCGGCCTGTTCCGCTTAAGCGGCCAGCAGGCGCAAAGCACCACGGTCAACCATGCACAAAGCACTATCGTTGACCGCACCCTGGCGGGAAGTAATGTCACGCTTGGGCAGCAGGAGCAGAGCTTGGCGGCAGTCGATGCCCAGGGTCGCAGCTTTGCCGTGGTTACCCAGGGCGGCCAAAGCGTAGAGCAAGTAGCTGGTAGCGGCCTGCATCTAAGCAGTAGCACCGCCAGCCTGCAAGCCAGCGGCAGCGCAGTGACGGTCGATGCCGGCAGTAACCCGGCGGCAACCGCATTCAATGGCCAGAGTTTGCCTGCAACCGCCATTCTGCCTGGCACTGTCGAGCAGATTCAGCGCAGCGAGCAAACCCTGAATCCCGGCGCTATTGGCGGCAACCCGCTGATTTTGGCCGGCAACCAGGCGCAAGCCGCCGGAGCGCCGAGCGCCCAAACGTCGGCCATCGACGCCCCTGTCGTGCAACCACTGGCCCAAGGACAAAGCGCCAACGTCAGCCCGCTCCCCAGCCATAAGTACCTGATCGAAACCAACCCGGAACTGACCAACCTCAAGCAGTTCCTCGGCTCCGACTACCTGCTCGGCAACCTCGGCTACACCCCGGACAACACCCAGAAACGTCTGGGCGACGGTCTCTACGAACAGCGGCTGATCCGCGAGGCGGTGGTGGCGCGTACCGGCCAGCGCTTCCTCGCCGGCCTGAGCAGCGACGAGGCGATGTTCCGCCACCTGATGGACAACGCCATCGCCAGCAAGCAGGCGCTCAATCTGTCGCTCGGCGTGACCCTGACGGCCGAACAAGTGGCAGCCCTGACCCACGACATCGTCTGGCTGGAGGAGTACGAGGTGAACGGCGAGAAGGTTCTGGTGCCGGTGCTCTACCTGGCCCAGGCCAAGGGCCGCCTGGCGCCCAGCGGCGCGTTGATCCAGGGGCAGGATGTCGCGCTGATCTCCGGGGGCGATCTGTCTAGCGCCGGCACGCTACGTGCGAGCGATAGCCTTAGTGTCAGCGCCACGAACATCGGCAACAGCGGCCTGATGCAGGCCAGCGAGCGCTTGAGCCTGCTGGCCACCGACAGCATCCGCAACGCCCAGGGCGGCATCATCAATGGCCGCGACGTCAGCCTCACCGCCCTGACCGGCGACATCATCAACGAGCGCAGCGTCACCCAGGAAAGCCGCAGCGGCAAGAACTTCAGCCAGCTCACCAGCGTGGTCGACAACGCCGCGCGGATCGAAGCGAGCAACGACCTGAGCATAATCGCCGGGCGTGATCTGCTCAATATCGGCGGTGCCCTCGAGGCTGGCGGCGATGCCGAACTCAGTGCCGGGCGCGACGTGGTCATTGCCTCCGCGCAGGCCGAGAACGGCCTGATGCGCAAGGACAAGCGCCACTTCTGGAGTACATCCAGCAGCACGCAATACGCCAGCGACGTGCAGGTGGGGGGCAACCTGAGCGTCGAGGCGGGCCAGGACCTGACGGTAATCGCCAGCAAGGTCAAGGCGGGTGGGGATATTGCGCTGGTGGCAGGCGGTGTTGCGGTCATAGCGGCAGCGGCTACCGAAAACAGCAGTGAGTACCGCTACAAGAGCAGCAAAAAGAAAATCAACAAAGAGGACTCAAGCGTTCGCCAGCAGGCGGCGGTGGTTGAGGCGGACGGTGATGTCGACATCTTCGCCGGGCAGGATCTGACATTGGTGGCCAGCCAGGTCAAGGCTGGCAACAACGTCGCGCTGGATGCCGAGCAGGACATCAATATCCTCTCGGCCAAGGACGAAAGCGCCTCCTTCTACTTCAAGAAGAAGAAAGGTTCCTTCGGGCGTAGCAGCAGCAAGCAGCAGGAAAAATACGACAGCACCAATATTGCCTCGGGGGTCGAAGCAGGCAATGACCTGACCCTTAACGCCAGCAAAACCGCAGGCGGCATGAGTATCGACGGCGGCCGCGACGTGACCGTCATCGGCAGCCAGCTCAAGGCCGGCAACGACCTGTTGGTCGGCGCGACCGGCGATGTCGCCGTGCTGTCCGGTGTCGAGGTGCACGGCTCTTACAGCAAGAAGACCAAATCTGGTTTCCTCGGGCTGTCCAAGTCGGGCAAGAGCCAGCTGAAAACCAAAGCCAGCCAGGTGGCCAGCGAGCTGGAAGCTGGCAACGATGTGGTAATCGCCGCCGGTAACCATATCCGCTTGCGCGCCAGCGAGACCACTGCAGGCAACGATGTGGAGTTGCGCGCGGGGTTAGTTACCGATACTGGGGATATCAATTTAGTGTCGGCTAACGATACGGCGTACAGCCGTTCCGAGCGCTATAGCAAGAAAGTGGGGGTTTCTCTATCAGGGGGCATGCTATCGATCGGGTCCGCAAAGAAGGCGGGGGAAGAGGCGCGAAACAGTACGAGTGTCGGTAGCCAAGTGGCAGCAGAACGGGATGCCATTTTGCAAGCAGAACGCGACATAAATGTTATCGGTAGCTCGGTCAGCGCAGGTCGTAATCTGTTGATCGACGCTGGCCGGGATATCAATGTCTTGGCTGCGGAGAGTAAGTCAGCTAGTGCCACATCTGAGCGGAACCGGCACTCGGGTGTGGACCTCAACAGCGACAGTAACGGCTTCACCGCATTCGTTGGTAACGATGTGCAAGTGGAGAAAATCCTTGTAACTCGAAATACCGCCGCAGCAAGTCAACTGCAAGCGGGTATCGATCTGGATCTACAGGCTAGCCGTGACATCAATCAAACTGGCTCCGACCTGCAGGCAGGGCGTGATATCAATCTAGGGGCCATCCGCAATATCATCTTGGGCGCGGCAGCTGAGCGTGTCACTAACGAGCAGGAGGAAGCTGGCCACCGCAATGGCCTGACTGCCAACATGAGCCATAACTTCGCGAATACGGTGGATGCGATCAAAGGAATTGGCCAAGGCGAGAACATTGTTAGTCAGGTTTCCAGTGTGCTTAAGGCGGCGGACTCCGTAACGCAGTTTGTTTCCGGCCCGACCACGGCCAACCACATTGGGACTACCAGTCAGCGAACTGGCACCATCGAAGGTGTTGTTAGTCACCGTCCATCCACGCTGGTAGCAGGGAGTGACGTCAACATCCAGGCTGGCAACGACATTGAGGTCCGAGGCACTCATATTCAAACCCAGCGCGACATCAACATGGCGGCTCGAGACATTACGCTGGATGTCGCACGAGGAGAGAAGATAAACGTTTCTGAACAAACCCTTAGCCAGAACGGTATCAACGGCGGTTCAACCTTCAATAGCTCCAGAGTTGGTATTGGTGGCAGTCATGGCACCATTACCGAAGATGGGCAACGAGGAACTTCATTTCCTTCGCAACTGGAAGCTGGCAGAGACGTGAAATTGCATGCAGATCGCGATCTGGGCCTGATCGGGACTCAGGTTTTGGTCCAGCGAGATATTGACCTCAAAGCCGGAAATGATCTGAACATCAGGGCTGCTCAGAACGATGCCGACTATGACATGCGACGAAAGAGCGGCGGGGGCGAGGTTGGTCTTGCGTTGGGTGGGCAGGACTTTATTTCCGTCTATGCGAGCGTCGATATCGGCAAGGGGAAACTGGATCGTGAGGGCGCGCGACAGCAAGAAGCGTACTTATATGCTGGCAAAGGACTGAACTTTGAAAGTGGCCGCGACACCACGATAGCGGGTGCCCGAATGGAGGGTGAGGAGGTCACTGGCAAGGTTGGCCGTGATCTGTTGGTGTCCTCGATTACGGACACGGGCAAGGTCAGTGGCAAGGAGTTCGATGCCAGTATGACCGTCAGTGTGGGGCTTTACGGTAGCTTCAGCGTTAGCGGTTCGGTAGGTGTTGGCAAAACTAACGGCTCGACTGACTGGGTGCAAGGTCAGGCCGCGATCACTGCTCGCGATCGCCTGGACATCCGTAGCGAAAACCACACCCAACTGGATGGTGCTGTGCTCGCTTCAAACACCGGCACTCTCAAGTTGGATACCAACACCCTGGGGTTTCGTGACATCGAGGGGCACGACCGGGAACACGCTTGGTACATCAACGCCGGTGGCAGTTACTCCTCCGGTGGTGATAGCGGCCCCAACGCTGCGGCCACTGCAGCAGTTGTGGATACCAGCCAGGAAAACAAAGATGGTTCGAACTCTTGGAACTTGAGCGGCTACGATAATCGCACCGAGCGCGAGCAAATCCTGCGTGCCACGGTGGGCCTGGGGGAGGTCGTCGTACGCGGTGACACCGACACAGGACGCGACTCAACGGTGGGGTTGAATCGTGATGTAAGCCGAGCTATCGAGATCACCAAGGATAAAAAAGAGAGTACAGAGCTTTACGTGAGCAGCTCATCGTTGAACGCCGTGACTAGTCCGGCGGAGACATTGCAAAGCTGGAAAGCTGGGGCTCAGAACTATGGCCGTAACGCGGTGCAGGCATTCGTCAATATGGAATTATTGAAAGCGGAGGCACAGTCTGCTGTCGAAAATAATAAGTTGGTAGCTGCTTTGGCTTGGGCCCCCGAGCTGCTCGTCGATGCAATGGATGCGATGAATTTACCGAGCTTGGGGTTATTTCCAGGGCCCGGTAACTATGGTGGGCTTTTTACTCAGTTACCCGTGTTGGTAACGGGGGATTTGCGTCCGGTGCGAGTATCTGGCTCGTTCAAAACTGAAAATGGCCAATTAGTCTTGGTTAAAGGTAAGCCCGTTATTGAGAACTCAATTGTGGAGAAATTTGAGGGTTTTAACACTGACGACAACATATTTACCAACGGCATTATGAACAGCCTGACAGGCGCCCTTGCCAACGGTTTAATGCAGGCCGGAAATGGCAGTGGCAACGTCGATTTCGTACTTGCTTATAATCCGACCCATGGTTTGGTTGGAGACCTAGTGGAGTCAGCTTTCGATAAGAATTTGAGCGGTTCGGTTCTGTCAGGTACCGCAAGGAATCTCAATGATCTTTTTCAGGGTGCTGTTGATGCTGGGCCGGAATCACTGCGCATTTATGGTCACAGTCAGGGTGGTTTGCTGACTTGGGTGGCCGTCAAAGGAATAGATTTTTCTAACGTGCAAATGACCAGCATCCAGTTATCGGGTGCGCCCATTGACGCTATACAATTCCACCGAGATGCGGACGCGGCGGGTTTTAAAAATGACGACCAACGTGTGTTTCAAGTTAATCGTCCCGATGAGAGCGTATTTTTCGGATTGCTGCCTAAGACAGATTCAGTTGCCGACTTGCCGGTACTTCTGGGTGGTAACTCGCAGTATTCGGATGATCCTGTGAAGCGGGCGCTGGGGGCGTTGTTTACTGTCACCAGTCTACTTGATGCAGATAGTCCGCACAGTAACTACAGTTGTATTAATTGCCCGGCCGCAACGCCCAGCAACGTAAACACAAAAATTCGCGACATCGTAATCAAACCGACCTTGATCGATAGTCAGGGTAATGCAACGAGATTGCCATGAATAAATACATGTTGCTGATAGTTTTGCTGCTCGCCCTACTCGCGGGCTGTGGCGGCGCCAAACCCAGCGTGGTAAGCAACGCAGGCGTTGCCCACTCCCCTCTGTGTGAAAAAGCGAAAACCAGAATCACCGATATACAGCGCGTCAGCTTCGAATTGCCACTGCTTTTCAAGCAGGCACCCTGTGGGAACTGGCCCGGCTATAGTCACACGCTGCGCTCAGATTCAGTTAGCGTGACCCTGCCAGGGGTGATTGCCAATGAATCGACGATGGAGATTGGCGGTGTCCATGCGATGAGTGTTACTGCTGGTTTTGAAATGTACGCGGACTACCTGACTCCGGATTTGTTTTTTGACGAGTACAAGGAGCACTTAAGCAGGCGTACGTATATTTCTCGATTGGTAACGGCGAGTTGGGTAAATTGGTCTGACGGTCGCTGTGCACGTTTCTATTCGGATAATGATTCAGCCCTATATCTGCTCAGAGCGCTTGATTATTTTTGCTGGGAAACCATCAGTGGTACGGATTTCCCTATCCATATCCACGCCACTCAGAAACAGTTTCCTGGTCAGCAAATGACCAATTTGGACAAGTTGCTTGTAGAACCTGTTTTGTTCACGATGCAGGTTTATCCAGTTGGGCCGGAACGGTTGATGCGATGGTCAAATGAGCGAGCCAAATTTTGCACGACTCTGAAAAAAAATTATGACGAACAGTTGGCGGTGAAACTGATTGACGATCTGGATCGGCGGCGCACCATTCGCTTTTTGCGTAACTGCGGTTATGAAATGCCCGAGCCGGTGGGAATTGAAAGCTGGAAAGAGCTATTTAAACCAAACGGGCAGTTGATCGGCCACGCAACGGCCGGTGACGAGACATTGCGCAGGGTAACCCCTGCACAGTTCTCCGAGCTAACGGCAAAGCTGATGTCCTTGCAACCTAAACGTGGGGAAAGGCCGGAAGTGAGGGTTCAGGGCGTATCACGGGATGGCAAAGGGTTGGTCGGCACTTTTAGGCTCACCGGCCCCTATGATGGGGAGTGGTACAGATTTCCACCGCACTACGCTGAACGAAATGGTGTTGGTATGCGCAATGATCCAGAATTGGGGCGAGTGATGGATGTGCATATACGCGAGGATGCCATTCCCTTGGGTTTGAGAATTGTTGTGGATCAATGATTACAATGGTGCAAAAGGTGCTCCCGATTTCTATACAAACTCGCTTGGTGAGACAAATCCTTCAGTCGGGTATAGATATGTGTCATCTGATGCACCATATCTCCAAGAATTTTTGTCTACAGGAAAAATTCCAGGGAATAGTCGGGCACATATATTTCATTTGACAATATTGAGTCCGGCTGTCCCGTCCAAGCGTCCAATAGATTTCCCCGCTGCTCTGGCGGGGGAAATGTCTGTTCTGGATTGCTCCGTTTTGCTGCTTGAGCCTGCCGGTCTTCGTTTTTTCTCGTGGACGTCTCGGCGTTTTCCCCTCGAAATCCCTTCTTTTTAACCCTGGGGCCGAGTTCGGCCGGCCTGCCCGTGGACAGGTGCCTGATAATCTCGCCCCCTGATAGTTGACCGGCTGCCGGCACTAAAACCGCAAATGGTAACCCTGCAGCAGCCCGTCCCAGGCCTCGAACCATTCCTCCCGTTTCGGCGCTCGCCGATACGGATCCACCCGGTGCCAGGCCTCCAGCGGCGTCCGACCGTTCAGGTTCTGGTGCGGGCGCACGTCGTTGTACCAGAAGACGAATTGGCCCAGCGTGCTTTGCAGTCGTTCGCGGTCGGGCACCCGCCAGCGGTCCAGCTTGCTTTTCAGCGTACCGAATAGCCGCTCGATGCGCCCGTTCTGCCAGGGGCAGCCGGGGCCGCTGAGCTGCTGGCGAATCCCTGCCAGGCGCAGCACTGTTCTGAACAGCCTGCCGGTAAACACTCGCTCGTTATCGCTGCGCATGGCTTGCGGCTTACCGAAGCGGCCGATGGCCAGGAACAGATAACCGAGTAGCGTCCAGGCGGACTTGTTGGGTACGGCGGTCAGGGCCAGCAGCCGGCGCGTGTCGTGATCGAACAGGCCGAGGAGGGCGTGTTGCTGCCCGTGGACATCCTGCTTGCCGGTCAAGTCCAGCGCCCAGGTGTGGTTGGCCGGCCCCGCCGTGGCTTTACGTCGCCGGATGCACCGCCGTGCTTCGGCGATGGCGTAGCTCTGTTGGTGCAAGGTGTAAGCCACATAGGATTTGCTCACGCTGACCTGGCGTTTTACGGCGAAGCGCCGGTTGAAGGTGTCGGCGACCAGGCGGCACCCCGCCTTGGGCATCAGTGCCTTAAGGCGGGTCAGTTCCTCGACCACCCAGGCGGGTTTGCGAACGTGGCGAACCGGTGAAGTGGGGCGGGTACGCTGCCAGCCATGGACTTGGAGGTGCTGTCGGTTGGGGAATAGCCAGCGCAGCAATCAGCAGTACAACAGCCTCCACAACGGCATGCCTGATCCTTGCATTTGAAGAATTGGTTTGTGCTTCCAGGGTTGCCCATGTCCGCCGTCGATAACCTGGGCCTTATGCGCGGGTCGCTGTCGCTAAGGGTATTCCTGGCGGGCGTGTAGGACGCGCAGCACGTCGATGCTGTCTGTCCCGACCTGATAAATCACCAGGTAGTTGGGATGCACGACACATTCGCGGGAGCCTGGCACGCGGCCTGAGCGGAACAAGTAGGGAGCGGATGAGAGGCCCTCGACAGTCCTCAAGATGGCGGCATGTAGCGCCTCGGCCGCGAGAGGGTTACGCTGCTCGATGTAGTCGATGATTTCCACCAGGTCGGTGGTGGCCTCTTCAGTCCAGCGAACGGTTTGCACGAGCCTTCCTGCGTTCTTCCAGGGCGGCCTGTACCTTTGCCATTGCTTCGTCGTGGGGCAGTCGGGGTTTGGTGCTGTTCATGGCTTCCAACACCTTGGCGCGGAACCAGCGGTCATAGCTGGCCGCTTGCTCTTCGGTTTCGAACTCAGAAACGATGGGGGAAAGCTGGGCGCTCATGGCGGGCCTCCGGTTTGCAATGTTGGTGAGTTTAACTCTTCTTCGCGGTAGCGGCGAAGTGTCTGGTCTGAAAGGACTGGGTATCAATGGGGCCTATCAATGTATCAATGGGGTCATATCAATGGGGTCAGAGTCTGAGGTTTCCCCTCAAATCCTCTCAAGATCCTGGGCCTGCTGATGCACCTCTTGGCGCAGTGCAAGCTCCATCTCGATGAGGCTGGCGTGCTCTTCTTCCTGTCCGTAGCGGTACAAATATTCAACGCCTAATCGCCAGAGCGATAACGCCCGCTTGTGCTCAAGGCTGTTGCTTTGAAAGCGTTGTTCATAGCCTGCCAGGCGGGCCTTTAAACCAAGCAAAAAGACCAGGTAATTAGCCAGGGCAGCAATCAACAGGAGTATTTCAATGCGCTTGGCACAGCGACTGCGGTGCAGATTCAGTCCAAAGCCGAAATGCTCGTCTTTGACGTCTCGGAAACCTTCTTCGATTTGCATGCGGCGCTTGTAAACGGCAGCGACCTTTGCGGCAGTCCATTGCTCCGCAGGTAGGTTGCTGACCAGCAGCCAGGGTTCACGCTCACGGTGCGCATTTTGCCGGCTGCGCTTATCTTCAGTGATCTTCCCGGTAACACGCCGGTGTTTGCGGCCTATAGCCGGTTCGCGGAGCAGGTAAAGTTGTGTGCAATAAGGCGCATTGCGCCTCATCTGGTAAGTGCCAAGGCTTTTGGGCGAGGCGCTGGCCTGTTCGTACAGGGTCTTGATCGGCTGCCAGGGTTGTTCATCCAGGCGGCATAGGTCGCGACCCCGACGTAGTACCACCCGTGCGTTTCAACCGCCTTGAACCAGGGGCGCCGAAAGCCTGAGTCAGCCACCAGAATAGGGGTGCAGTCGGGTGGCAACATCAGCGCCAAGGCGTCGAGCAATTGCCCCTGGTATTTCGGACAGCCCTCGCGCTCATGCAAGCTCATTAAAGATATAAGTAACTGAATTAAAGGTTATTTTTATTGGAAGCTTCAGGGCCTGACCCCATGTTGCATTGACCCCATGTTGTGTTGTGTTGCGCTCCCTTGATCTATGGGAGAGAGATTCCGGCTAGGATGCTCAGGCTGTGTCCAGGGTTACATGCACGCGCCGACCGAGCGCGGTGGCGATATTCACCAGGGCATCCAGCGAAAAGCGCGACACACGCCCGCGTAGCAGGTCGTTGATCCGTGGTTGGGTCACGCCGCAGCGGGCTGCCGCCTCGGTCTGTTTCCAGCCAGCGGCCTTGATGATGTCGCTGATCTGCTGCATCAGCCCGGCGCGAGCGCGCAAGTTAGCGGCCTGCTCGGGGGTGTCGGCCAGGGCATCCCACACGCTGTCGTAGGTTTCGATTTCAATCATGGTGCCCCTCTCATTAGTTCGGCATAGCGGGCCTTGGTCAGCTCGATGTCACGCTTGGCCGTGGCCTGAGTTTTCTTCTGGAACGCATACGGTACATAGACCGCATCGGCCACCCTGGCGGTGTAAATCACCCGGTAGGTGCCGTTGTCGTACCACACCCGAATTTCCTCCACGCCCTTGCCGATGGACGGCATCGGCTTGAAGTCGTCCGGTTGGCTGCCGCACTGCACTCTGCCCAGTTGATAGCCGGCATCGTGCCGGGCGTCCTCGGGAAACTCGCGCAGGCACTTGAGCGCATTACCCATGAAGCGTAGTGGTTTCATGTTCAAAACATACTGTTATGGATATATTTGAGCAGGCGGGGCTGTATGTCGGGGCAGCGGTTGTCTTGGCGATACATTCTGGCCAATGTGAGCGGTTGAGATTTTTGCCTCCTGCGTCGCCCGCCCCCTTTGGATCAGCGCAGCCAGCGCGGCAGCAGGCTGGCCCCAGATTTGCTTTCTTCGGCTGATAAATGAATCCCAGGTTGATCTTTTTGTCCGGAGAGCCGAGCTGAAGAGAGCGCTGGCGGCGGGGAGGCTGGGCGGAAAAGCTCGACAGTCCGCAGGGAAGGGCCGAATCCTGTCCGGCCTCCTTAACCCTGGCCGCGGCTGCGATGCTGCTCCAGCGCCCACTCGACATGCTCGCGCACCAGTGCCGAGGGGTGGTCGCGGCGGGCGTGCAGCGCCTCGAGCACCGGGATGCTCGAGGGCGCATTGCCCAGGCCGACGGCCAGGTTGCGCAGCCAGCGCTCGTAGCCGGCGCGGCGCAGCGGCGAGCCTTCGGTACGACTGAGGAATTCCTCTTCGCTCCAGCGGAACAGCACGGCCAGCTCGGCGTTGTCCAGTTGATGGCGCGGCTGGAAATCACTCTGCGCGGTAGGACGGGCGAAGCGGTTCCACGGGCAGACCAGTTGACAGTCGTCGCAGCCGAACACGCGGTTGCCGATCGGCGCACGCAGCTCCTCGGGGATCGGGCCTTTCAGCTCGATGGTCAGGTAGGAAATGCAGCGTCGTGCATCCAGCGCGTAAGGGCCGACAAAAGCGCCGGTCGGGCAGATGTCCAGGCATGCGCTGCAGCGCCCGCAATGCTCGCCTGCGTGCGCTGCATCGACCGGCAGCGGCAGGTCGACGAACAGCTCGCCCAGGAAGAAGTAGCTGCCGGCGCTGCGGTTGAGCGCCAGGGTGTTCTTGCCGATCCAGCCGAGCCCGGCCTGTTCGGCGATGGCCTTTTCCAGGACCGGCGCACTGTCGACGAAGGCACGATAGCCGAACGGGCCGATCTGCTGCTGGATGCGCTCGGCCAGTTGCTGCAGGCGCTTGCGGATCAGCTTGTGGTAATCGCGGCCCAGGGCGTAGCGCGATACATAGGCTTTCTCCGGATCGCCCAGGCGCTGGGCCATCTGGGTGTCACCGGGCAGGTAGTCCATGCGCAGCGAGACCACCCGCAAGGTGCCGGGCACCAGTTGCTCGGGGTGCGAGCGTTTGCTGCCGTGGGCGGCCATGTAGTCCATCTCGCCCTGGTAACCGGCGTCCAGCCAGCGTTGCAGGTGCGCCTCGTGCTCGCTCAGCTCCAGCCCGGCAATGCCGACCTGTTGAAAGCCCAGCTCGCGGCCCCAGTCTTTGATCGACTGGGCGAGGGTGGTGAGGTCAAGTGCGACAGTTGTCATATGGGGCGGGTAACCGGGGCGGAGGTGGGTATAATTCTGCCAGACATCGGAGCCGACGCATGCCGCAATTGCCAGACAATCTTCCCCTCGCTTTATACAGCGCCGCCCAGGTGCGCGAGCTGGATGCCCGCCTGATCGCTGCCGGTACCCCGGGTTTCGAGTTGATGAGCCGCGCCGCCCATGCCATCTGGCGGGCGCTGCGCCGTCGTTGGCCGGATGTCGGAATGCTGACGGTGTTGGCCGGGCGCGGCAACAATGCCGGTGACGGATACCTGGTGGCGGCCCTGGCGCTGCGTGCCGGCTGGCAGGTGCGGCTGCTGGCCGTGGGCGATCCGCTGCAGCTGCAGGGTGATGCGGCGCAGGCGCGCGACGAGGCGCAGGCCGCCGGCGTGATTGTCCAGCCCTGGAGCGAGTGCGCCGAGCTGAGCGGTGTGGTGCTCGATGCACTGCTTGGTACCGGCCTCAGCGGCGCGGTGCGCGAGCCCTATGCCCAGGCGATTCGCCTGCTCAATGCCAGCGGCCTGCCGGTACTGGCTGTGGATATTCCCTCGGGCCTGTGTGCCGACAGCGGTCAGGTACTGGGGGTGGCCGTGCGTGCGCAACTGACGGTGACCCTGATCGGCCTGAAGCTGGGGCTGTTCACCGGGGTGGCGGCGGATTGGGTGGGTGAGCTGCTGTTCGATGACCTGCGGGCCGAGCCGGCGCTGGTCGCTGCGCAGGCTTGCCTGGCGCAGCGGCTGGCCGGGACCAATGTGCCGCGCATGGCGGCGCGGCCGCGCACCGTGCACAAGGGGCAGTTGGGCCATGTGCTGGTGGTCGGCGGCGATCGCGGCTTGGCCGGCGCCGCCCTGTTGGCGGCGCAGAGCGCTTTGCGCAGCGGCGCCGGGATGGTTTCCCTGGCGACCCGCGGCGAGCACCTGGCCGCGGCGCAGGCGCGCGTGCCCGAGGTGATGAGCGCCGCCGTGGCCTCGGCCAATCAGCTACTGGCGCTGGGCGCCGCGGCCAGCGTCTGGGTGGTCGGGCCTGGCCTGGGGCAAGGTGCCTGGGGGCGCAGTCTGCTGTCGCTGGCGGCGATCACCGAGGCGCCGCAGGTGTGGGATGCCGATGCCTTGAACCTGCTGGCCGCGGGTGCGGTCAAGATGCCGGCTGGCGGCGTGATCACCCCGCATCCGGGTGAAGCCGCGCGCTTGCTGGGTATCAGTAGCGCCGAGGTGCAGGTTGACCGTCCGGCAGCGGCGCGAGCCTTGGCCCTGCGCTACCAGGCGGTGTGCGTGCTCAAGGGCGCGGGCACGCTGGTGACCGACACTACCGGGCAGCTGTTGCTCTGTGATCGCGGTCACCCGGCCATGGCCGGCGCCGGTTTGGGCGATGTGCTGGCCGGCCTGATTGGTGCGTTGCTGGCCCAAGGTTTGCCGGCGATGGCGGCGGCCAGTCTGGCGGTCTGGCTGCATGCAAGTGCCGGCGAGCGTCTGGCCGAACAGGGCTGTGGGTTGGCGGCGAGCGATCTGTGCGCCGCCATTCGTCAATTGTTGCGGGAGCAGTCGGTTTGTCCGAATTAGAGCTGTATGCCGCCGATGAGTCGGCGATGCTGATCCTGGGCGCGCGTATCGCCGAGGTCAGTGGCGGGCGTGGGGTGATCTATCTGCATGGCGATCTGGGGGCGGGGAAAACCACCCTGTCGCGCGGGATCATTCGCGGTCTGGGCCACGCCGGGGCGGTCAAGAGTCCGACCTTCACCCTGGTCGAGCCATACGAGATCGACGCGGTTCGGGTGTTTCATTTCGATCTGTATCGCCTGGTCGACCCGGAGGAACTGGAGTACCTGGGAATCCGCGACTACTTCGAGGGCGATGCCTTGTGCCTGGTCGAGTGGCCGGAACGTGGCGCGGGCGTTTTGCCAAAGGCCGACATGGACATTACCATTACCGCGCAAGCGTCCGGTCGAGCCCTGCATCTGCGGGCGCAAGGCGAGCGCGGCAAAACCTGGTGTGCCGCTTTGGCCTCCGGGGCATGATCAAAACAAAATGGGGTCGGGTATGCGCATAGGCGCGCGTTTCATTGCGGTTGGAGTGGTACTGGCGGCGCTGGCTGTCGAGGTTTTCGCCGCTTCGGATGTGCGCAGCGTCAGGCTGTGGCGGGCGCCGGACAATACGCGCCTGGTGTTCGACCTGTCCGGCCCGGTGCAGCACAGTGTCTTTACCCTCACGGCGCCGAACCGCATCGTCATCGATGTCAGTGGCGCCAAGCTGGCGACCCGGTTCGATAACCTGGCGTTGAGCAATACGCCGATTACCGGTATGCGTTCGGCGCAACGCTCGCCCGAAGATCTGCGGGTGGTGATCGACCTGTCGGCGCAGGTTACGCCCAAGAGCTTCATGTTGGCGCCCAATCAGCAATACGGCCATCGCCTGGTGGTCGATCTGTTCGATCAGGAGGCGGGTGCTGCTCCCCGTCTGCCTGTGACCCAAGTGACCAGCGCACCGCCTGTGCCGGTCACGCCGACCCGGGTGCCAGCCAAGCTGACCCCGGTGCCCGGTGGCAAGCGCGATATCGTCATCGCCATCGATGCCGGTCACGGTGGCGAAGACCCAGGCGCGCTGTCGCCGGTCAAGGGCCAGTTCGAGAAGCACGTGACCCTGGCCATCGCCAAGGAACTGCAGCGTCAGATCAACGCCGAGAAGGGCTTTCGCGGCGAGTTGGTGCGCACCGGCGACTATTTCATCCCCTTGCGCAAGCGTACCGACATCGCACGCAAGAAGGGCGCCGATCTGTTCGTCTCGATTCATGCCGATGCGGCGCCGCGGGCGGCGGCCTTTGGCGCTTCGGTGTATGCCCTGTCGGATCGCGGCGCCACCTCGGAGACGGCGCGCTGGCTGGCCGACTCGGAGAACCAGTCGGACCTGATCGGCGGCGCCGGTAATGTCAGCCTGGACGACAAGGACCGCATGCTGGCCGGGGTGTTGCTGGATCTGTCGATGACCGCGTCGCTGTCGTCCAGCCTGAATGTCGGCAACAAGGTATTGAGCAATATGGGACGCATCACCCCGCTGCATAAGCGCCGGGTCGAGCAGGCCGGTTTCATGGTGCTCAAATCGCCGGACATGCCGTCGATCCTGGTCGAGACCGGGTTTATCTCCAATCCCCAGGAAGCCCGCAAACTGGCCAGCGCCAGCCACCAGCAGGCGCTGGCGCGCTCCATCGTGACTGGCGTGCGGCAGTTCTTCCAACAGAACCCGCCGCCCGGCAGCTACCTCGCCTGGCAGCGCGATAATGGCAAGATTGTCCAGGGCCCGCGCGAGCACGTGGTCAGCTCCGGCGAGAGCCTGGCGTTGATCGCCCTGCGTTATCAGGTCAGCCTTGGCGCCCTGCGCAGCGCCAATTCGCTGCGCTCCGACCTGATCAAGGTCGGCCAGACCCTGCAGATCCCGGCCACGGCGCTGGCGGCTCAGCCATGAGTAGTGATGTGCGTATCCAGTTATTGAGTCCGCGCCTGGCCAACCAGATCGCCGCCGGTGAGGTGGTCGAGCGGCCTGCTTCGGTGATCAAGGAGTTGCTCGAAAACAGCCTGGACTCCGGCGCCCGGCGCATCGAGGTGGATGTCGAACAGGGCGGGGTCAAGCTGCTGCGGGTGCGCGACGACGGTGGCGGTATTGCTGCGGACGATCTGCCGCTGGCGTTGGCCCGGCATGCCACCAGCAAGATCCGTGAACTCGAAGACCTCGAGCAGGTGATGAGCCTGGGGTTTCGCGGCGAGGCCCTGGCCTCGATCAGTTCGGTCGCGCGCCTGACCCTGACCTCGCGCACGGCCGATGCCGAGCAGGCCTGGCAGGTGGAAACCGAAGGTCGCGACATGCAGCCGCGGGTGCAGCCGGCGGCGCACCCGGTGGGCACCTCGGTGGAAGTGCGCGACCTGTTCTTCAATACCCCGGCGCGGCGCAAGTTCCTCAAGACCGAAAAAACCGAATTCGATCACCTGCAGGAAGTCATCAAGCGCCTGGCGCTGGCGCGTTTCGACGTGGCCTTTCACCTGCGCCATAACGGCAAGACCGTGCTCGGCTTGCACGAGGCGCATGACGATGTCAGCCGCGCGCGGCGGGTGGCGGCGGTCTGCGGAGCGGCCTTTCTCGAGCAGGCGTTGCCCATCGAGGTCGAGCGCAATGGCCTGCGCCTGTGGGGCTGGGTCGGCTTGCCGACCTTCTCGCGCAGCCAGGCCGATCTGCAGCATTTCTTCGTCAACGGGCGCACGGTGCGCGACAAGCTGGTCGCCCATGCGGTGCGCCAGGCCTATCGCGACGTGCTGTTCAATGGCCGTCATCCGACCTTCGTGCTGTTTCTGGAGATCGACCCCGCGGTGGTCGATGTCAACGTGCACCCGACCAAGCACGAAGTACGCTTTCGCGACGGGCGCATGGTCCATGACTTCCTCTACGGCACCCTGCATCGCGCCCTGGGCGATGTGCGTCCGGAGGATCAACTGGCCGCGCCGGCAGCGGTGAGCGGCATGCTGGCGCCGACGGGGCAGGCGGCCGGTGAGTTCGGCCCGCAGGGCGAGATCGGCCTGGCCGCCAGTTTGCTCGAACCGACGCCGCACGAGTCGGTCTGGCGCTCGCCGGGAGCCGGTTATCAGGGCCAGCGGTCGCCGGGCGGAGTGCCTGCGGCCGAGGCGCAGGGCGCCTACCGCGAGTTCTTTTCACCGCTGCCGGCGAGCCCGGTCGGTTTGCCCGAGGCCCAGGGCGATGTGCCGCCGCTTGGTTATGCCGTCGCCCAGCTCAAGGGCGTGTATATCCTCGCCGAGAACGTGCAGGGGCTGGTGCTGGTCGACATGCATGCGGCGCACGAGCGCATCACCTACGAACGACTGAAGGTCGCCATGGCCAGCGAGGGCCTGCGTGGCCAGCCATTGCTGGTGCCCGAGTCGCTGGTCGTCAGCCAGCGTGAGGCGGATTGCGCCGAGGAACATGCGGCCTGGTTCCAGCGCCTGGGCTTCGAGTTGCAACGTCTGGGCCCGGAAAGCCTGGCGATCCGGCAGATTCCCGCGCTGCTCAAACAGGCCGAGGCTAATCGGTTGGTGGCGGATGTGCTGGCCGATCTGCTCGAGTACGGTACCAGCGACCGGATCCAGGCGCACCTCAACGAGTTGCTCGGGACCATGGCCTGTCACGGCGCGATACGCGCCAATCGACGCCTGAGCCTGCCGGAAATGAATGCCCTGCTGCGCGACATGGAGCACACCGAGCGCAGCGGCCAGTGCAACCATGGTCGGCCGACCTGGACCCAGTTGGGCATGGATGATCTGGATAAGCTGTTCCTGCGTGGTCGCTGATCGGGCTGCGGGCGAGTGGCGTTCGCGCCACACTGCGAGCTTGTGAAAAAAACTCTCGCGACGACGCTCGATATTTTCACAACCTCTGAGAAATATTGACGATGTCCGAACGCCTGCCTCCGGCAATTTTCCTGATGGGGCCTACCGCCGCCGGCAAGACCGATCTGGCCCTCGAGCTGGCGCGGGTGCTGCCGTGCGAGCTGATCAGTGTCGACTCGGCCTTGATCTATCGCGGCATGGACATCGGCACCGCCAAACCCGATAAAGCCACTCTGGCCGAGTTTCCCCATCGCCTGATCGACATTCGCGACCCGGCCGAGAGTTATTCGGCCGCCGAGTTTCGTGCCGACGCCCTGGCGGCGATGGCCGAGATCAGCGCGCGCGGGCGCATCCCGCTGCTGGTCGGCGGCACCATGCTGTATTACAAGACGTTGCTCGAGGGGCTGGCCGATATGCCCGGCGCCGATCCGCAGGTACGCGCCGAGCTGGAAGGGCGCGCCCAGGCCGAAGGCTGGCAGGCCCTGCACCGCGAGCTGCAGGCGGTCGATCCCGAGTCCGCGGCGCGCATCCATCCCAATGACCCGCAGCGCCTGGTTCGGGCCCTGGAGGTCTACCGCGTCAGCGGTTTGAGCATGACCGCGCACCGTCAGCGCCAGGCCGAACAAAATCAGCTGATGGGCGCATCCGCTGCGGGGCAATTCCCTTATACTGTCGCGCACCTGGCCATCGCTCCGGCGCAGCGGCAGATGTTGCATGCGCGGATTGCGCAACGATTTCAGGCGATGCTGGAACAAGGCTTTGTCGAGGAGGTCGAACGCCTGCGACAGAGAAGTGACCTGCATCCGCGATTGCCGTCTATACGAGCGGTGGGTTATCGCCAGGTATGGGATTTTCTCGAAGGTAATCTGAGCGAGGCGCAGATGCGCGAGCGTGGCATCATTGCCACGCGGCAGCTGGCCAAAAGACAGTTTACCTGGTTGCGCAGTTGGGCCGATGTGCACTGGCTGGATAGCCTGGCTCGTGACAATTTGCCGCGTGCCTTGAAATACCTGGCAGCGGACTCCATATTGACCTGAGACCTTGCCATTGGCCGTCTATCCTTGGGGGTATGGCGGCCTGAAGTTGTTTATTGTCTTACTAAAACTATTAATTATTGATTTTTCAAAGGAGTGCGGCACATGTCAAAAGGGCATTCGCTACAAGACCCTTACCTGAATACCCTGCGTAAGGAACGCGTCCCGGTTTCCATCTATCTGGTTAACGGCATCAAGCTGCAAGGTCAGATCGAGTCCTTCGACCAGTTCGTGATTTTGCTGAAAAACACTGTCAGCCAAATGGTCTACAAGCATGCTATTTCCACTGTGGTGCCCAGCCGCCCGGTGCGTTTGCCGAGCGTTACCGAGGCTGAGCTGGCCGAAGCCGAGCCGGGCAACGCCTGATTTAGGAGGTCGTATTGTTCTTCGAGCGCCATGAAGGGGGTGAGCGGGCCGTCCTGGTTCATCTGGACGGTCAAGACTCCGCGGCGCGCGAAGATCCGCAAGAGTTTCAGGAACTGGCCATCTCGGCCGGGGCTGACGCGGTGGCCTTCCTTAGCGTGCCGAGTAATCGGCTGACGGCGAAATACCTGATTGGCAGTGGCAAGGTCGCGGAGTTGCGCGATCAGGTCAAGGTGCTCGAGGCCGATCTGGTGATCTTCAATCACGTTCTCACGCCCAGTCAGGAGCGTAACCTCGAGCGGGTTTTCGAGTGCCGGGTGCTGGATCGAACCGGGCTGATTCTCGATATTTTCGCTCAGCGCGCGCGCACTCACGAAGGCAAGCTGCAGGTCGAACTGGCCCAGCTGGATCACCTGAGCACCCGGCTGGTGCGTGGCTGGACCCACCTGGAGCGGCAGAAGGGCGGTATCGGTCTGCGCGGCCCGGGTGAGACTCAGCTGGAAACCGACCGTCGTCTGCTGCGGGTGCGCATTCGCCAGATCAAGCAGAAGCTGGAGAAGGTGCGCAGCCAGCGCGAACAGGCCCGGCGCGGGCGCAGGCGCGCGGATATCCCTTCGGTGTCCCTGGTCGGCTATACCAACGCCGGCAAGTCGACCCTGTTCAATGCCCTGACCGAATCCGATGTTTACGCCGCCGATCAGCTGTTCGCCACCCTGGATCCGACCCTGCGTCGTCTTGAGTTGGACGATCTGGGGCCGGTGGTGCTGGCCGATACCGTGGGCTTTATCCGTCACCTGCCGCATAAATTGGTCGAGGCCTTTCGCGCGACCCTGGAAGAGTCGAGCAATTCCGACTTGCTCCTGCATGTGATCGATGCGCATGAACCCGAGCGTGACCAGCAGATCGAGCAGGTCATGGCGGTGTTGGGTGAGATCGGCGCGCATGAATTGCCGTTGCTCGAGGTCTACAACAAGCTTGATCTGCTCGAGGGGGTCGAACCGCAAATTCAGCGCGACGCCGACGGCAAGCCGCAGCGGGTCTGGTTGTCTGCCCGTGACGGACGTGGCCTGCCCTTGTTGAAGCAGGCCATTGCCGAGTTGTTGGGTGATGATCTGTTTATCGCTACATTGCAGTTGCCGCAGGGTCTGGCGCGGCTGCGTGCGCAATTTTTTGCCTTGGGCGCAGTGCAAAGCGAGGAGCATACCGAGGACGGCAGCAGTTTGTTGGCCGTGCGCCTGCCGCGGATCGAGCTGAATCGAATGGTCACCCGGGCAGGATTGAAGCCGTTGGAATTTATCGAGCAACACACTTTGCAATAAAGCCTGCGACAGTGGCTTTGCCGCTGATGGCTGGCATTGGGTAGCATTGGTCGGCGCGCCGTGGGCGCGTCTTTGCTTTATTTGATGGAGAGCGCTATGGCTTGGAATGAGCCGGGTGGCAACTCGAACAATCAGGATCCTTGGGGCGGCCGCAAAGGCGGTGATCGCAAGGGGCCGCCGGATCTCGACGAGGCCTTCCGCAAGCTGCAGGAAAGCCTCAATGGGCTGTTCGGTGGCGGTAAGAAACGTGGCAGTGGCGACGGTGCCGGCAAGGCCGGTGGTTTCGGCCTGTTATTCATCGGCTTGGCCGTGCTCGCAGCCGTTTGGTTGTACAGCGCGATCTACGTGGTCGATGAGCAGGAGCAGGCCGTGGTGCTGCGTTTCGGTAAATACTACGAGACCGTAGGGCCGGGCCTGAATATCTACTTCCCGCCGATCGATCGCAAGTTCCAGGCGAACGTCACCCGCGAGCGTGCCTACAGCAAGCAGGGGCAGATGCTCACCGAGGACGAGAACATCATCGAGGTGCCGCTGACCGTGCAGTACAAGATCAGCAATCTGCAGGATTTCGTGCTCAACGTCGATCAGCCGGAAATCAGCTTGCAGCACGCCACCGACAGCGCCGTGCGCCATGTGGTTGGTTCGACCGAGATGGATCAGGTGCTGACCGAAGGCCGCGAGCTGATGGCCAGTGAGGTCAGGGATCGTTTGCAGCGCTTCCTCGATACCTATCGCACCGGCATCAATGTCACCCAGGTCAACTTGCAGAGTGCGGCGGCGCCGCGCGAAGTGCAGGAAGCCTTCGATGACGTGATCCGTGCCCGTGAAGACGAGCAGCGCGAGAAGAACCAGGCGGAAACCTATGCCAACGGCGTGGTGCCGGAGGCCCGTGGTCAGGCTCAGCGTTTGATCGAGGACGCCAGTGGTTACCGCGATGAAGTGGTTTCCCGGGCAACGGGTGAGGCAGATCGCTTTACTGCGTTGGTGGCCGAGTACCGCAAGGCGCCGGAAGTCACGCGGGAGCGTTTGTACCTGGACACCATGCAGGAACTGATGAGCAATACCAGCAAGGTGCTGGTGACCGGCGACAAGGGGCAGAACAACCTGCTCTATCTGCCGCTGGATAAAATGATCGACGGTCGCAGCAGTGCTGGCGCCAGTGCCGTGTCAGGTGCGGGTGCGGCCGACCTGGGGGCGCGCACGAGCAGCAACCCGCGTCAGGTTGAGCTGCGTACAAGGGAGAGCCGCTGATGAGCAATAAATCGCTGATCGCCCTGATTGTCGGCGTAGTCCTGGCGTTGGTTGCCTGGAACAGCTTCTATATCGTGGCGCAAACCGAGCGTGCGGTGCTGCTGCAGTTCGGTCGAATCGTCCAGCCGGACGTGCAGCCGGGTTTGCATGTGAAGATTCCTTACGTCAATCAGGTGCGCAAGTTCGATGCGCGCCTGCTGACCCTGGACGCTTCCAGCGCACGTTTTCTCACCCTGGAAAAGAAAGCGCTGATGGTCGATGCCTTCGCCAAGTGGCGGGTGCTCGATGCCGAGCATTACTACACCGCCACCTCGGGCATCAAGCAGATCGCCGACGAGCGTCTGTCGCGACGCCTGGAGGCTTCGCTGCGTGACCAGTTCGGTAAGCGCACGCTGCACGAGTCGGTATCCGGCGAGCGCGATGCGCTGATGGCGGACGTTACGGCTTCGCTCAATCGTGCCGCCCAGCGTGAGCTGGGTATCGAGGTGGTGGATGTGCGGGTCAAGGCCATCGATCTGCCGAAAGAGGTCAATCGTAGCGTGTTCGACCGCATGAGCTCCGAGCGTGAGCGTGAGGCGCGCGAGCATCGGGCCAAGGGCAAGGAGTTGGGCGAAGGTATTCGTGCCGATGCCGATCGTCAGCGCCGCGTGCTGTTGGCCGATGCCTATCGCCAGGCCGAAGAGTTGCGCGGTGATGGCGATGCCCAGGCGGCGGCCATCTACTCCAAGGCGTATGGCCAGGACCAGGAGTTCTACTCGTTCTATCGCAGCCTGAGGGCTTACCGCGAGAGCTTCGCGGACAAACGTGATGTGCTGGTGCTTGATCCGAGCAGTGACTTCTTCCGCTACCTGGAAAAGTCCAAGCCTTGATCCTCGCCCCGGCGGACGCGAGCCGTCCGCCGGGGTGACCGTTGAAGAAAACGTGGTATCATGCGGCAGCCGGGAAAATCCCGGCTTTTTTGCGTCTGTGGGTATCATGTGGCAGGAATTGGGCATTGCGTTTTGTCTACTGCTGGTCCTGGAAGGCATCCTGCCCTTCCTCTGTCCGCGCCTTTGGCGTGGGGCAGCCGCACAGCTTGCACGGCTGTCGGATCGACGACTGCGACTGATGGGGCTGACCAGCATGTTGCTGGGTACGGCTCTCCTTTATCTGCTTCACTGAAGGCTTGTGCCGCCCGGTTCAAGAGGGGAATGGCGAAATGGCAACGGTAGACCGCTGGCTACTACCAGATGGCATCGAAGAAGTACTGCCGCCGGAAGCGGCGCGCATCGAAGTCGCGCGCCGTCAGGTGCTGGATCTGTTCCAGCGCTGGGGCTATGAATTCGTGGTGACGCCGCATATCGAGTACCTGGAATCGCTGCTGACCGGCGCCGGCCGGGATCTGGATCTGCGCACCTTCAAGGTAACCGACCCGCTGTCGGGTCGGCAGATGGGCTTTCGTGCCGATATCACGCCGCAAGTGGCGCGGATCGACGCGCATACCCTGCGCCGCGAAGGGCCGAGCCGGCTGTGCTATGCCGGCAGCGTGGTGCATGCGCAGCCGCGCGCACTGACCACCTCACGCAGCCCGATCCAGTTGGGTGCCGAGTTGTATGGCGACGCCAGTCCGGCCAGCGATGTAGAGGTCATCAGCCTGCTGGTGGATACCCTGGCGCTGGCGCAAGTACCTGACATTCATATGGATCTCGGCCATGTCGGTATCTACCGTGGCCTGGCGCGTGCCGCCGGCTTGTCTGGCGAGGTCGAGCAGCAGCTGTTCGATGCGCTGCAGCGCAAGGCCATGGATGAGATAGTGCTGCTGACCGAGGCCTTGCCGGCCGCGCTGTGCAAGATGCTGCGCGCCCTGGCCGAGCTCTGTGGCGGTCGGGAAGTGCTCGACCTGGCGCAGGCGTGCCTGGTCGAAGCGCCGGACGATGTGCATGCGGCGCTGGATGACTTGCTGGCGATTGCCGATGCGCTGAGCTTGCGTTATCCGGAGTTGCCGTTGTACTTCGATCTGGGCGAGTTGCGCGGTTATCGCTATCACACCGGCGTGGTATTTGCGGCCTTTGTGCCGGGTGTCGGCCAGTCGATAGCCCAGGGCGGTCGCTATGACGATATCGGCGCGGACTTCGGCCGGGCGCGTCCGGCGACGGGGTTCTCCACCGATCTGAAAACCCTGGTCAGTCTTGGCCAGATGCCGCTCGGTGAGCTGCCTGCGGGCATCTGGGCGCCGGATCACCATGATCTCTACCTGTGGCGTGCGGTGCAGCGTCTGCGCGCTGAAGGCGAGCGTGTGGTGCAGGCGCTGCCTGGACAGGCTTTGGTCGATGCTCACGAGGTGGGCTGTGATCGTCAATTATTGCTGAATGATGGCCGCTGGCAGGTGACGCCGTTGGCCGGTTGAGCTGACAGGCCGTTCAACTGGCCGTCCAAACTGGCCGTCCTGACAGGCCGTCCAAACTGGCCGTCCCAAATTGTTTCCGTCGGCTGTGGTCGACATCAAGCTTGCGCGAAGAGGACAAGTGTTATGGGTAAGAATGTCGTAGTCCTGGGCACCCAGTGGGGCGATGAGGGCAAGGGCAAGATCGTCGACCTGCTCACCGAACAGGCTGCAGCCGTCGTGCGTTACCAGGGTGGCCACAATGCCGGTCATACCCTGGTGATTGATGGCGAAAAAACCGTTCTGCACCTGATCCCTTCGGGCATCCTGCGCGAGAATGTCCAATGCCTGATCGGCAATGGTGTGGTGGTCGCCCCCGACGCGCTGCTGCGCGAAATCATCAAGCTGGAAGAAAAGGGCGTACCGGTGCGCGAGCGCCTGCGTATCAGTCCGTCTTGCCCGCTGATCCTGCCCTACCACGTGGCCCTGGATCAGGCGCGCGAGAAGGCCCGTGGCGATCTCAAAATCGGTACCACTGGTCGCGGCATCGGCCCGGCTTACGAAGACAAGGTGGCGCGTCGCGGTCTGCGCATTGGCGACCTGTTCCACCGCGAGCGTTTCGCCGCCAAGCTGGGCGAGTTGCTGGATTACCACAACTTCGTGCTGCAGAACTATTACAAGGAGCCGGCCGTCGATTTCCAGAAGACTCTGGACGAGTGCATGGAGTACGCCGAGCTGCTCAAGCCGATGATGGCCGATGTGACCGCCGTGCTGCACGAGATGCGTCGCGAGTCCAGGGACATCATGTTCGAGGGCGCCCAGGGTTCGCTGCTGGACATCGACCACGGCACCTACCCCTACGTCACCAGTTCCAATACCACCGCCGGCGGTATTGCCACCGGTTCGGGTTTCGGTCCGATGTACCTGGATTACATCCTCGGCATCACCAAGGCCTACACCACGCGCGTCGGTGCGGGGCCGTTCCCGACCGAACTGTTCGATGAAACCGGTGCTTTTCTAGCCAGGCGCGGTCATGAGTTCGGTTCCACCACCGGCCGTGCCCGGCGTTGCGGCTGGTTCGATGCGGTGATCCTGCGTCGCGCCATCGAAATCAACAGCATTTCCGGTCTGTGTCTGACCAAGCTCGATGTGCTCGATGGTCTCGAGACCATTCGCATCTGCGTCGGCTACAAGGATCAGTACGGCGAGGTGCTGGTCGATGCGCCGACCGATGCTGACAGCTATCTGGGTCTGCAGCCGGTGTATGAAGAGCTGCCGGGCTGGAGCGAGTCGACCCTGGGGGCCAAGACTCTGGAAGAATTGCCGGCCAGTGCGCGTGCCTACATCAAGCGCGTGGAAGAGCTGGTCGGTGCACCGGTCGACATCATCTCCACGGGCCCGGATCGCAACGAGACCATCGTGCTGCGTCACCCGTTCGCCTGAGAGGGTGTGAGCTGTACAGCAAAGGGTCGCCATGGGCGGCCCTTTGTCGTTTTGCGGCGATGGCTTCAGCTTTTTGTTTTGCGGCCGATCATTGCTTACAAGCTGTTCTGATTTGAAAAGGAGTGGAGCCTTGTCCGCCATGTTCGCATTGCTGCACAGCCGTTTGTTGCGTCCGGTATTCATTGCCCTGGGCGTGGCCATGCTGGTGCAGGTATTTCTGGCCGTGTGGTTGACCCGCACTACTGTCGATGACCTGGTCGCCGACCTGGCGACGCGCCTGGAGGCCGATAGCCAGCGTCTGGGCGGCGAGTTGGGCACTGCCGAACGTGAGGTGGTGCAGAGTTTGGCTGCGCTCTCGGCCAATACCCGTGAGAGCCTCGCCGCGGCGTTATCCGGGCGGCTCAAGGCCGAGCAGGAGCAGCTGCGCGGCGTGCTCGAGGAGAATCTCAAGCAGTCGGGCAGCGCCATGGCGCAGTTGCTGGCCGGTGTCGCACCCAAGGCTATCTGGGATGACGATTCGCCGGCGCTGACCGCATTCACGCGCATCGTCCAGCGCGATCCGGCGGTCTTGTTTGCGGTGTATTACGACGCCGAGGGGCAGCGCCTGACGCGCAATTTCAATCGCAGCGATGCGCGGGTGCGGGCCCTGGTCGCTGCGGGGCAGGGCGATACCCCGCTGGACAAGCTGGTCGAGGCGGCAGGGCGCGATCCGCAGGTGTACATGGTCGAGAAGGACATCAATCCCATGGGGGCGAAGATCGGCAAGGTCCAGCTGGGTTTGTCCAGGTCGGCGGTGGAGCAGGAGTTGCAAGCGCTGGATCAGCGTTTTTCCGCGCTGGTGGACGATGCGGGCGAACTGGTGGATGCCAGCCTGGTTGGTGCGGCGCGCGACAGCACCCAGGCACTGCAGCGTCGTCTGGCCGAGGCGCAGCAGGCGGCCGAGGGTATGGCGCAGGGTAGCCTGAGTTCGGTCAGGGCTGCTGCCGAGAGCTTGCGTTGGCGCATTGCGGTCGGGCTCTTGGTGGTGGGTTTGCTGGCCTTGCTGGCGGTGGCGCTGGTGCTCGGCTGGCGGGTGTTGAGTCGCCTGCGATTGCTGATCGCCGCCTTGCAGGACTTGGCTGAGGGCGAGGGGGATCTGACCCGGCGGGTCGAGCTGGACAGTCGTGACGAGGTGGGTGAGATGGCGGCCGCGGTCAATCGGTTTGTCGCCAGGTTGCAACCCATCGTACGCGAGGCTGGCGAGGTGGCGGTGCTCACCGGGCAGGAGATTGGCAGTCTGGCGTTACGCAGTGCGGCGGCCGAGGCTGCCGCCGAGCGCCAGCGCGATGAGGTGGCGGGTAGTCTGCAGGCCTTGGAGCAGATGGCGGGGGAGGCTCAGGCAGAAAGCCAGGCGATGCAAGAAGCGCTGCACCGGGTGGCGGCGATTCGTCAGGCGGCCCAAGATAATGCGGCGATTGCGGCGCGGGTCGGTACCGCGATGGAGACCCTGGTGTTGCGGGTTGGCGATGGCGCGGCGGTGATCGAGCGGCTGGCCAGGCAGAGCGAACAGATCGAGGTGGTGCTGACGGTGATCCATGGCATCGCCGAGCAGACCAACCTGCTGGCCCTGAATGCCGCCATCGAGGCGGCGCGTGCAGGCGAGAGTGGTCGTGGTTTCGCCGTGGTCGCCGACGAGGTGCGTGCGCTGGCGAGCAAGACCCAGCAGTCGACCGGCGACATCAAGGCGCATATCGGCGCCTTGCAAAAAGGCGCGCGCGAGGCGGTTGGAGCCATCGGCCAGGCCGGGCAGCAGGCGGATCAGGGCTTGGCCGCGCTGCTGGAAAGCGCCAAGGTGCAGCAGTCGGTGCAGGCGGCGGTGGAGGAGGTGCATGGCGCCATCAATGCGGCGACGCAGGCGGCGGCGCATCAGGCGCAAGGGGCCGATGCGGTGCGTGGGCGAGTCGAGGTAATTCATGCCGAGGCCCAGCGGGCGGCCGAGGCGGTGGCTGCCACGGCCGACAGTGGGCGGGTACTGGATGGCCTGGCCAAGCGACTGAAAACCAGTCTGGGGCAGTTCCGGGTCTAGCTGCGGGTTCTGCAATACGTTCTTTGTCGGTCGGGTCGCGCAGTCTGCAGTCGCGCGGCCCGGCCTCTGCATTGCAGTCAGGCGGGGTGGGGTTTTGCTCGTTTGCCGGTTTGCCGTAGTAAATCGCAGGCAAGAAAAAACCGAGCACTTGGCTCGGTTTTTTGAATTGGTGCCCAGGAGAAGACTCGAACTTCCACGACCGTAAGGTCACCAGCACCTGAAGCTGGCGTGTCTACCAATTTCACCACCTGGGCATTGATTGCAAATATTGCTTGTTTGCTATCAACTACAACTCGGTTAACTTCGTTTCCCGTCGTTGTGGCGCGCATAATACGGATCGACTTTTTACTTGTAAACCCCTGTGGGCAAAAAATTTTATTCTGCGTGCTGTGCTGACCCGGATAGTGGTTTCGCGCTTCAATAGGCACATGGAAAACCGAATTTAAATAGAAAAGGTGAACTCTCTCTAATGGCCGACTGGCAATCCCTCGATCCTGAGGCCGCTCGTGAAGCGGAAAAATACGAAAACCCCATCCCGAGTCGCGAGCTGATTCTGCAGCATCTCGCCGAGCGTGGTTCCCCGGCAAACCGTGAACAGTTGCTCGACGAGTTCGGCCTGACCACCGAAGAGCAGATCGAGGCGCTGCGTCGTCGACTGCGTGCCATGGAGCGCGACGGCCAGTTGATCTATACCCGGCGTGGCACCTATGCGCCGGTGGACAAGCTGGACCTGATCCTCGGACGCGTCAGCGGCCACCGCGACGGTTTCGGCTTTCTGATTCCGGATGACGGCAGCGATGACCTGTTCCTCAGTCCGGCGCAGATGCGCCTGGTCTTCGACGGCGACCGTGCCTTGGCCCGGGTTACCGGCCTGGATCGGCGCGGTCGTCGCGAAGGTGGCATCGTCGAAGTGCTGACCCGTGCCCATGAAACCATCGTCGGTCGTTATTACGAAGAAAGCGGTATCGGTTTCGTGGTCGCCGACAACCCGAAGATCCAGCAGGAAGTGCTGGTCACCCCGGGGCGCAATGCAGGTGCCAAGCAGGGCCAGTTCGTCGAGGTGAAGATCACCCATTGGCCGACTCCGCGCTTTCAGCCGCAGGGCGACGTGATGGAGGTGGTTGGCAACTACATGGCGCCGGGCATGGAAATCGATGTCGCCCTGCGCAGCTATGACATTCCGCATGTCTGGCCCGAGGCCGTGGTCAAGGAGGCGCGCAAGCTCAAGCCGGAAGTCGAAGACAAGGACAAGGAAAAGCGCATCGATCTGCGTCATCTGCCCTTCGTCACCATTGACGGCGAAGATGCGCGCGATTTCGACGATGCGGTCTACTGCGAGAAAAATGGCGGTAACTGGCGGCTGTTCTCCGGGGGCTGGAAGCTGTATGTGGCGATTGCCGACGTCTCCCATTATGTGAAGATCGATTCGGCGCTGGATGCCGAGGCGCAGGTGCGCGGCAACTCGGTGTATTTCCCCGAGCGGGTGATCCCGATGCTGCCAGAGGAGCTGTCCAACGGCCTCTGTTCGCTGAATCCGCAGGTGGATCGTTTGGCCCTGGTCTGCGAGATCAGCATCTCGAAGACCGGCAAAATGGTCGATTACCAGTTCTGCGAGGCGGTGATCCACTCCCACGCGCGGCTGACCTACAACAAGGTCAGTGCCATGCTCGAGCAGCCGAAAGGCAGTGAAGGCAAGGCCCTGCGCAGTGAGTACAAGGAAGTGCTGCCGCACCTCAAACAGCTCTATTCGCTGTACCAGGTGCTGTTGGCGGCGCGCCACGAGCGTGGCGCCATCGACTTCGAGACCCAGGAGACGCGGATCGTCTTCGGTGCCGACCGCAAGATCGACGAGATCCGCCCGACCCAGCGCAACGATGCGCACAAGCTGATCGAGGAGTGCATGCTGGCCGCCAACGTGGCCACTGCGGCGTTCATGCAGAAGCATGAGCTCCCGGCACTGTATCGCGTGCACGATGGTCCACCGCCCGAGCGCGTGGAAAAGCTCAAGGCCTTCCTCACCGAGCTGGGTCTGTCCCTGCATCGTGGTAAGTCCAAGGACGGTCCGACACCCAAGGACTACCAGGCGCTGCTGGAAAGCATTCGCGGTCGCCCGGACTACCACCTGATCCAGACCGTGATGCTGCGTTCGCTCAGTCAGGCGGTGTACAGCGCCGACAATCAGGGCCACTTCGGCCTGAATTACGAGGCCTATGCCCACTTCACCTCGCCGATCCGCCGCTACCCGGATCTGCTGATCCATCGGGCGATCCGCAGCGTGATCCGCTCCAAGCTCGATACCCCGCACGTCAAGCGCGCGGGCGCGGCGAGCATGCCCAAGGCGCGCATCTATCCCTATGATGAGGCGATCCTGGAGCAGCTCGGCGAGCAGTGTTCGATGTCCGAGCGGCGCGCCGACGAGGCGACCCGCGATGTGGTGAACTGGCTCAAGTGCGAGTTCATGAAGGATCGTGTCGGCGAAACCTTCCCCGGGGTGATCACCGCGGTGACCGGCTTCGGGCTGTTCATCGAACTGACCGATATCTACGTCGAAGGCCTGGTGCATGTCACCGCCCTGCCGGCCGACTACTACCACTTCGATCCGGTCCATCACCGTCTGGCCGGAGAGCGTAGCGGGCGCAATTTCCGTCTCGGCGATACGGTCGAGGTCAAGGTCATGCGGGTCGACCTGGACGAGCGCAAGATCGACTTCGAAATGGCCCAGAGTGTCGTCGATGCGCCAGTCGGGCGCCGGCGTGGTGGTTTCGAATCGGCCGCGGGTAAAACCCGCCGCGATGGGCGAGTGACAGCTGCCGGCGGCACCGATGTGGAGAAAAGCCGCGAGGTGAAAAAGGCGCTGCTGGCCGAGTCCAAGGGCAAGGGGCGCGGTACTAAAAGCGAATCCTCCAGGCCGGCGAGCGCGGATGCGAAATCCACCAAGCACCGCAAGGGTCCGCCAAAGGGCGGGTCGGCGGCGGCGGGTGGCGCGCCGCGCAAACGTAAGGCGAAATCATGAGCCAGCTGGAAAAGATCTACGGCGTGCATGCCGTGGAGGCCTTGCTGCGTCATCACCCCAAGCGGGTCAAGCAGATCTGGCTCGCGGAAGGGCGCAATGACCCGCGGGTGCAAGCCCTGTTGGCCTTGGCGGCTGATGCGCGGGTTGCCGTCGGCCAGTGCGAGCGCCGCGAGATGGATGCCTGGGTCGAGGGGGTGCATCAGGGTGTGGTCGCCGATGTCAGCCCCAGTCAGGTCTGGGGCGAGGCGATGCTCGAGGAGTTGCTCGATCGCGCCATAGGCCCGCCGCTGTTGCTGGTGCTGGATGGGGTGACCGATCCGCACAACCTTGGCGCCTGCCTGCGCACCGCCGATGCGGCGGGTGCGCTGGCGGTGATAGTGCCCAAGGACAAGTCCGCCACGCTCAATGCCACGGTGCGCAAGGTGGCCTGTGGCGCCGCCGAGGTGATTCCGCTGGTGGCGGTGACCAACCTGGCGCGCAGCCTGGAGAAGCTCCAGCAGCGCGGTCTGTGGGTGGTTGGTACGGCCGGTGAGGCCGAGCAGGAGTTGTATCAGCACGACATGACCGGGCCGACCGTGCTGGTCATGGGCGCCGAAGGCAAGGGCATGCGCCGGCTGACCCGCGAGCATTGCGATTACCTGGTCAAGCTGCCGATGGCCGGCAGTGTCAGCAGCCTGAATGTCTCGGTGGCGGCCGGGGTCTGCCTGTTCGAAGCGTTGCGCCAGAGAAGCAGCAAGAGCAAACCATAATCCCCGTAGGAGCCAGCTTGCTGTGGTTCGGCACTCCGACGATCCGGCCTCCATGCGAACCGATCGCTAGCAAGGACTCGGCGTCTCCCCGGCTCCTGCGGGTTGCGCTGCTATGCGACTCGCGTTCGCCCCGCGCGCTGCTCAAATAATCACCAATCCACCTTGCTTGTGACTGGGCGCTTCTCTAGAATGGCGCCCCTTGTCGCGACGGCAGGCGCTAGCGCGCCCTGCTGTTTCAGCAAGACACACAGTGATATTCACTCCTTGCCTGACCGCGTTTGGCGGCAGGCTACAACCCGTAAGGAGCATTTATGCGTCATTACGAAATCATCTTTCTGGTTCACCCGGACCAGAGCGAGCAAGTCGGCGGCATGGTTGAGCGTTACACCAAGCTGATCGAAGAAGACGGCGGTAAAGTCCACCGCCTGGAAGATTGGGGTCGTCGTCAGCTGGCTTACGCCATCAACAACGTCCACAAAGCACACTACGTGATGCTCAACGTCGAGTGCACCGGCAAGGCCCTGGCCGAGATGGAAGACAACTTCCGTTACAACGATGCCGTGATCCGTAACTTGGTCATCCGTCGCGATGAGGCCGTTATCGAGCAGTCCGAAATGCTCAAGGCCGAAGAAAACCGCAGTGAGCGCCGTGAGCGCCGCGACCGTCCTGACGGTGCCGATTCCGCCGATGGCGATGACAGCGACCGTAGCGATAGCCGCCGCGATAACAGCGACGCCAGCGAAAACGCTGACGAGTAATCCACGGATCTATTGAGGAGCCAATTACATGGCACGTTTCTTCCGTCGTCGTAAGTTCTGCCGTTTCACCGCTGAAGAGGTGAAGGAGATCGATTTCAAAGATCTCAACACCCTGAAAGCCTACATCTCGGAAACCGGCAAGATCGTTCCTAGCCGTATCACCGGTACCAAGGCTCGTTATCAGCGTCAGCTGGCTACCGCTATCAAGCGCGCCCGCTTCCTGGCCCTGCTGCCCTACACCGACAGCCACGGCCGCTGATACCGGGTGTTCGACAAGAAGTAAGGGATAAAACGCATGCGCGCCTTAGCTGAATTCATTATGCGCGGCCGCATGCAGGCCATCCTCGTGGTGGTTGTTTCGGCGGCATTGCCGCTGCTGTTCTGGTTGAGTGCTGCCGCAGGTTGCCTGGTGCTCCTGCGGCGCGGTCTGAGTGATGCCCTGGGCATCCTCGCCTGGGCCCTGCTGCCGGCGATTGGCTGGTGGTATTTCGGTGAGCCGCGCACCCTGTTGGTGTTGCTCGGTGCACTGGGGCTGGCGTTGTTGTTGCGCGCCAGTCTGTCTTGGGATCGTGTGCTGCTGTGCAGCGTGGCATTGGGTCTGGTGTACGGGTTGGTTTTGGGTGCGGTGTTCCGCGAACCCATCGCGGCGATGGCAGGTGAGCTGCAAAAGCTCCTGCCGCAGATGCTCGATGGGGTTCACCAGCAGATGTCGGTGGACGAGCGAGCGCGCCTGGATGGCCTGATTGCACCGGTGCTAACCGGTTTATTGGCGGCGTTGCTGCAGATTGTCAGCCTGCTGAGCCTGATGCTTGGGCGTTATTGGCAGGCGCAGTTGTATAACCCTGGCGGTTTCGGGCGCGAGTTTCGCGCGCTGCGACTGCCGCTGGCACCGGCGATGTTGCTGCTGGTCGGCATGCTACTGGGCCCCAATCTGGGGCCGCAGATGGCCATGTTGACCCCGCTGTGCAGCGTGCCGCTGGTGTTCGCCGCCGTTGCCCTGCTGCATGGGCTGGTGGCGCAAGGGCGACTGGCCAAGTTCTGGCTGGTCGGGTTGTACATCACGCTGCTGCTGTT
>JAUYKV010000009.1 GCA_030699825.1 Pseudomonas sp. | reverse complement strand
TATGTTCCGATATATTACTCACCCGTTCGCCACTCGCCACCAGGGTTGCCCCCGTGCTGCCGTTCGACTTGCATGTGTAAAGCATGCCGCCAGCGTTCAATCTGAGCCAGGATCAAACTCTTCAGTTCAATACCTGTTTTGGTTCATCTAAGAACCTGGTCTTACTCAAAGTGAATCATTGACATGATTCTTTTCGACTTCGCGTAAGTTGCTACATATTTTTAAAGTCGTCACATCCGTCCGAAAACAGATATAACTTCCCCAAATACCAAGCACCTACACTCGTCGGTTGTTCGTTTGTTTTTTAAAGATCGGGCTGAGGGTTGCGGGGACAGGATTTGAACCTATGACCTTCGGGTTATGAGCCCGACGAGCTACCGAGCTGCTCCACCCCGCGTCAGCGAAGAGGAGAACTATAGCAAAGCATTTCGACCTCGTCAAACATTTTCGCAAATTTTGTTCATCCACTATTACGACCCATATGACTACAACGTCCGCATTAGGTCGCCGCGCGTGAACCCACATAGCTGATCGGCTATCCCCCTGCCCAACACCATCACCTTGAACAGCTCGCCCATTTCTGCCGGACTGGTGAGTTTTTGCAATTGCGCCGAACGAGGCAAATAGTCGCAAATATTTTCGGGCGAGGTGTCTTTTATCAATTCGGTGATGCCGCAATTCAGCAGGAAAAACGCCTGCGAGGTGTAACCCAGCAGTTCCAGCCCGGCATCGATGCCGCATTCCGCGATGTCGGTGAAATTCACATGCGCGGTGATGTCCTGCAAACCGGGCAAATAAAACGGATCGTCGTGTGCATGGTGACGGTAGTGGCACATCAGCGTGCCGCTGCTGCGCTGCGGGTGGTAAAGCTCGCGCGCGCCGAAACCGTAGTCGATGAACAGCAGCGCGCCCAGCTCCAGACAGCTTGCCAGGCTGTTGACTAGGCCGCGCGCGGCGAGGCAGATTTCGCCGACATAATCATCCGACACCGCGATTTGCTGCGCGGCTTGCAGCAAATCGCGGTCGGCTATGGCGCGTTCCTGCCAGATAAACCCGTTAGCACCGATGGCCACGCCGCGTTCGGTCAGCGCACTGTCGCGCCAATGCACCAGATGCACGGGCAACGCGTCGAGCACCTCGTTGCCCACAACCGCACCGCTGAATTTTTCCGGCAGCGCGTCCAACCAGCGTATGCGCTCCAGCAGGTGCGGCAGGCGCGTTTTAAGCAAGGCCTGCTGGCGGGCGCGCAAGTCGGCGCTCACCTCAAGGATCGCATAGCTGACCGGCAGGCTGCCGAGCCTTTCCAGCTCGCCGAGCATGTCCGCCGCCAACTTGCCGCTGCCCGCACCCAGTTCCAGAATATGCGGCGCACTGAATGCCATGATTTCCGCCACCTGCCGCGCCAGGGTGTGACCGAACAGCGACGACAGCTCCGGTGCGGTGATGAAGTCCCCCGCCGCGCCGAACTTGTGCGCCCCGGCCGTGTAATAACCCAGCCCTGGCGCATACAAAGCCAACTCCATGTAGCGTGCAAAGGAAATCCAGCCGCATTCTGCTTCGGAACCGTAATGAGCCGCAATGTCGCGGCGGATGAATTCGCATAATTTGGCGCTGTGTTGCGCGGCTTCCGGACTGGGTATGGGCAGAGTGGTCGGCATGGTCGGGTATAATCAGCAAGTCTGGGGAGTGTGGTTTTGTAGAGTTTTCGAGTTTAATGGAGCAAGCGATGCAAGGCAAAGTGGTATTGGTGACAGGAGGCGCAAAACGGGTCGGCGCAGCGATCTGTCGCAGCCTGCATGCAGCGGGCGCGCAACTCGCCATGCATTACCGCAGCTCCGCACAGGAGGCGCTGGCTTTACGCGACGAGCTGAATACGCTGCGTCCGGAAAGCGCCGCCGCCTTTCAGTCAGACCTGCTCGACCTGGATGCATTGCCGCAACTGGTGAACGGCGTTATCGAAAAGTTCGGGCGGCTGGATGCGCTGGTCAATAACGCTTCGAGTTTTTACGCGACACCGCTGGCCGAAGTTGATGAGCTGCAATGGAACGATTTGCTCGGCACCAACCTGCGCGCGCCGCTGTTTCTCGCGCAAGCGGCAGCGGCCGAATTGCGCCGCCGTCACGGCTGCATCGTGAACATCGCGGACATCCATGCCGAACGCCCGATGCATGGGCATCTGCTGTACAGCGTGGCCAAGGCCGGGCTGGCCGCACTGACCCGCGCGCTGGCGCAGGAGATGGCGCCGCAGGTGCGCGTCAACGCTGTCGCCCCGGGCGTCATCATGTGGCCGGAAAACGCGGCGTGGATGGACGAGGAGCAGCGCCGTAAGATTGTCGCGCATACGCTGCTCAAGCGCGAAGGCGAGCCTGACGACATCGCCAGAACCGTGGCTTTTCTGATTCAGGATGCGCCCTATGTGACCGGACAAATTATCGCCGTCGATGGCGGCAGAAGCATCAACATTTAACTTGATTTTTATTTGGTAATTTTCATGAACGACATTGCACAACCCATCCATTTCGAGCGCCATTCCACCAATTTCAACCGGCTCAAGGGACGGCTCGAACATAATGTCGGCAAGGCCATCGCCGATTTCAACATGATCGAGAACGGCGACACGGTGATGGTCTGCCTGTCCGGCGGCAAGGACTCCTACACTCTGCTCGACGTTTTGCTTACCTTGCGCAAGCGCGCACCCATCGATTTCCGCATCGTCGCGATGAACCTTGACCAGAAACAACCGGGCTTCCCAGAAAAAGTGCTGCCGAATTATCTAAAATCCATCGGCGTGGAATATCACATTGAAAATCAGGATACCTATTCCATCGTCAAGGAAAAGATTCCTGAGGGCAAGACCACCTGCTCGCTGTGTTCGCGGCTACGGCGCGGCATCATTTACCGCGTCGCGCATGAGCTCGGTGCCAATAAAATTGCGCTCGGGCATCACCGCGATGACATGATCGAGACGCTGTTTTTGAATATGTTTTTCGGCGGCAAGCTCAAGGCGATGCCCCCCAAGCTGGTGACCGACAAGGGCGACCATATCGTGATCCGCCCGCTGGTTTATTGCGCGGAAAAAGACATCACCCGCTATGCGCGCGGTATGGAATTCCCCATCATCCCGTGCAACCTGTGCGGCTCACAGGAAAATATGCAGCGCAAGCACATCAAGAAAATGCTCGCCGCATGGGAGCTGGAATATCCGGGGCGCAACCAGACCATTTTTACCGCGATGCAGAACGTAAAGCCGTCACACCTGCTGGACAGCGGTTTGTTCGATTTCAAAAATCTGCAAATCGGCGATAAGGTGGCGGAGGGCGACATAGCCTTCGACGACGAAGCGACTTGTTGATTGGCCAGAATGTCGGGTTACGGCCTGGAGGCCTAACCCGACCTACACCGCTATCTTAAAGATTGCCTTGCGGATGTTGTCGGTCGCAACCAGCGGCGCATGCGCGTCCTCCGGGAAAAAGATGCAGAACGCACCGGGAGGCGTGGCGATCCATGTTGCCGGCATGTCGTGGAAAAACTGAATGTCTTTTTCCGCGCTGTAATCGCCCACCGGCTGCGTGCAATCAACCAGCGCCTTCCAGCCCATCTCGTCCACACCCTCCAGCGCCAATTGAATGTCGATGTAACGGCGGTGGCATTCCAGCTGCGCCGCTTCGCGCGCGCGTCCGGCGATATTCTCCACGATGACGAACAACTGCTCGCCGACAATGGGATAGCGCCCCGGCGCGAGCGCCAGCAAATCTGTGTCGCGGATATATTCAAACGCGCGCGCGAACAGCGGATGCAGCGCGGCGTAGCGGGCGGATTGTGAAAGTGTGGAGAGGATCATATTCGCGAGTCCGGCACGGGGCGCGCCCAGTTATTTCCGCAGGGGAAGCATTCGCGCAATGGTGTTGTCGTGCTTGATGTGTTGATGATACAAGGCAGCCAGCACATGCAGGCCGATGAGGTAATACCCCAAGGTGCCGATGGTTTCATGCACTTCCTTGATCTGCTTCGCGAGGTCTTTGTTTTCGCCGATCAGTGCCGGGAGTTCCAGGCCGAAGAACGGGATCGGCTTTCCGGACGCGCTGAGTGTCAGCCAGCCGAGCAGCGGCATGACGACCATCAACGCATAGAGCGCCAAATGTCCCAGCTTAGCAGCCAACTGCATCCAGCCCGCCGGTTCCGGGCGAATAACCGGCGTGGATCCGGAAAAACGCGCCACGAGGCGCGGCCAGACCAGCACAAAAACCAGCATGCCCAGCATGAAGTGCCACGTCTTCATCGCCTCACGCGGATCGCTCCCCTTGGGATACAGCTCACGCAGTTCGATGAAGGCATATACCGCAACAAAGAGCAGCAGCATCAGCCAGTGGATTCCGATCGTAAGCGATCCATAGCGTTCGGTAGTGTTTTTCCAGTTCATCGAAGATCTCCTTTTACTGAATGGTGTAAGCGGCAGCAACTGGTATCGCCGGGGTGGCTAAACGGTAGGGGCTGGAGAGGATCATAGTGATTCCTTCTTAAGTCTTGCTTAATTCAAACACCCCATAACCACGACAGCGCTCTTCTTTCCTGCCTACAAGAATCTGGCCACCATCCCCTTCGCCAGATCGCCCTGCAACGGTATCCGCACTCTATGGCCGCTGCCGGGCGCCGTGGTGATCGACCCGCCTTCAAGGTTTTTCATTTCGGTAAGTGCCACGATGCGGTTGCCGGAGGGGTGGATAATTTCAAGTTTGTCGCCGACCCGGAAACGGTTCTTCACGTCGATTTCGGCGATGCCGTTGGCGCAACTCACGATATCGCCGACATATTGCTGGCGCGTGCTTTCGGAGTGGCCTTGCATATAGTTTTGGTGCTCGTGGGTGTGGTGGCGTTCGAGGAAGCCGTCGGTGTAACCGCGGCTCGCCAGCGCATCCAGCGCGCCCAGCAGGCTCAAGTTGAACGGGCGGCCCGCGACCGCATCGTCGATGGCCTGCCGGTATACCTGCGCGGTGCGCGCGACATAGTAGATGGATTTAGTGCGGCCTTCTACCTTGAGCGAGTCCACGCCGATCTTCACCAGCCGCTCGACATGCTCCACCGCGCGTAGATCCTTGGAATTCATGATGTAGGTGCCGTGTTCGTCCTCGTAGGCGGCCATCTGCTCGCCGGGGCGGCTGCCGTCTTCGAGGAGGAACACCTGCTCGGTCGGCGCGCCGGCGCCCAGGGTCGGCTCGACAACACGCACTATCTCGCCCAGCTCGTTTTCCTGCGCCGTTTCGGCCTTGTATTGCCAGCGGCAGGCGTTGGTGCAACTGCCCTGGTTGGGGTCGCGCTTGTTGATGTAGCCGGACAGCAGGCAGCGCCCGGAATAGGCCATGCACAGCGCACCGTGGACGAAGACTTCCAATTCCATACCCGGCACCTCGCTGCGGATCTCGCCGATCTCCTCCAGCGACAATTCGCGCGACAGGATCACCCGGCTCAAGCCCTGCTGCTGCCAGAACTTGACGCTGGCCCAGTTCACCGCATTGGCCTGCACCGACAGGTGGATCGGCATCTGCGGGAAATGTTCGCGCACCAGCATGATCAGCCCCGGGTCGGACATGATCAGCGCGTCCGGCTCCATCAACACCACCGGCAGCAGGTCCCTGAGGAAGGTCTTCAGCTTGGCGTTGTGCGGCGCGATATTGACCACCACGTAGAACTGCTTGCCCTGGGCATGCGCCTCGGCTATGCCCAGGGCCAGGTGGGCGTGGTCGAACTCGTTGTTGCGCACCCGCAGGCTGTAGCGCGGCTGCCCGGCATAGACCGCATCGGCACCGTAGGCGAAGGCGTAGCGCATGTTCTTCAGGGTGCCGGCCGGGGACAGCAGTTCGGGGTAACGGGGAATAGGTGCCATGGTACGAGCCGCTCAGCCAACAGGACCGGCAATTCTAGCCAGGGCGTCGGCACCCTGCCTTGATCCACATCTATTCGACCCTAATTACCTCCGCTTATCGCCGGCCGTGCAATCACCGATTGCACGCGGACCGTAGCCTCTGCGATCACATGAGCAAAATCCTCGATCTATTTATTCTCTGCCTTTGGCGAGGCCAGCGTGCCGACCGGCGAACCCACAAATCAGTACCTGGCAGGCCTGCTCTATCGCGATCACCGCGACTGGCTGCTCGGCTGGTTGCGCAAAAGCGCTGTATAGCGCCGAAAGGGCCGAAAACCTCAGCAAGGACACCTTCGTCCGTTTGCCCGGCCGCGCCAACCTGCAGCAAGCCCGCGAACCGCGCGCTGCTAACAACCATCGCCAGGGGCCTGCCGGAGTGCCGAACCACAGCAAGCTGGCGTCTACAGGGCTGTGTTTTGGCCCGTTAAGCGGTCGCCAAAAAGTATGCTGGCAATCCTCGCCAAGGCCAGCGTGGGCGCAAACGTTGTGGCATCAGCGCTTGGCGCGGGCTTCATGATTACCTGGCAACCATTTAGCCATTGCAACAACCAATTGAGGGCGCGGTAGCCTTTTACAGATCCTCCGGGGCGTAGGCCTAACGAAAGCCGCGATGCTGGCGCACCACCCCGTAGGCCTGGTGTAGTTCGCGGGTCTTTTCCGTGGCTTCGCGCAGCCGCTCAGGCGATACCCCGCTGCCGGCCAGCTTGTCCGGATGGTGGCGGCTCAACAGCCGCCGGTAGGCGCGTTTGATCTGCGCCGGTTCGCTATCGGCGCTCACCCCGAGCAGGCGTAGCGCCTGCTGATAGCTACCGCCACTGGCCGCCAGCGGGCCTTGCTTCGGCGCATAGGCCGCGCTCAGCGCTTGCTGGGTCGCCATCGACACGTCCAGCCACTTGCCCCACAGCAGAATCAACTCGCGCTCGGTCTGACTGACCTGACCGTCCACCCAGGCCATGCGCCAGCACGCACGCAACAGGGCTTCGCCCTGCTCGCGCTGGCGGCGCAAGGGTGCGCGCAGGCCATCGTGGCCGGTCTTGCCGCGGGCGAAGGCCGCTACCGCGCGCTGCTGGCCAGCGGCATCCAGGCCCAGGCGCTGCATCTCGGCCCGCGCCTGGAGGATATGCGCCTGCAGTACCCGGCCATCGCACTTGGCCAGGCGCCCGAGCAGAACAAACAGCAACTCCTCATCCCCCGGATGCGGCCTGGCACCCAAGCGCTCGCGCAACGCCGCCCAGCTGTGCAGGCGCAAGCGCCGATCCACCACCTGACCGAGCAGCCCGCCGAGCAACGCGCCGGGAATGCTGGCCAGGGCCAGGCCGCCAACGGCTCCGAGCAACGTCGCCGGCCAGAGCACCTCAGTACCCCGCGGCGAGCAAACGCTCGACTTCGGCCAGGCGCTCATGGGTGCCGACATCGACCCAGCGTCCGGCGAAACGCTCGCCACTGACCAGGCCTTCGCCCATGGCGCGGCGCAACAGCGGCGCCAGCTTGAAGGCGCCCGGCTGGCAACCGGCAAACAAGGCCGGGTCCAGCACGGCGATACCGCTGTAGGTCAAACTCGGCTGGTCGCCGTGCGCCTCGCCGACCCGCTCGGCGCACAGGGCAAAATCGCCAGTGCGGTGATGCCGCGGATTATCCACCAGCACCAGATGAGCCAGCCCCGCCAAGGGGCGACGCAGCCGGGCAAAGGGGTAATCGGTGAAGATGTCGCCATTGACCAGCACAAAGGGCTGATCGCCCAGCAGCGGCAGCGCGCGGTAAATTCCGCCGCCGGTTTCCAGCGGCTCGCCTTCGGCCGAATAGGCGATACTCAGGCCAAACTGCGCGCCATCGCCCAGGTAGTCTTCGATCTGCTGACCGAGCCAGGCGTGGTTGATCACCAGTTCGTGGAAACCGGCGGCCGCCAGGGCGCGCACGTGGTACTCGATCAAGGGCACACCGCCGGCCTGCACCAGCGGCTTGGGCGTATGCAGGGTCAGGGGGCGCAGGCGCTCGCCCTTGCCGGCCGCCAGGATCATCGCCTTCATGCCGGCACCGCGGCGGCCCGGGGCAGGCTGGCGAACAGCTCCGCCAGCTCGGCCAACTCCGGACGGCGCGCCAGTACGGCGTCTATGTAGGCAAAGAAGCGCGGCACATCGGCCAGGTACCTGGGCTTGCCATCGCGGTGGCAGATCCGCGCGAAGATGCCGATCACCTTGAGATGGCGCTGCACGCCCATTAGGTCGCTGGCACGCAGGAACTCATCCAGTTCGGCCTGCACCGCAATCCCCGCCGCCCCCGCCTGCTGCCAGTAGCCAGCGAGCCAATCGCGCACCCGCGCCTCAGGCCAACTGAGAAAGGCATCCTTGAACAGGCAGGTGACGTCGTAGGTCACCGGGCCGTAGACCGCATCCTGAAAGTCCAGCACCCCGGGGTTCGGCGTGCTGAGCATCAGGTTACGCGGCATGTAGTCGCGGTGCACCAGCACCTGGGGCTGGGCCAGGGCGCTGTCGATCAGCCGCGTGCAGATACGCTGCCAGGCAGCCTGTTGCGCCTCGCTCAGCTCGACGCCCAGGTGACGCCGCACATACCACTCGGGGAATAGCTGCAGCTCGCGACGCAGCAAGGCATCGTCATAGCTGGGCAGCGGCGCATCCATCGGCAGCCGCTGAAAGGCCAGCAAGGCCTGCACGGCATCGTCGAACAGCCGATCGGCATTCTGCGTATCGATCACGTCCAGGTAGGTCTGCCGCCCCAGATCGCTGAGCAAAAGAAACCCCCGCTCCAGGTCCTGGGCGAGAATCTGCGGCACATTGACCTCGGCTTCGGCCAGCCGCTCGGCGACCTTGACGAAGGGTCGGCAGTCCTCCTGCGGCGGCGGCGCATCCATCAGAATCAGGCTGCGGCCATCGCCCTGCCAGCGGAAATAGCGGCGAAAACTGGCGTCACTGCTGGCGGGGGTCAGGGTGCCGAGCGGCACCTCACCCCAACCGCGGGCGGCGAACAAGGCCGGCAGTTGCTGGTCGAGCCAATGGTTGAGGAGCTGTAGACGTATATCTTCATCAGGCATTACAAGGGTCTCCGACGGCGCTAGCCGTTGCGCGGGTCATGCTTTATTATCCAGCATCTTTTTCAGCCCATCGAGAGGCGTGCGGCCCCTGGGCCCAATGCGCGCAGGAAGCCCGGATAACAAGATGGCAGTAAAATACCCTAGGTTCCGCAAAAAATTCCCCCTTCTGGTAACTGGCGGCCTGCTGGCCTTGCAGCCACTGACCAGCCAATTCGCTGGCGCTGCCGAGCAGTTCGACTGCCAGGCATCCACTAGCGGAGGCTGGGCATGCGCCCCGACAACCAGTAGCGCGGCCGTGCCGGAGCGTCCGGTGCAGAAAGATACGGTCACGGCCCAGCGCCAGGACGGTTCTGACGCACCTCGAGCCTCGCGCGCCACCCTGGTCACGGAGAGCGGCGGCAAAGCCCTGGCTTCGCGCAGCGCCGACTACAGCCACCTCGACTGGGTGCCCCGCGAGAACCTGAGCGAAGCGCAACTGGCAGAAGTCGGCCCCTACTGTGCGGGCGGCTATGTCGAGCCGAGCCGGCCAGGGATGAACGACCAGACGCCGATGAGTCAGGCGCCGCTGTTCATTACCGCCAAAGCCTCGCGCTACGAGCAGGAACAACAGGTCGCCACTCTGGCCGGCGATGTGGTGTTGCGCCAGGCCGGCCTGCAGGTCGAGGCCGACGAAGCCAGCCTGCACCAGGCGGAGAACCGCGGCGAATTGATCGGCAACGTGCGCCTGCGCGACCAGGGCATGCTGGTGGTCGGCGATCGCGCCGAACTGCAACTGGACAACGGCGAAGCCAAGGTCGACAACGCCGAATACGTGCTGCACAAAAGCCATGTACGCGGCAGTGCGCTCTACGCCAAGCGCGAAGAAAGCGCGGTGATCCGCCTGAAAGACGGCACCTACACCTCTTGCGAACCGGGCAGCAACGCCTGGCACCTGAAGGGCAACAACGTCACCCTGAATCCGGCCACCGGCTTCGGTACGGCGACCAACGTGACCCTGCGGGTGAAGGATTTCCCGGTTTTCTACACCCCCTATATCTACTTCCCGATCGACGACCGCCGTCAGTCCGGCCTCCTGCCGCCGAGCATCAGCAGCTCCAGCGATAACGGCATGACGCTGCAAACGCCCTACTACTTCAATCTGGCGCCGAACTACGACGCCACGCTCTATCCGACCTACATGAGCGACCGCGGTCTGCTCCTCGAAGGCGAGGGTCGCTACCTGACCAAGAGCAGCGAAGGCCAGTTCGGCGCGGCTTACCTCGACGACAGCAACGACGAGCGCAAACTGCAGTCCGAGTATGAAGACCAGCGCTGGCTCTACAGTTGGCAACACAAGGGCGGCCTTAACTCGCGCCTGCTGGCCGAGGTCGACTACACCGACATCAGCGACCCCTACTACTTCCAGGATCTGGACACCGATCTCGGCATTGACTCCACCAGCTACGTCAACCAGCGCGGCACCCTGACCTATCGCGGCGGCAGCTACACCGCGCGGCTGAATGCGCATGCCTACGAACTGGCCAATATCACCGACATCACCCCGTACAATCGCCTGCCGCAGATCACCCTGGACGGCGCCCTGCCGTTCCAGCCGGGCGGCCTGAATTTCAGCTACGGCAGCGAACTGGTGCGCTTCGACCGCGACCTGCGTAACGGCCAATTTTCGGACGAAAATGGCGTTAAAGAAGACTGGTATGACGAACGGCTGAAAGGCCTGGCCCGCGCCAACGGCACCCGCCTGCACCTGGAGCCGGCGGTCAGCCTGCCGCTGAATTGGAGCTGGGGCTTCCTGACGCCTAAGGTCAAGTACCTGCAGACCAATTACGACTTGAGCCTCGACCAGCAGGGCAAAAACAGCCTGCTCGCCGAACAGGAGTTCGGCAGCAGCCAGGATCGCGGCGTCCCCATTGTCAGCGTCGACAGCGGCCTGTACTTCGACCGCGACACCACCTTGTTCGGTAAATCCTATCGCCAGACCCTGGAACCGCGGCTGTTCTACCTCTATGTCCCCGAGGAAGACCAGACCGATATTCCGGTGTTCGACACCGGCGAGAGCACCTTCAGCTATGCGTCGCTGTTCCGCGAAAACCGCTTCTCCGGCAAGGACCGCATCGGCGACGAGAACAAGCTCTCGCTGGGCCTGACCAACCGCTGGATCGAGGCCAACGGCTTCGAGCGTCAACGCTTCAGCATCGGCCAGGCCTTCTACTTCGAAGACCGCCAGGTGCAGATGCCGGGCATCGACTACCGCACCCGCTCCGACGCCCAGGCCTCGCAATCGCCTTACGCCCTGGAGTACCTGTATCGCTTTAACCGCGACTGGCGCTTCTCCTCGGACTTCAACTGGGATCCGGACACCCACCGCACTCGTTCGGGCAGCGCGATGTTCCACTACCAGCCGGAAGACAACCCGAACAAGGTGGTCAATGCCGGTTATCGCTACCGCAACGACACCATACGGTTTGACCAGGCCAGCGGTAACTGGGTGACTGGTGGCGGCGACTTCGGCACGCCAACACTGGCCGGCGGCAGCCCCAACCCCAACTACATCAAGGACTACTACAAGGTCAGCCAGCATGACTTCTCGGTGATCTGGCCGATCGTCCCGCAGTGGAACCTGATTTCCCGCTGGCAGTACGATTACGGCCGTGATCGCACCCTCGAAGCCTTCGGCGGCTTCGAGTACGACAACTGCTGCTGGAAGCTGCGCCTGATCAATCGCTACTGGATCGACTATGACGAAGTCAGCCTGAACCCAGCGCTGAATGACGAGCCGGACCGCGGCATTTTCCTGCAAATCGTCCTCAAGGGCCTGGGCGGCGTGACAGGCAACAAGGTTGAGACTTTCCTCGATCAAGGCATTCAAGGTTATCGTGAACGTGAAGATCAAGCTTTCTGATTGCGTGCGCCCGCTCCTGCTGGGCGCACTGTTTCTGGGTGCTGTGGCGCAAGCCGAAGTACAACCCCTCAACCGCGTCGTGGCGATTGTCGACAACGACGTGATCATGCAGAGCCAGCTGGACGCACGCGTTCGCGAGGTGCAGCAAACCATCGCCAAACGCGGCGCAGCACTGCCGCCCGAGAATGTCCTCAGCCAGCAGGTGCTCGATCGCCTGGTCATCGAGAACATTCAGCTGCAGATCGGCGACCGCTCCGGCATTCGCATCACCGATGAAGAACTCAACCAGGCACTGGCCAGCATTGCCCAGCGCAATGGCATGAGCCTCGAGCAGTTCCGCGCCGCCCTGGCCCAGGACGGCCTGTCCTATGCCGACGCCCGCGATCAGGTGCGCCGCGAGATGGTCATCAGCCGCGTGCGCCAGCGCCGGGTCGCCGAGCGCATCCAGGTCACCGACCAGGAAGTGCAGAACTTCCTCGCCTCCGACCTCGGCAAGCTGCAGCTGTCGGAAGAGTTCCGCCTGGCCAATATCCTCATCCCTTTGTCGGACGGTTCTTCCCCGCAAGAAATCCAGGCCGCTGAACGCCAGGCACAGGAACTGCACCAGCAGCTGCGCGAAGGCGCTGACTTCGCGCAGATGGCAGTCGCCCACTCGGCCAGCGAAACCGCTCTTGAGGGCGGCGAAATGGGCTGGCGCAAAGCGGCACAGATGCCGCCTCCATTCGACGCCATGATTGGCGCGATGGCGGCCGGTGACGTCACCGAACCCATGCGCACGCCCGGCGGCTTCATCATGCTCAAACTCCTGGAAAAACGCGGCGGCGGCACCCAGGTGCTCGAAGAAGTCAACGTTCGACACATCCTCATCAAACCCAGCGAGATTCGCAGCGAAGCGGAAACCAAACGCCTGGTCGAACGCCTGCATGAGCGTCTGCTGGCCGGCGAAGACTTCGGCGAGCTGGCGAAGAGCTTCTCCGAAGACCCGGGCTCGGCGCTCAACGGCGGCAGCCTCGACTGGATCGACCCCAGCGCGCTGGTGCCGGAGTTCCGCGAGGTGATGAGCAATACCGCCAGCGGCGAACTGTCGAAACCGTTCAAGAGCCCTTACGGCTGGCATGTGCTGCAGGTTGTTGGCCGCCGCGCCACCGATAGCAGCGCGCAGTTCCGCGAGCAACAGGCCTTGACCGTGCTGCGTAACCGCAAGTACGACGAAGAACTACAAGCCTGGCTGCGGCAGATCCGCGACGAGGCCTACGTCGAAGTCAAACTGTAGGCCCAGCGCAGCAGATCAAAGCCCGGCGCCTGCTCCTCGCAGCGCCGGGCTTTTTTCGTGGCTATGTACCCATTACATTACCTGATTAGCAATGATGATCAGCCAAGCTGGCCGCCCGTGGTCACCGGGCCTATGCTGTATATGCGTACAGTTATTTCGGTGAGGGGTGGAATCATGGCGATGAACCGAATTCAGTTTCAACCTGGGCTGTCGATG
>JAUYKV010000068.1 GCA_030699825.1 Pseudomonas sp. | reverse complement strand
GGCCTCGCGCTGGTCTATTCCATCGTGGAAGAGCATTATGGACAAATAATAATCGACAGCCCGGTTGACCCCGAAAACCAGCGTGGCACCCGTATCAGGGTGACCCTGCCGCGGCATGTCGGCGCGACGTCCATAGCGAATTAAACCAGCGACCTGAGACCGTCGAGAGACCGAATTAATGCCCCATATTTTGATCGTTGAAGACGAAACCATTATCCGCTCTGCCCTGCGCCGCCTGCTCGAGCGCAACCAGTACCAGGTCAGCGAGGCCGGCTCGGTCCAGGAAGCGCAGGAACGCTTCAGCATTCCCAACTTCGACCTGATAGTCAGCGACCTGCGCCTGCCCGGCGCGCCAGGCACTGAGTTGATCAAGCTCGCCGAAGGCAAGCCAGTGCTGATCATGACCAGCTACGCCAGCCTGCGTTCTGCCGTCGACTCGATGAAGATGGGCGCGGTCGATTACATCGCCAAACCTTTCGACCATGACGAGATGCTGCAGGCCGTGGCGCGCATCCTGCGCGACCGCCAGGAGGCCAGGCAGGCGCCGAGCGCACCCGCCAGCGCCGCTACCGGGCGCAGCAGTGAAAAAACCGTCGACAACAGCAATGGCGAGATCGGCATCATCGGCTCCTGCCCGGCCATGCTGGAGCTGTACAGCAAGATACGCAAAGTCGCGCCGACCGGCTCCAACGTGCTGATCCAGGGCGAATCCGGCACCGGCAAGGAACTGGTCGCGCGCGCCCTGCACAACCTGTCCAAACGCGCCAAGGCCCCGCTGATTTCAGTGAACTGCGCGGCCATCCCGGAAAGCCTGATCGAGTCCGAACTGTTCGGCCACGAAAAAGGCGCCTTCACCGGCGCCAGTGCCGGCCGCGCCGGCCTGGTCGAAGCCGCCGATGGTGGCACCCTGTTCCTCGACGAGATCGGCGAACTGCCGCTGGAGGCCCAGGCCCGCTTGCTGCGCGTGCTGCAGGAAGGCGAGATTCGCCGGGTTGGCTCGGTGCAGTCGCAAAAAGTCGATGTGCGCCTGATCGCCGCCACCCACCGCGACCTCAAGAGTCTGGCCAAGGTCGGCCAGTTCCGCGAAGACCTCTACTACCGTCTGCATGTCATCGCCCTGAAACTGCCGTCACTGCGCGAGCGCGGCAGCGACGTCAGTGAAATCGCCCACTCCTTTCTCAAGCGTCAATGCACGCGCATGGACCGCGACCTGCATTTCGCCCCGGATGCCGAACAAGCCATTCGGCATTACGCCTGGCCAGGCAACGTGCGCGAACTGGAGAACGCCATCGAGCGCGCAGTGATTCTCTGCGAGAGCACGACTATCTCGGCCGAGTTGCTGGGCATCGACATCGAACTGGACGACCTGGATGACGACGACTTCCCCGGCCTGCCGGGACAGGCCAGCAGTACCAGCCTCGAGCCGACCGAGGATCTGTCGCTGGAAGACTACTTCCAGCACTTCGTCCTCGAACACCAGGATCACATGACCGAAACCGAACTGGCGCGCAAACTCGGCATCAGCCGCAAGTGCCTGTGGGAACGCCGCCAGCGCCTAGGCATTCCTCGGCGCAAGACCGGCACGGCCGCCGGCTAGCAGGCCAAGCACAGAGCGGTCGCAAAACAAAACTCCCGCCTACTGCGACCGCTTCCAGGCGCCCTACGCGCCGACCCATTACCCAGCGTAATCCGCGAGCCGTAGATTGTCGTTCGCCGCAGCAGTGCACCCCATGGTTCACCGGCGCGGCGCAAAAGCTGGCGGGTTGTCGCTTCGCTCCGAAGCCGCCCTACCTCCGATCGGAACGCCGCACGAACCGCCCTACGGATAGAGGGGAACGCCAGATCCCGGGCAATCCACAATCCGTAGGGTGTCACTCGCCGCAGGCAGTGCACCGTGGATAATCGATGCGACGCAAAAGCTGGCGGGCTATCGCTTCGCTCCTGCGCGGCCGGCCAACACGAGGCGGCAGACTGCCGGGCACAAGGTTCCCCTCACTGTTACCGCTTCAACACCTCGTAACAAAGTCCGGGTCCTATGGTAACGAGAACAGGCCTTTTGCGTACCGTTCGCCCACCCGCGAAATAACCTAAGCCTTTGTTTTAAAAGGATTCACAAAAACTGGCACGGGTCATGCTATATCTCTCGGACAACAACAATAACAAGCACTGCCCACGATAATAAAAACAAGACGTAACGACTCCAGCACAATAAAAACAACACGGCGGAGGCGCAGCTAACTGATTCTTTTGGAAAGAAATTGCCGTTGGGGCTTGCCCCACAACCAGACAGAGAACAACAAAACTGCCCCGAGGCAGATCCCGTACTGGTTAGGTCATAACACGATCATGGCAGCATCAGCATTCAAAACAATCCGTTTGCTATTGACTCCCAGCTTGGGAGCTTTTCAGACAATCTCTGACTTAATGGAACGGGCAATTCAACAAAAACAACAAGCCCGCCATAATAATAAAAATAAAGCACGCACCTGCTTGGGGGGGAGCTTCGGCTCCCCCAGTAGCTTGCGCGAACCACCTCTCTCCCGCTACGTCCTACACCATCTCCCGACTCAATGCTAGAATCCGCGCCATTCCAGTGGTCAGCGTTTATCCTGGCCTGTCATTTCGTCAAACAGTGCATCCCATGCTGAAAAAGCTGTTCAAGTCTCTACGCTCGCCCCTGCGCCGTGGCAAACACCCGCACAGCACCCCAGAAGTGCTGAGCAGTAGCCAGCACCCGATCAACCGCAGCGAAATCAGCCGCTACGCCATCAGTGTGGTCGAACGCCTGCAACATGCCGGCTACCAGGCCTACCTGGTTGGCGGCTGCGTGCGTGACCTGCTGCTCGACATCGACCCCAAGGATTTCGACGTGGCCACCAGCGCCACCCCCGAGCAGGTACGCGCCGAATTCCGTAACGCCCGGGTGATCGGCCGGCGCTTCAAGCTGGTCCACGTGCACTTCGGCCGCGAAATCATCGAAGTCGCCACCTTCCGCGCCAATCACCCCGAGGGCGACGACGAAGAGAACAGCAACCTGTCTTCGCGCAACGAGAGCGGACGTATCCTGCGCGACAACGTCTACGGCAGCCTGGAGAACGACGCCCAGCGCCGTGACTTCACCATCAATGCCCTGTACTACGATCCGGCCACCGAACGCATCCTCGATTACGCCAATGGCGTGCACGACATTCGCAACCACCTGATCCGCCTGATCGGCGACCCGACCCAGCGCTATCAGGAAGACCCGGTACGCATGCTGCGGGCCGTGCGCTTCGCCGCCAAACTGGACTTCGATATCGAGAAGCACAGCGCCGCGCCGATCTACAAGCTGGCACCGATGCTGCGCGATATCCCTGCGGCACGCCTGTTCGACGAAGTGCTCAAGCTGTTCCTCGCCGGTTATGCGGTCTACACCTATGAGCTGCTGGTCGACTACGGTTTGTTCGGCCAACTGTTCCCTGCCAGCGCCGCGGCACTCAAGCACAACCCGGACTACACCGACTGCCTGATCCGCAACGCCCTGGCCAACACCGACCTGCGCATCCAGCAGGGCAAGACGGTAACGCCCGCCTTCCTCTTCGCCGCCCTGCTCTGGCCGGCGCTGCCGGCACGCGTCCTCAAGCTGCAGGAGCGTGGCCTGCCCGCCATCCCCGCGATGCAGGAAGCTGCCCAGCAACTGATCAGCGAACAGTGTCAGTTGATCGCCGTACCCAAGCGTTTCACCATGCCGATCCGCGAGATCTGGGACATGCAGGAACGCCTGCCGCGGCGCAGTGGCAAGCGCTCCGATCTGCTCCTGGAAAACCCGCGCTTTCGCGCCGGCTACGATTTCCTCCTGCTGCGCGAGAGCGCCGGCGAGCAGACCGGTGGTCTCGGCGAATGGTGGACGGCGTATCAGGACGCCAGCGACAGTGAAAGGCGCGGCATGATTCGCGACCTCAGCAGCCAGGACGACGCCAGCGGCGCGCCGCGCAAACGGCGGCGCAGCGGCAGCAAGCGCAAACAGGCGCCAGGCGCCGAGGGCGCGCCCAAACCTGTTTCCCGCGAATAATGCAGCGGGTGTATCTTGGCCTCGGCAGCAACCTTGCCGAGCCGCTCGCCCAACTGCGCGACGCCCTCAAGGCGCTGGCCGCGCTGCCGCAGTCGCAGTTGCTCGGCACTTCCTCCTTCTATGCCAGCGATCCGCTCGGTCCGGCCGATCAGCCGCGCTATGTCAACGCCGTGGCAGCGCTGGATAGCCAGCTGACACCGCTGCAACTGCTCGACGCCCTGCAAGCCATCGAACTGAATCAAGGCCGTGAGCGCAAAGCCGAACGCTGGGGGCCACGCACCCTGGATCTGGATATCCTGCTATTTGGCGACCTGATGCTGGACGAGCCGCGCCTGCGCGTGCCGCACTACCATCTGCACGCACGCGCCTTCGTGCTCTACCCGCTGGCCGAACTGGCCCCCGACCTGCGCCTGCCCGACGGCCGCAGCTTGGCGGACCTGCTCGCGGCCTGCCCCTTCGAGGGTTTGGAACGCCTTGGCGATACCCCGTAGCCATAGTCCATATTTGGCTGGCTCGTAGCCCGGATAAGCACCAGCGCAATCCGGAGCCGGCGTCGCTTCCATCCCGGATTGCGCCAAGGCTTATCCGGGCTACAGAACCCCGCGCCTCCTGCAGAATCGGCCTTGGCCGCGATCATGGCTCTCCCAACACGTCGGGACGCCACCCCAGCAACACCGCCCGCGACAGGCCGCGGCAAAACCCCAGGCAGGCCCATCGGCGGTAACGCCAGTAACAGACCGGTAACACCTGCAATTGACTTCGAGCCCCCCCATCAGGACTATAGGCGTCCCGTTGCCCCGCACCGGTGCAAATCGAGGCCAATGCAGGCCACTTTGAAGCAGCGATTGACTGCTTGCCGAACGCCTGAGTGAGGACGATTGTTATGCCTGACATTACCCTGACCACCCTGCAAAGCCTCAAGCAGAGTGGCGAGAAAATCGCCATGCTGACCTGCTACGACGCTACCTTCGCCCAGGCTGCCTGCCAGGCCGGGGTCGAGGTGCTGCTGGTCGGCGACTCCCTCGGCATGGTATTGCAAGGCCACGACAGCACCTTGCCGGTCAATGTCGCCGACATGGCCTACCACACCGCGAGCGTGAAACGCGGCAACCAGGGCGCCCTGATCCTCGTCGACCTGCCCTTCATGGCTTACGCCACCACCGAGCAGGCGCTGCACAACTGCGCGGCGCTGATGCAAGCCGGCGCGCATATGGTCAAGCTCGAGGGCGCGGCCTGGCTGGCCGAACCGATCCGTCTGCTGGCCGAGCGTGGCGTGCCGGTCTGCGCGCACCTGGGCCTGACCCCGCAAGCGGTGAATATCCTCGGTGGCTATAAGGTTCAGGGCCGCCAGGAAGCCCAGGCACGGCAGATGCGTGCCGACGCCATGGCCCTGGAACAAGCCGGCGCGGCCATGCTGCTGCTCGAGTGCATTCCCAGCGAACTGGCTGCAGAAATCAGCCAGGCGGTGAAGATCCCTGTCATCGGCATAGGCGCAGGCAGCGCCACCGACGGCCAGGTGCTGGTGCTGCACGACATGCTCGGCTTGTCCCTGAGCGGTCGCACGGCCAAGTTCGTGAAGAACTTCATGGCCGGGCAAAGCAGCATCCAGAACGCGCTTAGCGCCTACGTCAAGGCAGTCAAAGACGGCAGTTTTCCTGCAACCGAACACGGATTCTCTGCATGAACACGGTTAAAACCATCCGCGAACTGCGGGCAGCCGTTGCCCTGGCTCGCGCCGAGGGCAAACAGGTCGGTTTCGTCCCGACCATGGGCAACTTGCACGCCGGGCATATTGCCCTGATCGAGAAAGCCGCCCAGCGCGCTGATTTCGTGGTCGCCAGCATCTTTGTCAATCCGTTGCAGTTCGGCCCCAGCGAAGACCTGGGCAGCTACCCGCGCACCCTGGCCGCCGACCAGGAAAAACTCCTCGATGCCGGCTGTCACCTGCTGTTCAATCCGGAGGTGGACGAGATGTACCCCGACGGCATGGCCAGCCAGACCCGGGTCAGCGTGCAAGGTGTCTCCGAAGGCCTGTGCGGCGCCAGCCGTCCCGGCCATTTCGACGGTGTCGCCACCGTAGTGACCAAGCTGTTCAATCTGGTGCAACCCGACCTCGCCGTGTTCGGTCAGAAGGACTTCCAGCAACTGGCGGTGATTCGCATCCTGGTGCACGACCTGAACTTGCCGATCCAGATTATCGGCGCGCCGACCATCCGTGCCGAAGACGGCCTGGCGCTATCCTCGCGCAACGGCTACCTGAACGCCGAACAACGCGCCGTCGCGCCCACCCTGTATCGCAGCCTGCAACAGATCGCCACTGCGCTTGACGGCGGTGAGCGCGACTTCGCCAAGCTGGTCGAGGCGGCCTGCCGGCAACAAGTGGCCGCCGGCTTGCGCCCGGACTACCTGGAAATTCGCGAAACGAACAGCCTGCGCCCGGCAACCGCCGCGGATCGTCAGCTGGTGATTCTGGCCGCAGCCTTTCTCGGCAGTACCCGCCTGATCGACAACCTGACGCTCGACCTCGCCCCCTCGGCTTGATCGACGCGTGCGTCGGCATGCCGCCTGGTCAACCGGCGGCACCGCACCGCTAATGCGCTTGCCTAACCCAGGCTCACGCCAGTTACACTGAGACCCGTTCTTGCCGGGCTTTGGGCTGTCTTTTGGCCATGACCCGGTTACCTGTTGCATCGGCTCAAGCGCCGGCAGACGACGTCTTCGGACTATTCAGGCATGGCAACAACCTACAGCTACAGTGCCCCTTCGTTATTCCGGCGTCGACTCATCAAAGACTGCTCAAGCACAAGGAAGCCACCTCACATGGCGTACTACCAGCACCCCCTCGATGTCACCGCCCTGCCCACCTGGAAGGCCCTCGAGTCACACCGCGCCAGCTTGCAGAATTTCAGCATGCGCGAGGCGTTCAACCGGGACGCACAGCGGTTCGAGCGCCTCTCGTTGAGTAGCTGCGGCCTGTTTCTCGACTACTCGAAAAACCTGATCACCCTCGAAACCCGCGACCTGCTGGTCAGCCTGGCCAAGGAATGCGGACTGGAGCAGGCCATTCGGGCGCAGTTCGACGGTGAGCCGATCAATGCCTCGGAAGCCCGTCCAGCCCTGCACACCGCGCTGCGCCGGCCGATCGGCGACAAGGTGCTGGTCGATGGTCTCGACGTGATGCCCGAGGTGCAGCGCGTGCTGCACCAGATGACCGAACTGGTCGGGCGGGTGCACGACGGCCTGTGGCGCGGCTACAGCGAGAAGCCGATCACCGACGTGGTGAATATCGGCATCGGCGGCTCCTTCCTCGGCCCGCAACTGGTCTCCGAGGCCCTGCTGCCGTTCGCCCAGCGCGGCGTGCGTTGCCATTACCTGGCCAATATAGACGGCAGCTCGTTCCACGAACTGGCCGCCAAACTGCGCGCCGAGACCACCCTGTTCATCGTTTCCTCGAAGTCTTTCAGCACCCTGGAGACCCTGAAGAATGCCCAGGCCGCGCGCAGCTGGTACCTGGCCCAGGGTGGCTCCGAGGCCGAGTTGTATCGGCACTTTATCGCCGTATCGAGCAACACCCAGGCGGCGGTGGCCTTCGGCATCCACGAAGAGAACGTGTTCCCGATGTGGGACTGGGTCGGCGGACGTTATTCGCTGTGGTCGGCCATCGGCCTGCCGATCGCCATGTCGATCGGCATGTCCAACTTCAAGGAGCTGCTGTCCGGTGCCTACAGCATGGACCAGCACTTCCTGACCGCCCCTTTCGAAAGCAACATGCCGGTGCTGCTGGCCCTGCTGGGCATCTGGTACGGCAACTTCTGGGGTGCGCAGAGCCAGGCGATCCTGCCGTACGACCATTACCTGCGCAACATCACCAAGCACCTGCAGCAACTGGACATGGAGTCCAACGGCAAGAGCGTGCGCCAGGATGGCCAACCGGTCGCCTGCGCCACCGGCCCGGTAATCTGGGGCGGCGTCGGTTGCAACGGCCAGCATGCCTATCATCAGCTGCTGCACCAGGGCACCCAACTGATCCCGGCGGACTTTATCGTCCCGGTGGTCAGCTACAACCCGGTGGCCGACCACCACCAGTGGCTCTATGCCAACTGCCTGTCGCAGAGCCAGGCGCTGATGCTCGGCAAGACCCGCGAAGAAGCCGAGGCCGAACTGCGCGCCCAGGGCCTGAACGAAGCCGAAGTGCAGCGTCTGGCGCCGCACAAGGTGATCCCCGGCAACCGCCCGAGCAACACCCTGGTGCTCGAACGCATCAGCCCGCGTCGCCTGGGCGCCCTGGTGGCGATGTACGAGCACAAGGTGTTCGCCCAGAGCGCGATCTGGGGCATCAACGCCTTCGATCAGTGGGGCGTCGAGCTGGGCAAGGAGCTGGGCAAGAGCGTCTATTCGCGCATGGTCGGCGACGAGAAAAACGCCGCCGAAGACGGCTCGACCCAGGGCCTGATCGAGTTCTTCCGCGGTCGCCATCGCGGCTGAAGCGACGGGTGAGGAGTGAGGAGTGAGGAGCGTGCCCCGCCAGCAAGGCCGACACCACCTCACTCCTCATCCCCATTGCGCTCAAACCCTGGCCGATCCAGCGCGTTCGCCTGCCGGCTCATCCCGCCGTCCGGCCGCCACCTCTCTTTGCGGGTTTTCGGGTGCTACCCTTATGTCCATCGCGGCCAGACAAAAATAAGGACCCGCCATGTTCGAGATCACCCGCCACCCTGTCACCGAGGCCATGCGCCAGCGCGCGCACCTGAACGATGACGACTACCAACGCCTGTATCGGCAATCCATCGAGCAACCGGACACCTTCTGGGCCGAGCAGGCCAAGGCTTTTCTCGACTGGTCGAAGCCCTGGGACAAGGTCTACAGCGGCGACCTGAAGAAGGGCCAGGCCAACTGGTTCGAGGGTGCTCAACTGAACGTCAGCTCCAACTGCATCGACCGCCATCTGCAGCAGCGCGGCGAGCAGGTCGCCCTGATCTGGGAAGGCGACAACCCCGCCGAATCCGCCCACATCACCTACAACCAGCTGCACCACCACGTCTGCCGCCTGGCCAATGTGCTGAAGAGCCGCGGCGTGGGTAAAGGCGATCGGGTGTGCATCTACATGCCGATGATCCCCGAGGCGACCTACGCCATGCTCGCCTGCACACGGATCGGCGCGGTGCATTCGGTGGTGTTCGGCGGTTTCTCCCCCGACGCCCTGCGCGACCGCATCCTCGATGCCGATTGCCGCAGTGTGATCACCGCCGACGAAGGTGTGCGCGGCGGCAAGTACGTGCCGCTCAAGGCCAGCGTCGACAAGGCGCTGCAAAGCTGCCCGAACGTCAGCACCGTGGTGGTGGTCGAACGCAGCAAGGGCGAGATCGACTGGGTGCAGGACCGCGACATCTGGTACCACGAGGCGCTGCAAACCGTCGACGGCGACTGCCCGCCGGAACCGATGGACGCCGAAGACCCGCTGTTCATCCTCTACACCTCGGGCAGCACCGGCAAACCCAAAGGCGTGCTGCACAGCACCGGCGGCTACCTGCTGATGGCCGCCATGACCCACAAATACGTGTTCGACTACCACGAAGGCGACATCTACTGGTGCACCGCCGATGTCGGCTGGGTCACCGGCCACAGCTACATCGTCTACGGCCCGCTGGCCAACGGCGCCACCACCCTGGTGTTCGAAGGCGTGCCCAACTACCCGGACGCCTCGCGCTTCTGGCAGGTGATCGACAAGCACCAGGTGAACATCTTCTACACCGCACCGACCGCCCTCCGCGCGCTGATGCGCGAAGGCACGGGCCCGGTCGAGAAGACGTCACGCAGCAGCCTGCGCCTGCTCGGCTCGGTCGGCGAACCGATCAATCCTGAAGCCTGGGAGTGGTACTACCATGTGGTCGGCGAAATGCGCTGCCCGATCGTCGACACCTGGTGGCAGACCGAAACCGGCGCCATCCTGATCACCCCGCTGCCCGGCGCCACCGACCTCAAGCCGGGCTCGGCGACCCGCCCGTTCTTCGGCGTGCAACCGGTGTTGCTGGATGAACAGGGCCATGAAATCGATGGCGCAGGCTCAGGCGTGCTGGCGATCAAATCAAGCTGGCCAAGCCAGATCCGCAGCATCTACGGCGACCATCAGCGCATGGTCGACACCTACTTCAAGCCATACCCCGGCTACTATTTCACCGGCGACGGCGCGCGCCGCGACGAGGACGGCTACTACTGGATCACCGGCCGGGTCGACGACGTGATCAACGTCTCCGGCCATCGCATCGGCACCGCCGAGGTGGAAAGCGCCCTGGTGCTGCACGACGCGGTCGCCGAGGCGGCGGTGGTCGGCTACCCGCACGACATCAAAGGACAGGGGATCTATGCCTTCGTCACGCCGATGAACGGCGTGGAGGTCAGCGAGCCCCTGAAGCAGGAATTGCTGACCCTGGTCGGCAAGGAAATCGGCAGCTTCGCCAAGCCGGACCTGATCCAATGGGCCCCCGGCCTGCCGAAAACCCGTTCGGGCAAGATCATGCGACGCATCCTGCGCAAGATCGCCTGCAACGAACTGGACAGCCTCGGCGACACCTCGACCCTGGCCGACCCCAGCGTGGTCGACAGCCTGATCGAGCAGCGGCTGAACCAATAACACGATGTCCATGTAGGAGCTAGGCGTCCCCCTGGCTCCTACAACCCCTCACACGAGCCGTAGTTCCCCATGGAAGTCCTCCGTCGCCACATCGAAACCCAGGTGTTCAGCCTCAGCGGCATCGCCCTCGGCCAGATCGACTTCGAAAACCCCAAGGGCGACCCTGGCCTGTTCGGCCCCGATTCGGTGAGCTGGCAGGTGCACGGCGACTTCACCAGCATGCTGATCGGCGGCATCAGCGCCCTGCTGCTGCAGGCGTTGCACCCGCTGGCGTTGGCCGGGGTCTGGGATCACTCGAATTTCCGCACCGACCTGCTCGGCCGCCTGCGCCGCACCGGCCAGTTCATCTCCGGCACCACCTTCGGCGCCCGCGCCGATGCCGACTGGCTGATCGACAAGGTCAAACACATCCACCTGCAGGTGACCGGCACGGCGCCGGACGGCCGCCCCTATGCGGCCAGTGATCCCGCCCTGCTGACCTGGGTGCATGTGGCCGAGGTGCACAGCTTTCTCCAGGCCCATCTGCGCTACTGTAATCCGCGACTGAGCGCTGCCGACCAGGATCGCTACTACGCCGAGATCGCCCTGGTGGCCGAGCGCCTCGGCGCCAGCCAGGTGCCGCGCTCGCGCAGCGAAGTCGCCGCCTACCTGAGCGCCATCCGCCCGCAGCTGCTGTGCGAACAACGCTCCCTGGAGATCCTGCGCATCCTGCGCACTGCCCCGGCGCCCAGCGCACTCGCCGTGCCGGTGGCCAAACTGCTGACTCAGGCCGGTATCGACCTGCTGCCGGCCTGGGCGCAGCACATGCTCGAACAGCCCATCGGCCCGCTGCGCAGCCGAGTGATTCACGCCGGCGTACACAGCCTGGCGCCGGTGTTGCGCTGGGCCGTGCGCAACGGCGCCATTCACCGCGCGCGCAAACGCCTGGATCTGCCGCCCGCCTGATGCCGCCTCAAGCCCGCAGCTGACCGGCGGGTTCTCGCGCTGGTCCAGAACCAGACCCCCGTGCAACCATAGCGTCCTTGCTGCAAGTCACCGCCCCCACTTTCTTGAGGAAGCCCATCATGCAAGAAGTCGTCATCGTCGCCGCCACCCGCACCGCGGTCGGCAGCTTCCAGGGTTCGCTGGCGAACATCGCCGCCCCCGAACTGGGCGCCGCGGTGATCCGCCGTCTGCTGGAACAAACCGGCCTGAACGGCGCCGAGGTCGACGAAGTGATCCTCGGCCAGGTGCTCACCGCCGGCAGCGGGCAAAACCCGGCACGCCAGGCGGCGATCCTCGCCGGCCTGCCCCATGCGGTACCGGCGCTGACCCTGAACAAGGTCTGCGGCTCGGGCCTCAAGGCCCTGCACCTGGGTGCCCAGGCGATCCGTTGCGGCGACGCCGAGGTGATCATCGCCGGCGGCATGGAGAACATGAGCCTGGCGCCTTACGTCATGCCCGGCGCCCGTACCGGCCTGCGCATGGGCCATGCCAAGCTGGTCGACACGATGATCACAGACGGCCTGTGGGACGCCTTCAACGACTACCACATGGGCATCACCGCCGAGAACCTGGTGGACAAGTACGCCATCAGCCGCGAGGAGCAGGACGCCTTCGCCGCCGAATCGCAGCGCAAGGCCTGCGCCGCCATCGAGGCCGGGCGCTTCAGCGATGAAATCACCCCTATCCTGATTCCCCAGCGCAAGGGCGAGCCGCTCAGCTTCGCCACCGACGAACAGCCGCGCGCCGGTACCAGCGCCGAATCATTGGCCAAGCTCAAGCCGGCGTTCAAGAAAGACGGCAGCGTCACCGCCGGCAATTCCTCCAGCCTCAACGACGGCGCCGCCGCCGTACTGCTGATGAGCGCCGCCAAGGCCGAGGCCCTCGGCCTGCCGGTATTGGCGAAGATCGCCGCTTACGCCAACGCTGGCGTCGACCCGGCGATCATGGGCATCGGTCCGGTCAGCGCCACCCAGCGCTGCCTGGCCAAGGCCGGCTGGAGCCTGGAGCAACTGGACCTGATCGAAGCCAACGAGGCCTTCGCCGCCCAGGCCCTGGCCGTCGGCAAGGAACTGCAGTGGGACGCCAGCAAGGTCAACGTCAACGGCGGCGCCATCGCCATCGGCCACCCGATTGGCGGTTCCGGCTGCCGGATTCTGGTGACCCTGCTGCACGAGATGATCAAGCGCGATGCCAACAAGGGCCTGGCCACCCTGTGCATCGGCGGTGGTCAGGGCGTGGCGTTGGCGATCGAGCGCGAATAAATAACGCTCCGCGTGTAGGGGAGGTGCAACCCGCAAGTCTCGGCGGGTTGTACCTCCCCTACCGCTGGTATAGCAGGCCCCGGCGTTTTTCTTGGTAAACTGCGCCCCCTTTTCCGAGCCGCCGCGCATGCCTGCTCTCGACCAGGCGCTGTGCGCCGCCCTGAATAACCGCCAAGACCTGCTCGCCGAGCTGCACAGCCAAGGCACCGACTGCTACCGCCTGTTCCACGGCAGCCAGGAAGGCGCCGGCGGCCTGACCATCGACCGCTACGGCCCGCAGCTGTTGGTGCAAAGCTTTCATCAGCGCCTCAGCCATGACCAGCTGCTGCAACTGGCCGAGCAGTGTAACCAGGCCCTCGATACGCCGCTGTTGCTGGTCTACAACGACCGCTCCCAGGGCAACTCGCGGATCGATCGCAGTGATCCGGTCTACCAGGCCCGTCCCGAGGCTCTGGCGGACTTGATCGGCCACGAGTGGGGCCTCAACTATCGCGTGCGCGCTCGCCATGCCGGGCAGGACCCGCTGCTGTTTCTCGACCTGCGCAACGCCCGTAGCTGGATCAAGGCGTACAGCGCCGGCAAATCGGTGCTCAACCTGTTCGCCTACACCTGCGGCGTCGGCCTCAGCGCGGCAGCCGGCGGCGCCAGCGCAGTGTTCAACCTGGATTTCGCCGAAGGCAACCTGGCGGTCGGGCGCGAAAACGCCGCACTCAATCCCGGCCTGGTGCCCATGCAGTTTATCCAGTCGGATTATTTTCCGGCGATTCGCCAGTTGGCCGGGCTGCCGATCAGCCCACGGCGCGGGCACAAGCTGCCCGATTACCCGCGCCTGCAGCAGCGCCAGTTCGATCGGGTAGTGCTCGACCCGCCCGCCTGGGCCAAGAGCGCCTTCGGCACCGTCGACCTGCTACGTGACTACCAGAGCCTGCTCAAGCCGGCGATTCTCGCCACCGCCGATGACGGCGTGCTGATCTGCTGCAACAACCTGGCGAAGGTCACCCTCAGCGACTGGCGCACACAGGTGCTGCGCTGCGCGGAAAAGCTGGGTCGTCCGGTGCGCGAGTGCCAGGTTCTGGCGCCAGCGCCGGACTTCCCCTCACAGGACGGCCAGCCGCCACTGAAAACCCTGATCCTGCAGTTCTAGGCCAAGCTGGGAACACGCCCGGTTCGTGCTCTGGAACTGTCAACGCGTGCCATACTCCAATGCATTTCTCGTCGGGATAGATGACGTTTTTATGCTTAAAGGAATAAAGCGCGCCGCTGGCGCCCTGCTGATTGCCGTTGCCCTCTACAGCCTGCTCGGGTTTCTGATCGTGCCGGGCATCGGCCTGCGTATCGCCAACCAGCAACTCGGCCAATACAGCAACGCGCCCGCCAGACTGGAGCGTTTGCAACTCAACCCCTTCAGCCTGGAAGCCACCCTCTGGGGCTTGCATATCGGCGAGCCCGGCCAGGAACAAGTGGCCTTCGAGCGCCTGCATGCCAACCTGCAACTCGACAGCCTGTGGCGCGGCATTCTGCACCTGAGCGCGGTCGAGCTGGATAAACCACAGGCCCAGTTGCTGCTCGCCAAGGACGGAACCCTCAATCTGACCCAGCTGTTCAAGCTGCCGACCCGTGCCAAGCCGCTCACCGAGGAGCCGCCCAGCGAGCCTTTCCCGCTGCGCGTGGACCACATCAAACTGGCCGGCGGCAACCTGCGCTTCGAGGATCTGCGCCCGAGCGAAGCCATCGAGTTTGTCTACGACGACCTCAACTTCGAACTGCGCAACCTCAGCACCCTGCCCGACGACAGCGCCGAGATGACCCTGGTCGCCACCGGCCCCAGGGGTGGGCGGATCGACTGGAACGGGCAGATCAGCCTGGTGCCGATCAGCTCCAGCGGCAACCTGAAAATCAGCGACGGCAATATGCAAGCCTTGTGGCCCTATGTGCGCGATGCCGTGCCCCTGGTGCTCGAGGAAGGCGTGATCGACCTGGCCACCGACTACAGCCTGAGCCTGGCCAATAGCACGCAGTTGCTGCTGCACAACACCCAGATCAAGATCGCCTCCTTCGCCATAAACGCGCCGGACGGCCGGCCACTGGTCAAACTGGCCAACCTGGAAATCAGCGACACCCGCCTGGATCTGCTCAAGCAACAGGTGGTGGTCGGCAAAATCCGCAGCCAACAGCTGGAAACCTGGGCCGCCCGCGAGGCCGATGGCCAGCTGGACTGGCAGAAACTGTTCGCCACCTCGACAGCCAGCAGCACGCAGCAGGAGAGCAAGAAGCAGACCGAGGCGGCGCCGGGCAAACCCTGGCAAGTGCTGCTGCGCGATGTGCAACTGCGCGACTATCGGGTGCACCTGGCCGACCGTGTACCGGAGCAGGATGTCGCCCTCGAGCTGGGCCCGCTCGATCTCGACCTGGAGAATTTCGACAGCCTGGGCACCTCGCCCTTCACCCTCAGACTCGACACCGGCCTGGGCAAACAGGGCAGCCTGCACGCCGAGGGACAGGCGCAACTGAACCCGAGCACGGCCAGCCTGAAAGTCACCAGCCGCGCAATCGACCTGCGCATGGCCCAGGCCTACCTCAGCCCCTTGGTGCGCATCGAACTGCGCAGCGGCCTGCTCGACAGCGAGCTGGACGTCGCCCTGGACGCCACCGAGCCGCTGGCCTTCAGCGTCACCGGCAAGGCCCAGGTCAACCAACTGCACACCCTCGACACCCTCAAGGAACGCGACTTCGTGCGCTGGCAGCAACTCGACCTGCTCGGCCTCAACTACCGCCACGGCGACAGCCTGAGCATCGATAAGGTGCAACTGAACCAGCCCTATGCGCGCTTCATCATCAACGAAGACCTGACCACCAACGTCAGCGACCTGCTGATCGCCCAGTCCGGCGACCCGGCGCCCGCCGCCAGCGCGCAACCCGCCGAGCCAGCGCCCGCCAGCCCGCCGCTGGGCATCCATATCGGCGAGGTGACCTTCACTGACGGTTCGGCCAACTTCGCCGATTTCAGCCTGACTCCCAACTTCGCCACCGCCATCCAGCAGCTCAACGGCCGTATCGGCACCCTCGACAGCCGCGCGCAGAAACCGGCCAGCGTGGATGTCACCGGCAAGATCGACCGCTACGCGCCGGTTAGCGTCAAGGGCAGCCTCAACCCCTTCGACCCGCTGGATAGCCTGGACATCATCACCCGATTCAAACAGGTCGAACTGACCACCCTGACGCCCTACTCCGGCAAGTTCGCCGGCTATCGCATCCGCAAGGGCCGGCTCAATCTGGACCTGCACTACCGCATCAGTCAGGGCAAGCTGAATGCCGAGAACAGCGTGGTGGTCGAACAACTGCAGCTCGGTGAAAAAGTCGACAGCCCCAGCGCGGTCGACTTGCCGATTCGCCTGGCCGTCGCCCTGCTCAAGGATACCGAGGGCAAGATCGCCCTGAGCCTGCCGGTGCAGGGCGACCTCAACAACCCCGAATTCAGCGTGGTGCCGATTGTCTGGCAAACCCTGCGCAACCTGATCCTGCGCGCGGCCCAAGCGCCGTTCAAATTTATCGGCGGGCTGGTCAGCGGCGGCGCGGAGATGGACTTGAGCACGGTGCACTTCGACTCGGGCAGCAGCGAACTCGACAGCAGCGCCCAAGCTGCCCTGGACCTGCTCGCCGGCGCCCTCAAGGAACGCCCGGCGTTGCGCCTGGAAGTCGAAGGCATCAGCGCGCCAAGCAGCGACGGCCCGCCACTGGCCGAGCAGCGCCTGCAGCGCGAGTATCAGAATAACTACTACAAGATCCTCCAGCGCCGCGGCGACGCGGTGCCCGCCGCGGTCAACCAGCTTGAGGTCCCGCCAGACGAACAAGGCCCGCTACTCGAAGGCATCTACCGCGCCCGCCTTAAACAGCAGCCACCCGCCGAGTGGCAGGAACTGGACGAGGAGCAGCGCGCCGCCAATCTGCGCGGCGCCATCTTGCAATTCTGGGGCAAGAGCCAGTTGCTGCAACGCCGGCTGGCCCAGGCCCGCGCCTCCAGCATCAAGGATTACCTGGTCGAGCGTGGCGGCCTGGCCGACGAACGCGTCTACCTGCTGGATGTCGGCCTCGGCCAGACGCAAGCGGACGGCCGGGTGGCCACGGCGCTGCACCTCGATAGTGAATAAGGGCCAAGCGATGATGACGATCAGGCGCCTCTGCTTGACCCTGCTCCTCGCTTGCGCCAGCGCAGCCCAGGGCGAAACCCTGCGCTGCGGCAGTCAGTTGGTGAGTGTCGGCGATCGCAGCTTCGAGGTGGAGCAGAAATGCGGAGAGCCGGCCTTCCGTGACCTGACCGGTTACACCCTCGGGGCGTACCAGCGGCGCGAAATGAAGATCGAGGAATGGATCTACGGCCCCAGCAACGGCATGCTGACCATCCTGACCTTCGAGGGCAACCGCCTGACACGCATCGAAAGGCGCCGCGGTCGCTGACAAGCACCTGGCCGCGCGGTAACCTGAACCACCTCATTGGCCAAGCGGTTAAGCCTTGTGAAAGTTCTTGCCACCACCCTGCTCGTACTACTGGCTGGCAGTGTCGAGGCCGCAACTTTGCGCTGCGGCAGTGCCCTGATCAGCACTGACGACAGCACCAGCGAAGTCATCGGCAAATGCGGCGAACCCCGTAGCCGCGACTTCCTCGGCTACCGTGAAGTACGCGACGACTATGGCTTTCACCACGAAGTGCCCATCGAGGAATGGACCTACGGCCCACGTAGCGGCATGTACCACTTCCTGCGTTTCGAAGGTAACCGACTGCGCAACATCGACAGCAAACGCGGCAACTGAACATGAGCAAGCCCCGCGAGCATGACCCGCGAGGCTTGCTCGGTTAACTCACGCGTTTACAACTTACTGCTGAAATCACGCAACTCGTCCTGGGCCTTTTCCTTGCTCCAGCCGTAACGTTCCTGCAGCTTGCCGCTCAAGTATTCGCTGTGACCCTCGACCACGTCCAGATCGTCGTCGGTCAGATTGCCCCAGCGCTCCTTGATGCGGCCATTGATTTGCTTCCACTTACCTTTGATTACGTCGGCATTCATGCTGTTGTCCTCATGCATTGGTGACGTCAGGCCCGGGTTAAACGTGCCGGCCCTGACGATTCCCGTCAGGGCCTACTCGGCAGACTTCAGGCCATCGGCAGACACCGCAGTGACGCCTTTGATTTCTTTGGTCTTGGCAATTGCCAGATCACGTTCGGCATCGCTGCCAACCAGCCCGGAAAGGGAAACCACGCCCTTATTGGTTTCAACCTTGATATCCAGGCCGCTGAGGCTGGCATCACCCACCAAGGCCGACTTCACCTTACCGGTGATCCAGGTATCGGACACCGCCTCTTCAGCCTTGTCCATGGAGGCATTGGCAGCCAGCAGAGTCGGCTGTACGACAGTACTGCTATCGGCCAGAGCGCTACCGGCAAGCGACAGGCTGAGAACTGCTGCGATGGCGACAAAGGACATTTTATTGACTGGGGTCTTCATGGGTATCCACTCCTGTAGGTTGAAAACTCACTGCGAGCCATTTCGAGCTGCAGCCTCTCCAGTACTCTTGCAAGCTATACGCCAACTCTTGTAAAAACTTTAAATTCTTATCTATCAAATACTTAAGCTACCACCAAGCGCAATGCGAGCATGCAACCTGCATGCTCGGCCCAATTATCGCGGGCAAATTGCACGACTCCCAGGCCATGTTATTCACCACCGGCATGCCATCGCTGCGGAAAACCTAGTCGAAAAAAAAGAGGGCCCCTTGCGGGGCCCTCTTTCTTGGCGTGAAGCGCGTAGGCAATTAGGCGCCCGAAGCTTCCGCTGCTGCCACGTCTTTGATCGACAGCTTGATACGGCCGCGGTTGTCCACGTCCAGTACCAGTACCTTCACTTCCTGACCTTCTTTGAGAATGTCGGTGACCTTCTCGACCCGCTGATCGCTCAGCATCGAGATGTGCACCAGGCCATCCTTGCCCGGCAGGATGTTTACGAAGGCGCCGAAGTCGACGATGCGCTCGACCTTGCCGACGTAGATCTTGCCGATCTCGGCTTCCGCGGTGATGCCGAGGACGCGCTGACGCGCCGCCTCTGCCGCTTCCTTGGTTTCGCCGAAGATCTTGATGGTGCCGTCGTCTTCGATGTCGATCGAGGCCTTGGTTTCTTCACAGATGGCACGGATGGTCGCGCCACCCTTACCGATCACGTCGCGGATCTTGTCGGTATCGATCTTCATCGCGATCATGGTCGGAGCGTTGGCCGACAGTTCGCTACGCGACTGAGCAAGAACCTGGTTCATCTGGCCGAGAATATTCAGGCGCGCTTCCAGGGCCTGGCCCAGAGCGATTTCCATGATTTCTTCGGTGATGCCCTGGATCTTGATATCCATCTGCAGAGCGGTAACGCCCTTGTCAGTACCGGCTACCTTGAAGTCCATGTCACCGAGGTGATCTTCGTCACCAAGGATGTCGGTCAGGACTGCGAACTTCTCGCCTTCCTTGACCAGACCCATGGCGATACCGGCAACCGGCGCCTTCATCGGCACACCGGCATCCATCAGTGCCAGGGAGGCACCGCAGACCGAAGCCATGGAGCTGGAGCCGTTGGACTCGGTGATTTCCGAGACCACGCGAATGGTGTACGGGAACACGTCAGCGCTCGGCAGCATGGCTGCGATGGAGCGACGAGCCAGACGGCCGTGACCGATTTCGCGGCGGCCAGTAGCGCCCATGCGACCACACTCACCGACCGAGTACGGCGGGAAGTTGTAGTGCAGCATGAAGGGGTCTTTGCGCTCGCCTTCGAGGGTGTCGAGTAGCTGCGCGTCACGTGCGGTGCCGAGGGTGGCAACCACCAGGGCCTGGGTTTCGCCACGGGTGAACAACGCCGAACCGTGGGTTTTGGCCAATACACCAACTTCGATGTTCAGGCCACGTACAGTACGGGTGTCACGACCATCGATACGCGGCTTGCCGTTGACGATGTTCTCGCGCACGGTGCGGTATTCGATTTCGCCAAATACTTCTTTGACTTCACCAGCAGTCGGCTGGCCTTCTGCGCCGGCGAACTTGGCGACGATTTCATTGCGCAGCTCGCCCAGACGGGCATAGCGCTCGTGCTTGACGGTGATGGTGTAAGCCTGCGAGATGGCATCGCCGAATTCGCCGCGAATAGCATTGAGCAGAGCAGTGTTCTCAGGCTTGGGCTGCCAATCCCAGGTCGGCTTGGCGGCTTCGGCAGCCAGCTCGGTAATGGCCTGAATCACGACCTGGAATTCGTCGTGAGCAAACAGCACGGCACCGAGCATCTGGTCTTCGGTCAGCTCTTTGGCTTCCGACTCGACCATCAGCACGGCGTCTTTGGTACCGGCCACGACCATGTCCAGGCTGGAAGCCTTGAGCTGCTCGTAATTGGGGTTCAGCAGGTAGCCGGTTTCCGGGTGAAAGGCCACGCGTGCGGCACCGATCGGGCCATTGAACGGAATGCCGGAGATCGCCAGAGCTGCCGAGGTACCGATCATCGCAGCGACGTCCGGATCGGTCTTCTTGCTGGTGGAGATCACGGTGCAGATGACCTGCACTTCGTTCATGAAGCCTTCCGGAAACAGCGGACGGATCGGACGGTCGATCAGGCGCGAGGTCAGGGTCTCTTTCTCGGAAGGACGCGCTTCACGCTTGAAGAAACCGCCGGGAATCTTGCCGGCTGCGTAGGTCTTTTCCTGGTAATGCACAGACAGCGGGAAAAAGCCTTTGCTCGGATCGGCAGTTTTGGCGCCGGTGACTGCGACCAATACGGCAACGTCGTCGTCAACGGTGACCAGCACTGCGCCGGAGGCTTGACGGGCGATACGGCCAGTCTCGAGGGTAACGGTCGATTGACCGAACTGGAATTTCTTGATTACCGGGTTCACGGTGTTTTCCTTCTCTCTATTTGCCTTTGGGGAAAGCGGTTCTTGCAGAATTCGTGGGCAGTTATAGGAGTCGAACCTAGCGCTGTCCAAAACACGTACGACTGAAACGCAAAAGCTGGAAGCAGGGCTACACCCCACTTCCAGCTTCGGCAGTCAGCTACGCATAAGCATTGCTTAGCGACGCAGACCCAGGCGACCGATCAGGGCGCTGTAACGACTGACATCCTTGCTCTTCAGGTAATCCAGCAGCTTGCGACGCTGGTTAACCATACGGATCAGGCCACGACGCGAGTGGTGATCTTTACCGTTGACCTTGAAGTGACCTTGCAGCTTGTTGATGTTGGCGGTCAGCAGTGCAACTTGCACTTCCGGGCTACCGGTGTCGCCTTCAGCTTGCTTGTAGTCATTAACGATCTGGGCTTTATCTTCAACGCTGAGTGCCATGTGGGCGTCCTCTCAGTTAGGCAACTGCCGAAACAGTCGCAATAGGCCGGGAATCGCTTCCCGTGTTTTCAAGTGAGGTATGACCGTGCCTATTAACAGCCACCCTCGATACGCCGATGAGAACAGAAGCCCTCTCCAACGCTTCGGTCATGCCGACCGAATCAAGCGACGCGGCGCAATGCGCCCGTCTTCGCTCACTTCACCGATACCGATGAAGCGACCATTGTGATCCTGCACCCGTACCATGCCGAACTTCGGCGCTTCCGGGGCACGTACCGGCTGCCCTTGCAGCCAGTAGAACGAACTGTGTTCGGAGAACTGCAACAGCGGCCAGTGCAGCAAGCCGCTGTCGACCGGCAGCAAGAAGCGATCCACCGCCTCATGACCACCCTCGGCATGGGCCTGTTCCAGCGCTTCCAGGCTGACGGTCTGGGCCAATGTAAACGGCCCGGCCTTGGTCCTGCGCAGCTCCGCAACATGGGCACCGCAACCGAGCAGTTGGCCAATATCTTCGACCAGGGTGCGGATATAAGTGCCTTTGGTGCAGTCCACCGCCAGGCACGCCTGCTCTGCCTCGCAGCTCAATAATTCCAAGCGCGCAATAGTAACAGAACGCGGCTCGCGCTCCACTACCTCACCGGCACGGGCCAGCTTGTACAACGGCTGGCCATCGCGTTTGAGCGCCGAGTACATCGGCGGTATCTGGCTGATTTCACCGCGAAAACGCGGCAGCAAGGCCTCGATATCGGCGCGACCAACGGTCACCGGCCGCCGTTCCAAGACTTCGCCCTCGGCATCGGCGGTGGTGGTGGTCACCCCCAGCTGCATCAGGGTTTCATAGCCTTTGTCGGCATCCAGCAGGTACTGCGAGAACTTGGTCGCCTCGCCGAAGCACAACGGCAATACGCCGGTGGCCAGCGGGTCGAGACTGCCGGTATGCCCGGCCTTCTCGGCATTGAGCAACCAGCGCACCTTTTGCAGCGCAGCATTGGAGCTGAAGCCCTTGGGTTTATCCAGCAGGATGATGCCATCGACCGAACGACGAATACGTTTCACCTGGGCCACGGGCTTACTCCTTGGCTGCGCCGTCGTCGCCCGGATGGGCGCTATCTTCGCTGACGGCGCGCTCGATCAGTGCCGACAGTTGCGCGCCCCGGATGACGCTTTCGTCGTAATGGAAACGCAGGTTGGGCACGCTGCGCAGCTTCATCGCCTTGCCCAGCTGCATGCGCAGGAAACCACTGGCATCGTTGAGCACCTTGATGCTCTGCGCCACAGGATCGACACCCTCTTGTGGCTCGCCCCCCATCACGGTGACGAACACCTTGGCATGGCTGGCGTCACGACTGACTTCCACCGCGGTGATGGTCACCAGGCCGCCGAGGCGCGGGTCCTTGATTTCCAGACGGATCAGTTGCGCCAGTTCGCGCTGCATCTGGTCGCCGATGCGCTGGGCACGGCTATATTCTTTGGCCATTTATACTACCTTCACTCGTCACGATGCCGTTAATAACATCGGACCTAAAAGCGGCAAACGCCCGGCCGCGAACAAACGGGGCCGGGCGCTGCATATTGCAACTCGCTGCTACATGCCTGTTACAGGCTGCGAGCCACTTGGACTTTTTCGTACACTTCGATCTTGTCGCCAGGCTTGACGTCGTTGTAACTCTTCACGCCGATACCGCACTCCATGCCGGCACGCACCTCGGACATGTCGTCCTTGAAGCGGCGCAAGGATTCCAGCTCGCCTTCGAAGATCACCACGTCGTCACGCAGTACGCGGATCGGACGGTTACGGTGCACGACACCCTCGGTCACCATGCAACCGGCGATCGCACCGAACTTCGGCGAACGGAACACGTCACGCACTTCGGCGATACCCAGGATGTTCTCGCGAACATCGCTGCCGAGCATGCCGGTCAGGGCTTTCTTGACGTCTTCGATGATGTCGTAGATCACGTTGTAATAACGCATATCCAGACCTTCCTGCTCGACGATCTTGCGCGCACCAGCATCGGCCCGCACGTTGAAGCCGAACAGGACAGCGTTGGAGGCCAGCGCCAGGTTGGCATCGGATTCGGTGATACCACCGACGCCGCCACCGACCACACGCACTTGCACTTCGTCGTTACCCAGGCCGCCGAGCGAGCCTTGCAAGGCTTCCAGCGAACCACGGACATCGGACTTGAGGACGATATTGAGCGTCTTCTTCTCTTCCTGCCCCATGTTCTCGAAGATGTTCTCGAGCTTGCCGGCGTGAGCCCGGGCCAGCTTGACTTCGCGGAACTTGCCTTGACGGAACAACGCCACTTCGCGGGCCTTCTTCTCGTCGGTCAGCACGCTCATCTCGTCGCCCGCTTCCGGAGTGCCGTCCAGGCCGAGGATCTCGACCGGAATCGACGGACCCGCTTCCTTGATCGGCTTGCCGTTCTCGTCGAGCATGGCGCGGATGCGGCCGTAGTTGGAGCCGACCAGGATCATATCGCCTTGGCGCAGGGTACCGTCTTGCACCAGTACGGTGGCAACCGGGCCGCGGCCCTTGTCGAGACGCGACTCGACCACCACACCACGCCCAGGAGCGGACGGAGTGGCTTTCAGTTCGAGCACTTCGGCCTGCAGCAATACGGCTTCGAGCAAGTCGTCGACGCCGGTACCGACTTTCGCCGAGACCGAGACGAACGGCGTGTCGCCGCCCCACTCTTCCGAAGTCACACCCTGAACAGAGAGCTCGCTACGGATGCGATCGAGGTCGGCACCCGGCTTGTCGATCTTGTTCACTGCAACGACCAACGGAACCCCGGCAGCCTTGGCATGCTGAACCGCTTCGATGGTCTGCGGCATCACGCCGTCGTCCGCGGCAACCACCAGAATCACGATATCGGTCGCCTGGGCACCACGGGCACGCATGGCGGTAAACGCCGCGTGACCCGGGGTGTCGAGGAAGGTGACCATGCCGCGATCGGTCTCAACGTGGTAGGCACCGATGTGCTGGGTGATACCACCGGCTTCGCCCGCGGCCACTTTGGCGCGACGAATATAGTCGAGCAGCGAGGTCTTGCCGTGGTCGACGTGACCCATGACGGTCACCACCGGCGCACGGGAGAAGGTTTCGCCTTCGAACTTCAGGTACTCGGCCAACTGGTCTTCCAGGGCGTTGTCGCTGACCAGCTTGACCTTGTGGCCCAGCTCTTCGGCGATCAACTGGGCAGTTTCCTGATCCAGCACCTGGTTGATGGTCACCGGAGTGCCCAGCTTGAACATGAACTTGATGACTTCGGCCGCTTTGACCGACATCTGCTGAGCCAGCTCACCGACGGTGATGGTCTCGCCAATGGCGACATCACGGATGACCGGGCCCGTCGGGCTCTGGAAGCCATGTTGATTGCGCTTCTTCAGCTTGGACTTGCCACGGCCACCACCACGACGGTGGCTGTCCCTTTCTTCTTCGATGCTGCGCGGCGCCACACGGGGGGCCGGCGCCTTTTCCTTGACCGCGGGACGATGCTGGGCAGTCTTGCGATCACCACGACGATCGGCATCTTCGTTGCGCGGCTTGTCGGGACGGCGCGGCTCGTCTTTCTTGCGTTCTGCAATCGCCGCAGCGACCGCTGACGCCTCGACCGGCGCCTCTACCGGCGCCGCGGCTGCGACCGCGTCGCTCGCGACCCCGGTGACCGCATGCTGGGCTTGTTCCGCCGCGCGGCGCTTGGCTTCTTCTTCAGCCTTCAGGCGCGCCGCTTCGGCGACCGCACGCTGTTCGGCCAGCTCACGCTGCTTCTCGGCCTCGATCTCTTCAGGGCTGCGCTTGACGAAGGTTTTCTTCTTGCGCACTTCCACACTGATGGTCTTGCTGCCAGCCACTCGCAACGTACTGGTGGTCTTGCGCTGCAAGGTAATCTTGCGCGGCTCCTCAACCTTGACGCCGTGGCTGTTTTTGAGATGGGCAAGCAAAGCCTGCTTCTCGTTATCGGTAACAACTTGCTCGGCACTGCTGTGCGGCAAACCCGCCTCACGCATCTGCTGCAGCAGGCGCTCTACCGGTGTGTCGACCACTTGGGCCAGTTCTTTCACCGTGACTTGCGTCATGCACTTCTCTCCTCAGGCCGTGAAACTTACTCGAACCAATGGGCTCGGGCGGCCATGATCAGCTTGCCGGCACGCTCTGCGTCGATGCCGTCGATGTCGAGCAGGTCGTCAATCGACTGCTCGGCCAGGTCTTCGCGGGTAACCACACCGCGTACTGCCAGCTCCTGCGCCAAGCCTTTGTCCATACCCTCGAGAGAGAGCAGGTCTTCGGCCGGGTGGGCGTCTGCCAGTTTTTCTTCTGTGGCGATGGCCTTGGTCAACAGGCGATCTTTTGCCCGTGCCCGTAGCTCGCTGACGATTTCTTCATCGAAACCATCGATGCTGAGCATCTCTTCCATCGGCACATAAGCGATTTCTTCCAGGCTGGTGAAGCCTTCTTCGACCAGCACCTGGGCCAGCTCTTCGTCGACTTCCAGCTCGTCGATGAAGTGCTGCAGGATGTCGCCGGTTTCTGCTTGCTGCTTGGCCTGGATGTCCGCTTCGGTCATCACGTTCAACGTCCAACCGGTCAATTGACTGGCCAAACGAACGTTCTGACCACCGCGGCCAATGGCCTGCGCCAGGTTGTCTTCGCCGACGGCGATGTCCATGGCATGGGCATCCTCATCGACAATGATTGCGGCAACTTCCGCTGGCGACATGGCGTTGATCACAAACTGCGCGGGGTTGTCATCCCACAGCACGATATCCACACGTTCGCCGGCCAACTCGCCGGATACTGCTTGTACGCGCGACCCACGCATGCCGATACAGGCGCCTTGCGGGTCGATACGCTTGTCTTTGGAACGCACGGCCAATTTGGCCCGCGAACCAGGATCGCGCGCAGCGGCCATGACTTCGATCAGTTCTTCGGCGATCTCCGGCACTTCGATGCGGAACAACTCGATCAGCATTTCCGGTGCGGTACGCGAGAGGATCAGCTGCGGACCGCGGCTCTCGGTACGGATTTCCTTGAGCAGGGCACGCACCCGGGCACCGACGCGGAAAGTCTCCCGCGAGATGATGTCCTCGCGCGCCAGCAACGCCTCGGCATTGTTGCCCAGATCGATGATCACATTATCGCGAGTCACCTTCTTCACAGTGCCGGAGATGATCTCGCCCAGACGCTCACGGTAGGCTTCGACCACCTGAGCACGCTCGGCCTCGCGAACCTTCTGCACGATGACCTGCTTGGCGGTTTGCGCAGCAATGCGCCCGAACTCGATGGAGTCGATCTTTTCCTCGAGCACATCACCGACTTTAGCATTGGCTTCAACCGCCCGCGGCATATCGACGGTAACCTGATGCGCAGGGTCGTCGAAATCGGTTTCTTCGACCACTGTCCAGCAACGGAAAGTTTCGTAGTTACCCGTCTGACGATTGATCGCCACACGCAACTCGACTTCGTCTTCAAAACGCTTTTTGGTGGCCGTGGCCAAAGCCAATTCCAGCGCCTCGAATATAACGCTAGCCGGTACGCCCTTTTCGTTGGACACCGACTCAACAACCAGCAGTACTTCTTTGCTCATCGTACGCCTCGCCTTTCGCAATCCATTGGATCCGCGGGATCCGCGTCTCAATCAAACCTGGGGATAATGTTGGCCCTGTCGATCATGTCGATCGGCAACAGGAACTCATGGTCATCCACCTGCACCACCACGTCCTGTTCCTCCACACCGCGAAGGAGACCTTGAAAGTTGCGACGCCCCTCGAAAGGCGAACGCAGCTTGATCTTCACCTGCTCGCCGGCATGACTGGCGAACTGCTGCAACGTGAACAGCGGCCTATCCATGCCGGGCGAAGACACCTCGAGGGTGTACTCCGCGCTGATCGGATCCTCGACATCGAGAACACCACTGATCTGTCGACTGACCTTCTCGCAATCTTCAATGAGAACGCCATCGGCATGATCGATATAAATTCGCAGCAACGAATGCCGCCCTTGCGACAGGAACTCGATACCCCAGCATTCATAGCCGAGTGCTTCGACTACCGGGGCCACCAAGGCCTGCAACTGTTCTAGCTTGCTCGACACCTGAGCCCCTCGCGCATGCTGTGCAAATGAAAAATGGGCGAAACGCCCATCCCTTCAACCGGCCTCTAAAGACCGGCAAACCTGTCTCCCAGCTAGCAAAAAGCCCCTGAAAAGGGGCTCCGCTGCTGCTGGTTGCGGGGGCTGGATTTGAACCAACGACCTTCGGGTTATGAGCCCGACGAGCTACCAGACTGCTCCACCCCGCGTCAAAGCTGGGGCCGAAGTATACGACCGAACCCCCATGAGGGTCAACCAACGCTTCAGCAACAAGAAAGCCCGCATACTGCGGGCTTGCTTGTAAATTGGTACCGAGGAGGGGACTCGAACCCCTACAGCCTATGGCCACTACCACCTCAAGGTAGCGTGTCTACCAATTCCACCACCTCGGCAAAATCACGTCTTGCGTATTGCTTGTTACTGCTCTGGAGCCTGAGGTACGTCAGCCGCTTCAGCAGCCGGCGCTTGCTCTTCGAGCACGGGTACATCTTCAACAGCGGGCTTGGCCTGCTGCACTTCCAACACCGCTGGATCAGGCAAACCGACCTGAGTCAACGCATCAGCCTTTTCTTTAGCAAAGAACGCTAAACCCAAGCTAGTTATGAAAAAAGCGGTGGCGAGTATAGCAGTAACGCGACTCAGAAAGGTAGAGGAACCTTGACTACCGAAAACGGTAGCCGAAGCACCGGAACCAAAAGACGCACCTGCATCTGCACCCTTGCCCTGCTGCAACAAAACCAGCGCGACCACACCGATCGCACCCAGCAGATGAAAAATCACTACGCCTGTTTCAAGCATTTTGTCAGTTTCCTGCGGCGCGACAGATCGCACCGAACTCATCCGCATTCAGAGAGGCACCACCAACGAGCCCCCCATCGATATCCGGCATGCCGAACAACTCGGCTGCATTGGCGGCCTTCACGCTGCCGCCATATAGAATCCTTACCGCACAAGCCACTTCAACACTGTGCCCGGCCAACTGCGCGCGAATAGCGGCGTGCACCTGCTGCGCCTGCTCGGGGGAAGCCGTCAAGCCCGAACCAATAGCCCAGACCGGCTCATAGGCAACCACTGCCCGGGTAAAGACTTCGATACCCAGCGCACTGACCACACTGGCCAACTGCGCCCCAACCACTTCCAGAGTCTTGCCCGCCTCACGCTGCTCGAGGGTCTCGCCCACACACAACAACGGAGTCAGTCCACAAGACTGCGCAGCAGCAAACTTGCACACCACCTCGGCATCGGTCTCACCAAGCAGCAAACGCCGCTCCGAATGACCGACCAACACCAGGGCACAGCCCGCGTCCTGCAACTGACTGGCAGCGACCTCACCCGTCAGAGCACCTTGACCAGGATCGACTGCACAATTTTGCCCACCGACCGCCACAACCTGACCTGCCACGCCCTGCAGAACCTGAGCGATGTGCAGACAGGATGGAAAGACCGCAATCTCGACATCGGCAGGCAACACCTGCTGACGCAAACCGTTGATCAGCTCTGCGACGCTGGCGCGGGTACCGTGCATTTTCCAGTTACCAGCTACCAAGGGGCGACGCATGCTTTACCTCATCGGTCAAAGAGGGCGCAGATGTTACCCAACGGCACCGGGACTGGCAAGCGATCAAACACAGACTTCAGCAACAACCCGAGCCAATTCATCGGCATAGCCGCGCACTTGGGCCTCATCGTCACCCTCGACCATCACTCGCACCAAGGGTTCGGTACCGGATTTACGCAGCAGGACGCGACCACGGCCCGCCATTTGCTCGGTCACCCGCGCACTGGCATCGCGCACGGCAGGGTGCTCGAGCGGATCGACACCGCCGGCAAAACGCACGTTGACCAGCACTTGCGGACACTTGCGCAACCCTTGGCGCGCCTCGGCCAGGCTCTGCCCTCGACGCCTGAGCGCCAGCAAGACCTGCAGTGCGGCGATGATCGCATCACCCGTCGTGGTGTGCTGAAAACACACCAAATGCCCCGAGTTTTCCCCGCCTATCTGCCAGTTGCGCGCCAACAGCTCGGCAACCACATAACGATCGCCAACCTTGGCACGAACAAAGGGAATGTCCAGATCGGCCAGCGCCAGCTCGAGGCCGAGATTGCTCATCAGCGTGCCGACCACACCGCCCTGCAGCTTGCCGCGCTCCTGCAAATCACGAGCAATGACGAACAGCAGCTCATCGCCATCGACCAAGACGCCCGTGTGATCGACCATCAGCACGCGGTCCGCATCGCCATCGAAGGCGATGCCCAGATCGGCCTGCTGGGCGACTACCGCAGCCTGCAAGGCCTCGACATGGGTCGAGCCACAGTCATCATTGATATTCAGGCCATCGGGCTGAGCCGAGAGCACCACAACCTCGGCACCCAGTTCACGGAACACGCTAGGCGCAACCTTATAGGCCGCACCGTTGGCGCAATCGACTACGATTTTCAGCCCGGCGAAATCGGTACTGCTCGGCACGCTGCTCTTGCAGAACTCGATATAGCGTCCCGCCGCATCGTTGATTCGCGACACCTTGCCCAATTGCCCCGACTCGACCACGGTCATGGGTGCGTCGAGCAACTCCTCGATCATCTGCTCGATCTCGTCAGGCAGTTTGGTGCCCTGTCCCGAGAAAAACTTGATGCCGTTGTCGTGATGCGGGTTGTGCGAGGCACTGATGACAATCCCGGCCTCGGCATGGAAGGTCCGGGTCAGGTAGGCGATCGCCGGCGTCGGCATCGGCCCCAGCAACAGGACATCGGCACCCGCCGCGGACAAGCCGGCCTCCAGCGCCGATTCGAACATGTAGCCGGAAATCCGCGTGTCCTTGCCAATCAGAATTCGACACTTGCCCTGCTTGCGAAAGGCCATGCCGGCCGCCCAGCCGAGCTTGAGCATGAAATCCGGAGTGATGGGAAACTCACCGACACGCCCACGAATACCGTCGGTACCAAAATACTTTCTAGCCATGACCAGGATTCCTTGATTACTTATTCAGCCGCTTCGACTGCAGCCAACATGCGCACCACATCAACCGTCTCTGGTACATCATGCACCCGCAGGATGTGCGCGCCCTTGGTGATTGCCAGGGCCGCCAGGGCAAGACCGCCGTATAAACGCTCGCCAACTTCACGCCCCAGCGCCCGCCCGATCATGCTCTTGCGCGAGACGCCGACCAGCAGTGGCCGGCCCAATTCATGCAACGACTGCAGATGCTTGAACAGCCTGAGATTGTGCTCCTGGGTCTTGGCGAAGCCAAAGCCCGGATCGAGAATCAGCCGTTCAAGCGCAATCCCCGCCGCCGCACAGGCCGCCATGCGCTCGACCAGAAAGTCGCGCACCTCGACCAGCACATCGGCGTATTGAGGACTTAACTGCATAGTGGTCGGCTCACCGCGCATATGCATCAGACACACCGGCAACCCGCTATCGGCCGCCGCGTCCAGCGCACCGTCACGCTGCAACGAACGCACATCGTTGATCAAACCGGCGCCGAGACGCGCCGCTTCACGCATCACCGCCGGCGTCGAGGTGTCCACCGAGATGATCACATCCAGCTCGGCAGCGATGGCCTCGACAATCGGCGCAACGCGCTCCAGCTCCTCAACCGGCGACACCGTACGCGCCCCGGGACGCGTGGACTCACCACCGACATCGATCAGGCTGGCGCCGGCCCGCCACATCGCCTCGGCATGGCGCAAGGCCGCGTCGCGCAGACCGAAGCGTCCGCCATCGGAAAAGGAGTCGGGAGTGACATTGAGGATACCCATCACCTGCGGACGGGTTAAATCAAGAAACCGGCCACCACAAGGCAGCCGGTTCAGATGATGCATGACAGACATCGTGACCCTTAATGCTCGACAGCAGAATCGCCAATGGGTTTTTCCGGGCGGTCATTCTCATCGACACTGGCCACCGGAGTGCCGGCATCCCCACCATTGCTCCAGTCGCGCGGCTCACGCGGAGCACGGCCATTCATGATGTCGTCGATCTGCTCGGCATCGATGGTTTCGTACTTCATCAAGGCCTCGGCCATGGCATCGAGCTTGTCGCGGTTCTCTTCCAGCAGACGCCTGGCGGTGCCGTAGCACTGATCGATGATGCTGCGCACCTCCTGGTCGATCACCTTGGCCGTATCGGCCGAGACATTGGTGTGCTGGCTACCCATGCTGCGACCCAGGAAGACTTCGCCCTCCTCTTCGGCATACATCAGCGGACCGAGCTTCTCGGACAGACCCCACTTGGTCACCATGTTGCGCGCCAACTGGGTGGCACGCATGATGTCGTTCGAAGCGCCAGTGGTCACGCCCTCGAAGCCCAGGGTCATCTCCTCGGCGATACGGCCACCGAACAGCGAGCAGATCTGACTGGTCAGGGCGCGCTTGCTCAGGCTGTAGCGATCTTCTTCCGGCAGGAACATGGTCACACCCAGGGCACGCCCGCGGGGAATGATCGACACCTTGTAGACCGGATCGTGCTCGGGCACCAGGCGCCCGACAATGGCATGACCGGCTTCGTGGAATGCCGTGTTGAGCTTTTCCTTGTCCGACATGACCATGGATTTGCGCTCGGCGCCCATCATGATCTTGTCCTTGGCCAGCTCGAATTCCTTCATCTCGACCAGGCGCTTGCCGGCACGCGCGGCAAACAACGACGCCTCGTTGACCAGGTTGGCCAGGTCGGCACCGGAGAAACCCGGGGTACCGCGAGCAATCATCGCCGGCTGGACATCTTCGCCCATCGGCACCTTGCGCATGTGCACCTTGAGAATCTGCTCACGCCCGCGAATGTCCGGCAGGCTGACCACCACCTGACGGTCGAAGCGACCAGGACGCAACAGCGCCGGATCGAGCACGTCGGGACGGTTGGTGGCGGCGATGACGATGACACCATCGTTCATCTCGAAACCATCCATTTCCACCAGCAACTGGTTGAGGGTCTGCTCGCGCTCATCGTGACCGCCACCCATGCCGGCGCCACGATGACGACCGACGGCGTCGATCTCGTCGATAAAGATGATGCAGGGCGCATGTTTCTTCGCCTGCTCGAACATATCGCGCACGCGGGACGCACCGACACCGACGAACATCTCGACGAAATCCGAGCCGGAAATGGTGAAGAACGGCACCTTCGCTTCACCGGCAACCGCCTTGGCCAGCAAGGTCTTGCCGGTACCGGGCGAGCCGACCATCAATACGCCGCGCGGAATACGTCCGCCGAGGCGCTGGAACTTGCCCGGGTCACGCAGGAACTCGACCAACTCGCCGACTTCTTCCTTGGCTTCGTCGCAACCGGCGACGTCGGCGAAGGTGGTCTTGACCTGATCTTCCGAGAGCAGGCGCGCCTTGCTCTTGCCGAAGCTCATCGGCCCGCCCTTGCCACCGGCACCACCCTGCATCTGGCGCATGAAGAACATGAACACCGCGATGATTACCAGGATCGGGAAGCTGGCTACCAGCAACTGGGTCCAGATGCTCTGCTGTTCCGGCTGCTTGCCGATTATCTGCACATTGTTGTCGATCAGGTCCTTGATCAGGCCGTTATCCTGGATTGCCGGACGCACGGTCTCAAAGGAGGAACCATCGCCACGCACACCACTGATAATGAAGCCATCAACAGTGACCCGCTGCACCGCGCCATCTTGAACCTGCTCGATAAACTCCGAGTAATTGAGCTTGTTAGACTCGCTCGGGCTGGAGAAATTGTTCATCACCGTCACCAAGACGGCGGCGATGATCAGCCACAGGACCAGATTCTTTGCCATGTCGTTCAATTAGCTACCCTCTGAAGCAGGCCCCGTGCCGAAGCGCACTTCGCATGACGACCAGTTATGTACCGACCTAACTTACTACACAACGCCCGCACCTGGCAGGGGCCGTCTGTAACCCTTTATTTGGGCGCCCACACGCGCAGCACCCCTATCACATAGGACTGGCACGCCAGCCCTTGGTTGCATCCACTCAGCTGCCACGAAAGCTGCGCCCGAGCATGTATTGCTCGCGCGAACGGTCACGCGAGGACAAGGGCTTGCGCATCTGCACCTTGCCGAACATTTCGCGCACCTGCTTGTGGTACAGATCGAAACCCTCACCCTGGAAAATCTTGATCAGGAAGTCGCCCCCCGGACGCAGCACGCGCCCGGCCAAATCCAGGGCCAGTTCGCACAGGTACATGGCGCGCGCCTGATCGGCAGTCCTCACTCCACTCATATTGGGGGCCATATCGGAAATCACAAGGTCTACCGGATTACCGCCAATCGCCTCGAGGATCTGCGCGAACACCGCATCGTCGGTGAAATCACCCTGAATGAAGGTGACATCGGGAATGCTGTCCATCTCCAGAATATCGGAGGCGATCAGGGTTCCCTTGTCGCCGATCAAGCGGCTGGTGACCTGCGACCAGCCACCTGGCGCAGCCCCCAGATCGACCACCGTGATACCCGGCCGCAGAATTCGATCCTTTTCCTGGATCTCCAGCAGCTTGTAGCTGGCGCGCGAACGATAGCCGTCCTTCTGCGCCATTTTCACGTAGGGGTCGTTGAAATGCTCTTTCAGCCAACCTTGACTGGTCTTGGAACGGGCCACGCAATACCTCGAATTGTGCAGAGCATGAATATCTGGGCGGCAACCAAGGCGCTCGGGTAAACTGATCGCCGTTTTTTACCAGATTAAATGCAGGAATCAGATTATGCCGCTCACTCAAGAGCAGAAGAAACAATTCAAATCTATCGGCCACCACCTGAAACCCGTATTGATCGTGGCTGACAATGGTTTGACCGAAGGCGTACTGGCCGAATTGGAGCGCGCCCTGAGCGACCATGAACTGATCAAAGTGCAATTGCGCATCGTCGAGCGCGAAAGCCGCCTGGCGGCCATTAACGAACTGTGCAAGGCCGGTCACGCCGATCTGGTACAGGTCATCGGCAAAATGGCGCTGATCTACCGCAAGAATCCCAAGGTCAATAAAAACCTGTCCAACGTCCACCGCCATCACGGCTGATCGCGGCAAGCTGCATGCTTCCTGCCTTACTTGAAGCCTGCAGCTTATCGCTTGGCGCCGCCAGGCACCGGTTGCAATACCAGCAGCAAACCGCAAAACGCCATCACCAGGTAGCTGAACATCAGCCAGAGCCCGCCAGTCGGCCAGAAATGGCGCACGGCAAAATAACTGGCCGCCATCAACAGTACCGTCAACAGCAGTTGCCCGCGCATATCGCGCCACAGGCTGGCCAAACGCTCGGCACGGATCAGCACCAGAATCTGCAACCCCGTACAAACCCCCGCCAGCCCCACCAATAGCGGGCGAACGCTGCCGGCGATCTCCTCGACCAGCAACGGTGCCAAGCCCAGCTTGGCAATCGCCGGCAACAGCAGAAAATGCAGCAACCACAGACCGCCGACCCAGAAGGTCTGGGCCAGCAGCCAGCTTATCGCTCCAGCATTCGGGCTGCCGGGCCTAGATATGGCGAACCTCGACAATCTCGTACTCGACGATGCCGCTGGGGGTCTTGACCACCACCACATCGCCCTCTTCCTTGCCGACCATGGCGCGGGCGATAGGCGAACCAACCGACAGCTTGCCCAGCCGGATATCGGCCTCGTCTTCGCCGACGATCTGGTAGGTCACGCTTTCGTCGGTCTCGACATTGGCGATCTCCACAGTGGTGCCGAAGATCACCTTGCCGGTGTGGGCAATAGTCGTGACATCAATCACCACCGCGTGCTGCAGACGGCCTTCGATATCGCGAACGCGCGCCTCGACCATGCCCTGCTGCTCGCGGGCGGCATGGTATTCGGCGTTTTCCTTGAGGTCACCCAGCTCACGCGCGGTGCCGATGTCCTGGCTGAGTTTGGGCCGCACCACCTTGGTCAGGTGCGCCAGCTCCTCTTCCAGGGCGCGCGCGCCCTGGACGGTCATTGGGTATTTAGTCATGCCTTGATTCCTGCATGGAGATCCTGCAACCGGCGCACGGTCTTCTCGGGACCGAACTTGAGCGCCTCACAAATCGCCTCGCCCGCCGCCAGCGTGGTGGTGCAGCAGATTCGATGCTGCAGCGCATTACGCCGAATGGAATAGGAGTCGGCAATCGACTGACGACCCTCGGTGGTGTTGATGATCAGGGTGACTTCGTCATTCTTGATCATGTCGACCACATGGGGACGCCCCTCGGTCACCTTGTTCACGCGGCGCACCGGCAAGCCGGCCGCCTCGATCACCCTGGCGGTACCCGAAGTGGCCACCACGTCAAAGCCCAGCTCGGTCAGATTACGCGCCAACTCGGCCACCAGGGGCTTGTCGTCATCACGCACGCTGATAAAGGCGCAGCCACTGTTGGGCAGGATTTCACTGGCGCCCAACTGGGCCTTGGCAAATGCCTCGCCGAAGGTGTCGCCGACGCCCATCACTTCACCGGTCGACTTCATTTCCGGGCCGAGGATCGGATCGACGCCCGGGAACTTGGCGAAGGGGAATACCGCTTCCTTGACGCTGTAGAAGTTCGGAATGATTTCCTCGGTGAAACCGACTTCGGCCAGGGTCTTGCCGGCCATCACCCGGGCACCGAGCATCGCCAGGGAGATGCCGATGCACTTGGAGACGAAGGGCACGGTACGCGAGGCGCGCGGATTGACTTCGATGACGAAGATATCCTCGCCCTGCACCGCCATCTGCACGTTCATCAGGCCGATCACGCCGAGTTCCAGGGCCATTTTCTTGACCTGGTCGCGGATCTCGTCCTGGATATGCGCCGGCAGCGAATAGGGCGGCAGCGAGCAGGCCGAGTCACCGGAGTGCACGCCGGCCTGTTCGATGTGCTGCATGATCGCGCCGATCACCACGGTCTCGCCGTCGCAGATGGCATCGATATCGACTTCGATGGCGCAATTGAGGAAGTGGTCGAGCAGCACCGGGCTGTCGTTCGACACCTTCACCGCTTCGCGCATGTAACGCTTGAGCTCTTCTTCCTGGTAGACGATTTCCATCGCCCGGCCGCCCAGCACATAGGACGGGCGCACCACCAGCGGATAACCGATGACCTTGGACGCCGCCAGGGCCTCGTCTTCGCTGCGCGCCGTGGCATTGGCCGGCTGGCGCAGCCCCAGACGCTGAACCATCTGCTGGAAGCGCTCGCGGTCTTCGGCGCGGTCGATCGCCTCGGGGCTGGTACCGATAATCGGTACACCGGCCTCTTCCAGCGCACGGCAGATCTTCAGCGGGGTCTGCCCGCCGTACTGCACGATCACGCCCTTGGGTTGCTCGACGCGGACGATTTCCAGCACGTCTTCCAGGGTCACCGGCTCGAAGTACAGGCGGTCGGAGGTGTCGTAGTCGGTAGAGACGGTTTCCGGGTTGCAGTTGACCATGATGGTCTCGTAACCGTCTTCACGCAGGGCCAGGGCGGCGTGCACGCAGCAGTAGTCGAACTCGATGCCCTGACCGATGCGGTTCGGCCCGCCGCCGAGGATCATGATCTTGTCGCGACCCGACGGCGCCGCCTCGCACTCTTCCTCGTAGGTCGAATACATATAGGCGGTGTCGCTGGCGAACTCGGCGGCGCAGGTGTCGACGCGCTTGTACACCGGCAGCACTTTCAGCTTGTGGCGGTGGCTGCGCAGGCTCTTCTCGGAGACGCCGAGCAGCTTGGCCAGACGGATGTCGGAGAAACCCTTGCGCTTGAGCTTGTACATCAGGTCGCGGTCGATGCTGACCAGACCCAGGGTCTTGATCTTTTCCTCGTCCTTGACCAGGTCTTCGATCTGCACCAGAAACCACTCATCGATGCGGGTCAGCTCGAACACTTCGGCAACCGTCTTGCCGGCACGGAAGGCGTCAGCCAGGTACCAGATACGATCGGCACCCGGCACGATCAGTTCGCGCTTGAGGGTGCTTTCAGCCTCCGGGTCGTTCAGGTCGAGCATCGGGTCAAAGCCGGAAACGCCGACTTCCAGGCCGCGCAGGGCTTTCTGCATGGATTCCTGAAAGGTGCGGCCGATGGCCATGACTTCGCCGACCGACTTCATCTGAGTGGTCAGGCGCGCATCGGCCTTGGGGAATTTTTCGAAGGCGAAACGCGGGATCTTGGTCACCACGTAGTCGATGGCCGGCTCGAACGAGGCCGGGGTGCGGCCACCGGTGATGTCGTTGGACAGTTCGTCGAGGGTGTACCCCACCGCCAGCTTGGCGGCGATCTTGGCGATCGGGAAGCCGGTAGCCTTGGAGGCCAGTGCAGAGGAGCGCGAGACCCGCGGGTTCATCTCGATCACCACCATGCGCCCGGTGTTCGGGCAGATGCCGAACTGCACGTTGGAGCCGCCGGTTTCCACGCCGATCTCGCGCAGCACTGCCAGCGAGGCGTTACGCAGGATCTGGTATTCCTTGTCGGTCAGGGTTTGCGCTGGCGCGACGGTGATCGAGTCACCGGTGTGCACGCCCATCGGGTCGAAGTTCTCGATGGCGCAGACGATGATGCAGTTGTCCTTCTTGTCGCGGACCACCTCCATCTCGTATTCCTTCCAGCCGATCAGCGACTCGTCGATCAGCAGCTCGTTGGTCGGCGACAGATCGATACCGCGGGCGCAGATCTCTTCGAACTCTTCACGGTTGTAGGCGATGCCGCCACCGGTGCCGCCCATGGTGAAGGACGGCCGGATGATGCAGGGGAAGCCGACTTTCTCGAGGACGACGTAGGCTTCTTCCATGTTATGGGCGATGCCGGAAATCGGGCAGGCCAGACCGATGTCTTTCATCGCCTTGTCGAAGCGCGAGCGGTCTTCGGCCTTGTCGATGGTGTCGGCGTTGGCACCGATCATTTCCACACCGAACTTTTCCAGAATGCCGTGCTTTTCCAGGTCCAGCGCGCAGTTCAGCGCGGTCTGCCCGCCCATGGTCGGCAGCAGGGCGTCCGGGCGCTCCTTCTCGATGATCTTGGCCACGGTCGACCACTTGATCGGCTCGATGTAGGTGGCATCGGCCATGGCCGGGTCGGTCATGATGGTGGCCGGGTTGGAGTTCACCAGAATGACGCGGTAGCCCTCTTCTTTCAGCGCTTTACACGCCTGGGCACCGGAATAATCGAACTCGCAGGCCTGGCCGATGACGATCGGGCCGGCGCCGAGGATCAGGATGCTTTTGATATCTGTACGTTTTGGCATAGCGGTTACTCGAATCCTTGGGTCAGTCGGCGAGGTTTAGCGGCGCTTGGCCATGGCTTCGATAAAACGGTCGAACAGCGGCGCCACATCGGCCGGGCCGGGGCTCGCTTCGGGGTGACCCTGGAAGCTGAAGGCGTCCTTGTCGGTACGCTCGATACCCTGCAGGGAACCGTCGAACAGCGACTTGTGAATCGCCCGGACGTTGCCTGGCAGGCTGGCTTCATCCACGGCGAAACCGTGGTTCTGGCTGGTGATCATCACCACGCCGCTGTCCAGATCCTGCACCGGGTGGTTGGCGCCGTGGTGACCATGGCCCATTTTCAGGGTCTTGGCGCCAGACGCCAGAGCCAGCAGCTGGTGGCCGAGACAGATACCGAACAGCGGAATTTCGGTCTGCAGCACATCCTTGATCGCCTGGATCGCGTAGTCGCAAGGCTCGGGGTCGCCCGGACCGTTGGACAGGAACACGCCATCAGGATTCAGCGCCAACACCTCGGCAGCGGGCGTCTGCGCCGGCACCACGGTCAACCGGCAGCCGCGCTCGACCAGCATGCGCAGGATGTTCCACTTGACCCCGTAGTCATAGGCCACCACGTGGTACTTGAGCTCGCTGGCCGGAATCTCTGGGTGGCTGTCATCCTGCAGATTCCACACGCTGGAGCGCCACTCGTAGGGCTCGGTGCAGCTGACCACCTTGGCCAGATCCATGCCCTTGAGGCCGGGGAAGCTGCGCGCCAGTTCCAAGGCTTGCTCTTCGGTGGCGTCGTCGCCGACCAGAATGCAGCCGTTCTGCGAACCCTTCTCACGGAGGATGCGGGTCAGGCGACGGGTATCGATGCCGGCGATGGCCACGGTACCGTTTTCTTTCAGGTACTCATCCAGCGGCTGCTTGCTGCGCCAGTTGCTGGCGATCAGCGGCAGATCGCGAATGATCAAACCGGCAGCCCAGACCCGATTGGACTCGGCGTCTTGCGGCGTGGTGCCGGTGTTGCCTATATGCGGATAGGTCAGGGTGACGATTTGCTGGGCATAGGAAGGATCGGTAAGGATTTCCTGATAGCCGGTCATGGCGGTGTTGAAAACCACCTCTCCAATAGTCTGGCCATCGGCACCGATGGCCTCGCCGCGAAAAATGCTGCCATCAGCAAGGGCCAGAATGGCAGGTTTAAGGGCTGGCTTACTCAAGAAAACCTCCGTAGATCAAAGCTTGAAGCAAACGCAGATTGTAAAAAAGCGGGATGACGTACCGACCGTCACCCCGCTTTTTTATATGATTCATTCTGCGCAACTTTTAGTGGACACACTAAAGCGGGAAGCCTACAGGAAAGTGTCTTTTTGGTCCACCGCCAGATGCAATCAACTCCGAGCCGGAACACCCGCTTCCGACGAAGCACATCAATTGAGGCCCAGCACATCCTGCATGTCGTACAGCGCAGGCGCGCGCCCCTGCAACCATGCGGCCGAACGCACCGCGCCCTTGGCGAAGGTCATGCGACTTGAGGCTTTATGGGTGATTTCCACGCGCTCGCCGTCGGCGGCGAACAGCACGGTGTGATCGCCGACCACGTCGCCCGCCCTGACCGTGGCAAACCCTATGGTTTCGCGGTCGCGGGCGCCAGTCTGGCCTTCGCGACCGTAGACCGCGACCTTTTGCAGATCACGCCCCAGGGCATTGGCCACCACTTCCCCCATGCGCAAGGCAGTGCCTGATGGCGCATCAACCTTGTGCCGGTGGTGGGCTTCGATGATCTCGATGTCCACCTCGTCACCGAGCACCCGCGCCGCGGTATCCAGCAATTTCAGGCACAGGTTGACGCCCACACTGAAGTTGGCGGCAAACACGATGGGGATCTGCCGACCGGCCTCGACCAGCAGCTGCTTTTCCTCGGCACTGAAGCCGGTGGTGCCAATAACCATGGCCTTGCCAGCCTGGCGGCAGATTTCCAGGTTGTTCAGGGTCACCGACGGGTGGGTGAAATCGATCAGCACATCGAACCGATCCAGCACCTCACTCAGACTGCCCGACAGCGTGACGCCGATCTTGCCCAGCGCCGCCAGCTCGCCAGCATCGGCGCCAATCAGACTGCTGTCGGCACGATCGATCGCCGCAGTCAGGCTGACGCCATCGGCCTGCTGCACGGCCTCGATCAGGGTCTTGCCCATGCGCCCAGCGGCGCCCATCACTGCTATTCGTTGCATCACATCAGCTCCACGCCATAAGCCTCAAGCCGCCAGCCAGGCGCACAAGCCTTGTTGCAGCCTGCCGCCTAGCGCTTGCGACTGGTTATTCACACATCGCCGAAGAAGCGCTTCACGCCCTCGAACCAGCCACTGGCCTTCGGCGAATGCCGGGTATCGCCCTGCAGCGTCTTGCGGAACTCTTCGAGCAACTCGCGCTGACGCCGATCCAGGCTGACCGGGGTTTCCACCGCGACCCGGCACATCAGGTCACCGGCACCGCCGCCACGCACTGGCGCCACGCCTTTACCACGCAGACGGAACAGCTTGCCGGTCTGCGTGCCTTCCGGAATCTTCAGCTTGACCCGGCCATCCAGGGTCGGCACTTCCAGCTCGCCGCCCAGCGCTGCATCGGCGAAGCTGATCGGCACCTCGCAGTACAGATGCTTGCCATCACGCTGGAAAATCGCGTGCTCGCGCACATTGACCACCACATAGAGGTCGCCCGCAGGGCCTCCCATCGCGCCCGCCTCGCCTTCGCCGGACAGGCGAATGCGATCACCGGTATCGACACCAGGCGGAACCTTCACCGACAGGGTCTTGTGCTCTTCCACCCGACCATGACCATGGCAGGAACCGCACGGATCGGTAATCATCTTGCCGCTGCCATGGCAACGCGGACAGGTCTGCTGCACCGAGAAGAAACCCTGCTGCATGCGTACCTGACCGATACCGCCACAGGTGGTACAGGTCACTGGCGAGGTGCCTTTCTTCGCCCCGGAACCTTCGCAAATTTTGCAATTGACCAGGGTCGGTACACGGATGTTGACCGTAGTACCGCGCACGGCCTCTTCCAGGTCCAGCTCCAAGGTGTAGCGCAAATCACTGCCACGCTGGGCGCCGCCACGCTGACCGCCACGACCGCCCGCGCCACCGAAGAAATCACTGAACACATCGCCGAAAATATCGGAGAAGTTTGCTCCGCCCGGACCACCGCCGCCCATCTGTGGGTCGACACCGGCATGACCGTACTGGTCGTAGGCCGCGCGCTTGCCAGCATCGGACAAGACCTCGTAGGCCTCGTTGGCATCCTTGAACATATCTTCCGACGCTTTATCGTCGGGATTGCGGTCCGGGTGATGCTTCATCGCCAGACGCCGGTAAGCCTTTTTCAGCTCCGCTTCGCTGGCGCCGCGCTCGACACCCAGCACCTCGTAATAGTCACGCTTAGCCATAAGTCTTCAACACCTTTAAATCGTCTACTCCAGACACGCCAACGCGGGAGCAAGCTCCCGCGTGGCGGATCGTGCCGGACGCAACTCGCGTCGCGCCCGGCCAGAGCGGTATAAGCTCGCGCTTATTTGTTTTCCTTGACCTCTTCAAACTCCGCGTCGACCACGTCGTCGCCAGCGCCTTGAGCTTCATCGGCGCCCTGGGCAGCAGCACCCGGTTGCGGCTGCTCGGCATACATCTTCTGCGCCAGCGGGGTAGTGGCTTCGGACAGGGCATTGATCTTGGCTTCGATGACTGCCTTGTCGTCACCCTTGATCGCCGCTTCCAGCTCGCCCAGGGCTTTTTCGATGGATGCTTTCTCGTCCGCGGTGACCTTGTCGCCTGCCTCAGTGACCATCTTGCGCGAGGCGTGTACCAGTTGATCGCCCTGGTTACGGGCAGTGGCCAGCTCTTCGAACTTGCGATCTTCCTCGGCGTTGGCCTCGGCATCACGCACCATCTGCTCGATTTCCTCCTCGGACAGACCGGAGTTGGCCTTGATCACGATGGACTGCGTCTTGCCTGTCGCCTTGTCCTTCGCGCCGACGTGGAGAATGCCGTTGGCATCGATATCGAAGGTCACTTCGATCTGCGGCACGCCACGCGGGGCCGGCGGAATCTCGGCCAGGTCAAACTTGCCCAGGGACTTGTTGCCGCTGGCTTGTTTGCGCTCGCCCTGCAGCACGTGGATGGTCACCGCGCCCTGATTGTCATCGGCAGTCGAGAACACTTGCGACTTTTTGGTCGGAATCGTGGTGTTCTTCTCGATCAGCGCAGTCATCACCCCGCCCATGGTTTCGATACCCAGGGTCAGCGGCGATACGTCAAGCAGCAGCACGTCCTTGACGTCACCGGCCAGTACCGCGCCCTGGATGGCAGCACCCATAGCTACGGCTTCATCCGGATTGACGTCCTTGCGCGCTTCCTTGCCGAAGAAATCGGTAACCAGCTTCTGCACCAGCGGCATGCGGGTCTGACCACCGACCAGGATCACATCGTCGATCTTGCCCACGTCGATACCGGCGTCTTTCAAGGCGATGCGGCACGGTTCGATGGTGCGCTGCACCAGATCTTCAACCAGCGATTCCAGCTTGGCGCGGGAGATCTTCACGTTGAGGTGCTTGGGGCCGGTGGCATCTGCAGTGATATACGGCAGGTTGACGTCGGTCTGCTGGCTCGAGGACAGCTCGATCTTGGCCTTCTCGGCAGCTTCCTTCAGGCGCTGCATGGCCAGCGGGTCGCCCTTGAGGTTCATCCCGCTTTCTTTCTTGAATTCGTCGACCAGGTAATCGATCAGACGAATATCGAAGTCTTCACCGCCGAGGAAGGTGTCGCCGTTGGTGGCCAACACTTCGAACTGGTGCTCGCCATCGACTTCGGCGATTTCGATTACGGAAACGTCGAAGGTACCGCCACCCAGGTCATAGACGATCACGGTGTGATCGCCCTTGGCCTTGTCCATGCCGTAGGCCAACGCAGCCGCGGTCGGCTCGTTGATGATGCGCTTGACGTCCAGACCGGCGATGCGACCGGCGTCCTTGGTGGCTTGACGCTGGCTGTCGTTGAAGTAGGCCGGGACGGTAATTACCGCCTCGGTGACTGGCTCGCCGAGGTAGTCTTCGGCGGTCTTCTTCATCTTCTTCAGAATTTCAGCCGAAATCTGTGGCGGCGCCATTTTCTGGCCGTTCACTTCAACCCAAGCGTCGCCGTTGTCGGCCTTGACGATCTTGTACGGCACCATCTGGATGTCTTTCTGCACGACGTCTTCTTCGAAACGACGGCCGATCAGACGCTTCACCGCGTACAGGGTGTTGTGCGGATTGGTCACCGCCTGGCGCTTGGCCGACTGACCGACGAGGATCTCACCGTCGTTGGCATACGCAATGATCGACGGCGTAGTGCGAGTGCCTTCGGCGTTCTCGATGACCTTGACGTTGCCGTTTTCCAGAATGGAGACACACGAGTTGGTGGTCCCCAGGTCGATACCGATAATTCTGCCCATCATCATTCTCCCGAAACTTTGATATTTCCGCCGCTGCGCTTGGTCAGCCGCGGTAGCACTAAAACGCTTGACTCATAAATGGGGGCTGATCGCCGAATTTCAAGCCTGCTCATCGATAGACGGCGGAGCTTCGGCTGGCGCCTTGCTGACTACCACCATCGCCGGGCGCAGCAACCGACCGTTGAGCAGATAGCCCTTCTGAAACACCTTGAGCACGCTGTTCGGCTCTACATGTGTGCTGTCCTGCATGGCCATGGCCTGATGGTGCTCCGGATTGAACGGCGCACCGTGCGGGTCGATGGCTTCCAACTGATAGCGTTTGAGGGTGTCGTGGAACAGCTTCAACGTCAGCTCCATGCCCTCGCGCACGGCCTTGATCGCCTCGTCACTCGGGCTCGACAGCTCGAGGCCGCGTTCCAGACTGTCGACGACAGGCAACAGGTCATTGGCGAATTTCTCCAAGGCGAACTTGTGCGCCTTCTCAACATCCTGCTCGGCGCGACGACGCACGTTCTGCAGGTCCGCCGCCATGCGCAGAGCCTGATCCTGAGCGGCAGCCAGCTCTTCCTCCAGCACCTGAATGCGAGCATCCAGCTGATCGCTCGAGTCCATTTCGGCACCAGGGGCAACCTCTGGCAGCTGGGTATCGCGGGTCTGTTCGTCAGCCATGCGTTTCTCCTCTAAAAATTCGACGCAAGCCTAAACTCGCGCCCTGCCGCCTATATGGGGACAAATTCCGCAGCTTCAAGTGCTGCACAAGGATTGCCAGCCGCAAAATAAACACTGTATAAATATACACATCAAAGATCTGGAGGCCTCGCCATGCTGGTGCACCTGTCCGTACACAACTACGCCATCGTTGAACACCTCGACCTGGAGCTGGACAGCGGCATGAGTGTCATCAGCGGCGAAACCGGCGCCGGCAAATCGATCATGCTCGACGCCCTCGGCCTGTGTCTCGGCGATCGTGGCGACAGCGGCGTGGTCCGCCCCGGTGCCGACAAGGCGGATATCCTGGCCAGTTTCGACCTTGGCGACATCCCCGAGGCGCGCAGCTGGCTGGCGGAACGTGACCTGGACCACGAAGGCCCGTGCATCCTCCGTCGGGTGATCACCGCAGAAGGCCGCTCACGCGGTTACATCAATGGCTCGCCCTGCCCCCAGGGCGACCTCAAGGCCCTCGGCGAGCTGCTGATCGACATCCACAGCCAGCACGAACACCAGTCCCTGCTCAAGGCCGATACCCACCGCCGTCTGCTCGACGAATATGCCGGCAGCCAGGAACTGGCGCGCCAGGTGCAACTGGCGGCGCAGCGCTGGAAACAGACCCGAGGCGAGCTGCAGCGCCTGTCCAGCCTCGGCGACGAGCAACGCTCGCGCCATCAGCTGCTCAGCTATCAGCTGGAAGAGCTGGACAGCCTGGCCCTGGGCGAAAACGAACTGGAACAACTGGAGCAGGAACACAAGAACCTGACCAATGCCGAAAGCCTGCTCAGCGCCTGCCGCCTGGTAATCGAGCAGTGCAGCGAGAATGATGCCGGCAACGTGCTCTCGGCATTGACCGCCAGCCTCACTCGTCTGGGCGCCTTCCAGGGTCAGCCGAGCGCCTTGAGCGAAGCGACCAACCTGCTGGCCAGCGCACAGATCCAGGTGGAGGAGGCGGTCGGTGAACTCAATCGCTTTCTCGACCATTTCGACGCCGACCCCGAGCGCCTGCAGCAGATGGAAGAGCGCCTGGACGCGATCTATACCCTGGCACGCAAGCATCGCATTCAGCCCGGCGAGCTGATTGCCATGCAGCAACAACTGTTCGAAGAGCTGGAAAGCCTCAACGCCGACGATCAGGCCGCCGAACGCCTGAACGAAGAACTGACCGCTTTCGAGCGCCACTACCAGGACAAGGCCGGCGAACTCAGCGCCCTGCGCCACCGCGCGGCCGGCGAACTGGCCACGGCGGTAGAACTGGAGATGCAGAATCTGGGCATGCCGGGAGGGCGTTTCAGCATCAGGCTGGGCGCCAACAGCAACAGCGAGCCACAGCCCCACGGCCTCGAACAGCTGGAATTCCTGGTCAGCGCCAACCCCGGCCAACCGCTCAAGACCCTGGCCAAAGTCGCCTCCGGCGGCGAACTGTCACGCATCAGCCTGGCGATCCAGGTGATCACCGCACAAACCTCACGGGTGCCGACCCTGGTGTTCGACGAAGTCGACGTCGGCATTGGCGGTCCTACTGCCGAAGTGGTCGGGCAACTGCTGCGCCGTCTCGGTGAACGCGGCCAGGTGCTGACCGTCACTCACCTGCCACAAGTGGCCGCCCAGGGCCACCAGCACCTGTTCGTGCACAAGGTGCGCGGCAACGATGCCACCCGCACGGCCGTGAGCAAACTGGATAGCAACCAGCGGGTCGAAGAAATCGCCCGCATGCTCGGCGGCGTCGACCTGACCGAAGAGTCCCTGGCCCACGCCCGACAGATGGTCGGCAGCGCCCGGACCTGAGAGGGTTACCGAAAGAATAAAGGCGGCCCGAGGGCCGCCTTTGTACATGTCGCGCCTATGCGCTTACTTCTTCTTGCGCACGTAGAGCACCAGGTTGTGATCGACCATCTCGAAGCCGTGCTCGCGCACGATCTCCCTCTGCCGCTTCTCGATTTCAGGATCGAAGAACTCGATCACCTCACCCGAATCGACACAGACCATGTGGTCGTGATGGCCACCATCGGCCAATTCGAACACGGCATGACCACCATCGAAGTTATGCCGCACCACCAATCCCGCCGCCTCGAACTGGGTCAGTACGCGGTATACGGTGGCCAGGCCGACGTCCTCGCCCGCTTCCATAAGAGCCTTGTAAACATCCTCTGCACTCATGTGACGCTGCTCGGCGGAATCGAGCATCTGCAGAATCTTGACCCGCGGCAGGGTCACTTTCAGGCCAGCTTTGCGTAGTTCGCTATTTTCAACCATGGTCTGCTTTCTCGCGGAAGCGGCTTCGCAGCTTCCTTTATTGCGGGTATGA
>JAUYKV010000061.1 GCA_030699825.1 Pseudomonas sp. | reverse complement strand
CGTCAAATCCCAAGGCATCATCCACGGCGGCGCCAAGTACGCCCTGCACGGCGCCCTGACCGGCGCCTCGGAAGCCATCGCCGACATGCCGCGGCGCTGGCGTGAGGCACTGGCCGGTAATGGCGAATTGGACCTGAGTGGCGTGCGTCTGCTGTCCGAAGCCCATTACCTATGGTCGCCCGGCAGCCTGGCCGGCAATATCACCAGTTTCTTCGCCAGCAAGGCAGTGCGCGGCCGCGTTGACCAGGTCAAGGGCGAACAACTGCCGCCCACCCTGCAACACCCGAAATTCAAGGGCAAGGTCTACCGCCTGGCCGAACTGGTGCTGGATGTGCCCAGCCTGATCGCCCGCCTGGCCGAACTGGCTGGGGACGGCCTGCTGGCCGCCGAGTCCATAACGCCCCTGCACGAGCAGGGTCAACTGGTCGGTCTGGTCGTCGACGGTCGCGAGATTCGCGCGCAGCGCATCGTGCTCAGCGCTGGCCGCGGCAACGCCGAACTGCTCGCGAGCCTGGGCCTGACTCAGCCCGCACAGCAACTGCGACCGCTGCACATGGTGCTGGTCAAGGGACCGACCCTGAAACCGCTGTACGCCCACTGCCTCGGCGGCGGCCCGAAGCCGCGGGTCACCGTCACCACCCATCCGGCAGCGGATGGCGAGTGGATCTGGTACCTCGGCGGCGAACTGGCCGAAGCGGACGGCGTGGCCCGCGACGCAGCCGCGCAAATCCAGGCTGCGCAGAAGGAAATCGGCGCCCTGCTGCCCTGGGTCGATCTCTCCCGCGCTCGCTGGACAACCCTGCGCGTCGAGCGCGCCGAACCGGCGCAGTCCGGCCTGGTCCGCCCGGATAACGCCTTTCTCGCCGAACAAGGCCAACTGCTGGTCGGCTGGCCGACTAAACTGGCATTAGCCCCGGACTTCGCCGACCGCGTTCTGGCGGCGTTCGACCGTGACGGCATCCAACCCGCCACCCATGCGCCGCTCCCGGCCCTGCCCCGTCCGGCCGTAGCGCGCCCAGCCTGGGAGGAACTGTTCTAATGCACGCCTTGCATACCCTGCACAACCTGCACCGCCCGCTCGGTTCGACCGAGCTGCTGGTCTCGCCCCTGGGCCTCGGCACGGTGAAGATCGGCCGCGACCAGGGCGTGAAATACCCCAACGGCTTCAGCATTCCGGACGACGCGGCGGTACTCGAGTTGCTCGCCCAGGCCCATGACCTGGGAATCAACCTGATCGACACCGCCCCCGCCTACGGCACCAGCGAAAGCCGCCTCGGCCCGCTGCTGCGCGGCCAGCGCCAGCAGTGGGTGATCGTCAGCAAGGTCGGCGAAGAGTTCGAGGACGGTCTCTCCAGTTTCGATTTCTCCCCGGCCCACACGCGCTTCTCGGTGGAACGCAGCCTCAAGCGCCTGGAAACCGACTTCATCGACCTGGTGCTGGTGCATTCCGACGGCAACGACCTGGCCATCCTGCGCAACAGCGGCGTCTATGAGACCCTTGCCGAGCTCAAGCGCGAAGGCAAGATTCGCGGCTTCGGCCTGTCCGGCAAAACCGTCGAGGGCGGCCTGCTGGCACTCGAACAGGGCGACTGTGCGATGGTCACCTATAACCTCAACGAACAGAGCGAGCTGCCGGTACTGGACTACGCCGAGCAGCACGGCAAAGGCATCCTGATCAAGAAAGCCCTGGCCAGCGGGCATGCCTGCCTGGCCCCGGGGGAAGACCCGGTGCGTGCCAGCTTCGAGCTGATTTTCGCCCACCCGGCGGTGAGCTGTGCGATCGTCGGCACCATCAATGCGCAACACCTGGCCCATAATGTCGCGACTGCCGCGGCGGTCATTCAGGATATTGCCTGACTCGGCATAACGCGCTGCGCGTATAGGCCGGCGCGGTTTCAGCCGCCACACAGCATCCCTTGCAACCACGCCAGCCCTGCCTTACAAACGGCCCGATCTGGGCCGCCCCCAACGCAATGTAGGAGCCGACATGTCGCGCACGCTTAACCAGCATGACCCCAGCGCCTTCAAGACCCTGCCCTTGTTCGTCGAGGCCAGCGCGGACGGTCTCAGCTACCAGAGCCTGGGCCGGCCACTGAACTTCAGCGAAATGCTGGGACGGCGCCGCGCGATCGAGGTGAACGACAGCCAACGCTTCGCCGTTGAGTTGGCCAACCTGGGGGTTTCGGTACGCCTGACCCTGAACTGGCAAGGTCGGGACTATTGGATTCTGGTCCGCCAACGGCGCCTGGACCGGGGCGACGTGGTGCTCAAGCTGATCTCCGGCTACGTGCCCGCCCACGAACTCAATCTGCCGCTGCTCACCGCCATCCAGGAGGTAGCCGAAGAGTGTCTGCTGGAAACCCCCGAAGGCTGGCTGAGTGGCCGCTTCGGCGAAACCTGGCTGCCCTCACCCTATCAAGGCGCCTTGCGCTACCGCGAGACCCTGCACTTTCAACTCAGCCCACTGTCCGGCGCGGCGCGCCCGGTGCAATGCGCCAATCTGACCCTGCTGGAACGGCCACGCGCCTACGTGCACCTGCCCACGGCCTCGTTGCAACTGGTCTACGACCTGCGCCTGGAGCTGCCGAAAGAGGTCAGGCAACTCAGTCTGTTCCACGTCGACGAACGCCTGGAGGATGGCAAGCTGGTCGCCCGCCTCGACCGCAGCCGCCCGGACCTGTACCTGATACCGCTGCAGCAGGGTCGGCCGACCGCCGAGCTGCTGACCCTCAACAAAGGCCAGCTGAAAGCTGCCAGCACCCGCGGCCTGTGGCTGGCAGAGAGTTTCGCGGCGCAGGACGGCTGGCTGGTGCGCGACGAACGCATCCGCTGGAAAGACTGGCTGAGCCAGCAACAGCTCAGCGCCGCACCGCCGAAAAAACCGGCGAAATCACAAGCGCCGGTCGCGTCAGCGCCGCCCAAGCTGAACGCCGCTCAGCTGGGCTGAACGGCATGCTGGATCAGTTGTTGCGGATTTTCTCGACGATGGCGGTGGTCGAGCTGTTTGCCACCAGCCCCAGCACCCGCACTTCGCCACCGTAGGCGCTGACGATGTCGGCGCCGACCACCTGATCGATGCCGTAGTCGCCACCCTTGACCAGCACGTCCGGCTTGACCTCGCGCAGCAAGTTCTCCGGGGTGTCTTCGCTGAAACTCACCACCCAATCCACCGCACCGAGGCCGGCGAGCACGGCCATGCGCCGATCCACCGAATTGATCGGGCGACCAGGGCCTTTCAGGCGACTGACCGAGGCATCGTCGTTGACCGCCAGCACCAGCCGATCACCCTGGGCCCGGGCCTGCTCCAGATAAGCCACGTGGCCGGCATGCAGAATGTCGAAACAGCCGTTGGTGAAGACGATCTTCTCGCCATGGGCGCGGGCGTCCTCGATGGCCAGCAACAGCTGATCCGGGCTCAGCACGCCGCGCTCGGAACCCGCTTCGCGCTGGATCGCCCGGCGCAGTTCCGGGGCACTGATGGCGGCGGTACCCAGCTTGCCGACCACGATACCGGCGGCCAGGTTGGCCAAGGCCACGGCCTGGGGCAATTCCTCGCCAGCGGCCAGGGAGGCCGCCAGGGTCGAGATCACCGTATCGCCGGCACCAGTGACATCGAACACTTCACGGGCGCGGGCCGGCAGGTGCAGCGCCGGATGATCGGGGCGCAGCAGGGTCATGCCGTGCTCGCCGCGGGTAATCAGCAGCGCGCCCAACTCCAGCTCGCGCATCATGCGCGCGCCCTTGGCCACCAGTTCGGCCTCGTCGACGCAATGACCGACGATGGTCTCGAACTCGTTGAGGTTTGGCGTGATCAGACTGACGCCGCGGTAGATCGAGAAATCCTTGCCCTTGGGGTCGGCCAGCACTGCAATGCCCTTGGCCAGCGCCGCCTGGATCAGCACCTGATGATTCTGCAGCGCGCCCTTGCCGTAGTCGGACAGCACCAGCACCTTGACCCCGGCGAGCAACGCCTCGACCTCGACCGCCAAGGCCGAGGCATCGGTCTTGAAGGGCTGTTCGAAGTCCATGCGCAGCAGTTGCTGATGCCGGCTCATGACCCGCAGCTTGACGATGGTCGGTTGGCCGACGATGCGCTGGAAATGGGTCTTGACCCCCACCGCCTGCAGTCGGTCGCTCAGGCTGGCGGCCGCCTCGTCGTCGCCGGTCACGCCGACCAGCAGCGCCGGTGCACCCAGTGCGGCAATGTTCAACGCCACGTTGGCGGCACCGCCCGGACGGTCTTCGATCTGCTCGACCTTGACCACCGGCACCGGCGCCTCCGGCGAAATCCGCGAGGTGCCGCCATGCCAGTAGCGGTCGAGCATGACATCGCCCACCACCAGGACAGGGGCTTGGTCGAAACGGGGCATGGACAACTTCATGTGAACTCCGGTGGCCTCAAGTGGCGGGCGCGTAGTTTATCAGGCGATATCCAATGGCGCGCTTTCATCCAGTCCCAGCGCATGCAGGCGCGCATAGAAACCGTTCTGCTCGAGCAGACTGGCATGGGTGCCACGCTCGACGATCCGCCCCTGATCCATGACCAGAATCAGGTCGGCTTTCTCGATGGTCGACAGACGGTGGGCGATGACCAGCGTGGTCCGCCCCTTCATCACCCGATCCAGAGCCGCCTGGATATGCCGCTCGGACTCGGTATCGAGGGCCGAAGTCGCCTCGTCCAGCACCAGGATCGGTGCGTCCTTGAGCAACGCCCGGGCAATCGCCAGACGTTGACGCTGACCGCCGGAGAGCAGCACGCCATTCTCGCCGACCTCGGTATCCAGACCCTGCGCCAGCTTGTCGATGAATTCCTTGGCATAGGCCGCCTCGACCGCCTGCTCGATCGCCTCGCGCGGCGCATCGGCCAGGTCGCCATAGGCGATGTTATTGGCCACGCTGTCGTTGAACAGGGTGACCTGCTGAGTCACCAGGGCGATATGCCGGCGCAGGTTACGCAACTTGTAGTCTTCGACATCCACACCGTCGAGCAGAATCTGCCCGGTCTCATGGTGATAGAAACGCGGAATCAGGCTGGCCAGGGTCGACTTGCCGCTACCGGAGCGACCGACCAGGGCAATCATCTGCCCGGGCTCGGCGCTGAAGGAAATATCGTTGAGCACCGGCTTCTCGGCGCCAGGGTACTGGAAGCTCAGATTGCGCACTTCCAGACGACCACTGACCCGCTCAAGCTCGACAGTGCCGTGGTCGACCTCCGGCGCTTCGTCGAGCTGTTCGAAGATGCTGTCGGCGGCAGCCAGGCCTTTCTGGATATTGGCGCTGACCTCGGAGAGCTGGCGAATCGGCTTGGGCAGCAAGCCGGCGGCGGTAATGTAAGCCACCAGATCGCCCGCCGTGGCATCGCCGCGCAGAAATAGCACCAGGAACATCAATACCGCCATGGCACTGTAAATCACCAGTTGCAGCATGGGGGTGTAGACCGCTCCGGTCTTGGTCATGCGCAACTGCTTGTTGGTGTTGTCCTGACTGGCGGCAGCAAACCGCGTGGACTCGTAACCCTCGCCACCAAAACTGCGCACTACCCGATAGCCCTGGATGGTCTCGGAGGCGACGTGGGTGACATCGCCCATGGCCACCTGGATCTTCTTGCTTTGCTTGCGGAATTTCTTGCTAGCGCTGCCGACCATCAGCGCAATCACCGGAAGAATGGCCAGCATCACCAAGGTCAGCTGCCAATTCATCCAGAGCAGATAGGCAAACAGGAAAACCACCGTCAAACCTTCGCGAATCACCACTTTGATCGCATCGGTCGCCGCACCAGTGACCATGGTCACATTGAAAGTGATACGCGAGATCAGATGCCCGGAGTTGTGATTGTCGAAATAGCGGTTGGGCAGCGCCAGCAGGCTGTTGAACAACGAAACGCGCAGATCGTGCACCAGCCCCAACGAAACCTTGGCCAAGAAGTAGTTGCCCAGATAGGCCCCGACTCCCTGCCAGGCAGCAATCAGCACAATCAACAGCGGCACCGCCTGCAGCAGTTGCAGATCACGCAGGTAGGGTACTGTCGGAAACAGCACCGCCTCGGGATTGGACAAACCATCGACGAAGTACTTGAGAATGCCAGCGAGCATCGGCTGAGTGGAAGCGAAGATGACGTAGCCGAGGATGCTGATCGCAAAGTAGCCAATGTAGGGCTTTACGTAACCGAGCAGTCGGAAGTAGATCTTCAGACTAGAGGCTTGGGTAGCGCTTGAGAGCTGGTCGGTCATGCGTTCACGCTTCGACTTGGCCGAAAAGGCTGACGAGCTTAGCACAGCAGTGGCTGCCTCTTCCCGGCGGATGCTTTAAGATGCCCAACTCTCAATAGTCCCCGGCCTGGTCCTGTGCAGACATCACAAACGCTGACAAGCTCCTCTTTATTGTTCATGGAAAACTTCATCGTTCGCCACTGGCTGGCGCTAGGCTATCTGGTGCTCCTGACCGGCCTGTTCTGGGTTGCCAATGGCAGTCTGTTCACCAAGTTTTACTATGGCCTGATTGCCGCACCCGCCTTGTTCGCCCTGATCGTTGCCCCGCATAACTTACGGCCAATCCTTCGCGAACCCATGGTGCTGGTCTTCCTGGTCTTTTCCGCCTGGTTGCTGCTCAGCCTCTCCTGGACGCAGGCCGATGACAGCCTGGGCGGACTAGCCAAACGCCCTCTGTATGTGTTCATGATGTTTGCGGCCTGCGCCCTGCTCGCCTGCAAGGACGAGCAGCTGCTGCTCAAGACCCTGCGTATCGGCGCCCTGTTCGCCGCCCTAGCGGCCCTGATCAACCTGTACGTCCACTTCACCGGGCCGTCAGTCGAGGCACGCCTTATTGGCACAGGCGCACTGCGCAATCCGCTGCTCACCTCCCACGTATTGGGCTTCTTCTGCACATACTGGATTGCCGCCTGGCTGACCCGCAGTGAGCGGCATGACTGGCTACCGATCCTGCTTGCACTGCCACTGCTAGCGGCTCTGCTGGCCACCGGCTCACGCACCCCGCTGCTGGCCCTTGTACTTACCAGCCTGTGGATGCTCCTCATGAGTGGCCGCCGGGCGCTCTACCTAGTCGCAGCGCTGGTGCTTGCAGCCGGCACCAGCATTGTCCTGATGCCGGAACTGTTACTGCAACGCGGTCTGTCCTTCCGCCCGCAACTCTGGAGTGAAGCCATTCGCCAGGCCAGCGAGCACCTGTGGATTGGCCACGGATTCGACAGCAAGTTCGTATTCAATATCGAGGGGGTCGGTCGGACATTGAGCGATCCGCACAATGTCCAACTGGCCGTCCTGCTTGAGCTCGGTCTGGTTGGACTGAGCCTTTGGCTACTGATGTATGGCCTGATCTTGCTGCGCTGCCTGCAGCAACGGCACCAGGGCAAGTTTCAACTGGCGTCCGCCTTGGTCGTCTACGGTCTGGCGGCAGGCCTGACCGAAGGCAGTAATTTTTTCTCCAGACCCAACGAGAACTGGTTCCTGATCTGGATTCCCCTTTCCCTGGTCGCTGCGCTGTCCATTAGCCAGCGCCTGCAGAACAAGCCATGAGAATCCTCAGCGAGACAGAACTCGATACCCTGCTGCGTGGCGCCAAGACGATCGAGGAAGATGGCCTGGGCTTGAAAGTGGCCTGCCTGGTGGACGGCGATTTCCTCAAGCTCTATCGCCGCAAACGTCTGCTGTCGTCGTCACTTTGGTCACTCCCCGCGCGCCGCTTCGCCAATAACGCCAAGCGTTTGCAGCAACTAGGCATAGCATCCCCGGATATTGAAGAGCTGCTGCTGATTCCCGAGCGGAAATTGAATGGCGTCCGCTACCGTCCCCTGCCCGGTGAAACCCTGCGCGACCGCTGGCGAACCCTGACAGACGAAACACGCGAGGCCGAGGTTGAATGTTTCGGTGCATTTCTCGGACACTTGCACCAACTGGGCGTGTACTTCCGTTCCCTGCACCTAGGTAACGTACTGCGATTACCTGATGGAGAACTAGGCCTGATTGATCTTTCAGACATGAAGATCGAGAAATCCTCCCTCGCCCCATGGAAGCGGCGCCGGAATTTCCAGCACATTCTCCGCTACCAAGAGGATATTTCCTGGCTGGCTGAAAAACACCGACAGGCCTGGATTCGTGGCTATGCGCAGAGTTGCAACCAAGACGATGCAACTCGATTCACGCGCGAACTGGACAAAACCAACCCACTCACGACCCCACCAGCCTGAGCTATCGTTCAGCCGAAAAGAAAGCGTCCCAAAGCCCGCAGAGTGTTCCTGTTCCAGTAACGCAGTGGCAACTGACCAAGCAGTTCACGGGCCAGCGCTTTATCCTCACGCGCGCATTTGAGCAGCATCGAGTTAATGAATCGCGCGCAAACCTCGGCATAAGCGGGCTCGTAGCTGAATTGCGCGTAGGTCTTCAACACGTTCTCGATCATGAATCGATAGTTTTTATAGGTGTTATGCCCATGCGTACGGTATTGAGCCAATACCGTATCGAGCACATCAATGACATAGCCCGCCCGAGTGATCTTCAGCTTGACCAGCAAGTCTTCCAGCCTGATCTCCGGATCAAATCCGCCCACGGCCTCCAGCGCTTCTCGGCGAAACAGCATGGTGGGCGCTGGCGCACCAGGCTGGCGCCCGAGGAAGACATCGTCGAAGCCCAGACGCCGGGCCGGCTTCATACGCTGCTTGGGTAACAACCGGCCGGTGTCGTCTATTTTCTCGATATTGCCTCCACAGATACCCACTTCCGGCTTGTCACGCAGATGCGCGACCTGCACTGCCAGACGCTCGGGACACATGACGTCATCGGAGCCGAAGGGGGCGATCAGACTGCCGGAAGCTCGGGCGATGGCGCCATTCAAGGTGCGCGACAGGCCCTGATTAGCCTGCACCCGAAAATCGAAGCCGTGTATCGCCTGCAAACGTTGGATGCGCTCAACACTGTCGTCCTGGGAACCATCATCGACGACCAGTAACTCCACCTGCGGGTAGGATTGCTGCAATACGCTGCCAATACTTTTCTCGACGTATTTACCGTGGTTGTAGGACGCAATGATCACAGTCACCAGCGGCAGTTCGGCGTTCTGAATGTCACTCATAAGGCTGCTCGCTCCGCGGCTAGTAACTGTTCGATCAACTGCAGGTACTGCAGACGGAAATCTTCGATGGCATGCGCATCACGCAGGTAGCGGTAGGCCCGCTCGCCTTCGGTACGGCGTTGCTCGGCCTCCAGCTTCAGCACCGCGCCCAACTGCGTGGCCAGGGCCGCGGCATCACCGACCGGGAATATCCGCCCACCGCAATCCTCGAGTATCGACCGCAAACTGGGGATATCCGATCCAATCACCGGCAAATGGCCGCTCATGCCCTCGAGCAAGGCCAGCGGCAGCCCCTCGCTCAACGACGGCATGACGAATGCGTCGAAGGCGCGGACATACTGCAGGGCATCCTCACGGGCACCCAGCAGGTGCGCTTTTCCTTCCAGGCCAAAGCGGACGATTGCGGCTTCGAGTTCTGCGCGCATGCGCCCTTCGCCGATGATTGCCAGATGCGTCTGCGGGTACGCGGACTGCACCTGGGCGAAGGCCTCGATCAGGTGGATATGCCCCTTCACCGGCACCAGCCGGCCAATAGCGCCGAAGATGAAGGGTTCCTGCGCCAGCCCCAGCAAGCTGCGCGCCTGCTCGCGCGGATGTTGCAGGCGTTCGGCGCGGTCGATATCGATGGCATTGTTGATTTGCACGGTATTGCCGGCATCGAACCCCGCACCGCAGCCCACCAGATAGTCACGCACCGCCCGCGACACGCCGACCACCCGCCAATTCGCGGTCAGCAGCCGGCGCGCTTCCCAGCGTCGGTAGCCACGATCGAAATCACCGATACCGTGCTGCACACCTATGCAGGCAGGAATTTTCAGCCAGCGGTTGAGCAACATCAGCATATTCATCGGCTTGAAGCGGTGGGCGATCACCACGTCGTAGCGCTGCTCGCGGCACAGTCGATACAGGCACCACAATGCGCGCAGGCGCAGACCCTTCAAGTCCGATTGACTGAAGCCAAAATAGATCGAGCGTGCCGCCCGGCTCTCCGGCTCCCCCGGACCTGGCCGCCCCCGCAGGAACGCCGTGGTCACCTCGAAATGTTCGGCGGGCAAGCCCTGGATGACCTGCTCGGCCAAATCGGAGGCATTGACGTTGTAACGGTTCTGCAACTGCAGAACCTTGATCTTGCGCTTCATGCTCTCAGCCCCAACCACAGGCGCACGGCCTTGCGTGCATAGGAACCCTTGAACAGCACCCGCCAATCCGCCTTCACCGCCGCAGTGAAGTAAGACTTGGCCGCCGCCACATCGCCGGCCAGGTAGGCGCTGCGGAACAGCGACAGGCAGCGCTGTACATAAAATTCGGGTTTGAGCACCTGGAAGCGCACTCCCAGCCGCTGCGGGGCGAACACTTCGTCGACCAGCGCCAGGCCGCCGGCCTTGGCGTGGCTGAACTGGTGGCGCAGACTGTCGTGATGCTTGTGGATCAGCGCCAGTGGCTGTTCCAGCAGGGTGCAGGGGTAATTGGCCAGGGCCTGGGCAAACACCGGAATATCCTCGGCGCTGCGAAACGCCTCGGGATAGTCACCACGCGCGAACACCTCGCGGGGCATGGCACAGGCGCCATTGGACAGGGCCAGGCGCTTGTCCAGCAGATAGGCGCGCAAACGCGCAAGCGGCTGTTCGGGCAAGGCGGCCGGCTTGTGCTCCCGGCGCTTGCCATCGGGGGAGACGGCAATATGCCCGCCGATCACCAGGCGCGTCTGCGGCTGCGTCGCCAGGTGCGCGCTCAGCGTCGCCAGGGAGGCAGGGGCCAATTCGTCATCGGCATCGAGGAAGATCAGGTAGTCGCCCGCAGTCTCGCGAATACCCAGGTTGCGCGCCGAGGAGGCGCCACCGTTGCTCTTGTGGATGACGCGAAAGCGTCCGGGATGAGCCGCCAGCAGCCCGTCAAGCACCTGTCGAGAGTCATCCGTTGAGCCATCATCGATAACGACCAGCTCGGCAGACACCTCATCCAGTTGCGCCAGCACCGACTCGACCGCACGCGGCAACACCGCCGCATAGTTGTATGCGGGGATGACGACGCTAAGCAGCGGCTTAGCCGACATTTTCATGCCAATCCATGCCGTCCTTGACCACCAGAATATCTTCCATGATCAGGTACTGCAGGTCCGAGCCGTAGAACATGTTCAGCGCGTCGGTGGGCGAGCAGATCATCGGCTCGCCGCGGCGGTTCAGTGAGGTGTTCAGCGACACGCCGTTGCCGGTGAGTTTTTCCAGTTCGAGCATCATGTCGTAGTAGCGCGGGTTGTATTCGCGCTTGAGCACCTGGGCGCGCGAGGTGCCGTCTTCATGCACCACTTCGCTGACGCGGGTCTTCCACTCTTCATTGACTTCGAAGGTGAAGGTCATGAACGGCGACGGATGATCGACCTTGAGCATCTGCGGGCCGACGGTGTCGAGCATCGACGGGCAGAAGGGCCGCCAGCGCTCGCGGAACTTGATCTGTTCGTTGATCCGGTTGGCCACCCCGGGAATGCTCGGACAACCGACGATCGAGCGGCCGCCGAGGGCGCGCGGACCGAACTCCATGCGGCCCTGGAACCAGGCCACCGGGTTGCCCGCGACCATGATCGCGGCGATGCGCTGGGGCATATTGTCGATCCGCTTGAACGCAGGCTTGCTCGGGTGTTTGGCGCAGGCGGCGATCACGTCTTCGTTGGAGAAGGACGGGCCGAGGTAGACGTGCTCCATCTTCTCCACCGGTACGCCGCGGGCATGTGACACATAGGCGGCCGCACCGACCGCGGTGCCGGCGTCGCCGGAAGCGGGCTGGACGAACAGCTCCTTGACCTCGTCGCGGGCGATGATCTTCTGGTTCAGCTTGACGTTCAACGCGCAGCCGCCGGCGAAGGCGATCTTGCCGGTTTCCTTGAGGATGTCGCCGAGGTAGTGATCCATCATCTGCAGCGCCAGCTTCTCGAACAGCGCCTGCATGCTGGCGGCATAGTGGATGTAGGGGTCGTCGGCAATATCGCCGACCCGCTTGGGCCCCAGCCACTCGATCAGCTTGGGCGAAAAGTAGAAGCCCTTGCCCTTCTCTTTATAGCGGCGCAGGCCGATGACGTTGGCGTACTCGGTGTTGATGATCAGTTCGCCATTCTCGAACGTGGCCAGGCGCGAGAAATCGTACTTGCTGGCGTCGCCGTAGGGCGCCATGCCCATGACCTTGAACTCGCCGTCGAGCATCTCGAAGCCGAGAAATTCGGTGATCGCGCCGTACAGGCCGCCGAGCGAATCCGGGTCGAAGAACTCCTTGATCTTGTGGATCTTGCCATTCTCGCCGTAGCCGAAGAAGGTGGTGGCGTACTCGCCCTTGCCGTCGATACCGAGGATCGCGGTCTTCTCCTTGAAGCCGGAGCAGTGATAGGCGCTGGAGGCGTGAGCCAGGTGGTGCTCGACCGGCTCGATCTTGATCTGCTTCGGGTCGAAGCCGAGTTGCTCCAGGCACCAGACGATCTTGTTGCGGTAGCGCTTGTAGCGGCGATTGCCCATCAGGATCGCATCCAGGGCACGGTCCGGGGCGTACCAGTAGCGCTTGGCGTACTTCCAGCGCGCCTCGCCGAACAGGCTGATCGGTGCGAAGGGAATCGCCACCACGTCGACGTCGGCAGGCGATATCCCGGCCTGTTCCAGGCAGAACTTGGCCGATTCGTAGGGCATGCGGTTCTTCGCGTGCTTGTCGCGCACGAAGCGCTCTTCTTCGGCGGCCGCGATCAACTTGCCGTCGATATACAGGGCGGCGGAAGGATCATGACTGAGAGCGCCGGACAGGCCAAGAATCGTCAGTGCCACAGGTGAAAGCCTCTATTCAGGGCAGGTGCCGGGCACCTGCGGTAAACGTTCGTCGAGCAGCTGGAACAGCCGTGAGTCGGCCGGCCAATTGCGCAGAAAGCGGGCGCGGTCACGGGCATAGGCCCGGGCGAAACTGTGCGCACTCAGGTGTTGCTGCATGGCATCCAGGTCGATCAGAACCCAGCGACCGTTCTGCCCCTCTCCATCCCAAAGAAGATTGCTGCCCTTGAGATCGCCATGGCTGATGCGCTCGCGCAGCAGGGCCGCGAACAGCAGATCCAGTGCCTGGAGCTCGGCCTCGGGCGGCGAAGCGGCCTCCCCCGGCGCGTCCAGGCAGGGTTTAAAGCGCGCGATTATATCCTCACCGGCGGCGTATTCGGTAATCAGATAAGCCCGCCGCCGCAGCCACAGGCTGCGCAGCTCCAGCAGGGCCAGGGGCTTGGGCGTGGCGATGCCGAGAAAGTCCAGGCGATTGCCCTCCACCCAGCTGTGCCAGGCCCGGCTCGGCCGCCAGAAACGCTTGAGCCAATGGGCGAAGCCCTTGATGTTGTAGCGTTTGACCACCAGTTGGCGGCCAGCCTGCTCGACCAGCGCCACCGTGGAGGTGCCGCCGAGCTTGAGCGCTTGACTGGCGGCGATGGCCGCATCCGGATCGACCAGCAATGGCGCCAAGCAGCTCTCATCCCGGCGCCGCACCACCCGCAGGAGCGACGCACCGCGATGCGCACTGAACAGGCTGCAGTCACGGCCGATCTTGCGCAGGTAGTCGCGCAGGCGCCAGCGGCGAACCTTGTCAATATCCTTGAGCAAGGCCTCCACCGGCAGGGCATGCTCGCCGTTGGCCAGCAGGTAATGCACCAGCAGCTCTTCGATAAACGACTCCAGCTCGACCGGCAGCTGGGCGAAGAATACCCCGAGATTTTCCAGCACCTTGTCCCGCGACAGCGGCTGGCCAGGCGTTTCGCCGCGTACGCCGCCGCCATCGATCACCTGCAGTTGGCCGTCGTGCCGCAGCAGGTTGTCCAGGTGCAGGTCGGCTTGCCACAGGCCCTGGCCGTGCAGCCGGGCGACCAGCTCCAGGGCCTCGCCGAGCACGGCCTGCTGGTCATCCGACAGCAACGGCTGCCCCTCGACCGCACGCCAGGCATCCCCCAGGCTGTGCGCGTTATCGAGGTACTCAAACAGCAGCCAGCCGCCCTCGCCTTCACGCAAGCCATCGGCCAGCAGCAGCGGCGTCGGCAGGCCCTGCCCGGCGAGCAAGCGGGCGCCGTCCAGTTCACGCTGGAAGGCGCGCGCCGCCTTGCCGCCCACCAGCAGCTTGGCCAGCACCTTGCGTCCACGCCACTCGGCCACGCCGACATAGCGTTGTCCGGGCAGCACGCGCAGCAGTTGCTGCAGCACCAGGGTGGCCGGTCCGGCAGCGTCCGCCAGCTCGATAGGCAGCGGCAACTGCGGGCTGCGTCCGGCCCGACTCAATTCAGCGAGGGTCAATGGCGCGTCTCCTTGTTTCGACGGCGGCTGCCGAGGCGTCGCCACCAATGTTCAACATCGGCGTCCGCACCCAGATAGGCGCTCAGCAACTGGCGCACGTCGCTCTCGCTCCAGGAGCTGGCACGGCGCAACAACGGCTCCAGGTCCTTGACCCGATCACGCTCGCCGAACAGCAGCGGCCGGGTCTTTTCCAGGTCGATCAATTGCGCGCTGAACGCGTCGGCGTTCTGCCTGAGGAAAATATGCTTGGGGTAGAAGCAGCCATGCATCTGCCCGGCGTCGTGCAGACGCCGCGCCAGTGCGCCGCAACTGCGCAGAATGTTCGCGCGCTCGCTCTCGGCGCGCTGCTGCCAACCCTCCAGCAGCGCCTCCAGATCCTGCCAGCCGTCGAGGGCGCGGGTCAGCAGAATCGCCCGGCGCTCGCCGGCGACTCGCCGCTCGGCGAAAAACGCCGCCTGCAACGCCGGAATCCCCAGGCGCTGGTAGCGCTGGATATTGCGAAACTCGCGGGCAAAGGTCGGTTCCCCCAACGGACAGCTCAGCCGACGGGTCAGGTGATTGCTCTGGCGTTTGAGGTAGAACGCGGCCTCGCCCAGGTCCAGGCGATAGACACTGCTCCAGCCGCCGCGCTCGGTGTTCGGTTCGTCCACCGCTTCCAGCTTGAGCGCCCAGAGCGCGTCATAGTTGGCCAGGCCGTGGCGTTCGAGCAGCGCACGATCCTGCTGAGCGATAAAATCCTTCATTCGCGGCCCTCGAAATAGCGGACGATCTGCCGCACACGGCGCTTGTCCGCCGCATTCAGGCGCTGCCGCCCGCGGTACTGCAGATAAAAACGCAGGCGCTGGGTGCGCGACAACTTGTACTTGGCCACCTTGTCCAGGCAGGCCAGGTCCTTGACGATGCGATAGCGCAACAACGGCCCCCACCAGAAGGCGCCGGTCGGGCAGTCGATGAGAAACAGCTCGGCCCGATCGTTGACCAGCAGGTTGCGCCACTTCAGGTCGTTATGGGTGAAGTGATGCTCATGCAGAGTTCGGGTCGCCGCGGCCAGCTGCTGGCTGACCCGCGCCACCCAGGTACGGTCGCGCAGGCAGGCCGCATCGCGTTGAGCCAACTGTGCCAGGTCCTCGGTGTCGGCCAGCTCGCGGGTGATCAGCGCGCCGCGGACGAAAGCGCCAGCCTTGCGCTCCAGCCCGTAGGCGACGACGGGCGCGGTGGCGATGCCCCATTTGGCGAAATACTTGAGGTTCTGCCACTCTGCCTTGACCCGTGGCCGTCCGATAAAGCGGCGCAGCCCCTTGCCGGCGCCGTGATAGCGTTTGACGTAGTAGCGCACGCCCTCGTACTCGACGCGCACCACCTCGGACAGCGGGTCGCGGGTGATGCACTCGCCTTGCAGGGCGAACACCGCATCCAGATCGGCAAAGGCCGCCGCCGCCCGCGGTGACGCCTCCTCGCTCAGCCGCCACTCACTCATGACTGGCACCCGGGGCATATTTGCGCGCATAGCGGGCCAGCAGCTTGTCCGCCTTGCGCTGCAACCAGACCAGCAACGGCGCCTCGTCGCGCAGGATCTGCCGCAGCGACGGCGCGCCCTGGCTTTGCGGGTCATGCATGGCGGAAAAATAACCCTTGAGAAAGCGCAGCTTGTCGCGCCGGGTCAGGCCGATATTCAGGGCCGAGAAGTACAGCCCGGCCAGATCCTTGTTGCGCCAGCGCAGCGGCAAGCTGGCGTGGATCTGCGCGCGGTGCAGGTCGATCAGCGACAGGCGAAAATCGCTCGGGGTGACCGGCTTGTCGGTGTGCAGCAGGAAATGGCAGATGTAACAGTCGCGATGATTGACCCCGGCGCGGTGCATGCGGCCGGTCATCTGCGCCACTTCGGCGATCAGCGCGCGCTTGAGCGCGGGCGCTGGCGGGTTCTGCAGCCAGTCGAGGCTGAAGTCCTCCAGGCTGACGGTGGGCGCCAGCTCCTCAGTGACGATGAAGGAATGCTGCCGCGCCGGATTGCTGCCGCGCTCGCCATAGGCCACCGCGGTCATGGTCGCCACGCCGACGTCCTGCAAGCGCTGGATCGCCCGCCACTCCTGACCCGCGCCAAGCACCGGCAACTTGGCGGTCAGCAGGTTCTTGGCGATCTCGCCCCAGCCTATGCCGCGATGGATCTTGACGAAGTAGCCGCGCCCGGCGACTTCGGTGCGCAGGGTGCGCCGCCCTTCCAGCTCGCGGTAGACCTGGCCTTGCAAGGCCTCCACTGCGGCAAAGGCGTCCTTGCCGGCCCACAGGGTCTTGAACGGTTCGCTGAGCAGCAACTTCATGGGCGTTCCGCCAGGATCACATCGGCCGCCTTCTGCGGCATGGAATAGAGGTCGGCACAGTCGGCATAAGCCAGGCCGTTACGCCCCCAGAATGCACGGCGCTGATCGTCGGCCAGCATGTCGGCCAGGGTGTGATTGAGGCGTTGCTGTTCGAAGGGACTCGGCAGCACCCGCCCGGCATCCGCGTCACGGATGTAATGGGCGTAACCGCAGACATCGGTGACCAGCACCGGCAGGCCGGCGACCAGTGCCTCGAGCAGCACGGTGCCGGTGTTTTCGTTGTAGGCCGGATGGATCAGCAGGTCGGCGCCTAGCAGGAAGCGCGGGATATCGCTGCGCCCCTTGAGGATCTGCACCTGTTCGGCAATTCCCAGCGCCTTGGCCTGCAGCTGAAAGCTGCGCGGGTCGTCCTGGCCGATGGCGATCAACCGGGTGCGCTGGCGCAGCTCGCGCGGCAGCGCGGCGACGGCTTTCAGGCTGCGATCCAGGCCCTTGGTCTTGAACCCGGAACCGATCTGCACCAGCAACAGCTGGTCATCCGCCAGGGCGAATTCGCGGCGGAACTCGGCGCGAATCTCGCCGGCATTGGCCGGCGCACGGCGGTCCTGGGTAATGCCTGGCGGCAGCAGGTGAAAGCGCTGGCGCGGGGTGTGGTAATGCTTGACGAACAGCGGCTGCTGCACCTCAGAGATCATCAGGATTTCGGTCTTCGACTCGGGGGCGAACACCGCCCGCTCGTAGTCGGCGAAATGCTTGTAACGGCCCCACTTGCGGTAAATCGGGTTACGCAGGGTCTGCGCCTTGTCCTCGAAGCAACCGTCGGCGGCGTAATACACATCCAGCCCCGGCATCTTGTTGAAGCCGATCACCCGGTCGACCGGACGCCTGGCCAGGTCGGCCTCGACCCAGGCCGTGAGCTTCTCGTTGCGCTTGTGGTTGAACAGCGCCTTCACCGGCACCACCACCACCTCGAAACCCTCGGGCACCTCGCCTTCCCAGATCGGCGTATACACGCGGATCGCGTGGCCGCGCTGCTGGCACTCCAGGGCGATGCGCAGGAAATCGCGCTGCAGACCGCCGTAGGGAAAATACTTGTAGAGGATAAAAGCCAGTTGCATCAGGCGTGCCCTTCAATTGCGTAGCCCGGCTGCAACCCGGGAAAAATGCTCGGCATCCGCATCAGACGGCTGCCTCGGCCAGCAGCAACGCCTGCAACTCGCTGACCACCCGCTGCGGCAACAGCGTCTCGAAACAGGGCGTGTGGCGGTCGCCCGAACCGGCACCCGGGCCCGTGGCGCACAGGTGAACCTGGGAACGACCATAGGCGCCCACCCGCCCCGGCAGGGTCGGCCCGTAGAGCGAGATGGTCGGCACATCCAGGGCTGCGGCCAGATGACCGAGTCCGGTATCGACCGCCACGCAGGCGCTGGCACCGGCGATCGCCCTGGCCACGCCGGCCAGGTTCAATTTGGGCAGCAACGCGGCATTCTCCAGGCCGGCGACGATGCGCTCGGCGCGTGCCTTCTCCACCTCGTTGCCCCAGGGCAGGCGCACCGCCCAGCCGAGCGCGTTCATGCGTTCGGCCAGCTCGCGCCAGCAGGCTTCCGGCCAATGCTTGCTCGGCCAGGTGGTGCCGTGCAGGAACAGCAGATACGGCTGCTCCACCGCACCGGCCAGGCGCGCGCGATTCAGCCCGTAGTCGCCGATGCCCGCCGGCAGCGGGTAGCCCAGCGCCTGGGCGAACAACTGGCGTACCCGCTCCAGCGCGTGCTGCTCGCGCGGCACGCTGTAACGGCGGTCATAGAAGCGGCTGGCGATCGGCTCGCGCGCGGAGTCCGGCCCCAGGCCAGCCACCGGCGCCGCCACAAAGCGGGTCAGCCAGGCACTTTTCAGCAAGCCCTGAGCATCGATCACCAGGTCGTAACGGGTTTCGCCAAGACGTGCCTTGAAGCGGCGCCACTCGCCGTTCTTCAGGGTCTGCCAGAGGTGCTTGCGCCAGCGCCGCAGCGCCACTGGAATCACCTGGGCCACCGCCGGATGCCAGGCGGGAATCTCGGCGAAGCCCTCTTCCACCACCCAGTCGAACTGGATACCGGGAATCGCCCGTGCCGCGTCGGTGAGTGCCGGCAAGGTATGGATGACATCGCCGAGCGAGGATGTCTTGATCAACAGTACCCGCACTATTGGACCTCAACCGGCTCGATCGGATCGGCCACCAGGCGATCCAGCGCCTGCAGCACCGGCCGCGGTGCCAACTCGCGCAGGCAGTTGTAGTGGCCGTAGCGGCAGGTGCGCTCGAAGCAGGGGCTGCACTCGATACCCAGGCGAACGATCTCCACCTGCTCGGCCAGCGGCGGGGTGAACTGCGGCGACGTGGAGCCGTAGACCGCCACCAGTGGACGGTTGAGCGCGGCGGCCACATGCATCAGACCCGAGTCGTTGGAGACCACGGCGCCGGCGCAGGACAGCAGGTCGATGGCCTCGGCCAGGCTGGTTTCACCGGCCAGATTACTCGCCTCTTCGCGCAGCCCGGGAATCAGCCGCGCGCGGATTTCTTCACCCACCGGGTGATCGTTCTTCGAGCCGAACAGCCAGACCTGCCAGCCGGTACGGATCTTCGCCTCGGCGACCTGGGCGTAATGCTCGCTCGGCCAGCGCTTGGCCTCGCCGAACTCGGCCCCGGGACAGAGCGCCAGTACCGGCCGATCCAGGCTCAGGCCGAACTTGGCCAGCGCCGCCGCGCGACTGCCTTCGTCGATGTGCAGGGACGGCCGCGGATAAGGTTTCGGCAAATCAACGCCAGGTTCGAATGCCAGCGCCATAAAGCGTTCGATCATTAGCGGGTAACGGTCTTTATCCAGCACGCGCACATCGTTGAGCAGGCCGTAGCGCATCTCGCCCTTCCAGCCGGTGCGCGTGGCGATCCCGGCGAAGAACGGCACCAGCGCCGACTTCAGCGAATTGGGCAACAGAATCGCCTGATCGTACTGGCCGGCCAGGGATTTGCCGATCTTGCGCCGGGTCGCCAGTTGCAACACGCCATGGCCGAGCGGAAAGCTCAGGGCCTGGCGCACTTCGGGCATGCGCTCGAGAATCGGCCGGCTCCACTCGGGCGCCAGCACATCGATCTCGCAGTCGGGATGGCGCTGCTTCAGGCACTGAAACAGCGTCTGCGCCATCACCATGTCACCGACCCAACTTGGCCCAACGATCAGTATTTTCATGCGTATTCCAGAAACGACCGGGGAGGCTTATCAGACTGTTTGGAAGCTACTGCGCTCGGCGGTGCTGCGTTAAAAACTGACTCGTTTGCTCATTGACCAGAATCAACTCCGCCACTCGCCAGTTTTTGCCTTGCCTCGCCGTCGCTCGCGACGCTTCCAAACAGCCTGATCGCCTCCCTCGCTTTACCTAATTCAGGCTTTATTTAACCAGCGTGCGCCATTCGGCGTGGGCGCTGGTCTTGCCGGCCACCAGGTCGAAATAGGCTTTTTGCAGCTTCTCGGTCACCGGGCCACGGCGGCCGGCGCCGATCTGCCGATCATCGACTTCGCGGATCGGCGTGACTTCGGCGGCGGTGCCGGTGAAGAAGGCCTCGTCGGCGATGTACACCTCGTCGCGGGTGATGCGCTTCTCGACCACCTGGATGCCATGTTCGGCGGCCAGGGTCAGGATGGTGTTGCGGGTGATGCCGTTGAGGCAGGAGGTGACTTCCGGGGTGTAGATCACGCCGTTACGCACCAGGAAGATGTTCTCGCCGGAACCCTCGGCCACATAGCCCTCGGTATCCAGCAGCATGGCCTCGTCGGCGCCGCCGGAGATGGCTTCCTGCAGGGCCAGCATCGAGTTGATGTAGTTGCCGTTGGCCTTGGCCCGGGTCATGGAGATGTTGACGTGGTGGCGGGTGAAGGAGCTGGTGCGCACCTTAATACCGATCTGCAGGGCTTCGTCGCCCATGTAGGCGCCCCAGTTCCAGGCGGCGACTATCACATGCACCTTCAGGCCGCTGGCGCGCAGGCCCATGGCTTCCGATCCGTAGAACACCATCGGCCGGATGTAGGCGCTTTCCAGGTTGTTCTCACGCACCGCAGCGCGGGTCGCCTGGTTGATCTCGTCTTTGCTGAACGGAATCTTCATGGCCATGATCTGGGCCGAGTCGAACAGGCGGTCGGTGTGCGCCTGCAGGCGAAAGATCGCCGCGCCGTCCGGGGTGTCGTAGGCGCGCACGCCTTCGAATACGCCCATGCCGTAATGCAGGGTGTGGGTCAGCACATGGGTGGTCGCGTCACGCCACGGCACCAGCTTGCCGTCATACCAAATCACGCCATCACGATCGGCCATCGACATAGTTGCCTGCTCCTCAAATTCGATTGGTACTTAGCCGCCGGGGCACCACGCGCCGGCCAGCCTTATAGCATTCAGTTCAGTCCCAGCTCCCGCCAGATGCGCAGCACGCTGCGTCTTTGCTCCTGGAACTGGTCGCCGCGCACCACCCCGGGCTGCTTCTGCAAGGCCTGGCGATGGGCCGCCGCACGGTAGGCCTTGTAGGCCTCCTGCAACAGGCCGGCACTCTCGGCGGCCAGCAAACCAACGCGCTCCAGGCCTTCCAGGATGCGGATGTTATCGGTGAACTCCAACAGCTCGGGATAGTGTCGCGACCAAGCCAAGGCCGCGTATTGCACCATAAATTCAATATCGACGATACCACCGGCATCCTGCTTGAGGTCGAAGCAGACCGTGGCCTCGAAGGCATTGGCCGCGGTGCCGGCAGCCGTGGCCCGGGTGCCGAGGTTGTTGCGCATCTTCACGCGCATCTCGCTGACCTCGGCGCGCAGCCGATCGAGGTCACGCTCGCGGCCGAGTACCGCCGCGCGCACCGCCTCGAACGCCTTGCCGACCCGCGGACAACCGACCAGCACCCGGGCGCGCACCAGGGCCTGGTGCTCCCAGGTCCAGGCTTCGTTTTCCTGATAACGCTGGAAGGCGCCCAGCGAGCTGACCAGCAGACCCGCCACCCCTGAGGGGCGCAGGCGCATGTCGACCTCGTAGAGCTGGCCGGAGTTGGTCTGGGTGGTCAGCAGGTGGATGATGCGCTGGCCCAGGCGATTGAAGAACTGCGCGCCGTCGATCGGCTTGGCGCCATTGGTCTCGGCCTGGGAATCGCCATCATGGATGAACACCAGATCCAGGTCCGAGCCATGACCCAGCTCGATGCCGCCGACCTTGCCGTAACCGACAATAATGAAGTCCGGGTCACACAGGCTGCCATCGGCACGCTGCGGCACCCCGTATTTGCTCACGGTATGCCGCCAGGCCAGGGCCAGCACCTGCTCGAGAATCGCCTCGGCCAGCCAGGTCAGGTAGTCGCTGACCTTCATCAGCGGCAGGCTGCCGGCGATCTCCGAGGCAGCCACACGCAGACGGTGGGCCAGCTTGAAGTGGCGCAGCGCCTCCATTTGCTGCTCGAGGTCGTCCTCGGGGATGCGCATCAGTCGCTCACGCAGCTCGGCGGCCAGCTCCGGCGCCAGCGGCGGCTTGAACAGCCGCCCCTCGTTGAGCAATTCGTCGAGCAACAAGGGGAAGCGGGTGATCTGCTCGGCGATCCACGGGCTGGCGGCACACAGGGTCAGCAGGCGCTGCAAGGCGCCGGGATTTTCCGTCAGCAGCACCAGGTAGGCCGAGCGCCGCGCCACAGCCTCGATCAGCGGCAGCACCCGCTCCAGCACCAGATCGGGGTTATCGTGCTCCACCGCCTGCGCCAGCAGACGCGGCATAAAGGCATCCAGCCGTTCACGACCAAGACGCTGCATGGCCCGCACCTGATTGCCATTGCGCAAGCCGGCCAGACGCTGCCACGCGGACTGCGGTTCGCTGAACCCGGCTTCGGCCAGTTGCCGACAAGCCGCGGCCTCGTCCTGCACATCGTCCCACAGCGGCAGCCACTCACCGCCGACCACTTCATCCTCGGCGGTTTCGGCGTCTTCATCCGGATCGGCGATCACCTGGCGGAAATGCCAGTCGACCCGGCCACGCCAGTGCATCAGCTGTTGGTGAAACGCCTGCCAATTGTCGAAGCCGAGCATGCAGGCCACCCGCGCCCGATCCAGGTCGTTGTCGGGAAGCATCTGCGTCTGCCGGTCATCGATGGCCTGCAGGGCATGCTCGGCATAACGCAGGAAGGCATAGCCATCGCGCAGCTCATCGGTCACCACCGACGGCAGATAGCCCTGGTCACGCAGGGTATTGAGCACCGCAAACAGCGAACGCTGCTGCAGACTCAGATCGCGGCCGCCGTGAATCAGCTGGAAGGCCTGGGCGATGAATTCCACCTCGCGAATGCCGCCGGCACCGAGCTTGATGTTCTCGGCCATGCCCTTGCGCCGCACTTCCTGCTGGATCAACTGCTTCATGGTGCGCAGCGCTTCGATCGCGGAAAAGTCCAGGTAGCGCCGATAGACGAAGGGCCGCAGCATCTCCAGCAACTGCGCGCCGGCCACCGGGTCGCCGCCGACCACCCGCGCCTTGATCATCGCGTAGCGCTCCCAGTCGCGCCCTTGATCCTGGTAGTACTGCTCCAGCGCGTTGAAGCTGAACACCAGCGAACCCGAGGAACCATAGGGGCGCAGGCGCATGTCGGTGCGGAAGACGAAGCCGTCGACGGTGATCGCATCCAGCGCCTTGATCAGGCGCTGGCCGAGGCGAATGAAAAATTCCTGGTTGTCCAGCGGGCGCTTGACCCCTTCGGTCTCGCCGCCCTCCGGGTAGCCGAAGATCAGGTCGATGTCCGAGGACAGGTTCAGTTCATGGGCGCCCAGCTTGCCCATGCCGAGCACCACCATATGCTGCGCCTGGCCGCTGCGCCGACCGACGGGCGTGCCGAACTGCGCGCAATGCCGGGGATAGAGCCAGTGATAGGCCAGATCGATGCAGGCGTCGGCCAGCTCCGAGAGGTCACGACAGGTTTCGATCAGGTCGGCCTGGCGGCTGATATCGCGCCAGATGATGCGCACCTGCTGGCGATTGCGGAAACGCCGCAGGCGCCGGCCCAGCTCGTCTTCATCGGCGCAGTCGAGCAACGCTGCCGCCAGTTGCCCACGCAGCTCGTCGGCCTGCAGCGTGCGCTCCAGCTCGCCGCAGGCGGCCAGATCCAGGAGCATCTGCGGGTCGCGCTGGGCTTGCTCGACGACGAAATCGCTGGCCGCCGCCACGCGCCGGAGCACCTCGCGACGGGCACTCGGCCAGGCGGCAAAGTCGGCCGCGGCAGCCGCCGAGCACTCGGCGCAAGCCGCCTGCAAGGACTGTTCGGCACGCAACCCCAGGGGAGCAAGAATGGCAGGTAAAGAAGCCAACGCGGGCAGGCTCATGGTCTATCCTTTTTGGCGAACTGCAAGTGACACGCGCAAAGCCGGAAACCCTCTCGCTTGACGCGGCGCGCGCAACAAACAGACAAATAAACTGTAGTTTTGCTACGAAAGATTGTATCCAAAGGGCTGAAATTACCGTCGATATGTAGTAAAACTACACAGAGCCGGCTCTACCCCCGGTACATCCAAGCATTCACGTGCCCGCCCACAAAGCCGGTCACGAATCCTGGCCTCCGATTCTGGAAGCCTTTCCGCCCTGGAGCAAGCCATGCAAGACCTCGATCCCGTCGAAACCCAGGAATGGCTGGACGCCCTTGAGTCCGTTCTCGACAAGGAAGGCGAAGACCGCGCGCATTACCTGATGACCCGCCTAGGCGAACTGGCCACCCGTAGTGGTTCCCAGCTGCCCTATGCGATCACCACACCGTATCGCAACACCATCCCGCTGAACCACGAAGCACGCATGCCTGGCGACCTGTTTATGGAACGCCGCATTCGCTCGCTGGTGCGCTGGAACGCTCTGGCCATGGTGATGCGCACCAACCTGCAGGATCCCGACCTGGGCGGCCACATCGGCACCTTCGCCTCCAGCGCGACCCTCTATGACGTCGGCTTCAACTACTTCTTCCAGGCGCCGACCGAGGAACACGGCGGCGACCTGATCTTCTTCCAGGGCCATGCCTCGCCGGGCGTCTACGCCCGTGCCTACATGGAAGGCCGAATCAGCGAAGAGCAGATGAACAACTTCCGCCAGGAAGTCGATGGCCAGGGCCTGTCGTCCTATCCGCACCCCTGGCTGATGCCGGACTTCTGGCAGTTCCCCACCGTATCCATGGGCCTGGGCCCGATCCAGGCGATCTACCAGGCACGCTTCATGAAGTACCTGGAAGCGCGCGGCTTCATCCCCGCCGGCAAGCAGAAGGTCTGGTGCTTCATGGGCGACGGCGAGTGCGACGAGCCGGAATCCCTCGGCGCCATCTCCCTGGCCGGCCGCGAGAAACTCGACAACCTGATCTTCGTCATCAACTGCAACCTGCAGCGCCTCGACGGCCCGGTGCGTGGCAACGGCAAGATCATCCAGGAACTCGAAGGCGTGTTCCGCGGCGCTCAGTGGAACGTCAACAAGGTGGTCTGGGGCCGCTTCTGGGATCCGCTGCTGGCCAAGGACACCGACGGCATCCTGCAACGGCGGATGGACGAAGTTGTCGACGGCGAGTACCAGAACTACAAGGCCAAGGACGGTGCCTTCGTGCGTGAGCATTTCTTCAACACCCCGGAACTCAAGGCGATGGTCGAAGACCTCTCCGACGACGAGATCTGGAAGCTCAACCGTGGCGGCCACGACCCGTACAAGGTCTACGCGGCCTACCACCAGGCGGTCAACCACCAGGGCCAGCCGACCGTGGTGCTGGCCAAGACCATCAAGGGCTATGGCACCGGCAGCGGCGAAGCGAAGAACATCGCGCACAACGTCAAGAAGGTCGACGTTGCCAGCCTCAAGCAGTTCCGCGACCGCTTCGACATCCCGGTCCAAGACGACGAACTGGAGAACCTGCCGTTCTTCAAGCCGAAACCCGGCAGCGCCGAATACAAGTACCTGCACAAACGGCGTGCCGCCCTCGGTGGTTTCGTACCGCAGCGCCGCGTCAACAGCTTCAGCATCCCGACTCCGCCCCTGGACACCCTCAAGGCCATTCTCGACGGCTCCGGCGATCGTGAAATCTCCACCACCATGGCCTTTGTCCGGGTTCTCGCCCAGCTGCTCAAGGACAAGGAGCTCGGCCAGCGCATCGTGCCGATCATCCCCGACGAGGCGCGCACCTTCGGCATGGAAGGCATGTTCCGCCAGCTCGGCATCTACTCCTCGGTCGGCCAGCTGTACGAGCCGGTGGACAAGGATCAGGTGATGTTCTACCGCGAGGACAAGAAGGGTCAGATCCTCGAGGAAGGCATCAACGAAGCCGGCGCCATGAGTTCCTTCATCGCCGCGGGCACCAGCTACAGCTGCCACAACCAGCCGATGCTGCCGTTCTACGTGTTCTACTCGATGTTCGGTTTCCAGCGCATCGGTGACCTGGCCTGGGCCGCTGGCGACAGCCGTGCTCGCGGGTTCCTGATCGGCGGCACCGCCGGACGCACCACGCTCAACGGCGAAGGTCTGCAGCACGAAGACGGTCACAGCCACCTGCTGGCCTCGACCATCCCCAACTGCCGCACCTACGACCCGACTTACGGCTACGAGCTGGCCGTGATCATCCGCGAAGGCACGCGGCAGATGATCGAGGACCAGCAGAGCATCTACTACTACATCACCGTGATGAACGAGTCCTATCAGCAGCCGGCCATGCCGGCAGGCGTCGAGGCAGGCATCGTCAAGGGCATGTACCTGCTCGAAGAGGACAAGAAGGAAGCCGCCCATCACGTGCAGCTGCTCGGCTCCGGCACCATCCTGCGCGAAGTGCGCGAGGCGGCGAAGATCCTCCGTGAAGAGTTCAACGTCGGCGCCGATGTGTGGAGCGTCACCAGCTTCAACGAACTGCGCCGCGATGGCCTGGCCGTGGAGCGCAACAACCGCCTGCATCCCGAGCAGAAGCCCAAGTTGTCGTATGTCGAGCAGTGCCTGACTGGCCGTCAAGGCCCGGTCATTGCCAGCACCGACTACATGAAGCTGTTCGCCGACCAGATTCGCCAGTGGGTACCGAGCAAGGAATACAAGGTGCTGGGTACCGACGGTTTCGGCCGTAGCGACAGCCGCAAGAAGCTGCGTCACTTCTTCGAAGTGGATCGCAACTGGGTGGTCCTGGCCGCCCTCGAAGCCCTCGCCGACCGCGGTGATATCGAACCTAAAGTGGTGGCCGAAGCCATCGCCAAGTTCGGCATCAGCCCGGAAAAACTCAACCCACTGGACTGTTAAGGAGACGCACTGTGAGCGAATTAATCCGCGTACCCGATATCGGCAGTGGTGAAGGCGAAGTCATCGAGCTGTTCGTCAAGGTCGGCGATCGCATCGAAGCCGAGCAAAGCCTGCTGACCCTCGAGTCGGACAAGGCCAGCATGGAAATCCCGGCGCCGAAAGCCGGGGTGATCAAGAGCCTGAAAGTCAAACTGGGCGACCGCCTGAAAGAAGGCGACGAGTTGCTCGAGCTGGAAGTCGAAGGCGCCAGCGCAGCTGCTCCGGCTCCGGCGGCAGCAGCGGCAGCACCTGCCGAAGCGCCCAAGGCTGCGGCGCCTGCCGCAGCGGCACCAGCAGCGGCCGCACCAGCAGCAGCGGCTGAATCGTCCGTGCAGGACATCCATGTGCCGGACATCGGCTCGGCCGGCAAGGCCAAGGTCATCGAAGTCCTGGTCAAGACCGGCGACACAGTCGAAGCCGAGCAGTCGCTGATCACCCTGGAATCGGACAAGGCCAGCATGGAAATCCCCTCGCCGGTTGCCGGTGTGGTGGAAAGCGTCGAGGTCCAGCTGGACGCCGAAGTCGGCACCGGCGATCTGATCCTCAAGCTGAAAGTGGCTGGTGCAGCAGCTGCCCCGGCACCGGCCGCAGCGCCAACGTCAACGCCAACGACCGAGGGGCACAAGACCCCTGCCGGCGCCGACCCTGCAGTGGTCGCCGAGGTCAACGCCATTGCCAAGCTGTCGGCCGCCGCAGCTCTGGCGGCGGCCGCGCCTGCCGTAGCGCGCGGCGACAAGGTGCATGCCGGCCCGGCCGTGCGCCAACTTGCCCGCGACTTCGGCGTAGAACTGTCAGCCGTACCTGGCAGCGGCCCGAAAGGACGGATTCTCAAGGAAGACGTGCAGGTGCATGTCAAGGCGCTGCTGCAGAAAACCAAGGAGGCGCCCGCCGGCGCCACCGGAGGTGCCACCAGTGGTGCAGGGATTCCGCCGATCCCGGTGGTGGATTTCAGCAAGTTCGGTGAAGTCGAAGAAGTGGCGATGACCCGCCTGATGCAGCTCGGCGCCGCCAACTTGCACCGCAGCTGGCTCAACGTGCCGCATGTGACCCAGTTCGACTCGGCCGACATCACCGAGCTGGAAGCTTTCCGCGTCGCGCAGAAAGCCGTGGCCGAGAAAGCCGGGGTCAAGCTCACCGTATTGCCGCTGCTGCTCAAGGCCTGCGCCTTCCTGCTCAAGGAACTGCCGGACTTCAACAGTTCGCTGGCGCCGAGCGGCAAGGCGATCCTCCGCAAGAAATACGTGAACATCGGCTTCGCCGTGGACACCCCGGATGGTCTGCTGGTCCCGGTGATCAAGAACGTCGACCAGAAGAGCCTGCTGCAACTCGCCGCCGAAGCCGCCGTACTGGCGGAAAAAGCGCGGAGCAAAAAGCTCGCCGCCGATGACATGCAGGGTGCCTGCTTCACCATCTCCAGCCTCGGCCACATTGGCGGCACCGGCTTCACGCCGATCGTCAACGCGCCGGAAGTGGCGATTCTCGGCGTCAGCAAGGCCACCATCCAGCCGGTCTGGGACGGCAAGGCGTTCCAGCCCAAGCTGATGCTGCCGCTGTCGCTGTCCTACGACCACCGGGTGATCAACGGTGCTGCTGCCGCACGCTTTACCAAGCGCCTCGGCGATGTGCTGGCAGATATCCGCAGCATGCTGCTGTAACCCCAAGCTTCAACTTTCGAGCACGCCACGCTCGTCCCTCAACCCCGCCCTGTTTGGCGGGGTTTTTTTTGGCTATTTACCAGTTATGTGTTGATGGCAATACGGTGTCACTCGCCGCAGGCAGTGCACCATGGTTCAGCGGTGCGGCATAAAGCTGGCGGGTTGTCGCTGCGCTCCGAGCGGACTACCGATGCTTGAAGCGGTCGCAGTAGGCGAGAGTTTTTTCACAACCTCTCAGCCCCTCTGCACCTTGCGGATCAGAAAGCTCAACGCCTTGGCCAGTTCGGCCGCACCCCGGTGATCGCGCACGATGGTCAGCAGCGGCTTGCCATCGACCGGGCTGTACAGCACGCAGCTGATGCCGCTGGACGGGCAGTCGTACCGGATAAACGGGTCGACGCCGAACAGCGCAATGCGCTGGTTGCGCACGGCCACGTCGCTGCCTTGGCCACGAATTTCCTCGCGCAGCAGCAGCTCGCCGGGCGCACCAAGGCGCAACTGGTAGAGCAGGTCCTGAGGGTGCGCCTGGCCCACCTGGAAGCCGGCGCGCAGGGCGTAGGTGGTCAGCAGCGCATTGCTGTGTAGCAACAGGGCCTGGCGCTCGTCCTGAATCAGGTACAGGCGCTTCAAGCCGTCCAGATAGCCGGCCTGTTCAGCGCTGCTCAGCCCCGCTGCCGGCGCGCCGGCCAGGGCTGGCGGCGCAACCAGACAACCAAGCAAAAACACTGTATGAATTAGTTTTCTTGTCAGTCGCAAATGCATGATGCACCCTTACTCGACGCTATAGTGAAGTGGGCTTAACCCCCCACCTCAGCCAGCATACTGGAAGCCAGCCGCTTGATGAAAAGCCATACCGATGCCGTGAGCCGGTTAGCATCCGAGGTTGTGACACAGTTGCCAGTGCCGTCGAGGCTCGGCATGCTGCGCTTCGAACGGTTGAACGAGGCAAGCTGGGCGCTGTTATTCATAGACCCGGCCTGCGAATGCGCGTTCGGCATCCCCGCCAGCGAACTCTGCGCACTGATCGACGCCCCCTACGCCTGCCTGATGGAGCCTGAAGCTCGCCATCGGCTGCATGACAGCATTCAGCTGCAACTGGCGCAGCAAGCGCATTATCGGGTGAACTACACCCTGCATACGGCGCACGGCCCCCTCCGCCTGATGGAAACGGGCGAAGCGTTCAAACAACACGGCCGGCAGCTGCTGCGCGGCTACCTGATAGCCACCACCGACACCTGCGATCCACACCCGCTCGCGCCAAGCGCTGCAGCACAGGAGCATCAGCAGCACAGCGCCAGCAGCAAACCGCACCTGTTCAAGCGTGCCGTCGAGCAGAGCGCCAGCGCCTTTATCCTGATCGACCGCGATGGATTGGTGGAATACGTCAATCCGAGTTTTACCGCCATCACCCTGTACAGCTCCACCGAGGTCCAAGGCCGCCGCCTGTCCGAGCTGCCAGCCCTGGAAAACCTCGGCGAATTGCTCTTCGATGCGCCCGCCGGCCTCTGCGAACACAACAGCTGGCAAGGCGAATTCAAGAGCCGGCGCAAGAACCTCGACCCCTACTGGGGACAATTGTCGATCTCCAAGGTGCATGCCGACGACGGCATCCTGACCCATTACATCGGCATCTACGAAGACATCAGCGAAACCAAGCAGGCCCAGCAACGTATCGAGCGCCTGGCCTACAGCGACAGCCTCACCGGCCTGGGCAACCGCTACGCCTTTATCCGCGCCCTGGAACGCCGCTTTGCCAGCGATGTCGGCAAACCTTTCAGCCTGCTGCTGGTGGACATCGACAATTTCAAGCGGATCAACGACAGCCTCGGCCACCAGACCGGCGACAAATTGCTCATCAGCCTGGCCAGGCGCCTGCGCAACAGCCTCACACCGAGCGGCCTGCTCGCGCGCTTCGCCAGCAACGAATTTGCCATCCTGCTGGAAGCCGCCGACCTGGCTGACGCCCAACAGCTGGCCCATCAGGTGCTGCACACCCTGGACAAGCCCCTGTTCGTCGACAACCAATTGATCAGCGTCACCGGCTCGGTGGGCGTGGCCAGCACGCCGGAACACGGGGCGGATCCACACACCCTGATGAAGCATGCCGGCCTGGCGCTGCACAAGGCCAAGGCCAACGGCAAGCACCAGCTGCAGGTCTTCACCGAGGTACTCAACGCCGAGGCCGACTACAAACTGTTCGTCGAAAACAACCTGCGCCGTGCGCTGACCCAGAACGAGCTGCAAGTGTTCTACCAACCCAAGCTGTGCCTGAGGACTGGCCAACTGGTCGGCATGGAGGCGTTGCTGCGCTGGCTCCACCCGGAGAAAGGCATGATCCAGCCTGACCAGTTCATCGGTGTGGCCGAGGAAACCGGGCTGATCATCCCTATCGGCAAATGGGTGGTGCGCCAGGCCTGCCAGATGAGCAAGCGGTTGACCGCGGTCGGCCTGGGCCATCTGCAGGTAGCGATCAACCTGTCACCCAAGCAGTTCTCCGACCCCGACCTGGTGGGCTCGATCACCGCGATCCTGCACGAGGAGCTGCTGGCGCCAAAGCTGCTGGAGCTGGAGCTGACCGAAAGCCTGCTGCTGGAAGCCACCGACGATACCCGCCAGCAACTCAGCCGCCTGAAAAGCCTGGGCCTGACCCTGGCGATGGATGACTTCGGCACCGGCTATTCGTCGCTCAGCTACCTGAAGAAATACCCCATCGACGTGATCAAGATCGACCGCAGCTTCATCAAGGACATCCCGGAAAATCAGGACGACATGGAGATCACCTCGGCGGTGATCGCCATGGCCCACAAACTGAAACTAACGGTGGTCGCCGAAGGCATCGAAACCGCCGCGCAACTGGGCTTCCTCCGCCGCCAGCACTGCGACATCGGCCAGGGCTACCTATTCGACCGACCGATAGCAGGAAGCGAACTGATCACCAGACTGCAACGCTATCCCTGCCGCAGTTAGACTGCCTGTAACATCGCGGCCAGCCGACGGTCTATCTACATACGCCCATGTCGAGGAAATGACCCATGACCCTGCGTTCGCAAATTCTTGCCCACCGACTCGAACTGCCCAGCGCCGAACAGGCCCTGCCCGGCCGCGAGACGCCGCTGCCGGTGCCGGACGCCCATTACGTCAACGGTCACCCGCTGCAAGGCCCCTTCCCCGCCGGCATGCAGCAAGCCGTCTTCGCCCTCGGCTGTTTCTGGGGCGCCGAGCGGCGCTTCTGGCAGCAACCGGGCGTGTGGACCACCGCCGTCGGCTATGCCGGCGGTCATACGCCCAACCCGACCTACGAGGAAGCCTGCTCCGGCCTGACCGGCCACACCGAAGCGGTGCTGGTGGTGTTCGACCCGCAACAGACCAGTTACGCGGCGCTGCTGAAAATCTTCTGGGAGTCGCACAACCCGACCCAGGGCATGCGCCAGGGCAACGACAGCGGCAGCCAATACCGCTCGGCGATCTACTGCTACGGCGCCGAGCAACTGGCCGCCGCCACAGCCAGCCAGGCGCAGTTTCAAGCCGAGCTGGAGCGGGCCGGCTTCGGCCCCATCACCACGGAAATCCGCGAAGCGCCGCCCTTCTACTATGCCGAGGTCTACCACCAGCAATACCTGGCGAAGAACCCCGGCGGCTATTGCGGCCTGGGCGGCACCGGGGTGTGCTTGCCGGCGTAGCCAGCAGCTGCAGCTTGTGGCTTATGGCTTGCCGCCTGCCGCTTGTTCCTCGATCAGCCAGTCCATGCGCCAGCCGGCCTGGCTTTGCCCGAGCAAGGTGGTCAGCCAGGGCAGGACCTGCTTGAGCTCCTCCTCCAGGCCCCAGGGCGGGTTGCTGATCACCAGGCCGGAACCGTTCAGGCGCTGGGCGTCGTCGGCGGGGTGCACATAGAGTTCGATGCGCAGCAGCTTGGGCGCGTTGCTTTTTTCCAGGTCGCGGTAGAAGCGCCTGAGCTGGCCCAGTTCCTTGATCGGGTACCAGATCGCCACCACCGCCTGACGCATCCGGCCGATGGCTTCGTTCAACGCCTGCACGCAGCGTTCCTGTTCATCGGCCTGCTCGAAAGGCGGGTCGATCAGCAGCAGCGCGCGCTTCTCGCGGGTCGGCAGCAAGGCGCGCGGCACATGCCAGCCTTCGCCCAGGTGCACGGCGACGCGACGGTCGCCGTGCATGTTTTCCTTGAGCAGGCGGCCGTCTTCCGGGTGTTTCTCGTTGAGGTGCAGGCGATCCTGCTCGCGCGTCAGCAGGCGCGCCAGTTCCGGCGAACCGGGGTAATGGCGCAGCACGCCGCCGGGGTTCATGGCGCGGATCACTTCCAGGTAGTCGACCAGTTGATCCGGTACGTCTTCGGCCTGCCACAGGCGGGCGATGCCCTGCAGCCATTCGCCGGTGCGACTGGCCTGATCGCCCTGCAAATCGTACAGACCGACGCCGGCGTGGCTGTCGAGGTAGGCGAACGGCGCTTCCTTGCGTGACAGCAGGGCGATCAGGCGGCTCAGAATGTAGTGTTTCAGCACGTCGGCGTGGTTGCCGGCATGGAAGGCGTGACGGTAGTTCATGGGCAGGCTCCTATGGCCGCACAGTTTACGTTTGCCGCCTCTTTCAAGCGACCGATTGCAGTGGCTGGGCGCGCAATAGTTCGAGCAGATGTTCCAGGACCGGGTGGCTGGGGGCGTCGCAACGGCGCATCAGTAGGGTCGGCGCCGCAGCCAGGTCGCTGTCGATGACTTTTGCGGCCACCAGCCGACCGCGTGGGTGCAGTTGCAACAGGCTACGCGGCAGCATGCCGATGCCCATGCCGGCGGCGATACCGCCGAGGATGGCGTCGATGGAGCCGTAACTCTGACGCGCACTGACCTGCACGGCATGGCGTTCGCTCCAGCGCTCGAGGCGCTCGCGGTAATGGCAGCCAGCGGGAAAGCCCAGCAAGCTTACCGGCCCTTGCAGCAAAGACTTGCCGGCCGGGCTGGCGGGTAGCACCAGCATCAGCTCCTCACGCCAGATCACCTCGGCAACCAACAGCGGATGCTCGAAGGGGCCGCCGATCAGGGCGGCGTCCAGGCGTCCGGCCAATACCTGCTCGACCAGGTGGCGACTGGTGCCGGTCAGCAGGCTGACATCGACCCGCGGCGCATCGCGATGAAAGGCCGCGAGCACCTCGGGCAAACGCACCGCGGCAGTGGTTTCCATCGAGCCCAGGCGCAATTCGCCGGCCCAGACATCCTCCTGCACGCTGCGCCAGGCGGCCTGGCACAGCTGCTCCAACTGTTCGGCGTAGGTCACCAGACGCTCGCCCGCCGGGGTCAGGCGCAAACGCTGAGCCTTGCGTTGGAACAACACAGCGCCGAGCTGGCTTTCCAGTTGGCGCAGCCGTGCCGAGACATTCGACGGTACGCAATGTAGTTGCTGCGCCGCCGCGGTCAGCGAGCCGGCGCGGCTAAGGGCGAGAAAATGCCGCAGCAATTGAGGATTGAGTCGTTCCCAGGGCAACATGGCCAATCTCCGATTCACTCATAGTGAAAAACACGCGCAGTATTTTTCATTAACAGTCGAATTGCTACAACCGCTAAGGTTTGAGGCCTCGACCCAGGCGTTTAGCCCATGACTACAGCCCAACCCCGTCATATCTTCCTGGCTCTGCTCGCCGGCGCCAGTGCGCTGGTGGTGGTGCATGGGCTCGGGCGGTTCGCCTTCACCCCACTGCTGCCACACCTGATCGCCGACGGCTTGCTCAGCCTGGAACAGGGCGCCCGCCTGGCGACCTGGAATTACATCGGCTATCTGCTCGGTGCGCTGCTCGCCCTGGCACTGCATGCGCCGCAGCGGATGCGCATCGCCCTGCCCCTGGCACTGCTGCTGAATGCCTTGCTGACCCTGGCCCAGGGTTTTACCGAGGACTACCAGAGCCTGCTGCTGTTGCGCCTGGCCAACGGCATCAGCAATGGCGTGGTGTTCGTCCAGGCGCCGGCATTGGTACTGGAATGGTTGGCGCAACAGCAACGCACACGTCTGAGCGGCTTGATCTATCTCGGTTTGGGCGGCGGCCTGCTGCTGTCCAGCGGCGTGGCGGACTGGCCGGCAGACTGGCTCAGCGGCGCCCAGCGCTGGTGGCCGGCCGCGGCCCTGGCGCTGCCGATAGCGCTGCTAAGCGCCTACCTGCTCGACCGATTGAAGGTGCAGCCGCACGCCTCGACCACCCGGCAGCCGACCAGCAAACTGTTCGATCGCACCAGCACCCCGCTGTTTCTCGCCTATGCCGGTGCTGGCCTTGGCTACATCCTGCCGATGACCTTTCTCCCGGCCCTGGCCCGCGAACAGCTAGCGGCGGGCGACCCGCTATTGAGCGGCGCCTGGCGCTGGACGGCACTGGCCAGCCTGGCCTCCATCGCCCTGTGGAATTACCTGGGCGCGCGTTTGGGCGACCGCCGCGCTCTGCTCGTCAACTACGCCACCCAAGCCCTGGGCGCGGCCGCGCCGCTGCTGTGGCCGGGGCAATTCGGCGTATTGCTCTGCGCGGTGTTGGTCGGCGGCACCTTTATCGGCAGCGTATTTCTCACCCAGCGCCTGGCACGCAGCCTGCACCCGCATCAAGGCCCGCGCCTGTCTGCCGCTTTGATTGCGCTGTACGGCGGCAGCCAGTTGCTCGGCCCCTGGCTGGCCGAGCAATGGCTGGCCCAGGGCGGCAGCCTCGGGCAAAGTTTCGCGCTTGGCGCCGCCGCGTTGATCTGGGCCTTGGCCTGGTCGTTTGCGGTTCCCGTTCATGTATCAGAAAGGAGGTAATGAAATGCCCTACGTAAATATCAAGATCACCCGCGAAGGCGCCAGCGCCGAGCAGAAGCGCCAACTGATCGAAGGCGCCACCCAATTGCTGGTCGATGTGCTTGGCAAGAACCCGGCGACCACGGTGGTGGTGATCGATGAAGTGGACACCGACAACTGGGGCATCGGCGGTATTCCGGTGACCGAGCGGCGGCGTAGCGAGGCTAAGGGTTAGGCTATGCCCCGGTGATGTGCTGCATTAGAGGTTGTGCGTTTTTGGGGGATTGATTCGTGAAAACTTTCAAAACGCCGACAACATTTCGCGGCTAAAGCCCCTCCCACCGGACTGCGGCGGGCTCAGCGTTCAATGGCTACATAGCCAAAGGCGCAGGCCCTCACCCCCGGCCCCTCTCCCGAGGGAGAGGGGCCGGGGGTGAATGCTCAACATCATCTGGCACTCCTCAACTGAGCGGGTTTTGCAGCTTTATCACGCCAATGGATGGTGCTAGGCGCTGTTTATTCAGCGGCCTAGACTGGCGCCATTCCACTGGAGGTAGCCCATGTCCGAGTCCCTGCTCAGTTCCCGCAATCTGGCCTTCGAACTTTACGAAGTGCTCGATGCCGAAGCCCTGACCCAGCGCGAGCGTTTCGCCGAGCACAGCCGCGAGACCTTCGATGCGGCCATCGACACCGCCCGCAGCATCGCCGAGAAGCTGTTTGCCCCGCACAACCGCAAGAACGACGAACACGAACCCGAGTACGTAGACGGCGCAGCGGTGCTGATTCCCGAGGTCAAACCGGCGGTGGATGCCTTCCTCGAGGCCGGTTTCCTCAATGCCACCCGCGAATTCGATGTCGGCGGTATGCAGTTGCCCAACCTCCTGTCGCAGGCCTGCTTCGCCCACTTCCAGTCGGCCAACGCGGCAACCACTTCCTATCCGTTCCTGACCATGGGCGCGGCCAACCTGATCGAGACCTTCGGCAGCGCCGAGCAGAAGCAACGCTTTCTGCAGCCGATGATCGACGGCCGTTTCTTCGGCACCATGGCGCTGACCGAACCCCATGCCGGTTCATCCCTGTCGGATCTGCGCACCCGCGCCGAACCGGCGGGCGACGGCACTTACCGGCTCAAGGGCAACAAGATCTTTATCTCCGGCGGCGACCACCCATTGAGCGAGAACATCGTGCATATGGTCCTGGCCAAGCTGCCGGACGCGCCGCCCGGGGTGAAGGGCATCTCGCTGTTTATCGTGCCCAAGTTTCTGGTGGGCGATGACGGCAGCCTGGGCAAGCGTAACGATGTGGTGCTGGCCGGCTTGTTCCACAAGATGGGCTGGCGCGGCACCACCTCCACCGCCTTGAACTTTGGTGATAACGGCGACTGCGTCGGCTACCTGGTGGGCAAGCCGCATGCCGGCCTTGCCTATATGTTCCAGATGATGAACGAGGCGCGCATCGGCGTCGGCATGGGCGCGGTGATGCTCGGTTACGCCGGCTACCTGTACTCGCTGGACTACGCGCGCCAGCGCCCGCAAGGTCGCCTGCCGGATGGCAAGGACCCGACCTCGGGCCAAGTGGCGATCATCGAGCACGCCGATGTGCGGCGCATGCTGCTGACCCAGAAGGCTTATGTCGAAGGCGCCTTCGACCTCGGCCTGTATGCGGCGCGGCTGTTCGACGACACCCAGACCCTGGAAACTACAGAGCAGCGGCGCGTCGCCCTGGAGCTGCTCGATCTGCTGACGCCCATCGTCAAGTCGTGGCCGTCGGAGTTCTGCCTCAAGGCCAACGAACTGGCGATCCAGATTCTCGGCGGCCACGGCTATACCCGCGATTACCCGGTGGAGCAGTATTACCGCGACAACCGCCTCAACCCGATCCACGAAGGCACCCACGGCATCCAGTCCCTCGATTTGCTCGGGCGCAAGCTGTCGATGAACGGCGGCGCCGCGCTCAAGCAACTGCTCAAGCTGATCCAGGACAGCTGCCAGCAGGCCAGCGCCTACGAGTCGCTGAATGCCCTGCGCCAGCCGCTGGAGCAACTGCTGGCGCGCCTGTCGGCGGTGACCCTGGCGCTGCTCGGCGATTTGATGAGCGGCAAGGTCAATCAAGGCCTGGCCAACTCGGCGCTGTACCTCAACGTGTTCGGTCATATGGTGATCGGCTGGCGCTGGCTGGAGCAGGCGATCAAGGCCGAACAGGGTCTGGCGGCCGGCAACCCGGCGGATGTCGACTTCTATAAAGGCAAGCTGCAGGCCGCGCGTTACTTCCTGACCTGGGAAGTGCCGGGCTGCCATCACCACCTGGCGATCCTCGAAGCCCGCGACGACACCTGCCTGGGCATGCAGGACAGCTGGTTCTAGGGCGTGTCTCGCGGGCCCTCGGCTAGGCATCAGCTTCAGCCCATCAAGACTGCTGGCTTAACGGCGGTGAGCTGAAGCGGAACGCCGCCCGGCCCTGAGGTTGCGTGCAACACATAACGGTGGCCACAGGGTTTTTTTGACAGGAGGACAACAGCAGCGGTTAGAATCCGTGGCACGCACCATGCATATCGGTGTGATCGCTTTTCGACCCGGAGCACCTCCTTGGACGCCAACACCATCAATAATCTATTCTTGATCGGTGCATTCCTGGTGGCCTTGAGCATCCTGGTCAGCGCTTTTGGCGCGCGCTTCGGCATCCCCATCCTGGTGATCTTCCTCGCCATCGGCATGCTCGCCGGCACCGACGGGCCGGGCGGCATCCTCTTCGACAACTACCCGCTGGCCTACCTGGTGGGCAACCTGGCCCTGGCGATCATTCTGCTCGATGGCGGCATGCGTACCCGTGTCTCCAGTTTCCGCGTGGCCCTGTGGCCCTCCTTGTCGCTGGCCACGGTGGGGGTGCTGATCACCGCCGGGCTGACCGGCATGGCCGCCGCCTGGCTGTTCGACCTGAGCTGGATGGAAGGCCTGCTGATCGGCGCCATCGTCGGCTCCACCGATGCCGCCGCGGTATTCAGCCTGCTCGGCGGGCGCGGCCTCAACGAACGGGTCAGCGCCACCCTGGAAATCGAATCCGGCAGCAACGACCCCATGGCGGTGTTCCTCACCGTCACCCTGATCGCCATGCTTGCCAGCGGCCAGGAGGGCTTGGGCTGGTCGCCACTCCTGCAATTGCTCAAGCAGTTCGGCATAGGCGCATTGTTTGGCCTGGGCGGCGGCTGGCTGCTGCTCAACCTGGTCAACCGCATGGAATTGGCCAACGGCCTCTATCCCTTGCTGGTGGTCAGCGGCGGGCTGATCATCTTCGCCATCACCAATGCGGTGGGCGGCAGCGGCATTCTGGCCATCTACCTGTGTGGCCTGCTGCTGGGCTACAAGCCGATCCGCTCGCGTCACGGCATCCTGCACATGCTCGACGGCCTGGCCTGGCTGGCGCAGATCGGCATGTTCCTGGTGCTCGGCCTGCTGGTCACACCCCGCGAACTGCTGCCGATCGCCCTGCCGGCGCTGGGCCTGGCCCTGTGGATGATCCTGATCGCCCGACCGCTGTCGATTTTCATCGGCCTGCTGCCCTTCAAGGGTTTCCATGACCGCGAGCGCGTCTTTATCGCCTGGGTCGGCTTGCGTGGCGCGGTGCCGATCATTCTCGCGGTGTTCCCGCTGATGGCCGGCCTGGCGAATGCCCAGCTGTTCTTCAACGTGGCCTTCTTCATCGTGCTGGTCTCCCTGCTGCTGCAGGGCACCAGCCTGCCCTGGGCGGCCAAACTGTTACGCGTCACCGTGCCGCCAGAGCCGGCACCGGTGTCGCGCGCCGGCCTGGACGTGCACCCGACCAGCCAGTGGGAGCTGTTCATCTACCGCCTGGGTGCGGAAAAATGGTGCATCGGCGCCGCTCTGCGCGAGCTGAAGATGCCCGAAGGCACGCGCATTGCTGCACTGTTTCGCGGCAAGGAACTGCTCCATCCCTCCGGCAGCACCCGACTCGAGGCCGGCGACCTGCTCTGCGTGGTTGGCCACGAACACGACCTGCCAGCCCTGGGCAAACTGTTCAGCCAGGCACCCAAGCGTGGCCAGGACCTGCGTTTCTTCGGCGATTTCGTTCTCGAAGGCGATGCCGAACTCGACGCCGTAGCGGCGCTCTATGGTCTTAAGCTGGACGGCATCAACAGCCAGCAGAGCCTGGGGCGTTTCATCGCCCATGAAATCGGCGGTGAACCGGTGATTGGCGACCAGGTCGAATGGCAGGGCCTGACCTGGACGGTGGCGGCGATGGACGGGAACAAGATCCGTAAGGTCGGGGTCAAATTCCCCGAAGGCAGTCGTCCGGGGCCAGGTTCGTTTCTCTGACTGCCTGCGGCAAACCTCCTGCATCAAGCCTTTCACCAGCCTGTTAAACTCAGCGTCTTTTCGAGCCGCCCGATCACGACCATGCCCTCTTTACGCACCTTTCTAGCCGTATTTCTGCTCGGGCTTTGCCTGAATGCGTCCTTGAGCCTCGCCGCCGAGTCAACGCTACGCGCCGACGTGCAGCGCAGCCTGGAGAACCTGGCCGAGCGCAAACTGCCGGAAGGCGAGCAATCGACCCTCAAGCAGACCCTGGAGAAAACCCTCGAGCTGCTCAATCAGCAGGCCGACAGCGAAAAACGCCTGGGCGATCTCAAGCAGCAACTCGAGCAGGCGCCAAAGCTGATCAGTGAAGCGCAGCGCGATCTGACCCGTCTCAAGGCCAGTGAACCCACCGCGGCCACCCAACGTTATGCCGATACCGCGGTGCCGCAACTGGAGCAATTGCTCAGCGAGCGCAACGCTCAGCTGAACGAATGGCAGAAGCAGATCATCGATGCCAACAGCCTGATCATCACCGCGCAGACTCGCCCGGAACGTGCGCAGGCGGAGATCAGCAACAACCAGACGCGCATTCAGGAGATCAACAACGCCCTGAAAAACGGCAAGGAAGCCGGCAAATCGCTGACCACCGAGCGGCGCGACCTGCTCAACGCCGAAGTCGCTGCGCTCAATGCGCAAACCCTGCTGCGCCGCGAAGAACTGGCGGGCAATAGCCTGTTGCAGGATCTGGGCAGCAGCCAGCGCGATTTGCTCGATGTGCGCATCAAGCGCCTGGAGCAGGAGCTGCTCGACCTGCAATCGCTGGTCAACCAAAAACGCCGGGCACTGTCCGAGAAAACCGTAGCCGAACAATCACTCGAGGCGCAGAAAGCCGGCTCAGACAAGCTCCTGGCCAGCGTCAGCACACGCAACCTCAAGTTGTCCGACTACCTGCTGCGCGCCACCGAACGCCTCAACCAGCTGACCCAGCAGAACCTGCAGACCCGCCAACAACTGGACGCCGTCAACCAGAGCGACCAGGCCCTGGATGAACAGATCGACGTGCTGCAAGGCAGCCTGCTGCTGTCGAAGATCCTCTACCAGCAAAAGCAGGCCTTGCCCAAACTGACCCTGGACAACGGCCTGGCCAATGAAATCGCCGACATCCGTCTCTACCAGTTCGAGCTGAACCAGCAACGTGAACAGCTCAGCAACCCCAGCGCCTATGTCGAGCTGCTGCTGGCCAAGCAACCCGCCGAAAACGTCACCGAGGAATTGAACGCGTCCCTGCTCGAATTGATGGACACGCGGCGCGGGCTACTGGAGCGCCTCAATCGCGAGCTCAATGCGTTGCTCAACGAGTCGATCACCCTGCAGCTCAACCAGAAGCAGCTGCAAAGCAGCGCCCGTACCCTGCGCGAGACCCTGGATGAGCAGATGTTCTGGATCCCCAGCAACAAGCCACTGGATCTCGACTGGTTCACCAGCGTGCCGCGCCTGCTGGAACGGCAGATAGACGACCTGCCATGGGGTTCCAACCTGCGCGAGCTGGGTGCCGGCCTGATAGAGCGGCCGCTGTTGTTTCTGCCGCTGCTGCTGCTGATCGGCCTGCTGCTGTGGAAACGCAGCTACCTGTACCGCAAGCTCAACGAACTGCACCAGGACATCGGCCACTTCAAGCGTGACAGCCAGCTGCATACGCCCCTGGCCATCCTCCTCAACCTGCTGCTGGCGCTGCCCGGCACCCTGTTCCTGGCCCTGTGCGGCTTCGCCCTGCAGATGGACGCCCGCGGCCAGAACGTCAACCTCGGCGCGGCCCTGTTCGAGATGGCCCAGGCCTGGCTGGTGTTCTATACCCTCTACCGGGTTCTCGCCCCGGGCGGGGTGGCCGAGCTGCATTTCCGCTGGCCGCGCACACAGATCCTGTTCCTCCACCGGCAGATTCGCCGTCTCGGCCTGGTGGTCATTGCCCTGGCCGGTGTGGTCGCCGTGGCCGAGCACCAGCCTGCCAGCCTGGCCGACGATGTCATCGGCATTGCCGTGGTGCTGGCCTGTTACGGCCTGATGGCCTGGCTGCTGCACAAGCTACTGCTGAGCGGCCCGGCGCGCGAGCAGGCCTCGGCGTTCCGCATACTCCTCGGCCTGCTGTTCAGCCTGCTGCCGCTGGCGCTGATCGTCGCGGTCGGCTTCGGCTACTACTACACCGCGCTGAAACTCAGCGACCGACTGATCGACACCCTTTACCTGCTGGTCATCTGGCTGTTCGTCGAAGCCGCCTTCGTTCGTGGCCTCGGCGTCGCCGCCAGGCGCCTGGCCTACCACCGCGCCACAGTCAAACGCCAGGCTCAGGCCAAGGAGGGTAGCGAGGGCGCCGAGATGGTAGTGGAAGAGCCAACCCTGGACATCGAACAGGTCAACCAGCAGTCGCTACGCCTGATTCGCCTGGCCCTGTTCGGCACCTTCATCGTCGCGCTGTACTGGGTCTGGGCCGACCTGATCTCGGTGTTCGCCTACCTGGACAACATCAGCCTCTACGAATACAGCAGCGGCACCGGCGAAACCGCCAGCCTGGTGCCGATCAGCCTCAGCGAGGTCCTTGGCGCGTTGATCATCATCGGCATCACCGTGGCCCTGGCGCGCAACCTGCCGGGCCTGCTGGAAGTGCTGGTGCTGTCGCGCCTGAGCCTGGCGCAAGGCAGCGCCTACGCCACCACCACCCTGCTGTCCTATGCGATCGTCGCCATCGGTTTCGTCATCACCTTGTCGACCCTGGGAGTCAGTTGGGACAAGCTGCAGTGGCTGGTGGCGGCGCTCTCGGTCGGCCTGGGTTTCGGCCTGCAGGAAATCTTCGCCAACTTCATTTCCGGCCTGATCATCCTGTTCGAACGTCCGGTACGCATCGGCGACGTGGTGACCATCGGCAACCTGTCCGGTACGGTCAGCAAGATCCGTATCCGCGCCACCACCATCACCGATTTCGACCGCAAGGAAATCATCGTACCGAACAAGACCTTCGTCACCGACCAGTTGGTCAACTGGTCGCTGAACGACACCGTTACCCGGGTGATCATCAAGATCGGCGTGGCTTACGAGACCGACCTGGAGCTGGCGCGCAAGCTGATGCTGCAGGCCGCCGAGGAAAATCCACGGGTGCTGCGCGATCCCGAGCCGCTGCTGTTTTTCCTGACTATCAGCGCCAGCACCTTCGACTATGAACTGCGCTTCCATGTGCGCGAACTGGCCGATCGTAACGCCTCCACCGATGAAATCCTCACCCGTATCGCCCTGAGCTTCCGCGAGCACAACGTCGAGATGGCCTTCAACCAGGTCGAAGTCATGGTCAAGAACCTGCAAGGCCAGGAACTCAACCTGAGCACTGGCAAGAGCACGCTCGGCGAACCTGCCACGCGCGAGCTCGAGCACAAGCCCGCACCTAAACCCGAATCCGAACCCGAACCCGAACCCGAACAGGATCCGATCACCCCGACGACGCCCGTAATCGACCCGCAGTAAACATCTCGCGTTGCTCGGGGTCTACCGTTCGAGCAACGCGCGGATCAACCCCGCCGCACCGTTGTACTGGAGTCTTGCCTTGAAGTCGCTCACCGACCTGACCTTCGACAATCGCTTCGCCCGCCTCGGCGATGCCTTTTCCACCCATGTGCTGCCCGAGCCGATTGTCGAGCCGCGCGTGGTGGTGGTCAGCGCGGCGGCCATGGCCCTGCTCGACCTCGACCCGACCGAGGCCGACAGCGAAGTGTTCGCCCAGCTGTTCGCCGGGCACACGCTGTGGAGCGAGGCCGAACCGCGGGCCATGGTCTATTCCGGGCACCAGTTCGGCAGCTACAACCCGCGCCTGGGCGATGGCCGCGGCCTGCTCCTGGGTGAGGTAGTCAACGACGCCGGCGAAAACTGGGACCTGCACCTCAAGGGCGCCGGGAAGACCCCTTATTCGCGCATGGGCGATGGTCGCGCGGTGCTGCGCAGCTCGATCCGCGAGTTCCTCGCCAGCGAACACCTGCACGCCCTCGGCATTCCCAGCTCGCGGGCACTGTGCGTGACCGCCTCGAGCACCCCGGTATGGCGCGAGAAGCAGGAAAGTGCAGCCATGATCCTGCGTCTGGCGCAGAGCCATGTGCGCTTCGGTCACTTCGAGTACTTCTATTACACCCGCCAGCACGACCTGCTGAAACAACTCGGCGAGCACGTGCTGAGCTGCCACTTCCCCGCCTGCCTGGCCCAACCCGAACCCTACCTGGCGATGTTCCGCGAGGTGGTCGAACGCAACGCCGAGCTGATCGCCTACTGGCAGGCCTATGGTTTCTGTCACGGGGTGATGAACAGCGACAACATGTCGATCCTCGGCATCACCTTCGACTACGGCCCCTACTCCTTCCTCGACGACTTCGACGCCAACCACATCTGCAACCACTCCGACGACACGGGGCGCTACAGTTTCAGCAACCAGGTGCCGATCGCCCAATGGAACCTCGCCGCCCTCGGCCAGGCATTGACCCCGCTGGTCGAGATCGATGCCCTGCGCGAGACCCTGAACCTGTTCCTGCCGCTGTACCAGGCCCGTTACCTCGACCTGATGCGCCGTCGCCTGGGCCTGCTCAGCAGCGACGCCGGCGACGACGCGCTGATTCAGCGCCTGCTGCAACTGATGCAGAGCAGCGCAGTGGACTACAGCAATTTCTTCCGCGAGCTGGGCAACAGCACGGCCGATCAGGCCCTCGCCCGCCTGCGCGACGACTTCACCGACCTCGGCGGTTTCGATGCCTGGGCCAGCGATTACCGGACCCGCAGCGCACAGGACGGTGGAACCCAGGCAGAGCGAAGCGCACGCATGCACGCGGTCAACCCCAAGTACATCCTGCGCAATTACCTCGCCCAGCAAGTCATCGACGCCGCCGAACAGGGCGACTACGCCCCCGTGCGCGAGCTGCACGCCGTGCTCAGCCGGCCATTCGACGAACAACCCGGCTTCGAGCGCTACGCCCAGCGCCCGCCAGAGTGGGGCAAACACCTGGAAATCAGCTGCTCCTCCTGAGCGTAGCGATAGCCATCACAACGATCTGCGGCAAACCAATAAAACCCGGCGGCTGGACAACCGGTTGATGGGTATCGCTACGCTCAACCCTACGCGGCCCGCCCCATCCTACAAAAACGCTGCGGCCACCAACCCGTAGGATGGCGTTGAGCGCAGCGATACCCATGCCGTGGCGTTGAGCGCAGCGACACCCATCGCCCCATGCGACTCGGCGCCCTGCTCGCGCAGCGGCGCCAGGCAGGCCGGACAGAAGGTCCGGGCGCTGGCAGGGACGGCACAGGAACAGTGCGCGGCCGGGAGGGCGATGCAGCTTTATCTGTTAAACCGAAAAGGCATATAAACCTTCTCAAACATTCTTAGACTCTCTAAGCCGCAGGCCTTATCTTCAGCGCCTCGCGCGGCCGTCCGTCGGCGCGCCCGTCACTTCACCCGCCCGCCACTTCACACGAGAGCTGCACGCTAAGGACGCCGATGTTCTGGGACTCACTCCCCCTGCCCTTGCTGTTTGTCGGCGCCTTGCTGATCTGGGTGCTGTACGCCTTCGTCCGCGAGAAATGGAGCCCGGACATAGTCGCGGCGATTGCCGTGGCGGCGCTGCTGGTCACGCAACTGCTAACCCCCGGCGAAGTGCTCAGCGTGCTGAGCAACTCGGCGCCGGTGACCATCGCCTGCATGTTCGTGCTCTCGGCTGCCCTGGAGCGCACCGGCTGCATCGACGCGCTGGGCAACTGGCTGGGCGATCTGGTCGGCACCAGCCCGATAAAGGTGCTCACCGGCCTGACCCTGGTCGCCCTGGTTATTTCCGCCTGCCTGAACAACACCCCGGTGGTGGCCATCCTCACCCCGGTGGCCATCTCCCTCGCGCGGCGTGCCGGCACCCTGCCGTCGAAGCTGCTGATCCCGCTGTCCTACGCCACCATCCTCGGCGGCACCCTGACCATGATCGGCACCTCGACCAACATCCTGGTCGACGGCGTCGCGCGCAAGGCCGGCCTGGCACCCTTCGGCATCTTCGAGATCACCGGCGCCGGGCTGATCCTGGCCACGGTCGGCATGCTCTACCTGCTGACCATCGGCCGCCACCTGCTGCCCGAGCGCGACACCCTGTCCAAGCAGCTGCGCCCCGACCTCGATCGCACCTTTATGACCGAGTTGCTGGTGCCCCATGGCTCACCGGTGATCGGCAAGACCCTGAGCGAGGCCAACCTAAACGGCGGCAGCGGCCTGCAGGTGCTCAAACTGTTCCGTGAGGACCAGGAGATCACCGAACCGACCCACGACACCCAGCTGGCCAATGGCGATCGCCTGGTGCTGCATGGCCAGGTGAAGAACGTGGTGGAACTGCGCGAAAGCGGCCACCTGACCTTCAACCGCGGCGACGCCTTCGAGACCATCAGCAGCCATGACGTGGTGCTGGCCGAGGCCATAGTCGGGCGCAGTTCGCGTTTCAGCCACCGGCCCATGCGCGACCTCGACCTCACCGCGCGCTACGGCATCGCCGTGCTCGCCGTGCACCGGCAGGACGAGAACATCCAGGGCAACCTGGACGACTTCGAGCTGCAATTCGGCGACGTGATGCTGGTCGAAGGCACCCCCTCGCAAATCAAGCGCTTCGCCGACAATGGCGAATTGATCAGCCTCAACGCCGTGCAGGAACGCGCCTTCCGCCGCGACAAGGCGCCGATTGCGATCATTGCCACCCTGGCGGTGATGGTCCTCGCCGCCTTCGGCCTGATGGCCATCGAAGGCCTGGCGATCATTGGCGCGGTGGTCGTGCTGGCGACCCGCTGCCTGGACGTGGAAGACGCCTACAAGGCGGTGGACTGGAAGATCCTCAGCCTGATCTTCGGCATGTTGGCGATCAGCATCGCCATGGACAAGGTCGGCCTGGTCACACTGATGGTGCAAAACATGATGGACCTGCTGCCCTGGGCCGGGCCGCTGCTGATGCTGTCGTTCATCTACCTGTTCACCTCGATCCTCACCGAGGTGCTGTCGAACAACGCCGTGGCGGTGCTGGTCACCCCCATCGCCATCGGCATGGCCCAGCACCTGGGCGTCGACCCGCGCGCCTTCGTCGTGGCGGTGATGTTCGCTGCCAGCGCCAGCTTCGCCACGCCCATCGGCTACCAGACCAACACCTTCGTCTACAACGCCGGCGGCTACCGCTTCACCGACTTCATGAAGGTCGGCATCCCACTCAACCTGCTGTTGTGGGTGGTGGCCAGCTTCGTCATCCCCTGGTTCTGGCCGCTGACGCCGGTCTGAGCCATTAGGCGATAGAAGGTCGACCCCCATCGAGCCTGTATCCGGCTGGTTTTATTGCTGCAGAGCATTGACCAGAGTAGCCCTTCCTCTCCATGCTGCGACTTTTCCAAACGAGCCTGAAGGAACGCGTGCATGAAACTGGAAACCCTGGCCATCCATGCCGGTTACAGCCCTGACCCGACCACCAGGGCGGTAGCGGTGCCGATCTACCAGACCACCTCCTACGCCTTCGACGACACCCAGCACGGTGCCGACCTGTTCGACCTCAAGGTCGCCGGCAACATCTACACGCGGATCATGAATCCCACCACCGACGTACTGGAAAAACGCGTGGCGGCCCTGGAAGGCGGCGTCGGCGCGCTGGCCGTGGCGTCCGGCATGGCGGCCATCACCTATGCCATCCAGACCATCGCCGAAGTCGGCGACAACATCGTCTCGGTGGCCAAGCTGTATGGCGGCACCTATAACCTGTTCGCCCACACCCTGCCGCGCCAGGGCATCGAAGTGCGCTTCGCCGCCCATGACGATATCGCCGCTCTGGAAGCGCTGATCGACAACAAGACCAAGGCAGTGTTCTGCGAGTCCATCGGCAACCCGGCCGGCAACATCATTGACCTGCAAGCGCTGGCCGACGCGGCCCACCGCCATGGCGTGCCGCTGATCGTCGACAACACCGTGGCCACGCCCATGCTGTGTCGCCCCTTCGAGCACGGCGCCGACATCGTGGTGCACTCGCTGACCAAGTACATGGGTGGCCACGGCACCAGCATCGGCGGCATCGTGGTCGACTCCGGCAACTTCCCCTGGGCGCAGCACCAGGAGCGCTTCGCCCTGCTCAACACCCCGGACGCCTCCTACCACGGCGTGACCTACACCGAGGCCTTCGGCCCGGCGGCCTTCATCGGCCGCTGCCGGGTGGTACCGCTGCGCAACATGGGCGCGGCCATCTCGCCGTTCAATTCCTTCCTGATCCTGCAAGGCCTGGAAACCCTGGCCCTGCGCATGGAGCGTCACTGCGAGAACGCACTCAAGGTCGCCGAATACCTGCAGAATCACCCGCAGGTGGCCTGGGTCAAGTACGCCGGTCTGAGCGATCATCCCGAGCATGACCTGGCGCAAAAATACTGCCAGGGCAAACCGGCCTCGATCCTCTCCTTCGGCATCGTCGGCGGTCAGGCGGCGGGGGCGCGCTTTATCGATGCGCTCAAGCTGGTGGTGCGCCTGGTCAATATCGGCGACGCCAAATCGCTGGCCTGCCATCCGGCTTCCACCACCCACCGTCAGCTCAACGACGAGGAACTGGCCAAGGCCGGCGTGCCGCGCGACATGGTGCGCCTGTCGATCGGCATCGAACACAGCGACGACATCCTTGCCGACCTGCAACAGGCACTGCAGGCCGCCGGGGATTGAGTTCGGCCTTGATAAGCGGGTCAGTCGACTCCAGATAAGGACTACCCGTCTCTGGAGTCGCTCATGTCCAACCCGCTGCTGATTCCCTGCCCAAGCTGCAACGGCCTTAACCGCATCCCCGCCGAGCGCCTGGGCGACAACCCGCGCTGCGGGCGCTGCAAGCATGAAGTGGTGCCAAGCACGCCGTTCGAACTGACCCAGGCCAACTTCGCCAGCCAGCTCAAGGGCGACCTGCCGCTGCTGGTGGATGTCTGGGCCGACTGGTGCGGCCCCTGCAAGGCCTTCGCACCGACCTTCTACCAGGCGGCGGGCCAACTGCAGGGGCGCTGTCGCCTGGGCAAGCTGGACAGCGAGGCCAACCCGCAACTGTCCAGCCAGCTGGGCATCCGCTCGATCCCCAGCCTGATTTTGTTCAAGGGCGGCCGCGAAGTCGCACGCCAGAGCGGCGCCCTGCCACTGCCGCAACTGCTGGCCTGGCTGCAGAGCCAAGGATTCTGAGAGCCGGTGAAAAACGCTCGCCTACTGCGTTCGATATTTTTACACCCTCTGACGCCTGGCCTTGCCTAAGGTCAAAAGAACGACTATTGCTTGATGGATAATAAATCGCCGACATCCATCGGCCGGAGATTTGTCTCATGTTTATGCATATCCTCATTGCCCATGACTTGCGCGACACGGCCGACATGGCCCTGTGTCGTGCCACCCAGCTGGCGCAACAGCACAACGCCAAGCTGACGATATTGCACGTTCTCGACCCCACCCAGAGCAGCCAGGCGCACGAACAGGCCCATCAGGCGCTGGATCGCAGCCTGACCCGCTATGCCCCACCGGGCAGCGAACTGCGCCTGATCAGCGGCAAACCGTCCGAGGTGGTGTTGCAGCAGGTGCAGGAACTGGGTTGCGACCTGCTGGTACTGGGCGCCCACCACCAGCGCCACGATTTCTTCTCCGGCACCAGCCTGGACCGTATCGCCAGGCACTGCAGCGTGCCGCTGCTGCTGGTGGCGCGCAACGAGTTCCAGCCCTACCAGCGCGCGCTTGCCGCCATCGACTTCTCGCTCTGCGCCTGCAGCGCCCTGGAGCAGGCCTACCGCCTGCTGCCGGCAACGGCCGAACTGCATGCGCTGCATGTGTTCGCGCCGGACAAGGGCAGCCCCAGGCAAGTCGAGGCGCAACTGCAGATCCAGCGCGCCCTGATCGATCAGCTGCTGGAGGACGAAGCGCAGATCCTGCCCGCAGAGGGCCCGACCCTGACCCATTCGGTGCAACAAGGCGGCATCCTGCGCAGCCTGCAGGAACAGCTGAAAACCCGCCGCAGCGAGTTGCTGGTACTCGGCAGCCATGGCCGCAGCGCTTTGTCCCAGGCATTGCTCGGTAGCCTGGCCCAGCATTTCCTGCACAAGGCGCCCTGCGACATTTTTGTCGTACGTCGCTAAACAGCCATCACCCGGACAAAATGACAAAGGCGCCACTGGCGCCTTTGTCGTTTTACCCGACCCCGACTAATCGCTAGCGTTGAGCAGGTCGTGCAGCTCGACGAACTGCTGGGTCAGCTTGTGCCGTGCATCCAGATAGATCAGCGGCGTGCAGGCCTGGTGCGATTCACGCATGCGCACCGAACTCATCAGGTTCACCGGCAACACCGGCAAGCCCTCCGCGATCAGCTCATTGAGCAACTGCTGGGGCAGGGTCGCTCGCGGCTGAAACTGGTTGACCACGATACCCTCGACCTCCAGCCCTTCGTTGTGGTCTTCCTTGAGCTCTTCGATTTCCTGCAACAGACCATACAGGGCCTGGCGCGAGAAACTGTCGCAATCGAAGGGGATCAATACCCGATCAGCGGCGATCAGTGCGGAAACCGTGTAGAAATTCAACGCAGGCGGCGTATCCAGGTAAATCCGCTCATAATCCCCGGCCAGCTCATCGAGCAATTTGCGCAGCTTGTTGATCTTGTGTTTCGACTCCAGCTTGGGCTGCAGATCGGCCAGTTCGGCGGTGGCCGTGACCACATGCAAATTGTCGAACGGCGTCTCGTAGATATCGACCCGGCCCTTCTTGGAAAAAGGGCCGTTGCTCAGGCTGAGCTTGAAGAACTCGGCGATGCCCATGGGGATCTCGTCGCCCGTCAGGCCGGTGAGGTAGTGGGTGGAGTTGGCCTGGGAATCCAGATCGACCAACAGCGTGCGGTAGCCCTGCGAGGCGCTTACGGCCGCCAGGTTGCAGGCAATGCTGGACTTGCCCACTCCGCCTTTCTGATTGAACACCACACGCCGCATGACAAACCTCCCTGATTCCGTTGACCCTGGATTCTATGCAAAGCGCATGACAAGGGCGAGGTCGGCGTCTTAAATCGCCGCACCCTCCATCAGAAGCCTACCGGCAAAGTTTGCGCAGAATGCCGGCGACCTAGATAATGCGGGCACTTCGCCATGGCGCCGTCGGCAATTCAAGCTGTCGCGCGGGACAGCCGCAGTTGACAAGGACGCCCACAGGGGCCGGGAAAACGCTTCGTGTGATGCATTTCAGGATCAAGCAATGGCATGCCTGGGCCCCCGGCCTGGAAAGCATCGATGACTGGCGCGCCTGGTGCCAGTTGCCTGTGCGCGTGGCTGACGACCAGCAGCAACCGGATGTCAGCTTCCTCCCGGCCATGCAACGCCGACGCCTCAGCCGCCTGGCGCGGATGCTGTTTCAGGTTGCCTGGCCGCTGGCCGACGCTTACCCGGCCTTGCCCCTGATCTTCGCCTCGCGCCACGGTGAAACACCGCGCACCCTGGCCATCCTCGGCGATCTGGCGCGCGATGAACCCCTGTCGCCGACCCAGTTCAGCCTGTCGGTGCACAACGCCATCATCGGCCAGTGGTCGATCCTGCGCGGCGACACCAGCGAAATGACCGCCGTGGCCGCTGCCGGCGATGGCCTCGAACACGCCATGCTGGAAGCCAGCATGCTGCTCGGCGAGGGCGCTCCGGCAGTGCTGCTGGTGATTGCCGAGGAAGCACCCCCAGCGCTGTACGCGCCCTCTATCGACGACGTGCCTTTTCCCTATGCCGTCGCCCTACTGCTCACGCCCGGCGACGACTGGCACCTGCAACTCTGTAGCGGTGAAGGCCAACAAGCCGAATGGCCACACCCCCTCAGCCTGCTGCGTGCGCTCTGCAGCGGACAGCCGACCCTCGTGCATCACTGGAACAGCCGCCAATGGATCTGGTCACACAACAAGGCTTGAGCCCCTACAGCGCGCCCCTCTGGTGGCGCCTGATCGCCACCGCGCTGAGCTTCGCCCTGTTCGGCATCGGCGGTGTGCTGCTGCGCGTGCTGGTCTTCCCCCTGCTCGGCCTGCTGCCGGGCGACGCCGAGACTCGCCGGCGCCGCGCGCGCGGCGTGATCAGTTGGGTGTTCCGCGCCTTCGTCCAGTTCATGTTCCGCAGCGGGGTGCTGACCTACGAGGTGGAAGGCGCCGAACGCCTGGGCCGGCCGGGCCAGCTGGTGCTCGCCAACCACCCGTCGCTGATCGACGTGGTGGTGCTGATCGCCTTCATCCGCGACGCCAACTGCGTGGTCAAGCAGAGCCTGTGGGACAATCCCTGCATGCGCGGGCCGATTCGCGCCGCCCAGTACATCAGCAACAGCGGCAGCATGGACATGCTCGACGAAGCCGCCAGCGCCCTGCACGACGGCCAGACCCTGGTGATTTTCCCCGAAGGCACGCGCACCACCCCGGGGCAGCCGCCCGAGTTCCACAGGGGGGCGGCCGCCATCGCGCTGCGCGGCGCGCGCATCGTCACCCCGGTGGCGATCAGCGTGACACCGACCACCCTGACCAAGGCCGAGCCCTGGTACCGTATTCCGTCGCGGCGTTTTCACGTTCACCTGCGGGTGGGCGAAGATATCGACCCGCAATTGTTCAGCGCACAGGGATCGGCGCCCATCGCCTCGCGTAAACTCAACGAATTCTTGCACCATCACTTCATTAAGGAGCTCGCCGTAGATGAGCGATTTACAGCTGGAAATCAAGCACCTGATCATTGAGGCCCTCGGCCTGGAAGACATGACCGCCGCCGACATCGGCACCGACCTGCCACTGTTCGGCGAAGGCCTGGGGCTGGACTCGGTGGACGCCCTGGAGCTGGGTCTGGCGATCCAGAAGCGTTTCGCCATTAAGATCGACGCCGAAGCCAAGGACACCCGTGAGCACTTTGCCAACGTGGCCAGTCTCGCGGCCTTTGTTGCCGCACGACAAACGGCCTGAGGACTCAGCACATGCAAACCCGTGATGAAATCTTCGCCACCCTGCGCGACGCCATGGTCGAACTGTTCGAGCTGGACGCCGAGCGCGTGACCCTGACGGCCAACCTCTACCAGGATCTGGAAATCGACAGCATCGATGCCGTCGACCTGATCGATCACATCAAGCGCCAGACCGGCAAGAAAATCGCCGCCGAGGAGTTCAAGTCGGTGCGCAGCGTGGGCGATGTGGTCGAGGCCGTGCATCGCCTGGTCAATCCGGACAACTGATGGCCGAACAGTTAATAAGCCAGACAGTTAATGAAGAGTCGCCCATGAGTCGCCTGCTCGGCCTGCTGTTGGTCGTGGCCGGCCTGGCCTATCCCTTCGCGGTGTATTACGGCATGCAACACCTCTCGCCCCGGGTCTTCGCCGCCCTGCTGGGCGGGCTCTGGCTGGCGCGCCTGCTGCTGGGCAAGCAAAGTCCGGGCGGGCGCTGGATGGCCGCCGCGGTGCTGGGGTTCTGCCTGCTGCTGGGCCTGGCCGGCGAGCCGGCGCTGCTGCGCTGGTATCCGGTACTGATCAACCTGCTGCTGCTCGGCCTGTTCGCCCTCAGCCTGAAAGTCGGCCCACCGCTGGTGGAACGGCTGGCACGCCTGCGCGAGCCGGAACTGCCCGCGCGGGCCGTGCATTACACCCGCCAGGTGACCAAGGTCTGGGCGCTGTTCTTTCTCGGCAACGGCCTGATCACCGTCGCCCTGACCCTGTGGGCGCCGCTGGCCTGGTGGACCCTCTACACCGGCCTGATCTCCTACGGCCTGATCGGCCTGCTGTTCGCCGGCGAATGGCTGGTACGCCAGCGCGTAAGGCGGCTGGCATGAGCTGGATAGGTCTCGATCGCCTGCTGCTGAACCCCGACGCCAGCCGCCGCGTCACCCCGGACCTCGACCACGCCGAGCTGTGCCGGCGCGCACGGCATCTGGGCGGTCAGCTGCGCGGGCAGAACGTGCAGCGCGTCGCACTCTACCTGGAAGACGCCGCCGAGCTGGCGATCGCCCTGCTCGGCGCCTGGCTGGCCGGCGTCCAGGTGCTGCTGCCCGCCGATGCCCAGGCGCAGACGCGCCTGCAGCTGGCGAGCCGGATCGACCTCTGGCTCGACGCCCTCGACGCCCTCGATCGCGCAGGAGCCGCCGAGCCCCTGCAGGCCCGCGTCCTGGACCTCGACCAGTGCCGACTGACCCTGTGCACCTCCGGCTCCAGCGGCGAGGCCAAGTCGATCGACAAGAGCCTGCGCCAACTGAGCAACGAAGTCGAAGCGCTGGAACGGCTGTGGGGCGAGACCCTGGGCGACGCGGTGATAGTCGCCAGCGTGGCCGCCCAGCACATCTACGGCCTGTTGTTCCGCGTGCTCTGGCCGCTGTGCGCCGGCCGCGCCTTCCTGCGCCGTGCGCAACCCTTCCCCGAGGACATGCAACGCACCAGCCTGGCAATTACCAGGGGTGTTGGAAGCGTAGCGAGCGAAGAGGATGCAAGGCGAGAAGAGGCGAGGCCGCGGAGTTTACAGGCGGTAAATGAGCAGGCCGAACCGCTTATCAACGCAGCAGCATGCGCGCAGCCCGCAGTAGCTTCCAGTGCCCCTGGCTTTGCCTGGGTCGCCAGCCCGGCCTTATTGAAACGCATGGGCGACAACCTCGACTGGACCGCCCTGCAGCCGTTGCGCCAGCTGTTCTCCTCCGGCGGCACCCTGCCGACCGAGGCCGCGCAACTGTTGCACGCCCAGCTCGGCCAGTGGCCAACGGAAATCTACGGCAGCTCGGAAACCGGCGGCATCGCCTGGCGCCAGGGCGATACGTCCTGGCAGCCGTTCGCTGGCGTCGAGTTGGGGGTCAACGCCGAGGGCGCGCTCAGGCTGACCTCGCCCTACCTGCCGGCCGGTCACTGCGAGCAGACCGCCGATGCCGTCGAACTCCAGGCCGACGGCCGTTTCGTCCTGCGCGGACGCCTGGACCGCATCGTCAAACTGGAAGAAAAACGCATCTCCCTGCCCATGCTGGAGCAGGCCCTGATGGCGCATGCCTGGGTCAGCGATGCGCGCCTCGGCGTGCTTCAGCAGGGCCGTGCCTTCCTCGGCGCCCTGCTGGCCTTGAGTCCGGACGGCGTGCATGCGTTGCGCAACCAGGGCCGACGCAGCGTCACCGAGACCCTGCGCCGGCACCTGGCCGGGCACTGCGAAGCCATCGCCCTGCCACGGCGCTGGCGTCTGCTCAGCCAGTTGCCCTACAGCAGCCAGGGCAAACTGGCCCAAGCGGCGGTCGAGGCACTGCTCGCCGCGCCGCGCCCGACCCTGGTCGAACCGCTGAGCGCCGTCGAGCGGGACGGCGAATGGCAGCTTGAACTAGAGGTGCCGCTGGACCTGGCCCACTTCAGCGGCCACTTCCCACAGACCCCGGTGCTACCGGGCGTGGTGCAGATCGACTGGGCCCAACAGCTGGCGCGGCAACTGATCGAGCACCTGCCGCCGCGCTTCATCGGCATGGAAGTGCTGAAATTCCAGCAACTGGTGCGCCCCGGCGATCCCCTGCAGCTGTCGCTGCGCTTCGACGCCAGCCGCGGCAAGCTCTACTTCAGCTTCCGCAACGGCGACAAGGCCTGCTCGTCCGGACGCATCTTGCTCGGAGCCGCACAATGAGCCGCTTTTGTAGGTTGGCGTTGAGCGCAGCGATACCCAACAAAATGGCGACGGCTAGCGCTGCGCTCAACCGACCCTACGCAGGGAAAGCCCATGCATAAGCCCTGCGCGGTGATCCCGGTGTACAACCACGAACAGGCTCTGCCGGCTGTGGTGAGCGCCTTGCGCGGCGCCGGACTGCCCTGCGTGCTGGTCGACGACGCCTCCAGCCCGTCCTGCGCCGCGACCATCGAGCGTCTGGCCACACAGGCGGAGGTCTATCTGCTGCGCCTGCCCGTCAACCAGGGCAAGGGCGGCGCGGTGATGGCCGGCCTGCGTGAAGCGGCGCGGCTGGGTTTCAGCCATGCCCTGCAGGTGGATGCCGATGGCCAGCACGATCTCAGCGGGCTCGCTGCCTTTCTCGCCGCCTCGCGGGCCGAACCGCAGGCCCTGATCTGCGGCTACCCGCACTACGATGCCAGCGTGCCGAAGGGCCGCCTCTACGCCCGCTACCTGACCCATGTCTGGGTGTGGATCAATTGCCTGTCGCTGAGCATTCGCGACTCGATGTGCGGCTTTCGTATTTATCCGCTACCGGCCACCCTGGCGCTGCTCGACGCAGTGGCCATCGGCCGGCGCATGGACTTCGACAGCGAGATTCTGGTGCGCCTGTTCTGGCGCGCCCAACCGATGCGCTGGCTGCCGGTGCGCGTGCATTACCCGGCCGACGGCCTCTCGCATTTTCGTCCGTGGCACGACAACGCGCTGATCTCGAAAATGCACGCCAAACTGTTCTGCGGCATGCTCCTGCGCGCCCCGCAACTGCTCTGGCGCCGGTGGCGCGCATGAGTCGGCCGCGCACCAGCAAGCACTGGGCCGCGCAACAAGAACGCGGCAGCTTCGCCCTGATGAAATTCATCGCCCTGGCCGTACGCCTGCTCGGTCGCCGCGCGCTCAGCCCGTTGCTCTACCTGATCGTGCTGTACTTCTTCCTGCTCGGCGGCCAGGCCCGGCGCAGCATCTGGCGCTACCAGCGCAATCTGGCCGACTGGAGCGGGCGCGCCGAACTGCAGCCCAGCCGCCTGTCGGTATTCCGTCAATTCATGGCCTTCGCCGACTCCCTGCTGGACAAGCTGGACGTCTGGAACGGCAAGTTGGGCCTGCAGGACATCGACCTGATCGATCGCCACGACCTGCACGACCTGATGCAAGGCGAACGCGGACAAATGCTGATCGGCGCGCACCTGGGCAACCTGGAAGTGTGCCGGGCGCTGGCCGAGTTGAACAACAAGGTCCAGATGAACGTGCTGGTGCACACCAGGCATGCCGAGCAGTTCAACCGCCTGCTCAATGAAGCCGGTGCCAGCAACCTGCGCCTGATTCAGGTCAGCGAGCTGGATCCGGCGATCATGCTGCAACTGTCCGAGCGCCTGGAACGCGGCGAGTGGCTGGCGATCGCCGGCGACCGCGTGCCGCTGCATGGCGCCCGCAGCGTCACCGTGGATTTTCTCGGCCAGAGCGCCGCCTTCCCCCAGGGTCCCTGGTTGCTGGCCGGTTTGCTGCGCTGCCCACTCAACCTGATGAGCTGCCTGAAAATCGACGGCCGCTACCAGGTGCTGCTCGAACCCCTGGCCGAGCGCGTACAGTGGAAGCGCGGCGAACGCGACGCGGTGATCCGCAGCTGGGTCCAGGGCTATGCGCAGCGCCTCGGCCAACTCTGCCTGGAAGCTCCACACCAATGGTTCAACTTCTACCCGTTCTGGAAGCAAGATGACGACATACCTGGCTGAACCCGTGGTGTTCGGCGAACAACCGCTGAGTATCGAACAGATCAACGTTCTGTCCCAACGCCGCGCCCAGGCGTTGCTGCAGGACGATGCGGCCTACCGCGAGATGATCGACAAGGGCCCGCGCTTCCTCGATACCCTGCTGGACAAGGAGGGCGTGATCTACGGCGTCACCACCGGCTATGGCGATTCCTGCGTGGTGGCCGTGCCGCTGCACCAGGTCGAGGCGCTGCCGCGTCACCTCTACACCTTTCACGGCTGCGGCCTGGGCCGGTTGCTCGACGAAGCCAGCACCCGGGCGGTGCTGGCCGTGCGTTTGCAGTCGCTGTGCCAGGGGGTTTCCGGGGTACGCATGGAACTGCTGGAGCGCCTGCGCGCCTTTCTTGCACATGACGTGTTGCCGCTGATCCCGGAAGAAGGCTCGGTCGGCGCCAGCGGCGACCTGACCCCGCTGTCCTATGTCGCCGCCACCCTGTCCGGCGAGCGCGAGGTGCTGTATCGCGGCGAGCAACGCAGCGCCGCCGAAGTGCATGCCGAACTGGGCTGGACGCCGCTGACCCTGCGGCCCAAGGAAGCGCTGGCGCTGATGAACGGCACCGCGGTGATGACCGCCCTGGCCTGCCTGGCGTTTTCCCGCGCCGAGTACCTGCTCAAGCTGGCCACGCGCATCACCGCGCTCAACGTGGTGGCCCTGGAAGGCAATCCGGAGCACTTTGACGAGCGCCTGTTCGCCGCCAAACCGCACCCGGGACAGATGCAGGTGGCCGCCTGGCTGCGCCAGGACCTGGCGATCGACGCGCCGACCGCGCCGCTGCACCGCCTGCAGGATCGCTACTCGCTGCGCTGCGCACCGCATGTGCTCGGGGTGATGGCCGACAGCCTGGGCCTGTTGCGGCAGTTCATCGAAACCGAACTGAACAGCGCCAACGACAACCCGCTGATCGACGCCGAAGCCGAACGCGTGCTGCATGGCGGGCACTTCTACGGCGGCCATATCGCCTTCGCCATGGACAGCCTGAAGAACCTGGTCGGCAACGTCGCCGACCTGCTCGACCGCCAGCTCGCCCTGCTGGTGGACAGCCGCTACAACCACGGCCTGCCGAGCAACCTGTCCGGCGCGCCGAGCGTCAGCGCAATGATCAACCACGGTTTCAAGGCGGTGCAGATCGGCGCCAGCGCCTGGACCGCCGAAGCCCTGAAAAACAGCATGCCGGCCAGCGTGTTCTCGCGCTCCACCGAATGCCACAACCAGGACAAGGTGAGCATGGGCACCATCGCCGCGCGCGATGCCCTGCGCAGCCTCGAGCTGACCGAACAGGTCGCCGCCGCCACCCTGCTGGCGGCCAACCAGGGCGTCTGGCTGCGCCTGCGCGACGGCAAGAGCGACATCCCCGCACCCGTGGCGGCCATGCGCGAACAGCTGAGTGCGGATTTTCCGCCGGTGATCGAAGACCGCGCCCTGGAAGGCGAACTGCGCCTGTGCCTGACCCGTATCCGCGACCAGCATTGGAGGCTATATGCCTGAGTCTGCCCTGGTGCGCACGACGCACCCTACGGCCAGCAGCGCATACCACCTAGGCTGCGCCGCGCGCACCACTCGCCAAGGAGCCGCCCATGCGTAGCCCAGGCGTATTGCAGGCCGAGATCGAGTTGGTCGTGCCCTTCTTCGACGTCGACTCGATGGACGTGGTCTGGCACGGCCACTACGTCAAATATTTCGAGGTGGCGCGCTGCGCCCTGCTCGACAAGCTCGGCCACAACTACACGCAGATGCGCGCGGCGGGCTACGCCTGGCCGATCATCGACCTGCAGCTGCGCTATATCCGTGGCGCCCAGTTCGGCCAGACGATTGTCGTGCGCGCCGACCTGATCGAATGGGAAAACCGCCTGAAGATCCACTACCTGATCTGCGACGCCGAGAGCGGCGAACGCATGACCCGCGGCAGCAGCGTGCAGGTGGCGGTGGCGATGGCCAGCCGCGAGATGCAACTGGCCTCGCCCCGGGTGTTGCTCGACGCGGTAGAGAAGGCGCTCGCATGAAGCATTTCCTACGGTGTATCGCCGTCGGCATCGCGCTGCTCGGTGCCAGCCTGGCCCAGGCCTTCGACCTCGAGCAGCTCGGCGCCCAACTGGCCAAACCGGCCGTGGTGCGCGGCCCGTTCATCCAGGAAAAACACCTGCGCGCCCTCCCGCAGCCGCTGACCAGCCGCGGCCAGTTCGTCCTGTCCCGCGAGCATGGCCTGCTCTGGCAGTTGCACAGCCCACTGCAGCAGGACTACCGCATCGGCGACCAGGGCATTGCCCGGCGCACGCCCCAGGGCTGGCAGCAGCAACCTGGGCAGGATGTCGCCGCGCAGCAGAGTCGGCTGTTCCTCGCCGTGCTCAGGGGCGACCATGCCGGTCTGGCCGACGACTTCGAGCTGCAGTTGAGCGGCGATGCCGAGGCCTGGCAGCTCAGCCTGACACCGCGCTCGCGGCTGCTCAAGCAGATCTTCAGCGCCATCCATATCCAGGGCGGCGCCCTGGTCGAGCGGATCGAACTGGCGGAAACCCAGGGTGACAGCACCCTGCTGCGCCTGCCGCAGAGCCAGGTCGACGACAGCTTGAGCGAAGCGGAGCGCCTCGCCCTTGCGCCTTGACCGGCGCTCGACGCGACGACTCCTGCCGCGCCTGTTGCTCGCCCTGCTGCTGGCCCTGCTGGCACTCAGCGCCTGGCAGTGGCGCGCCGGCCCACCGTTGCAGGCGAGCATGCTCGCCCTGTTGCCGCAAGGCGCGGGTGATGAACTGGTGCAGCAGGCCGAACGGCGCATGCAGGAACCGCTGAATCGCGAGCTGCTGATGCTGGTTGGCCATGCCGAGCGCGAGCAGGCGATCGTTCTGGTGCAGCGCATCGCTCGGCAATGGGCCGAAGCGGGTCGCTTCGAGCAGCTGCAGTGGAGCCTGCAGGCCGACCTGGACGCGCTGCGCCAGCAGCTGCGCGCCAGCCGCCTGAGCCTGCTGCCCAGCGCAGACCGGCAACTGCTGATCGAGCAGCCCGAGGATTTTATCCAGCAACGCGCCGCCCAGCTGTTCGACACCTTCGCCAGCGTCAGCCTGCTGCCCATCGATCAGGACTGGCTGGGCCTGGGCGCCCGCGCGCAACAGGCGCTCAACCCGCACCCGCGGATCCAGACCGACCTGGCCAGCGGCGCGCTGCTGGTCGAAGACCAGGGCCTGACCTGGGCGCTGCTGCGCGCGCGCATCCAGGGCGACTCGTTCGACCTGCAGGCAGCGCCGGCGGTCGCCAGCGAGGTGGCCAGCGCGCGCGCCCTGGTCGGCGCCGCGGGCGGTCAACTGCTCGCCGCCAGCGGCCTGCTCTACGCCGCCGCCGGCCAGGCCCAGGCAAGCCGTGAAGTGACCTGGATCGGCGGCGCCGCGATCCTCGGCATCCTCCTGCTGTTGCTGCTGAGCTATCGCCGCGTGCGCGTGCTGGTCAGCCTGCTGCCCATCGGCGTGGCGCTGCTCGCCGGCTGCGCCGCCTGCGTGCTGGTGTTCGGCCAGATCAATGCGCTGACCCTGGTGCTCGGCGCCAGCCTGATCGGCGTGGCCGCCGACTACCCGCAGCATTATCTGAGTAAAAGCTGGAGCACCTTGCACGGCCAGGCCAACTGGCACAGCTGGAGCTCCATGGCCGCGACCCTGCCCGGCCTCAGCCTGAGCCTGGGCACCAACCTGATCGGCTACCTGGCGCTGGCCTTCACCCCGTTCCCGGCGCTGACCCAGATCGCCGTGTTTTCCGCCGCCGGACTGATCGCCGCCTACCTCTGCGCGGTGTGCCTGTTGCCGGCCTGGCTCGCCGGCCTGCAGCTGCGGCCCGCGCCCGGCCTGCTGCGCTTCAGCGAAAACCTGCTGAGCCTGCGCGCCCGTCTGCTCGCCCGCATCGGCAGCCGCAAACTGCTCGGTTTGCTCTTGCTGTTCTGCGCCGCCGGCCTGCTGCAACTGCACACGCAGAACGATCCGCGCCAGTGGCTGGGCGCCGAGCCGCAGCTGCTCGACGAAGCCCAGCGGATCGCCGAGCTGACCGGCCAGCAGCCCACCAGCCAGTTCTTCCTGGTGCGCGCCAGCGATGAGCAACAGCTACTGCAGCGTCAGGCCGCGTTGAGCGAGCGCCTGGAGCGTGCCGTGGCCGACGGCCAACTGCGCGGTTACCGCGCCCTCAGCCAGCTGGTCGCGCCGAGCAGTCAGTTGCAGCCACTGCGCCAGGCACTGCAAGACTTGCCGCAGCACTGGCAGCCGCTGCTGGCGGCCGGCATTCCCGAGACCGCCTTGCAGGCGGAACTGGCGCTGCTGCAGAACAGCGAACAACCGCGTCTCGAACAGGCCCTCGCCGGCCCGCTCGGCGAGGCCTGGCGGCCACTCTGGCTCGGCCACGGCGATGCCGGTGTGGCCGGTCTGGTCAGCCTGCAAGGCCTGAGCGATGCGAGCGTGCTGCACAGCGTCGGCGCAGGGCTCGACGGCGTGCAACTGGTGGATCGTCTCGCCGAGCTGAACGGCTTGTTCAGCGCCACCCAGCTGAGCGCGGCGCAGCTCAAACTGATGTCCATTGCGGCGATCCTGTTGTTGCTGTGCCTGCCGTTCGGCCTCGGCGGCGCCCTGCGCATCGTCTGCCTACCGCTACTGGCTGCCCTGACGGCACTGGCCTGCCTCGGCTGGCTGGGGCAACCGCTGACCCTGTTCAGCCTGTTCGGCCTGCTGCTGATCACCGCCATCGGCGTCGATTACGCGATCCTGATGCGCGAAAACATCGGCGGCCCGGCGGTGAGCCTGCTCGGCACCCTGCTCGCGGCCCTGACCAGCTGGCTGTCCTTCGGCCTGTTGCTGCTCAGCCAGACCCCAGTCATCGCCAACTTCGGACTGGCCATCAGCCTCGGCCTGTTCTTCTGCTTCCTGCTGTCGCCCTGGGTCACCCCGAGCCACCTCACGCTCACCGCCAATAACGAGGCACCAAGCCCTTTATGAAGTCTCTTGAAGTCGAAAAACGCCAGGTCGTGGTGATTGGGGCCGGCCCCTCGGGCGCCATCGCCAGCGCCCTGCTCAAGCGCAACGGCCATGACGTGCTGGTCCTGGAGCGTCAGCGCTTTCCGCGCTTCTCGATCGGCGAGAGCCTGCTGTCGCACTGTCTCGACTTCGTCGAGGAGGCCGGGATGCTCGAGGCAGTGCAGGCGGCCGGCTTCCAGACCAAGCATGGCGCGGCCTTCGCCTGGGGCGAGCGCTACAACGAGTTCGACTTCCGCGACGGCTTCACCCAGGGCCAGGGCTCGACCTATCAGGTCTTGCGCGCCGACTTCGACCAGTTGCTGGCCGATCAGGCCGAGCTGCAGGGTGTGGAAATCCGCTACGAGGAAGAAATAGTCGCGGCCGATTTCAGCGGCGACTGCCCGCTCCTGAGCGTGCGCCGCCTGGCCGATGGCCACCAATATCAGGTGAAGTGCGCCTTCGTTCTCGATGGCAGCGGCTACGGCCGCGTGCTACCGCGCCTGCTCGACCTCGACATACCGTCGAGCTTCCCGGTGCGCCAGGCCGTGTTCACCCATGTCGAGGATCGCAGTGCTGGCAGCGGCTTCGACCGCGAGAAAATCCTCATCACCACCCACCCCACCCTGCAGGATGTGTGGTTCTGGACCATTCCTTTCAGCAACGGCCGCTGCTCGGTCGGCGTGGTCGCCGCGGCGACTCGCTATGAAGGCCGCACGCAGGATATGGACGCCTGTCTCAAGCAGTTCGTCGCGGAAACCCCCAGCCTGCAGCGCGTGCTGGCGAACGCCGTCTGGGATACCCCCGCGCGCGCCCTCGGCGGTTACTCGGCCAACGTCAAATCCCTGCACGGACCGGGTTTCGCCCTGCTCGGCAACGCCGCGGAATTCCTCGACCCGGTGTTCTCTTCCGGTGTGACCATCGCCATGCGCTCCGCGAGCATGGCCGCCGCGGTGTTGCACCGACAGTTGCGCGGCGAGACGGTGGACTGGGAAAATGACTTCGCCATCCCGCTCAAGCGCGGCATCGACGCCTTCCGGGTCTACGTCGAGGGCTGGTACGACGGTTCCTTCCAGGAGGTGATCCATTACCCGCACGCCGCGCCGCAAATCCGCCGGATGATCTGCTCGATCCTCGCCGGCTACGCCTGGGATCAGAACAATCCCTATGTCGCCGAGCCCAAGCGGCGCCTGCGGGTACTGGCCGAACTCTGTGCTCCCGCCCATGTCGTCTGAACAAGGAAGCTCAATGACCCGCGTCGCCACCACCTATGTCGAAGAAACCGCTTTCGGTTTCTGCTTCCTGCAGAGCCATGTTTGGCAGCAGCACGCGCTGCGCGTGGCCCTCGGCGAATTCTGGCGCGTGCTCAAGCCGGGCGGCCAGCGTGACGAAACCCTGGTAAACCTGGTGGCGCGCAAGCCGCTGCAGCGGCCCCAGCCATGAGCCGTCTGTTGCTCCTCTGTATCGGTCTGCTGCTGAGCGCCTGCGCGGCGCGCACGCCGCTGCCCTCGAGCCCGCCCGAATTCACCGCGCCACTGCCGGCGACCCTGCAAATCCGCCGCGAGCAGGCCGGTGCGCAGCAGTTCTGGTGGCTGGTGGTAGTGCAGGCCGAGGGTTCGAGCCTGCGCTGGTCGCTGTTCGACCCACTCGGCATGCCCCTGGCGCGCCAGCTGTTGCAGAATGGCACCTGGCGGGCCGACGGCCTGCTGCCGCCCAATGGCGAGGCACTCGAGCTGTTCGCGGCCGTGCTGTTTGCCCTGACTCCGACCGATGCCCTGGCCGCCAGCTATGCGCCCACGACCTGGCAATTGCTCGCCGATGGCCAGCGCCGGCTTACCCCCAGCTGGCGAATCCGCTACCGTGCGCCCCTGGATTTCACCCTGAACCACGCGCAAGACCTGAGTTACCGGGTCAACGTGCTCCCCGACCAGGAGATTCCCTGATGCCTGGCTACCTCAACGCCCTCGGCCTGATCTGCGCCCTCGGCCAGGGCAAGCAGGCGGTCGCCGACGCCCTGTTCGCCGGCGACGCCAGCGGCATGCGCGCGCAGGACGGCTGGGTCAGCGGGCGCAGCCTGACGGTCGGCGCGGTGACTGCCGAGCTGCCGCCGCTGCCGAGCGCCATGCAGGCCTCGTTCAGCCGCAACAATCAGCTGCTGCTGGCCGCCGCGCTGCAGATCGAACCGCAGATCCGCGCCGTGATCGACCAGTACGGTGGCGCACGGGTCGGCGTGGTGCTAGGCACCAGCACCTCGGGCATACACGAAGCCAGCCAGGCCATTGCCCGTTTCGTCCACGAGGGTGTGCTGCCGGCGGACTACCGCTACGCCCAACAGGAAATCGCCGCCCCCGCCACCTTTCTCGCCGAATGGCTCGGCCTCAGCGGCCCGGCCTACTGCCTGTCGACCGCCTGCACCTCCAGCGCCCGCGCCCTGCTCAGCGCCCAGCGCCTGCTGCAGCAGGGCATCTGCGATGCCGTGCTGTGCGGCGGGGTGGACAGCCTGTGCCGCCTGACCCTGAACGGCTTCACCGCGCTGGAAGCGGTGGCTGCCGAACGCTGCAATCCGTTCTCGCTGAATCGCCGGGGCATAAATATCGGCGAAGCGGCGGCGTTGTTCGTCATGACCCGAACGCCACCGAGCCAAGCAGCGGCAGCCGGCACGGAGCGGCCGATCGCCCTGCTCGGCGGCGGCGCCAGTTCCGACGCCCATCATATTTCCGCGCCCCACCCTGAGGGCCTCGGCGCCCAGCAGGCGATGCGCAAGGCCCTGGCCGCCGCTGGCGTGAGCGCCGAAGAGATCGACTACCTGAACCTGCACGGCACCGCCACCCAGCACAACGATGCGATGGAAAGCCTAGCGGTGCAGGCCGTGTTTCCCCATGGCGTGCCCTGCTCTTCGAGCAAGCCGCTGAGCGGCCATACCCTGGGCGCCGCCGGGGCGCTGGAAGCGGCCTTCTGCTGGCTGACCCTGAGCGCCCATAACCGCGATCGGCGCCTGCCGCCCCATCTGTGGGACGGCCAGGCCGATCCGCAACTGCCGCGCCTGCAACTGGTCGACGGGCAGGTCGCAGTCGCCAGACGCCCGCATCGACTGATGAGCAACTCGTTCGCCTTTGGCGGCAGCAACCTGTCGCTGATTCTCGGAGCCCTGCCATGAGCCTGTGGCCAATCGCCGAATTACTGCCGCATGCCGGCGACATGATCCTGCTCGACGAAGTGCTGCACTTCACCGAGGAGGCGGTGCAAACCCGCTTGAGCGTGCGCCCCGGCGGCCTGTTCAATCAAGCCGACGGCAGCCTGCCGGCCTGGGTCGGCATCGAGCTGATGGCACAGAGCGTGGCCGCCTACGCCGGCTGCCAGGCGCGCCAGGCCGGCGTGCCGGTGCAGCTGGGCTTTCTCCTCGGCACGCGCAATTTCCAATGCAACGTCGAGCGCTTCCCCGCCGGCAGCGAGCTGCAGATCAAGGCGCTGCGCTCATTGCAGGACGACAATGGCATGGGCGTGTTCGAGTGCCGGCTGGACGGCCCCGGCATCCAGGCCGTCGCCCGCCTTAATGTATTCTGCCCACCGCAGATCGCCAGTTACCTTCAGGAAAAACCCCAGGAAATCACCCTATGACCGCCACCCAAGACCCGATTCTGGTTACCGGTTCCGGCCGCGGTCATAGAGCCCGGGCCAGCGCGGCAAGTCGCCTGGCGCATTTTTCGAGAGATCGCACATGACTGATCCGATTCTGGTCACCGGCTCCAGCCGCGGCATCGGCCGGGCCATCGCCCTGCGTCTGGCCCGGGCCGGCTTCGATATCGTCCTGCACTGCCGCGCGCGCCGCGATGAGGCCGAGGCGGTGCAGGCGCAGATCCAGGCGCTGGGCCGGCAGTCGCGCATCCTGCAGTTCGACGTCGCCGAGCGCGCCGCCTGCCGGCAAGCACTGGAGGCCGATATCGAGGCCCACGGCGCCTACTACGGCGTGGTGTGCAACGCCGGCCTGACCCGCGACGGCGCCTTTCCGGCGCTGAGCGAAGACGACTGGGATCAGGTGCTGCGCACCAACCTCGACGGTTTCTACAACGTCCTGCACCCGCTGTGCATGCCGATGATCCGCCGGCGCCAGCCGGGACGCATCGTCTGCATCACCTCGGTGTCCGGGCTGATCGGCAACCGCGGCCAGGTCAACTACAGCGCCTCCAAGGCTGGCGTCATAGGCGCGGCCAAGGCCCTGGCGATCGAACTGGCCAAGCGCAAGATCACGGTCAACTGCGTGGCGCCGGGCTTGATCGACACCGAGATGCTCGACGATAACCTGCCGCTGGAGGACATCCTCAAGATGATCCCCGCCGCACGCATGGGTACCCCGGAAGAAGTGGCCGGGGCGGTGAATTTTCTGATGTCCGAGGAGGCGGCCTACATTACCCGTCAGGTCCTCGCGGTAAACGGTGGGTTGTGTTGATGAAACGAGTCGTAGTCACCGGCATGGCCGGCATCACCTCGCTGGGCAGCGACTGGACAAGCATCGAGGCGAACTTGCGTGCCGGCAAGAGCGGCATCCGCTATATGCACGAGTGGGATCGCTTCACGGAACTGAACACCCGCCTCGGCGGGCCAATCGATGACTTCGCGGTACCCCAGCACTGGACCCGCAGACAGCTGCGCAGCATGGGCCGGGTGGCCAAGCTGGCGGTACTGGCCGCCGAGCGGGCGCTGGACGATGCCGGTCTGCTCGGCGACGAGTCGATCAGCGATGGGCGCATGGGCGTGGCCTGCGGCTCCTCCACCGGCAGCACCGAGGAGATCAAGGCCTTCGGCAACATGCTGCTCAACTCGGTGGCCGACGGCCTCAACGCCAACTCTTATATCCGCATGATGCCGCACACCACGGCGGCCAATATCAGCATCTTCTTCGGTCTCAAGGGCCGCCTGATCCCCACCTCCAGCGCCTGCACCAGCGGCAGCCAGGGCATCGGCTACGCCTACGAGGCGATCAAGTTCGGCCGCCTGCCGATGATGCTCGCCGGCGGCGCCGAGGAGCTCTGCCCGACCGAAGCCATGGTCTTCGACGCGCTCTACGCCACCAGCCTGAAGAACGACGCGCCGCAGAGCTCGCCGCGACCTTACGACAGCGCTCGCGACGGCCTGGTGATCGGCGAAGGCGCCGGCATGCTGGTGCTCGAAGAGCTGGAGCACGCCCTGGCCCGTGGCGCCCGCATCCATGCCGAGATCGTCGGCTTCGGCTGCAACTCCGACGGCCAGCACGCCACCAAGCCGGAACTGCTGACCATGCGCGGCGCCATGCAACTGGCCCTCGACGATGCCGGCCTGGCGCCGGCTGCCATCGGCTACGTCAACGGCCACGGCACCGCCACCGAGCAGGGCGACGTCGCCGAGTCCCTGGCCACCAACGGCCTGTTCGGCCCGAGCATGCCGATCAGCTCGCAGAAGAGCTACCTCGGCCACACCCTGGGCGCCTGTGGTGCGCTGGAGTCCTGGTTCAGCATCGAGATGATGAACCGCGACAGCTACGTGCCGACCCTCAACCTGCAGCAGATCGACCCGGCCTGCGGCGAACTGGACTACCTGCGCGGCGAGTTCCGCCAGATGAGCAACCAGTACGTAATGAACAACAACTTCGCCTTCGGCGGGGTCAACACCTCGTTGATTTTCCGCCGCTGGAGCTGAGCGCTGGCCGGATTAGCCGGCCCCGGCAGTTTGCGCAACCGATCAGTAAAGCCTCATAACAAGGAGCAACCCATGAACGCCAAACCCTGGATCCTCGCCGTAGCCTGCCTGAGTCTGTTCCCCGCCGTCAGCCAGGCCCGGGACACCGCCCACTTCCTGCCGTTCGAAGCCGTCGTCCAGGAGGCGCTGAATGCCGGACGCCTGGATGGCAGCGTGAAGTTCTACCTGGCCGGCAACAAGCCGGCGGGCAAGGTCAGCATTCTCAAGTCCGGGGTCAGCACCAGTCAGAAGACCAACGCCTTCAACAAGAGCGACGAAGCCGCCTGCGGCTGGGTTCTGCAATCGGCCTTGATCCGCCTGCAGAACGCGGCCAAGGCGGCCGGCGCCAATGCCGTGGTGGATCTCGCCAGCAACTACAAGAACATCGAATACAAGGACAGCCAGAAGTACGAATGCCACGCCGGCGCGATCATGGCCGGGGTTGCCCTTAAGGGCAATCTGGCCAAGGTCGAGTAGCGCGGGTCGTCGCCAACCCAACGGGCTACCATGCTGCATTCGCTGCGAGGTGCGAAGCCGCCGTTAGCCCGTAGCCCGAATAAGCGCCAGCGCAATCCGGGAATGCCTTACCAGGCGCCGGACCGCGCCACTGTTTTAACGGTGATAGCCCGCCGACAGCTCGTGCACCGCCTCGAGGAAGGCGCCGGCATGGGCCGGGTCGACTTCCGGGGTGATGCCGTGGCCGAGGTTGAACACATGGCCCGAGCCCTGGCCGTAACTGGCGAGGATGCGCGCCACCTCGGCGCGGATGGCCGCCGGCTGGGCGTAGAGCACGGTCGGGTCCATATTGCCTTGCAGGGCTACCTGAGCACCAACACGGCGACGGGCCTCGCCGATGTCGCAGCTCCAGTCCAGACCGAGGGCGTCGGCGCCGGTCGCGGCCATGGACTCCAGCCACATGCCGCCATTCTTGGTGAACAGGATTACCGGCACTTTGCGCCCGTCGTGCTCGCGGATCAGGCCGTCGACGATCTTCTGCATATAGGCCAGGGAGAACTCCTGATAGGCCGCCGACGACAGGTTGCCGCCCCAGGTATCGAAGACCTGCACCGCCTGGGCGCCGGCAAGAATCTGACCGTTGAGGTAGCTGATGACCGACTGCGTCAGCTTGTCGAGCAGCGCGTGCATGGCTTGGGGGTTGTCATAGAGCATGGCCTTGGACTTGCGAAAATCCTTCGACGAGCCGCCTTCGACCATATAGGTGGCCAGGGTCCAGGGGCTGCCGGAGAAGCCGATCAGCGGCACCCGACCGTTCAGCTCGCGGCGGATGGTGCGCACCGCGTCCATCACATAACCCAGGTCTTTTTCCGGGTCGGGAATCGGCAGGGCCTCGACATCGGCGGCGCTGCTGATGACTTTCTTGAAGCGCGGGCCTTCACCGGTCTCGAAATACAGCCCCTGACCCATGGCGTGAGGGATGGTCAGGATGTCGGAGAACAGAATCGCCGCGTCCAGTTGCGGGTAGCGATCCAGCGGCTGCAGGGTGACTTCGCAGGCGAACTCGGGGTTCATCATCAGCTTCATGAAGTCACCGGCCTTGGCTCGGCTGGCGCGGTACTCCGGCAGATAACGGCCAGCCTGACGCATCATCCACACCGGGGTGACATCGACGGGCTGCTTGAGCAGGGCACGCAGGAAACGGTCGTTCTTCAGGGCGGTCATAACAATTCCCGAGACATGAGCAGGCAGTAAAAAAGTGCGGGCATTTTCGCAGACCCCAAAGCAAAAGGCACGGCGGGTGCCGTGCCTTTTGTCCAATGCGGCGATTTGACTCGACCGTCAGGATGGGTTAGCCGAAAGCATTACCCATCAAAACAGAGAGGGGTATCGCCAAGCTCAACCCACCCTACGCCAGCATCGGCAGATCAAACACCGAGGTAATCGAGGATGCCTTCGCCGGCGTTGCGCCCCTCGAAGATCGCCGTCACCACCAGGTCGGAGCCGCGCACCATGTCGCCACCGGCGAAGATCTTCGGATTGCTGGTCTGGTGCTTGAACTGCGACTGTTCCGGGGCGATCACTCGACCCTGATTGTCGGTCTGAATGCTGAACTGCTCGAACCACGGCGCCGGGCTTGGACGGAAGCCGAAGGCGATCAGCACGGCGTCGGCGGCGATGATTTCCTCGGAACCGGGGATCGGCTCGGGGCTGCGGCGGCCACGGGCATCCGGCTCGCCGAGACGAGTCTCGACCACCTTGACGCCTTCGACCTTGTCTTCGCCGACGATGGCGATGGGCTGGCGGTTGAAGAGGAATTTGACCCCCTCTTCCTTGGCATTCTTCACTTCCTTGCGCGAGCCGGGCATGTTTTCTTCGTCGCGGCGGTAGGCGCAGGTCACGCTCCTGGCGCCCTGGCGGATCGCGGTACGGTTGCAGTCCATGGCGGTATCGCCGCCGCCGAGCACGACGATGCGCTTGCCCTTGGTGTCGATAAAGTCTTCGGCGTTTTTCTCGAAACCGAGGTTGCGGTTGACGTTGGCGATGAGGAAATCCAGGGCGTCGTACACGCCTGGCAGGTCTTCACCGGGGAAGCCGCCCTTCATGTAGGTGTAGGTGCCCATGCCCATGAACACAGCATCGTACTCATCCAGCAACTGCTGCATGGTCACGTCTTTGCCGATCTCGGTGTTCAGACGAAACTCGATGCCCATGCCGGTAAAGACTTCGCGGCGGTGGCTCAGCACAGTTTTTTCCAGCTTGAACTCGGGGATGCCGAAGGTCAGCAGGCCACCGATTTCCGGATTTCGGTCGAACACCACCGGGGTCACGCCGCTGCGCGCCAGTACATCGGCGCAGCCCAGACCCGCCGGACCGGCACCGATGACGGCGACGCGCTTGCCGGTCGGCACCACGCGCGACATGTCCGGACGCCAGCCCATGGCGAAGGCGGTGTCGGTAATGTACTTCTCCACCGAGCCGATGGTCACGGCGCCGAAACCGTCGTTGAGGGTACAGGCACCCTCGCACAGACGATCCTGCGGGCACACGCGGCCGCAGACTTCCGGCAATGTGTTGGTCTGGTGCGACAACTCGGCGGCGGCGAGGATATTGCCCTCGGACACCAGTTTCAACCAGTTGGGAATGTAGTTGTGCACCGGGCACTTCCACTCGCAATAGGGGTTGCCGCAACCCAGGCAACGGTGTGCCTGCTCGCAGGCCTGGGCCGGCTTGAAGTTGTCGTAGATCTCGACGAATTCTTTCTTGCGCTGACGCAACAGCTTCTTCTTCGGGTCTTTGCGCCCGACATCGATGAACTGGAAGTCGTTATTCAGACGTTCAGTCATAGCAAAACCTCTTAGCAGCAGCCCGAAGCTCTAAGCCTCAAGCTGCAAGACGATCACGGTAGCAGGCAAGCCTTGCCCCACTTGGGGCTTGCGGCTTGCCGCTTGCACCTCTGTTCTATTGCGGGTTGGCGCGGGTGCTGGAGAGCAGCGACTTCAGACTCGCCGCCTTGGGTTTGACCAGCCAGAACTTGCGCAGGTAGTCATCCAGGTTCTCCAGCAGATGGGCGCCCCACTCGCTGGCAGTCTCCTGCACATACTCGGCGAGCACACGCTGCAAGTGGCTGCGGTAGGCCTCCATGGCCTCGTTGTTGATCCGCTGGATCTCCACCAGTTCGTGGTTGACCTTGTCGTAGAAGCTGTTGTCCTGGTCGAGCACGTAGGCGAAACCGCCGGTCATGCCGGAGCCGAAGTTGTAGCCGGTCTTGCCCAGCACGCAGACGAAACCGCCGGTCATGTACTCGCAGCAGTGATCGCCGGTGCCCTCGACCACGGCATGGGCGCCGGAGTTGCGCACGGCGAAGCGTTCGCCCGCGGTACCGGCGGCGAACAGCGTGCCGCCGGTGGCGCCATACAGGCAGGTATTGCCGATGATGGCGCTGTCCTGGGTCTTGAACGGGCTGCCCTGCGGCGGCACTATCACCAGCTTGCCGGCGGTCATGCCCTTGCCGACGTAGTCGTTGGCATCGCCTTCCAGGTACAGGTTGAGTCCACCGGCGTTCCACACGCCGAAACTCTGGCCCGCAGTACCCTTGAAACGGAAGGTGATCGGCGCCTTGCTCATGCCTTTGTTGCCATGCACGCGGGCGATTTCGCCGGAGACGCGGGCACCGATGGAACGGTCGCAGTTACAGATATCCAGCTCGAATTCGCCGCCGCTGGCTGCATCGATCGCCGGCTTGGCCAGCTCGACCATCTGCTCGGCCAGCAGGCCCTGGTCGAACGGCGGATTCCGCTCGACCATACAGAACTGCGGCTTGTCGGCCGGAATCTGGTCGCTGCCGAGCAACGGGCTCAGGTCCAGGTGATTCTGCTTGGCGGTCTCACCCGGCAGAATCTCCAGCAGGTCGGTACGCCCGATCAGCTCTTCGAGGCTGCGCACGCCGAGCTTGGCCAGCCACTCGCGGGTCTCTTCGGCGACATAGGTGAAGAAGTTCATCACCATCTCGACGGTGCCGATGAAGTGATCCTTGCGCAGCTTGTCGTTCTGCGTGGCGATGCCGGTGGCGCAGTTGTTCAGGTGACAGATGCGCAGGTACTTGCAGCCCAGGGCGATCATCGGCGCGGTGCCGAAGCCGAAGCTTTCGGCACCGAGGATGGCCGCCTTGACCACATCCAGGCCGGTCTTCAGGCCGCCGTCGGTCTGCACCCGCACCTTGCCGCGCAGGTCGTTGCCGCGCAGAGTCTGGTGGGTTTCCGCCAGGCCCAGCTCCCAGGGTGCGCCGGCGTACTTGATCGAGCTCAGCGGCGAGGCGCCGGTGCCGCCATCGTAGCCGGAAATGGTGATCAGATCGGCATAGGCCTTGGCCACGCCGGCGGCGATGGTGCCGACGCCGGCTTCCGCCACCAGCTTGACCGAGACCAGCGCGGCCGGGTTGACCTGCTTGAGGTCATAGATCAGCTGCGCCAGGTCTTCGATCGAATAGATGTCGTGATGCGGCGGCGGCGAAATCAGGGTCACACCGGGTACGGCGTAACGCAGCCGTGCGATCAGGCCGTTGACCTTGCCGCCGGGCAGCTGGCCACCCTCGCCGGGCTTGGCGCCCTGGGCGACCTTGATCTGCAGCACTTCGGCATTGACCAGGTATTCCGGGGTCACGCCGAAGCGGCCGGTGGCCACCTGCTTGATCTTCGAGCTGCGCACGGTGCCGTAACGGGCCGGGTCTTCGCCGCCCTCGCCGGAGTTGGAGCGCGCGCCCAGGCGGTTCATCGCCTCGGCAATCGCTTCATGGGCCTCGGGCGACAGCGCGCCGAGGGAAATCCCGGCGGAGTCGAAACGCTTGAAGATGCTTTCCAGCGGCTCGACCTGCTCGAGAGTCAGCGGTTGCTCGGCCAGTTTCAGCTGGAGCAGGTCGCGCAGCATCGACACCGGACGGGTATCGACCAGGGCGCTGTATTCCTTGTACTTCTCGTAACTGCCCTGCTGTACGGCAACCTGCAGGGTGCTGACCACATCGGGGTTGTAGGCGTGGTATTCGCCGCCATAGACGAACTTGAGCAGGCCGCCCTGCTGGATCGGCTTGCGGTTGTTCCAGGCCTCGGCGGCGAGCAGCTTCTGTTCGGCTTCGAGGTCGACGAAACGCGCGCCCTTGATCCGGCTGGCCACGTCGCGGAAGCACAGTTCGGTGACCTCATCGGCCAGACCGATCGCCTCGAACAGCTGGGCGCCGCGGTACGAGGCCACGGTGGAGATGCCCATCTTCGACAGGATTTTCAGCAGGCCCTTGGAGATGCCCTTGCGGTAGTACTTGAACACTTCGTACAGATCGCCGAGCACTTCGCCGGTGCGGATCAGGTCGCCCAGCACTTCGTAGGCCAGGAACGGATAGACCGCCGAGGCGCCGAAACCAAGCAACACCGCATAGTGGTGCGGGTCACGCGCAGTCGCGGTCTCGACCAGGATGTTGCAGTCGCAACGCAGGCCTTTTTCGGTCAGGCGATGGTGCACGGCACCGGTCACCAACGCGGCATGGGCCGGCAGCTTGCCGGGGCCGATGTGGCGATCGCTCAACACCAGCAACACCTTGCCGGCGCGCACCGCTTCCTCGGCCTGGTCGGCCATGTTGCGCACGGCCGCTTCGAGACCGACGGACTCGTCGTAGTTCATGTCGATCAGCTGACGCTCGAAGCCCGGACGCTCCAGGGTCATCAGGCTGCGCCATTTGGCCGGGGAGATCACCGGCGAGCTGAGAATCACGCGGATGGCATGGGCCGGCGACTCCTCGAAGATGTTGCGCTCGGCGCCCAGGCACACTTCCAGGGACATGACGATGGCTTCGCGCAGCGGGTCGATCGGCGGGTTGGTGACCTGGGCGAACTGCTGGCGGAAATAGTCGTAAGGCGAGCGTACGCGCTGGCTCAATACGGCCATGGGCGTATCGTCGCCCATCGAGCCGACCGCTTCCTGGCCCTGTTCAGCCAGCGGGCGCAGCACCTGGTCACGCTCCTCGAAGGTGACCTGGTACATCTTCATGTACTGCTTGAGCTGGTCAACATCATAAAACGCCGAGCCATGGTCGTTGTCTTCCAGGGTGGCCTGGATACGCTGGGCGTTCTTGCGCAGCCACTGTTTGTAGGGGTGGCGCGACTTCAGCCGGTTGTCGATATCGTCGGTGCCCAAGACCTGACCGGTCTCGGTGTCCACGGCGAGAATCTGCCCCGGGCCGACCCGGCCCTTGGCGATCACATCCTCGGGCTGGTAATCCCACACGCCGATTTCCGAAGCCAGGGTGATGTAGCCATTGCGGGTGGTGACCCAGCGCGCCGGGCGCAGGCCATTGCGATCGAGCAGGCAGACGGCATAGCGGCCGTCGGTCAGCACCACACCGGCCGGGCCATCCCAGGGTTCCATGTGCATGGAGTTGTATTCGTAGAACGCGCGCAGGTCGGCGTCCATGGTCTCGACGTTCTGCCAGGCAGGCGGAATGATCATGCGCACGCCACGGAACAGGTCGATGCCGCCGGTGACCATCATCTCGAGCATGTTGTCCATGCTCGACGAGTCGGAACCGACGCGGTTGACCAGCGGACCCAGTTCGTCCAGGTCGGCGAGCTGTTCGTTGCTGAACTTGCTGCGACGCGCCTGTGCCCAGTTGCGGTTGCCGGTGATGGTGTTGATCTCGCCGTTGTGGGCGAGAAAGCGGAACGGTTGCGCCAGCGGCCACTTCGGCAGGGTGTTGGTGGAGAAGCGCTGGTGGAACACGCAGATCGCGGTCTGCAGGCGTTCGTCACCCAGGTCCGGGTAGAACTGCTGCAGGTCGGCCGGCATCATCAGGCCTTTATAGATGATGGTCTTGTGCGAAAAGCTGCAGATGTAGTGCTCGCTGTCTGCCGCATTGCTCACCGACGAGCGGCGCCGCGCGCTGAACAGCCTGGTGGCGAATTCCTGATCGCTGAGCCCCTCACCGCCGATGAACACCTGCTCGATCTGCGGCAGGCGATCCAGGGCCAGACGACCGAGCACGCTGGTGTCGATCGGCACCTGGCGCCAGCCGACCAGAGTCAGGCCGGCCGCCAGGATTTCACGATCCATGTTGTCGCGCGCCGCTTCGGCTTTTACCGGGTCCTGGTTAAAGAACACCATGCCCACGGCATACTGTTTGGGCAACTCGACGGAAAAATGCTCCTGGGCCATGGCACGCAGGAAGGCATCGGGTTTCTGAATCAACAGACCACAGCCATCACCCGTCTTGCCATCGGCGTTGATCCCGCCACGGTGGGTCATGCTTGTCAGCGCTTCGATAGCGGTCTGCAGCAGGTGATGGCTAGCCTCGCCTTGCATATGGGCGATCAGGCCGAAGCCGCAGTTATCCTTGAACTCATCAGGACGGTACAAACCTGCTTTCATAGGGACTCTCACCAGGCTACCTCTCAAGGAGGCAAATTGCTTTCTAATTCAAATACTTACCATACGCGCAGGGCATAGCACCGGCTTTGCGCAGGCAAAACGGAGGTCATTGTACATATCCACCAAGGCCGTCACAAATCGGCGTGACGACCCACTGCAAGCTTATGTCGCGAAAACGAAGGAAGCGACCGGACAGTCATGCTACCAACCTGCAGGTCACCAGGTGCGTACCGACCCGCAGCTGGCGCCCGAGCAAACGGATAGCGCTCGCTAACGAGCCTGGCCGATCTCGTGCTTGATACTGGCAAAGGTGCGCGGCCAGGGCTTCCCTGCCTGCACCTTGTCCGGCAGGCTTTTCAAGGCAACCTGAGCGGCCTCGCGAGTGCCAAAACTACCATAGGTCACGACATACAGCGGCTGACCTTGATGCTGCTTCTTGAAATAGTGGTACTGCGCACCGTGCTCGCGCACAAACGCCCGAGCGCTATCCTCTGCGCGCGCACCGAGTATTTGCAGGGTGTAGCGCGAGCCTGCCTGAGCGGCGTACCAATCATCGACCGCCATAGCCTGCGCCGGCGTAGTTGTTGCCGCCTCCGGCTTCGACGCAGGTACCACCGCCGGCGCGGGCTGCACAGCTGGCACGGCCGGCGTAGACACAGGGGCCACCGCTACTGCTGGCGGAACCTGGGCTACCGGCGCCGCCTGCAGTAGCGGTGGTGCCTCACGCTCATCCACCAGAACACCAACTGCACTCGAACCGGCAGCATCCGCGACATCCGCCTCCTCGACCCCACTCAAGCCGGCAGCGCGAGCCAAAGGCTCGCGTATAACCGGCTGAGCCTCACCCACCAGGGGCAGCGGGACGGGCTTATTGCCGCCCTCGAACTCGATTGCCGGCGCGCCAGCAGCGGCCGACCCGGAAGCCGAAGCGTCGACCACAGGCCGCTCGATCGGATCGAGTGGCAACTGCGTCGTGACAGGCATGGGCGCCGTGTCATTCGGGCGCCCCTGCATCAGCCAGGCCGCCAAGATCCCAAGCCCAACCACCGCCACTGCCAGCAGATGCTTGCGCGGCAGGCTGAATGCAAAGCCTGCGCGCCTGGCGGCACCGCGCTGAGCCCGCATGGCCTCGATCAAGGTGTCGCGGGCAACCTGATTGATTGCCCCGGGCCAGCCGGCGGACTGCTCATGAATGGCGCTGACCTGCTCATCCGCTAACAACTCGAGCCCGCGCCCGGCACCCTCCAGTCGCTGAGTCAGGTACTCGCGTGTTTCATCTTCGCTGTAAGGCTGCAACTCGATGGCATGGAAGCACTCCTCGCCATCGGCCAGCTGCTCGAGCCGCGCAATCAACTCGGGTTCGGCAAACAGAAAAATATGCGGCCGCCCCTCGCTGTTGCCAGCCGCCAGGGCCAGCAAGCCGGACAGCGCGGCGTCACTCAACTGCTCCGCATCGTCGACCAGCACGTAGACGTCCTGCCCAGTCAGAGCCAACTGGCCGACCTGCGCCAGAATCGCCTCTGGCTCCGATTGCTGGGCCTGCAGGCCCTGAGCCACCTGACGCAGAATACCCGCCACATCGGCTGCGCCCTGGGCGGAAACAACCACGCTATGCACAGCCTGCTTGTTGGTACTGGCCACCAGCGCCTGGCGCAGCAGGGTCTTGCCACTCCCCAGAGGGCCGCAGACCAGCAACAGCAACTGACTGTAACGTGCGAGGTGATGCAACTGCCCCAGCACCGGCTTGCGCTGGGCCGGAAAGAACTTGAAGCCCGGCACACGCGCCGCAAAGGGGTCGTGGCTGAACTGGTAATGATCGAGAAAAGCCTCGTCAGCATGCAAACTGGTCATTGGACACTCATTAATGTTCAAGCTGATCCACCAGCGCTGGGTAATCTACGCTCAGCGTGGCATCCAAAATTTCGCGCGGGAACTCACTAGTCACCACGGCTTCGCCGATGTGACGCAACAACACCAATCGCAACTGGCCATCCAGCACTTTCTTATCAACCGCCATGTGCGCCAGAAACTGTTCTGGCGTCATGTCTTGCGGCGGCACAACGGGCAGGCCCGCCGCCTGAAACAACCGAACACCCCGATTGCGCTCGGCCAGCGAAATCCAACCCAGGCGCTGCGACATTTCCAACGCCATGACAGTACCCGCCGCCACCGCCTCGCCATGCAGCCAAACGCCATAGCCTTGCTGCGTCTCGATGGCATGACCGAAGGTATGCCCCAGATTGAGCGTGGCCCGCAGTCCCGCCTCCCGCTCATCGGCGCCGACAATCCGCGCCTTAGCTGCACAGGAGCGCTCGATCGCGGTGGTCAGCGCCTCCTGATCGAGCGCCCGCAGTGCTGGCATGTGCTGCTCGAGCCAGGTGAGAAAAGGCTCGTCACAGATCAGGCCATACTTGATCACCTCGGCCAGCCCCGCCGACAGCTCGCGCGGCGGCAAGGTAGCCAGGCTGCTCGTATCGATCAACACGGCTTGCGGCTGATAGAACGCCCCCACCATGTTCTTGCCGAGCGGATGGTTGATGCCGGTCTTGCCGCCCACGGAAGAGTCGACCTGGGACAGCAAGGTGGTCGGGATCTGGATGAAGTTGACCCCGCGCTGATAACAGGCCGCCGCAAAGCCGGCCATATCACCGACGACCCCGCCACCCAGGGCGATCACGGTGGTATGCCGATCGTGTCGCGCGCCGAGCAGGCCATCGAAAATTTGCTGCAAGGTTTCCCAGGTCTTGAACGCCTCGCCATCCGGCAAGACAATCGCGGTCACCGCATAACCGCCAAGTGCCGCCTTGAGCGCATCCAGATAGAGCGGCGCGACCGTCTCATTGGTGACGATGGCCACCTGGCGACCAATGATATGCGGCGCCAGCAAATCCGCGCGACGCAATAAATCGGCACCGATATAAATGGGATAGCTGCGCTCGCCGAGATCGACCTGAAGAGTTTGCATGAAGCCCCCGATGTCAAAAGGGCTCTAGGATAGCGCAGTTCGGCCGGCGCTTTAACGCGGAGAAAGCTCTTCGAGGCTCTCCAGTATCTCTTGTACAACCAAACGCGGCGGGCGCTCATCGGTTTGCACGATGACATCGGCAATTTCGCGATACAGCGGATCGCGAATCGCCAGCAGATCGGCAAGCACCTTGCCCGGGTCGGCAGCGCGCAACAGCGGACGATTGCGGTCACGCGAAGTACGGTCGAGCTGCTGCTCGACCGAGGCGTACAGATACACCACTCGCCCGCCGCGCCGCAGTGCTGCGCGGTTGTCCGGATGCAGCACCGCCCCACCACCGGTGGCCAGCACCAGGCCGTCCAACTCGCAAAGCTCGGCAATTACCGCCCGTTCGCGTTCGCGAAAGCCCTGCTCACCCTCGACATCGAAGATCCATGGAATATCGGCACCGCTGCGCTGCTCGATCTCCTTGTCGGAGTCCTTGAACAGCAGCCGCAGCTCTTTGGCAAGCAAACGCCCGATGGTGCTTTTACCCGCGCCCATCGGGCCTACTAGGGTCACATTACGCATATAGTTCAACGACTTACCGCTACAGCCTGAGTATTCATGATGCGCGGCGTAAGGAAAATCAACAGTTCCGATTTGCTGTCTTTGACCACATCGCGGCGGAACAAACGCCCAACAAACGGAACATCCCCCAGGAACGGAACCTTATCAACCGATTTGTTCTGGGTATTGGAAAATACTCCGCCGATCACAATGGTTTCACCGTCGGCCACCAAGACCTTGGCATTGACCTCGTTTTTATTGATCGACACGCCATCCGGGAATATCTGACCGACGGAGTCCTTGGTGACCTTAACCTCCATGATGATGCGGTTATCCGGGGTGATCTGCGGTGTCACCTCCAGCGAGAGGGACGCCTCCTTAAAAGACGTGGTAGACGCACCACTTGAACTCGCTTCCTGATAAGGGATCTCGGTGCCCTTGAGGATCTTCGCAGTCTCCTTATCAGAAGTGACCACCTTGGGCTGGGAAATAATCTCGCCGTTGCCGGTTTTCTCCATGGCGCTTAACTGGAGATCAAGAAGGACATTATTAGCGATGAACCCGATGCCGATGCCCGAGGAGCCTGCGACACCCAGATCGACGAACGGGGAATTAGACGGTACTTCGGGCACTCCACGAAACCGACCTACAGTCGCCGGTGGCAATCCTGCATCCTCCCGATCAGATGAGTCGGGATCATCCGCTATCCCCAGTTGGCCATTCTTGCCCCAGGCACTCCATTTGTCTCCAGTCCAGAAATTACCTCCCCAACGAACACCCAAGGCCTTGTCATAGTCGACGCTAGCTTCGACTATTCGTGCCTCGACCATTACCTGTCGAACCGGGATATCCAGCTGAACGACGATCCGGCGCAACTCATCCAGACGCTCCTGGGTCTGATAGGCGATGATGCTGTTGGTTCTGTCGTCGACCGTGATCGAACCCCGCTCGTCGGAGCGCCCCTCGGCGCTGGTGACCGACTGGAACAACTTGGCCATGTCGCTGGCCTTGGCGTAGTTCACCTGAATCAGTTCACGGCGCAGCGGCGCCAGTTCCGCTATCTGTTTCTGCGACTCGAGCTCCTGGCGCTCGCGCGCGGCAATCTCGTCGGCCGGCGCCACCAACAGCACATTGCCCACCTTGCGCTTGTCCAGACCTTTGGTTTTCAACACCAGATCCAGCGCCTGATCCCAAGGCACATTCTGCAAGCGCAGGGTAATGTTGCCGCTAACCGTGTCGCTGGCCACCAGATTCAGATCGGTGAAATCGGCGATCAACTGCAACACCGAGCGGACATCGATGTCCTGGAAATTCAAGGACAACTTTTCGCCGGTGTAGGCAAACCGCTCGCTTTTGCGCGTTTCGACTTCATCCTGGGTCAATGGCTTGATGCTAAGCGTAAGTATGTTGTCGGTTTGATAGGCCAGGTAATCATAGAAGCCGGTCGGCTCAATCACGATACTCGCCTTGTCGGCCGAGCCCGTGGCACTGACGAACTGCACCGGCGTGGCAAAATCCTTGACGTCCAGGCGAACGCGTAGCGCCTCTGGCAATTGGGTCTTGGCGAAGTCCAGGCGAATCTTGCCGCCCTGCTCTTGAATATCGGGGCTTACCGAAGCATCCGACAGGGTAATCACAACATTACCCTCGCCTTGCTCGCCCCGCTGGAAATCGATATTGCTGATAGCCTTGCCTGGTGCGGCGTAGCTCTTCACTGGCGCAGCACTACTGACGGTCGCGACGCTCGCCGGCCTGACCGACGCCGAACCGGACGCACCCTCGCCAATCACGACATACAGGTTATTGCCATCGGCCCGCGTATTGTAGGGCGCCAGATTGGTCAGGTTGATGATCAAGCGAGTTCGGTCCTTGGCCTCGACCACGGTTACGCTACGCGCATTACCCACGCCCAACTCTCGGCTCTTCACCCCCAGCTTGCTGGACACCCCTGGGAAGTCCAGGGCAATTCGCGCCGGCTGCTCTATTGTATAACCGCGCGGAGCAAGTACCGGCTCATCGAACGTCAGCTTCAATTCGATGCGATCGCCGGGCAACGCAGAAACATCGAGCGCCTGCAAGTCAGCGGCCAGCAATGCCGGCGATAGCAGCAGCGCTAATAGAGAGATACCTAGATGCGATAAGGGGCTATTCATTCTTGGCTTCCGTTGGGCAGACCGGTTATTTTTCTTCATGATCATTGCGCTCATTCAAGAGCGCTCCTTGAGGGCGATGTTACGCGGCCGTTCGAGCCAGCCACCTTCACCGTCTGGAACGATCTCGACAATATCGATTTTCGCTTCATCGATCGCCAGGATGCGGCCGTAATTTCGACCCAGATAATCCCCCACCTTGACGCGATGAACACCTCCTGCCCCACTCACCAAGGCAAACACACCGTTTGCATTGGCCAGCGTGCCGACCATTTCGAAGACCTCGATATTGAAACCCTCGAGGAATTGTTTGACCCGCGCTTCGTCCGGTTTAACTTCCTGAGAGCCCTTTTGACGCTGCACCATGTCGATCTTGACCGGCGGCTGAAAGGGGCTACGCAGAGAAGAGGCCCCATAGGTAAAGGCTTCATAGGGCAGGAATTTCGGCAACGGCTCGATGGCGCCTTTCGGCCTGGCGCGAACTTCATCCATAAATGACTGCAGGTCGGAAAAATCGCCCCCCGAGCCACAGCCCTGCAACAACGACAACAAACAGACAGATACAGCCAAACGAAGAGTCTTCATTTATCCATCCCTTTATCGTTATAACGATATGTCTTCGCCATAACACTCATCCGAATGACAGAAGCGCTCTCCGTGCTGACCGGTTTAGTTTCGAAATCATGCAAGGTGACAATTCGCGGAAGGCTGGCGACACCACTGACAAAGGTCGCCAAGTCATGGTAACCGCCGACCACAACCAGCTGAATGGGCAGTTCGATGTAAAAGGGCTGCGTGACTTCGGGAAGCAACTTGATCTCTTCGAACTCGAGGCCGCTGCCCAGACCGGTACGGGTAATGTCCTCCAACAGACCAGGCACCTCGGTATCGCTCGGCAGTTGGCGCAGGAGAGCGCCGAAGGAAATTTCCATTTCCTTCATCTGCTCCTTATAGGCCTCCAGATTTGCCGCTTGAAAAGCCTTGCTGGAAAACTGCTGTTTGAGACTTTGCTCTTCTCCCTGCGAACGTTCCAGACTGGCTTGTAAATCCTTCAGATGAAAGTTATAGCCAAGCGCTAGCATCACCACGAAAAACAATACAAAAACGACGCCTTTAATTACTGCCGGCCATGAGCCAATATTATTCAGATCAAGATTACTGAGTTCAATCTTGCGCAAGTTCTCGATGGATTCAGCCAGGCTCATTTTTCATCACCTTCTACCGGCGCAACGCCAGGCTGCGTTTGCTTAACCGTCAGCTGGAATACATTGGCCTGATCCAAAGCACCTGCAGTGGTGGCTTTGACTTGCGTCAGGTTAGGCGCATCCAACCAATCGGATGCATCCAGATTACGCATCAGATTCGACACCCTGTTGTTGGACTCGGCCGCCCCCACGATGGCAATATTCTTGCCCGTCATTTTGACGTTGGTGAAATACACACCGTCCGGCAAGGTCCGCACCAACTGGTCGAATACGCGGCCGATGATCGGCCTGTTGCCCTGCAAGTCCTGAATAATCTTCATCCGCTCGAGCAACTGCTGGCGGCGTGTTTTCAGCTCGCTAATCTCCTTGATGCGCGCATCCAGCACTGCAATTTCTTTGCGCACGAACTGGTTGCGTGCATCTTGCTGTTCGATTGCACCGCTCAGATACTGATCAGCAAGAAACACCGCGCCTGCAGCGACCACCACGACACCGACAAGCGTCACCAGAAAGCGCTGCTTGCGCTCCTCGCGTAACTGCTCGCGCCATGGAAGAAGGTTAATCCGCGCCATTAATCGAAACTCCTCATTGCCAGACCACAGGCAATCATCAATGCCGGAGCATCACTGGCCAACGCCCCGGCATTGACCCTGCTGCTCAGCGCCATGTCCGCGAAGGGATTGGCAATCAGGGTTTGCGTGCCAATCTTTTGCTGAATCAGGCGATCGAGATCGGGAATGGAAGCCGTACCGCCAGCCAGAAGAATGTAATCGACATCATTGAACTGACCGGCAGCAAAGAAGAACTGTAGGGAGCGCGAAACCTGTTGCACGACCGCTTCCTTGAACGGCTGCAATACTTCGCTGTCGTAGTCATCGGGAAGGCCGCCCTGCTTTTTCGCAAGACCGGCTTCTTCCACGGACAGACCGTAGCGCCGCTGGATTTCCTCGGTGAGCTGCTTGCCTCCGAACAGCTGCTCGCGCGTATAGATAGTCCGGCCGTTGTGCAGCACGCTGAGCGTGGTCATGGTGGCACCGATATCGACCACCGCCACCGTCAGCTCGTCGTGCCCGCTGCCAAGCTGCTCGGTGAGCAAGCCGTAGGCACGTTCCAGGGCATAGGCTTCGACATCGACTACCTTGGCGACCAGCCCGGCCAAGGCCAGGGCGGCCTCGCGCACCTCTACGTTTTCCTTGCGGCAGGCGGCCAACAGTACCTCGACCCGCTCGGGATTGCGTGGCGAAGAACCCTGCACCTCGAAGTCGATAGCCACTTCCTCAAGCGGATAGGGAATGTACTGATCGGCTTCGATCTTCAGCTGATTCTCGAGGTCATCATCGGAAAGCCCGGCTTCCATCTCGATGGTCTTGGTGATCACCGCGGAGCCAGCGACCGCGACCGCGACGGATTTCACACCGGTCTTGGCTTTGGCCAGCACGCGTGAAAGCGCCTGGCCGACCCCCTCAAGTTCGGCAATGTTTTTCTCGACCACCGCATTTGGCGGGAGCGGCTCGACAGCGTAAGCCTCTACTTTGTAGCGGCTTCCTGAGCGACTCAATTCGAGGAGCTTGACCGAGGTCGAGCTGATATCGATCCCCAGCAGCGTATTCGCTTTCTTATTGAAGAGCCCTAGCACGACCGATTTCCTATTGGCATCCGCGACTTACGGACTATTTATGTTTTTTCACATTAAATAACAGTCTTGACAGAAGCGCAAATGGATCCCCGGGAAAAAAAACGCTTATAATGTGATCAGTTTTTCCCTTTTAGCATTGCCTTCCGCTTAACTCATTCTTTTATCTGGAAATCCAAAAATCTTGATGCGTTTGCTGAAGTTCATCTGCTGGTCTGGTGTCGCCACTTTTTGTGCGCTGTTACTCAGTCTGAGTGGCGCCTTTCTCTATCTCAGCCCCAGCCTGCCATCCGTTGAGTCGCTGCGCAGCATCCAGCTGCAGATCCCCCTACGGGTATACAGCAGCGATGCCAAGCTGATCGCGGAATTCGGCGAAATGCGCCGCTCGCCGATCGAATTCGACGACATCCCCCCCGACTTCATCAAAGCCCTGCTAGCCGCCGAAGACGACAACTTTGCCAATCATTATGGCGTCGACCTTACCAGCTTGATGCGCGCTGCCACGCAAATATTGAAAAGCGGGCACATCCAGACTGGCGGCAGCACCATTACCATGCAGGTGGCGAAGAATTTTTTCCTGTCCAGCGAGAGAAGTTTCTCGCGCAAGATCAACGAGATCCTCCTGGCACTGCAGATCGAACGCGAATTGAGCAAGGATGAAATCCTCGAACTCTACGTCAACAAAATCTACCTCGGCCACCGTGCCTACGGAATCGAAGCCGCCGCCCAAGTCTATTATGGCAAATCGATCAATGAGCTCAGCCTGGCCCAACTGGCGATGATTGCAGGCCTGCCAAAAGCGCCGTCGCGCTACAACCCGCTGACCAACCCTACCCGCGCCAAGGAACGCCGCGACTGGATCCTCGGACGCATGCACATGCTCGGCCGGATCGACCAGCAGAGCTATGAAACCGCCCTGGCCGAACCTGGCGACGCCAGCCTCCACGCACGGGCCCCCGAAGTCACCGCCCCCTATGTAGCGGAAATGGTCCGTGCAGAGATGGTCGGTCGCTATGGCAGCGAGGCCTACACCGAAGGCTTCAACGTCACCACCACCGTCCCGAGCGACCTGCAAAACGCGGCCAACAGCGCCGTTCGCGAAGGCTTGATCGCCTATGATCAGCGCCACGGCTATCGCGGTCCGATACGCCGCCTGCCCGACATGGACAAACAAGCCTGGCTGAGCGAGCTGGCCCAACAAAGCTCGCTGGGCGGCCTTGAACCGGCGATCGTCAGCCAAATCGAAAAAAGCGGCATCCTCGTCTTGTTGCGCAACGGTGTGGAAGAAGCAGTCGCCTGGGACAGCATGAAATGGGCGCGCCCCTTCCTCAATACCAACAGTCTTGGCCCCCGTCCGCAGCAACCGGGCGATGTCGCCCAGGTTGGCGACCTGATTCGCGTGCAACGCCAGGACGACGGCAGCTTGCGCTTCGTCCAGCTCCCCCAGGCGCAGAGCGCGCTGGTCTCGCTTGATCCGCATAACGGCGCAATCCGCGCGCTGGTCGGCGGCTTCTCATTCGAACAAAGCAACTACAACCGCGCCGCACAAGCCAAGCGTCAGCCGGGTTCCAGCTTCAAGCCCTTCATCTACAGCGCCGCACTGGATCAAGGCTACACGGCCGCAAGCCTGGTGAACGATGCGCCTATCGTGTTCGTCGACGAATACCTCGACCAGGGCTGGCGACCGAAAAACGACAACAACACCTTCCTGGGCCCGATCCGCCTACGCGAGGCCCTGTATAAATCACGCAACCTGGTGTCCATTCGCCTGCTGCAAGCCATCGGCATCGACTACGCCCTGGACTACGTCAGCCGCTTCGGCTTCGACAAGCAAGATCTACCGCGCAACCTGTCTCTGGCACTCGGTACCGCCAACCTGACGCCACTGGAAGTGGCCGGCGGCTGGGCCGTGTTCGCCAACGGTGGCTATAAAACCCAGCCCTACCTGATCGAGCGCATCGACAGTCGTTACGGCGAACCGCTGTTTATCGCCAACCCGGCGAGTACCACGAAAGCCAGCAACACCTCAATCCCTGATCAAGCTGCCGCAGTTACCGCCATCGACAGCCGCGAGACCGCACCCGAGCAAGCGCTGCTCGTCGAACCCGCTGCCGCCGAACGCATCATCGACGAGCGCACTGCCTATATCATGACCAGCATGTTGCAGGACGTGATCAAGCGTGGCACCGGACGCAGAGCCATGGCCCTGGGGCGCAATGATCTGGCCGGGAAAACCGGCACGACCAACGAGTCCAAGGACAGCTGGTTCTCCGGCTACAATGCCGATTATGTGACCACCGTCTGGGCTGGCTTCGATCAACCGGAAAGCCTCGGCAAGCATGAGTACGGCGGCACCGTTGCCCTGCCGATCTGGATGAGCTATATGGCCAGCGCCCTCAAAGACAGCCCCAGTCACGCCCCGGCGGAACCCAAAGGCCTGCTGACCCTGCGCATCGACCCTTATAGCGGTCGCGCTGCCGTGCCAGGCACCGTTGACGCCTACTTCGAGCTGTTCAAGAGCGAAGATTCGCCGCCACCGATGGGTGAGCTGGGTCCAGGCTTCCACGCTCCAGGCAGCCCGCTGCCGGCTGACGAATCGGCGCCGATCGACTTGTTCTAGAGGAGCAGCCGCAGGCGAAGCAGGATGCCGCCCATCCCGGCGGCGTAAAGCTTCTGCCTTGGCTTTGACTTAAAGCTTATGGCTTGAACCCATAAAAAAACCCGCCGAAGCGGGTTTTTTTATGACTGCGGCTTAGCCGTTGAACACATCATCCACCGACTGCAGCGGATAGTGTTTCGGGTAAGGCAGAGTCGCCACACCACTCTCGATGGCGGCCTTGGCCACGGCATCGCAGACTACGGTGATCAGGCGTGGGTCCATCGGCTTGGGAATGATGTACTCACGACCGAACGAAAGCGCAATACCGCCGTAAGCATCGCAGACTTCCTGCGACACCGGCAACTTGGCCAGATCACGCAGGGCCAGGGCCGCGGCGATCTTCATCTCTTCGTTGATGCGCGTTGCGCGAACGTCCAGAGCACCACGGAAGATGAACGGGAAGCCCAGCACGTTGTTGACCTGGTTCGGGTAATCCGAACGACCGGTAGCCATGATCACGTCATTGCGTGCGGCATGGGCCAGTTCCGGGGCGATTTCCGGATCCGGGTTGGAGCAGGCGAACACGATCGGGTTGGCCGCCATGCGCTTGAGGTCTTCCGCCTGAAGCAGGTTGGCGCCAGACAGGCCGACGAACACATCGGCGCCCTCGAGCGCCTCGGACAGCGTGCGCTTGTCGGTTTCGGTGGCAAATATCGCCTTGTACTGGTTCAGATCGTCACGACCCGCATGGATCACACCCTTGCGGTCGATCATGTAGATGTTTTCGACCTTGGCACCCATGCTCACCAGCAGCTTCATGCAGGAGGTCGCCGCAGCGCCAGCGCCCAGGCAGACGATCTGCGCCTGCTCCAGGGTCTTGCCGGCGATTTCCAGGGCGTTGAGCATGCCGGCCGCGGTAACGATGGCGGTACCGTGCTGGTCATCGTGGAACACCGGAATGTCGCACTGCTCGATCAACGCACGCTCGATCTCGAAGCACTCTGGCGCCTTGATGTCTTCCAGATTGATGCCACCGAAGGTGATGGAAATGCGCTTGACCGTATCGATGAAGGCTTGCGGGCTTTCCGCGTCGACTTCAATGTCGAATACGTCGATACCGGCGAAGCGCTTGAACAGCACGCCCTTGCCTTCCATAACCGGCTTGGAAGCCAATGGACCGAGGTTGCCCAGGCCGAGAATCGCGGTGCCGTCGGAAATGACCGCGACCAGATTGCCCTTACCGGTATAGCGGTAAGCCAATTCAGGGTCACGGGCGATTTCACGCACAGGCTCGGCAACACCCGGGCTGTAAGCCAGCGCCAGGTCGCGGGCAGTGGCAGTGGGCTTGGTCAGCTCGACGCTCAGCTTACCCGGACGGGGCTTGGCATGATATTCGAGAGCGGCGGTTTTCAGATCAGACATAGGGGCATTTCCGCTTTTTTGGCTGTTGAACAGACAGGCGGCCGAGGATACGCAAGTTGTATACACCTGCACAAGACTGTTGCGCCTTGCCCGGATGACGTGACTAACGCACGACCTTGAGCCAGCTGCCAGGGGCCGGCTCACCTGCGGGATAGAGATTATTGAGCAGACGCAAGGTCGCCTGGGCATCGCCCGGCAACTTGCTTTGTCTGGCCAGCGCCGCCATGCCCTGCCCGCTTCGCGCCTTGACCAGATGCAGTCGCAGAGGCTCTGCCAGGCGCCGCTCGGCCGCGGCAAGCGGACGCAAACTCTTGATCACCTTGAGAAAACTGTCATCGTGGGCGTCCAGCGACGTGCGCCCGCGCACCGCCGCAACAAACAGGTAAGCCCGCTGTTCGTGCAGCAGCACCGCGACACGCTTGGCGGCAGTACCGGGGATGATGGCGCTGTAGCCCGACCACCCGGCCTGACGCCACTCGCTCTCGGCCTGCAGGCGCTGCCCGCCGACGCGCTGACGCAGCAGTCGAGCCGCAGAGAGGCGCTGTGGATTGGCCTGCTGGGTCATGGCGATAAAGGCCTGCTGATCGGCACTATGACCGATCAACGCATCCGGCCGATTGACCATGCTCCAGCCTTGCGGGAACTCCAGGGTAAAGTCCAGCTCGGCATGGTAGAAGTGCTGACCCCGGCGCACACCGCTGGCGGCGGAATCGCCAAATGGCAGCCCATTCAGATGCTTGATAAAGGTCTCGCGATTGATTTCCTGCTGCCCGGTTGCCAGCGCCCGCGCCGGCCCCAGAACCTGCTGCAGACGCCGATCATTATCCGGATGGGTATCGAATACGCCGTGATAGCCGCCCGCCGGCTGCGCCTGACCACGCTTGGCCGCCTGTTCACGAGCGAAGTCTTCCTGATTTTTCAGCACCTTGACCACTTCGATCATCGCCTGCGGGTCATAGCCGCTGCGCGCCAGATACTGGGCACCCAAACCATCGGCCTCCAGCTCCATGTCACGGCCATAGCCACGCACGAAGGCGCTACCGAGGACACTGGTCAGGTCGGCCGCCGCACCGACCCCGGTGCCGATAGCCAGCGCCTGACCAAGAATACCCCAGGCGCTCGACTGACTTTGCTGCTGCACGCCGTGCCGCGCGGTGACATGGCCGACCTCGTGCCCCAACACCGCAGCCAGCTCGGCTTCCGAATTGAGATAGGCGAGCAGCCCACGGTGAATATAGATATGCCCGCCCGGCAGGGCGAAGGCGTTGATATCCGGGCTGTCGACCACGGTGAATTGGTAATCGAGCTGGTTGCGATGACTGTGCCTGGCCACTCGCTCGCCGACCTGCTGGACATAAGCCTGCAGTTTCTCGTCGGCATAACGGGGGTATTGCTTGAGGATTTCCTGGCTGTAGCGTCGACCGAGATCCAGTTCCTGCTGCTCACTCATCATCACGAAATTGCTGCGCCCGGTAGCCGGGTTGACCGCACAACCGCTCAGCTGCCCGAGCACCAGCAGCCCTAGCGCCAAATAACGCAGGCTCATGGCAGCACCTCCAGCATCGATTCATGGGTCACGGGCAACATCCAGCGTGCCTGCCCCGGTTTTACCCCTGCGCGGCGGGCGCGGTCAATCACCCAGCCCCGGACTTCGACCCGGCGTCCAGCCAAGCTGTGCAGTCGACGGAGATCGAAGCCCTCCAGTGCCTGTGGTGGCACACGCAGGACCAACGAAGCACCCAGCTCCAGCCAAACCCCACCGCGATTGTGCTCGACCCGTTCGACCCGCCCCTCGATCAGGGCAAAACCACCGCGGCTCAACTGTCCGGGCGTTTGTACCGGCGAGCGTCGCCAGAGGCCGACGCGCGACTGCCGCGCCAGCCGCTCGGCCGCTTGCTGGCACTCGACCAGCGCCACGTTGGGCGCAATCGCCACCAGATAGCCCAATCCCTCGGCCAACAGTTGCGCTTCGAGGTTACGCCCCTTGGCGTCGTAGGCATGGGCCAGGGTGCGCCCGTAGTGATCCTTCGGTTCACGGCCAAGTTGCAAGCCGACACGCCCATCATTGGCCGCCACCAACTCGCGCAAGCGTTTGCGCGCAGCCTCGGCCAAGGGCTCGGCACTGCGCCCCTGACGCCCGAGTTCGGGGCTGTTCAGACCGATCAAGCGCACACTGCGGCCATCTTGCAGGCGCAGGGTGTCGCCATCAACGACCCGTTGGACCTTGACGCTCGGCAATTTGTCGGGCGCCGGACACAACGCCTGAACGGATGCCAGGTAAAACACGGACATAAAAAAGGCGCCCACCAGGGACGCCTTTTTCACTAGCGAGGAACCGCCCATCAGGGCACCCGTCGCTGCGCGCAAACTTACTGCTTGGCGCCGAACATGCCGAAACGCTGCTTGAAGCGATCAACGCGGCCGCCGGTATCCAGCATTTTCTGCTTGCCGGTGTAGAACGGGTGGCATTCGTTGCACACGTCCAGGCTCATCGGCTTGCCCAGGGTGGAGCGAGTTTCGATCACGTTACCGCAGCTGCAGGTAGCAGTGAGGCCTACG
>JAUYKV010000059.1 GCA_030699825.1 Pseudomonas sp. | reverse complement strand
TTACGCAGCTAGTTGAGCACCGTAATTGTCATCATTGGCAATTATGGAGGTTTGCAACAGTTTATTTACGAGTTCTGTTACCAACTCGGCATGCCCCTCGAGTTTTGCTACCGGCGTCGAATCCTAATCGGCCCCAAAACTGTGTTGCTTGAAACTTGAAGGGCTAGTGTACGGCAAAGGTTCCGTAGCGTCGACAGGCCAATTATCAGGCCGACGCGGCAGGCCATGTGCAGCTATGATTGCGGCTTGCAGTGGGTGCAATGTCTTTGGGAAGAGACCTGAATTATGCCGCGAGTATCGCGTTACCCCGTGCGCCAGTGGATTTGGCGCGCCTTTGTGCAGAGTGCCTTGATTCCGCTGATCCTGGTGGAGACGGTGTTGATCACCGTGTATTTGCTGAGCAATGCAGCCATTCGCGATGCGCAAATCGGTCATTTGCAGCAGAGTGCCCTGGAGGATTTGTCCACGGCGGTGGCGCGCGAGGGGCAGGTGATCGACGGCCGGTTGCGCGCGGTCGAGGCGCAGGTGCGGATTTTTCGCGATGGGGCGAGGCATGCACTGCAGAACACCGGCTTCCAGCCCGATGAGCTGGAACGCCAGCGACATGTTTCGACCCCTAATGGGGTGTTTTACAGCCGTAGCGACGACGGCCGTGCCGCGTCGTTCTACGCCAACAGCACGCCGCTGCCACAGCAGGATCACGTCAAGGCCATGCGCTTGTCGCAAGTCGATCCGCTGATGCGTTCGATCCGCGACGCCAACCCGCTGGTCAGCGCGCTCTATTTCAACAGCTGGGACAGCTATAACCGGATTTATCCGTTTTTCATGACGCCCGAGCAGTATCCCCATGACATGGTGATACCCGATTACAACTTCTATTATCTGGCCGACGCCCGACACAATCCCAAGCGCGGAGTGGTGTGGACCGATGTCTATCTCGATCCGGCCGGGCAGGGCTGGATGATGTCGGCGGTGGCGCCGGTGTATCGCGGCGACTTCCTAGAGGGGGTGGTCGGCCTGGATATCACCGTGGGTCAGATGCTCAGTGAGATCGGCGAGCTGGATGTGCCTTGGCAGGGCTATGCCATGTTGGTCAGCCGTGACAACAACATCATGGCGCTGCCGCAGGCCGGTGAGGAGGATTTTGCGCTACGCGAACTCACCGAGTACTCCTATGCCGAGGCGGTGCGCCGCGAGGTGCTCAAGCCGGCGGATTTCAACCTTGGCTCGCATGCCGGCATGCAGCCGCTGTTGCAGGCCATGGCGTCCGGTCAGGGCCGTGTGCAGCAGGTCATGCTCGGTGGGCGCCAGCAACTGGTGGCCTGGAGCGAGATTCCGCAAACCGGCTGGCGCCTGCTGCTGGTGGTCGATGAAGAGGATATTTTCAGGGAGACCAACAGCCTGGCCGAGCGCTACTTGCAGATCGGCTATTGGTTGATCGTCGGCCTGGGCGTGTTCTATCTGCTGTTTTTTGCCTGGATGTGGCTGCGCTCGCGGCACTTGAGCGATCAACTGGCTCAGCCGATCGCCGGTATCGTCGGCATGATGCGCCGGCTCGGTCAGGGTGATTACCACCCCAGCGCGCCGTCCAGCCAGATCGCCGAGTTAGGCAGCATGGCCCAGGCCGTGCAGCAGACCGGTGAGCAGTTGCAGGCCAGCGACATCGAACGGCATGAGGCGCAGCGGATCCTGCAGTTGGTGCTGGAAAGCACCACTGAGAGCCTGTGGGAGGTGGATGCGCCGAACATGACGATCAAGGTCAGTGACCACTTCGTCAAGCGTTTCGGTCTGAGAACCGAGTGCATGAGCTTCACGGAGTACAACCTGCGCGTGCACCCCGACGACCTGGAGCGCATCCGCCATCTGCGTCAGTTATTCGCGGTCAGTGGCGAGGATCAGTTCGAGGCGGAGTACCGTTATGCCGATGCTGGCGGCGAGTACATATGGCTGCTCAGCCGCGGCAAGGTTCTCGAGTACGATGGCGACGGCGGAATCTTGCGCATCGCCGGTACCCATGTCGACATTACCCGGCTCAAGCAGGTGCAGGAGGAGTTGCGCCGAGCCAGCCTGCAAGCCCAGTCTGCCAGCCAGGCCAAGAGCCGCTTTCTGTCGAGTATGAGTCATGAGTTGCGCACACCGCTGAACGCCATTTATGGCTTTGGCCAGTTGATCGAGATGGAGGCGCAAGGCAAGCCGCAGGCCCAGCAGGAAGCGGATTATGCCCGCGAGATCGTTAACGCCAGTCGCCACCTGACGGCGTTGGTCGATGACATTCTCGATCTGTCGAGCATCGAGAGTCGCCGTCAGCAGTTGCAATTGCAGGCGGTGGAAGTCGGCGCGTTGCTCAATGGCTGCGCGGAGCTGGAACTGCCGGAAGTCCAGCAACGGCGCCTGCAGTTGCAGGTGCTGGCGGAGATCGATGCAGGCTTGTATGTGCAGGCCGATCTGCGTCGCCTGCGTCAGGTGATGCTCAATCTGCTGTCCAACGCGATCAAGTACAACAGCCCGCAGGGCCTGATCAGCCTGGGCTATGAAGTACGCCCGGACTGCGTACGCCTGTGGGTCGAGGACAGCGGGTCGGGCTTGACCCCCGAGCAGCAGGCCCAGTTGTTTCAGCCTTTCCAGCGTCTGGGGCGAGAAAACTCGAGCATTCCCGGTACCGGCATCGGCTTGGTGTTGTGTCGCGAGCTGGCCAGCTTGATGGACGGCGATATGGGTTTTCGCAGCACCCTCGGCAGTGGCAGCCGTTTCTGGATCGACCTGCCCGGCGCCGCTGCGCCAGAGATGGCCGCCGCCGCCGCTGCTGCGCCACCGCTCGAGGCGCTGGCGCCGAAACCTAAGGCCGAAGTACTGTGCGTCGAGGATCACCCGGTCTGTGTCAAGGTGATGCAGGAAGCGCTACGCGAGTTCGCCGACGTGCGCGGGGCTGGTTCGGTGCAGCGGGCGCTGGCCGAACTGGAGAGCTACACGCCGACCCTGCTGTTGCTCGATCTGGACTTGCCCGACGGCGACGGCTTGCAGGTGCTGGATGCCATGCGCCGCGATCCACGTTTGCGCGCGGTACCGGTGCTGGTCATCAGTGCGACAGCCGATGAGGCCGTGTTTGGCGAGGCGCGCCAGCGCGGCGCACAAGCCTGTCTGGCCAAGCCTATCGACCTGGCTCAGGTACGCCGGCTGGCCCTGAGCCTGCTGGGCCAGGGGCGGTGACTTCTATAACGGGTGGCCTATTCGCTGGCCTCGAGCAACTGCAGGGCTTCGCCGAGCACTTGCACTGACTGACTGTGGTTGCCCGCGTTGTGCAGATCTTCGCCTTCGCTGCGGAGTTCTTGCACTTGTGCCAGCACGGCAGCGTCACTAGGTGGGTTGCTCTGTAGCATGGCGTCGATTTTTGCCATATCTGCTGGGCATTGCGAAGCCCACAGCGAGGTGCTGAGCAGTGCCATGGTGAAGAAGGCGGCTAGACGGCGCATGGTGGCGCTCCTTTAAATGGCTGGGATTCAAGTATAGAAAGCGCTTCAGGCGACGTTCAGCCGTTGGTCCGTTTTTCCGCAGGAATAAAAAGGCGATGTACCCGTTATTTGTTGCATGAGAGATAACGTTTTTGTAGGAGCGGCCGGGCGGCGTTGCGTTTCATCCGCGAAAATCTTCGAAACACTGACAATGTTTCGCGGCTAAAGCCCCTCCCACAAGGTT